>JBFGJG010000021.1:0-69330 GCA_041577295.1 Gemmatimonadales bacterium
CATCGCGATCCACGCAGAGGCGCGGGCTCGGGGGTACCCGTTCCATATGCACGTGGCGGAACAACGTCGGGAAGTGGAAGACTGTCTCGCCGCGTACGGCGCTCGCCCTCTGATGCTGTTGCTCGATACGCTCGACCTTGGCGCCGAGTTCACAGCCGTTCACTGTACACACAGCCCGCCTGCCGAGTTGACTCGGTTTGTGCAGCACGGAGCCCGGATATGTGCGTGCCCACTTACCGAAGCAAACCTCGGTGACGGGATTCCAGACCTGGGGGCGATTCAGGGACAGGATGCTCCATTATGCCTCGGCAGCGATTCCAATGAGCGAATCAGCATGGTCGAGGAGATGCGGTGGCTCGAGTACGGTCAGCGGCTCAACCGCCAGACGCGCGGCGTGCTGTCACGAGACGGTCTCGTAGCGCGGTCGCTGCTCGAGGCTGCGACCCTCGGAGGTGCCCGCGCGCTCGGGATCGATGCGGGTCGCATCGCCCCGGGTGAATACGCTGACTTCGTTACCGTTGATCTCACCCATCCGACCTTGGCCGACGTCGGCGCCGATCAGTTGCTGGAGGCTCTCGTCTTTGGCGCAGGGAACGAAGTGATCCGGGAGACGTGTGTGGGGGGGCGCTGGCGTGACACCGGGACGCCACCAGCAAGCAACAGCGCTTTCCAGCTCCCCGAGCGCGCGCTCAGACCCAGGTAACCCCTATCTGAGCGTCGGGAACGTGGGCCGGGTGTCCTGCCGACGAAAGGGCCTGCAAGATCTCTTGGACATGATCGTGCCCGCGAGTTTGCAAAATGAACTCGACCTCGACGGATGGCGGCCGGACACTGGTGAACGCGCGCTGATGGCGTACTTCCAGGATGTTGGCGCCCGCCCCACCGAGACACGTGGTGACTTCCGCGAGTCCACCAGGGAGATCGCGCAGCTCAACCGAAAGGCGTACCAGCCGACGAGCGCGGACCAGTCCGCGTTGCATGATCGACGAGAGAATCATCAAGTCGATATTGCCGCCGGACACGACTAGCCCCACCCGCCTCCCCGTGAATCGGTCTCGGTGCTTGAGGACGGCGGCCAGGGTCGCCGCGGCGGCTCCTTCCACCACGGTCTTCTCACGTTCGAAAAACAGCAACACACCACCTTCGATCTCGTCTTCGTCCACCAAGAGGATGTCGTCGACGAGTTCTCGAACGATGGGCAAGGTGAGCTTGCCCGGCACTTTGACGGCGATACCATCGGCCATCGTCGCGCGGCCGCACTGAATTGGCTTTCCTTCGAGAGCCTGACGCATCGACGGGAACCGTGTGGTCTCGACGCCGATAAGCTCGATCTCGGGTCGAATGGACTTTGCAGCGACAGCGTTGCCGGCAATCAGTCCGCCCCCACCGATCGGGATGACGAGTACGTCGAGCTGGGGAAACGCTTCCAACAATTCGAGCGCAACCGTTCCCTGACCGCTGATGATTCGCTCATCGTCGTACGGGTGTACCAGGTGCAGGTTCCGCTCGAGCGCGAGCTGGGCCGCAAACTTACCGGCTTCGTCCAATCCGTCACCGGCCAACATCACCTCCGCCCCGAAGCTCCGTGTGCGATCGACCTTCACCGTGGGGGTGTAACGCGGCATGACGATCACCGACTTGATCCCAAGACGCTGGGCATGCCGCGCAACCGCCTGTGCGTGGTTGCCCGCGGACATCGCGATCACTCCGGAACGTCGCTCGGCCTCGCCCAACGACCGTAGCTTCACGACGGCGCCACGCTCCTTGAATGAGGATGTGAAATGGAGGTTCTCGAGTTTGAGGACGATCTCCGCGCCAGCCACCTCCGAGAGTCTGGGTGACCGAACATTGGGCGTCGGCTGGAGATGTCCTTCGAGCAACTGCGCCGCATTGCGAATGTCGTCGATCGTCACGGACATGTAAGGCTTCCTCCACGGCAGCGACCGGCGTTCAAGGTGTACGATTCGCCCCCGGCGCGTAATCCCCCACCCGCTGGGTCGGTGGCCAAGGGTGGGCTGGCCTGCGCTCGATTCTGATGTTAAAGAACTGACCGTCGGCATCGGGTCAACGCCCGCCCGGCCTGCCGTGTGTCATCAGGTCAAATGCGAGGAGGTCAAAGTGCTTCACGGCGTGTCGCTTCGTGGTCACTGGTGGCTCTCCCCTTCGATCGTGGGTTTGCTCTGTGCACTCTCGACCAGGTGGCTGCCCGCTCAAGCGCCATCCTTCGCGGCAGAGCGTTACCACAACGTCGTTGTCGAGCATGATGTCGAGATTCCCATGCGAGACGGTGTCCTGCTACGGGCCACGCTCTATCGTCCCGATGCCCCCGGCCGCTTTCCCGCCATTCTCTATCGCACGCCTTATGGAAAGGATTCGCATCTTCGCCGTAACGAGTTTCCCGGCAAGGCCGTCCGCAGAGGGTATCTGGTGTTCGTGGTGGACGTGCGTGGCCGGTATCGATCCGACGGCGTCTTTCGAGCGTACCTTCAAGAGCGGGCGGACGGATACGATACGATTGAGTGGGTGGCTCGTCATCCGAGATCCGATGGGAGGGTCGGCACCTATGGTGGTTCCTATCCGGGCTATGTGCAGTGGCTAGCCCTGGCGGAGGGGCCGCCCCATCTCGCTACCGCCGTACCAGACATGACCCCGACCTCGAGCCATCACTTCTTCTACATGGGCGGCGCTTTCAGCCATACGTGGTATGAATGGTTTATGCCGCTCATCCTGCCCGACTTGCGGCGGCGCGCCAACGATCGAGCTGGGCCGTGGGAAGTCGATTCAGCCTATGCTCAGTGGGTTCCCGTCCGAAGGCGCTGGTATGCGTTTCGACCGTTGATTGATGTTCCGCTGCTACGAGAGCACGCTCCGTACTTCTATGACTGGCTCACACACCCCGATTCCAGTGCCTGGTGGGGATTCGCAAACGTCGAGTCGGAGTTTCACCGTATGTCCGCCCCGATACTCACGGTCAGTGGCTGGTTTGACAACACTTATGGAACCGTTGGTGCCGTTCGCGGCTTCAACGGCATCCGGCGTCACGGAGGGAGTGAAGCCGCGCGAGAACATTCGAAACTCGTTCTCGGACCGTGGAAGCACACTTCGATCACCGTCCACACCGTGAAGACGGGAAGCAAGAATTTTGGGCAGAGCGCTGGTTTGGATTTCGACGATCTGCTCCTGCGCTGGTTCGATCAACGGCTCAAGGGAATCGATACCGGAATCGACGACGAGCCACCGGTTTGGATCTTTGTCATGGGAGACAATGAGTGGCGGTTTGAGCGAAGCTGGCCTCCTGCGAATGCCGAGACGCGTGCTCTGTATTTCCACAGTGGGGGTGCCGCGCAAACCGCCGCCGGAAACGGTCACTTGTCGTGGACCCTTCCCGCCGACGAGCCAGCGGATGAGTACACGTTCGATCCACGCTTGCCGGTCTGGGACAGCCATTTCGAAGACGCGGGTCCGTTCGATCAGGCAGCGGTTGAAGCGCGGGAAGATGTTCTGGTGTTTACCAGCGATCCACTCGAGTCGGATCTCGAGGTCACCGGTGAGATCGAAGCGATACTCTATGTGTCGTCCGATGCTCTCGACACCGATTTTGCCGTCATGGTCACCGATGTTCATCCCGATGGCGCGTCATATAACGTGCTTGGACCGGAAGCTGGGTACCTGCGAATGCGCTATCGCGAGGGGTACGATCGTCAGCGGCTAATGGAGCCAGGTGAGGTGTATCAGATCCGCGTGGGCCATATGCTCACGTCCAACGTCTTCAAGCGGGGACATCGCATCCGTGTGCACATCACGAGTAGCCGGGCTCCGCACTTCGATCCCAACCCGAACACGGGCACGCCCATCGCGACGGAACAACGTCTGATAAAGGCACGGCAGCGAGTCTATCACGATGCACGGCGCCCCTCACATCTCTTGCTGCCAGTCGCTCCACGCAGGTGACAGATAACGAGTGGTGGCCTCAGGCGTTGAGGCGAGGTCGGCTGGCCGATGGGAGGGAAGGGCCGCGCGCCGCGGTATGACGAATATGGTCCGCCAGGCGGTTGACGAGTTGGTCCAGTTCGCGAAATCGCTTTCGGAAGGTCCGCGTATAGATGAATCGCGCGAGAGCGTAAGAGCCACCGACCGCGATCACGACGCCGGCCACGGCGGCGACCGGCGACTGGAGTGCTCCAGCGAAAACCCCGGCCATCGCACCCCCGCCACCCCCACCTCCACCGCCCACGATCCCTCCGAAGATGCCGCCCGCAAAGTTGCCCAAGCGCTCATCGACCAGTATTCTGGTCCGCCCATCGCGTGGGCTGACGGTGATGTGGATGTCCCTACCGCCAGCCCCCTGTCCAACGCGAGCGGTGCTCCACGTGAGAGATCGACCCAGTGTGCTCACATGACCGACGTCTCGCAGCGTTGCGCGGATTTCCTCGACTAGCATGGGGAACTCGTTCTCGGCCACCTCACTCTCGACATAGCGCTCAATCCGGAGGCCGGTCGGCGCGCCGAGGAATACCTTCGATGGCATCGACGGCTCCGATCGCTCGAGGTCTTTGGCGGCCTCGCGGACCCGTTCAGGGGAGATTCCAACCTGTGCGGCGATCTGGGCAACGCTTCCCATGGATAGGGCGCCCTGTTCCGTAGGGCGCTCCACTTGCAGATCGGCCGCGCGCTTGACGATCGCCTTGACCTCGCTGTCGCTGTACATGCGCTGCGTGCCCGCTGCTTCGTTTAACGCCGCGATAAAACGCTCTGCGGACGCGTAGCGGTCGCCGGGCCGGATTGCGAGAGCCCGGACGAGGGTCAGCTCGACGGAGCCGGAAAGCCGATCGAGACGCTCGCGGTGCTGCGGCACGGCATCTACGAAGCGCCCCAACTTGACGGCTTCGTCGGTGGGCCACATTCCCGGTGTCTCACCGATCAACATCTCGTAGCACACGCAGGCGAGGCTGTAGACATCGGTGCGCTCGTCCAGTTCCCGAACACCGGCCGCCTGCTCCGGACTCATGTAGCCGGGCGTGCCGAGGGGGAATCCGGTGCGCGTGAGGTTGACTCCACCGGCCGAGCTGATGGCCCGGGCGATCCCGAAATCCACAACCATCGGATGCCCTTCGGAGAAGAGGATGTTTTCGGGCTTCAAGTCGCGGTGCAGCAGGCCTTGCCGGTGGGCGTAGCTCACGGCGTCGCCCACGCGGGTGGTGATCGCGATCGCGTGGACCTGATCGAACGTTTGGTACTGGCTCAAAGCCGAACGGAGTGATCCTCCGTCCAGGTATGGCATGACGTAGTAGAGAAATCCGTCGGCCTCGCCGGAATCGTACAGCGGGACGATGTGCGGGTGATTGAGCTTTGCTGCGATCTCGATTTCCTTTAGAAACCGATCGGTCCCGATGGATGCGGCCAGGTCCGGGCGCAGCACCTTGACTGCGACGTCACGGTTGTGTTTGACGTCGCTGGCTAAGTAAACCGTCGCCATGCCGCCCCTACCCACCACCCTGCTCAGGGCGTAGTGCTCGGAAAGCGCTGACTGCAGTTCTGCAGGGATACCGGACATGGGACTCAAGGTAGCCAACCGGTTGAGTTCCGGCGACCGGACTAGTTGAGTGAACCCCGCACAAAGCGGCGCACCGAAACGTGGCAGTTGTCACGAAACGACGCACACAGCTTCGCTCGCGATGCAGGACGCGTGGCGGTGGATCTTTGCGTTGGCGTTCGGTATTTCCATTGGCCTAACTGCATACCCCCAACGTGCCTGCGAAATCGGCACAGGTTTGCTCGACGTTCCCAAAAGAGCAAGGAGTGGCCGACTGCCCTCGAGGCACACGCCTTGCCCCTGTGCGTGATCGTCGGACTCGCTTGGTGACGGCAGACGATTTCACGTGCGCTACGCGCGGCTCAGTCACCAATCAACAGCCATTTCTTCATTCTGGTGTCGTGCAGAGCCTCGAAGCGGGCTATGGAACGACCGGCAGGGAGCATCGAATGATCTGGAAGCGGATGATCTTGGGAGGGATCGTCGTCCTGTTCGGATGTGGTGGAGGCGGTGCAGCACTCACCGGCGAGCCTGAGGAAGGTGACCTGTCCTTTACACGACTCGAGCTCACGCCCGCGAGCGCCGTGATTGCCGTCGGGGCGACCATTCAGCTGGTAGCATCGCCAAAAGATGAGCTAGGCAACACGATTCCTGGCCTTCCACGACCGACGTTCGCCTCGAGCAACCAAGTCACAGCTACCGTCGATGACGACGGCGTCGTGACCGGCGTTTCCGCAGGTGATGTGGTGATAACCGCTTCCCTTGCAGCGGGGGGGGTCACCCGCACGGCATCAGCGACGGTGTCGGTGACTTCTGGTGAACGAGCGGCTAACACCGTTACGACGCCCGGTCTCTCATTCGATCCCAGCTCACTGGTCGTAGTGGCGGGGGATACGGTGACCTGGGAGTTTTCCGGTGCCGTTCATAACGTGACGTTCGTCAGTCGTGCTCCCCCGGGCGGAAATATTCCGGACCAGCAAACCGGAAGCGCTGTGAACCGGGTTTTTCCCGACGCTGGCACCTTCGCCTACGACTGTACAATTCACTCCGGCATGTCGGGCGAGATCGTTGTCGAGTCCCCCGGATCATCGACGTTCACAACGCTGTCCGTCAGCCCAGCAACACCATCGATCGTGCTGGGGGATACGGTGCGGCTTCGGGCCACTCCGCGCGATCAATTCGGCAACGCTATGACGGGACTTCCGGAGCCCACGTTCAGTTCGTCTGATCCCTCGATTGGTTCCGTTGACCCCACAGGACTCGTGACGGGAGCGGGCGGCGGTACCGCTGTGGTGACGGCGTCGCTCACGCACCAGGGGATTACTGCAACGGCTCAAGCAACCGTGTCGGTGACCACGGCGCAATCGGGGAACCAAACGGTGACGACGCCCAACAATTCGTTCGATCCCCAGAGTGTGACGATAGCAGCAGGAGGTACCGTCACGTGGCAGTTCTCGGAAGCCGTACACAACGTGACCTTTGGCAGCTCTGGTCCGCCGGGCGGCAACATCCCGGATCAGGATCCAGGAAACGCCGTATCACGGACGTTCACGACCGCTGGGACGTATGGATACGAGTGCACGAGACACAATGGCATGACCGGGCAGGTCATGGTTGAGCCCAATGATGGTCCCCAAACCTTCACGTCCCTATCCGTAAGTCCGAGCCTATGGGCGATGCGCCGGGGCGCTACGAAGATGCTGACGGTGACGCCGGTGGATCAGAACGGCGTGGCCATGTCGGGATTGCCGGATCCGACGTTCACGAGTGGCAATCCTGAGGTGGCAGCAATCGACACTGCCGGCGTCGTGACGGGCGTCGCCGAGGGATCGACCGTCATTACGGTATCACTCACCGCGGATGGACAGACCCGCACGGCGGACGTGGCCATATCCGTCGTCCCACCCGAAGCGGCGATCGTCATAATCGACGGAGACGTCTACGAGCCGGATCCGGTGGAGGTCGCACCTGGTGGAACGGTCATCTGGGAAGTCAGGGGCTCCGCGCACAACATGACGTTCGACAGTGCGCCACCAGGGGGGAGCATCCCAGCCACCGCGCCTGGAAACGCCGTTGCCAGAACGTTTCCGAGCGCTGGAGACTATGACTATGAGTGCACGCTGCACGGCGAGAAAGGTCGGGTAAGGGTACGATGACTTTACGCAAGATCGTGTGCGCGGCCGTCGTAACCACAGCCCTTCCGCTCACCGCGGCGGGTGCTCAATCCCTGCTGGACCGTCCGCCGAATGTGTCGGGTGATTGGGTGGCAAACTCTGGGACGATTCAGTTCAACTTCTTACATCGGTTTTCGGTCAGCGATGCCCCGGTGCGGAAGGTGTCGAACTTTCCGACGTTTCTCATGGGTGTCGGTCTACCAGGGCGCTTCATGGTGGGAGTGAACTACGCCACGAACTCGACACTCGCACCCAAGTTTCCCAACGAATGGGAGTTTTTTGGCCGCTTCCAGCCGGTCCTCGAGGATCTCGGCGCGCCCGTCGACATTGGCGGCCAGATAGGTTACAACGTTGCGTCGGAAGGCGTGGACGGTGAGGTGTCCCTTGCGAAGCGCGTCGGTCCAGCGAGACTCCTTGCCGTGGCACGGGTGCTAGCGGATCCGTACGACGAAGGCCAAGTTCGCTTCGCGGCAGGTGGTGGAGCGACCGTCCGCCTTGGCCGGTTCGTTGCAATAGCGGGTGACGTCACGACTCTCAGCGATCGGACGCCCGACCGAGACGAGCGGCCTGCCTGGAGTGCAGGACTTCACATCGCCCTTCCCAATACGCCACATACGCTGTCGATCCAGGCTACCAATGGCAACACGGCGACGCTTCAGGGATTGTCGGTTGGCGGAACCGAGATCCGTTATGGCTTTGAATTCACCGTACCGATCACGCTCGCACGATTCTTTGGCGGTCGCCGAAGATCACCGCCAAGTACGTCCATGACACCGCCGACCCCTGTCGCCCCCACCGTGCCAGCCGCGGACTCGGCACCGATGCCCAGCCGCACAGGATTGGTAATTAACACGGTGATTCGTGGAATGCGGTTCCCACGTGACCGCATCGAGATTCCGGTTGGGACAACAATCACATGGGAGAACAAGGACCCGCTGCCCCACACAGTGACGGCAAACAGCGGCGCCTTCGACTCCGGTATCATTCCACCCGGCGCCAAGTGGAGCTTCACGTTTACCACCGTCGGCACCTACGACTTCTTCTGCACGCCCCATCCTTTCATGACAGGAGTTGTGGTCGTGACCGAGGGGGGGCAATGAATCGCTATCGCGCTATCGCAATGCGGTGGTACAGGCTGGCCGTTATGATCGTCGCGGCGGGATGCGTCTCTCAACGCGATGTTACCACGAGTCCAAACTTGGCTGAGACCTGCGACGTATCGATACCACCGGATCTGCTCGGATCGTCCGTAGTGGCAATTCGTGGCTTTTCGTTTGAACCGGAGACTGTACACGTCGTCGCCGGAGGAACGGTAACCTGGGTGAACTGTGCTCCGGCTGACGAGCCCGCTCACACCTCCACCGCGGATCAGGGCGTGTGGGGATCGGATCTTCTCGAGTCGGGCGACGTGTTCAGCTTCACCTTTGCCCAGGCGGGGAGCTTTCCCTACCACTGTGAGCCGCATCCCTTCATGCAAGGAGTGGTGGTAGTTCGCTGAGGCTGCAGGTCTCACGGGAGCTTCAGCCGTTTGGCCAAGTCATCGAGCCGCCGATCGTGGCGAATCGGGTCCAGGAGTGGCTCGACACGAAGGTAGGCAAGCCATCCGCGGCGTTCGACGTACGCACGCTCGAGTGCGTCGAACACCCGCTCATGGTCCTCGAGGCCGAGGTAGGCAGTAGCAAGCGCAACCGGAGAGATGTACTCACCTGCGCTCTCACGAGTGGTGAGTTCGTCCACTATGCGCTCGGCGGCGTTGCGGTCGCCGCGTTGGGCAGCTACGTGCGCGAGCGTCGCGAGCGAAGCCACGTTTGACTTCTTTGCGAGGTCCACTGCCCTCCGCAAAGCGTTCTCTGCTTTCTCGAGCTTTCCAGCGTTGAGATAGACCAATCCCAGAACGCGATGTGTTTCCTCTGCATCGGGATCGATGCCGAGGGCGAGTTGAAGGTGCTCGACAGCGAGGTCAGATCTGCGAGCGAAATAATGTAGCCAGCCGAGCCCGCGGCGTGCCGATATTGCGCCGGGGTCGAACTCCACCGCGAGCTTCCCCTCCTTGAGGGCCTCGGCGAGTCGCCCCATCGCGAGGTGGAGCCATGCGTACCACTGATGGGCCGTCGCATAACGCGGATTGAGCTGGATCGCTCTGCGAAAGGCTCTTTCGGCCGCCTTCCAATCCCACTCGTAGATGAAATTCACCCATCCGAGTGAGGTGTGCGCCTCCGCAAGCCCTTCATCGAGCTCGAGAGCTTTCAACGCCTCGTCTTTGGCGCGCAACATCCCCTCCGCAACCGGTAGCCCTCGGTAGTCGATTTGGATCGCATGCGCGTCCGACAGTCCGGTGAAGGCGAGCGCGTAGTTGGGATCCTCCTCGAGTGCCTGCTCGAAGTAGGCGATCGCCTGGGCCAGATCTCGTGGGGTGCGGAGATTCCAGTGGTAGCGACCACGAAGGTAGAGGTTGTAGGCACGCACGTTTTGGGTATGACGGTGTGGCTCTATCTCACCCACCGGCGCAAGGAGATGGCTGCGCAGCGTCTTTACGATCGTCTGCGCGATCTCGTCCTGGACGGCAAAGATGTCTTCGACGTCACGATCGTAACGCTCGGACCACAAGTGCCGGCCCTCGGTGACGTCTGTGAGTCGTGCCGTGATCCGAAGGCGATTCCCTACCTGGCGCACGGTGCCCTCGAGCACGGTCGCCACGCCAAGTTGTGCACCGATCGCACGTACGTCTTGCCGCATTCCCTTGAATGCAAACGCCGACGTCCGGGAGGTGACGTGCAGCCCCTCGACCTCAGTGAGCGCGTCGATAAGATCGTCCGATATCCCATCGCTCAGGTACTCGTTGTTGGGGTCGGGGCTGGCATTCTCGAACGGAAGAACCGCTATGCGCTGCGGACCGCTCGGCCGGAGGGCGTGCGAGGCGCCGCTCGGAGGAGCCGTCAGTGCACCTGCAAACTCACGGACACTCGCAAACCGGTCGCCGGGCTCTTTGGCCAGGGCAGTCGCGATCGCGCGCTCTACAACGAACTCGACGTCGGGCCGCAGCGTGCGCACCGAAGGCGCCGGCTCGATCGCGTGCTTTGCCATCGTCGCCCGAGCGGTCGGTCCGTGAAACGGCGGGTCTCCAGTCAGCATCTCGAACAGAACACACGCCAAACTGTATTGATCACTGCGCGCATCGATTTCCTCTTCCGCCGACACCTGTTCCGGACTCATATAAGCAGGTGTCCCCACGGCGAGTCCGGGCTCGGTAATGCGGTCCGATCCGATGGCGCTGAGACCAGTTGCCACGCCAAAGTCGGTGAGCACCGGCTGTCCTTCGCTGATCAGAATGTTCTCTGGTTTGATGTCGCGATGGAGGACGCCTTCACGATGTGCGTAATCGAGCGCTGCGGCGACCGTTCGCGTGATGCGGATCGCCTCGTCCACTGGCAGACGTTTTTCCCGATTCAATCGGTCACGAAGTGTCCTGGACCCGACGAATGGCATCACGTAGTACAGGAAGCCATCACACTCACCCGAGTCGTGGAGCGGCAGGATTTGCGGATGAGTCAACCGAGCGGCGATGCGAATCTCACGGAAGAAGCGCTCAACCGCTGGTCCGCTCAGGAGGTCCGGTCGCAGCACCTTGATCGCGACTGTTCGGGCGTGCTTCAAGTCGTTTGCCAGGTAGACGTTGGCCATTGCCCCGCGACCGATCTCCTCCTTGAGGGTGTATCGATCCTTGAGGGCCTGTCGCAGGTGGTCGATGTCGCACTCCATGACCCGTAAGATGGATCGAGGGAGGAGCAGGGGGGAGTGGGGAGTGGAAACGGTGAGTAACGAGTAGGGAGTGATGAGTCGTGAGCGATTACCGACAGCCGGTTGCCGCCAGGCCCACCAACCCCTCTGGAGTGGGTACTCTTCGTTAGCGTTTCAACAACCAGAGGGCTCAATGCACGCTGCTCGATTCGGAATCGTTATTGTGGCGGTCGCCGCCGTTGTCAGCGTCTCAGTTGCTGATGCACAAGTGACGGAGCACCGGACGGGAGCGGTGGAGGCGGCTTCGGCTTGGTTGACTCTGGTGGACAGCGGAGAGTACGGCGAAAGCTGGGATGAAGCGGCCGAGCTGTTTCGGGCCGCGATGGGCCGCGACCGTTGGGTTACCACTCTCGGCAACGTTCGCGGTCCCCTTGGTGCCGTTCTCACGCGGACGGTCGGGTCGGCGGAGTTCACGACCGAGTTGCCCGGCGCTCCTCCTGGGGCGTATGTGGTGATCCAATTTGAGACCAGCTTTGCCAACTTTCCGAACGCCGTCGAGACGGTTACACCGATGCGCGACCCAGACGGGAGTTGGCGCGTTTCCGGTTACTTCATCCGTCAGGCACCGTAGTCCGCATTCTGCTCACACCCGCAGGTAGTCGGGCCGCCACGCCTTCACGAGGCGCTTGACTGCCTCCCGATCGCGGATCCCTTCCTCTCGCACCTGCTGGGCTAGGTCAGGTAGCTCCTCGTCGGAAGCGAACCGCATCGCAATCAACTGTCCGATAGTGAACTCGTTGACGTGCCGCGCGAGATCCGGAGGAAGACAGCGTTCGAGACGAAGGCGCTCCTCGAGCCGGATGATCCTGTCCTGAGCAGTGGTCGCAAAGGTTCGCGCGTAGTATGCGAGCAGAAGTAGTGCGACCGCCAACAGGAGATGGACGGCCGCGTCGATGGAGAGTCGTGTCGCTGCCCTGTACAGGGACCACAGCAGATTCACGGCGAGGATACCCAACGTGAATGCGTGATAGCCGATGACGACTCGCCGATGGTTGTCGTAGCTTTGCGGTTCAGCCTCGTTCATCGAAAGATTCTCCTCCAGTTGTCGGTCGTTCCCTGTTACAGGATGTGGCCTTCCACGGTCGTTGGCCAATTGAGCAAGCACCGTCGCCGGGCGCGTGTCGGAATGCTATCTTCGTATCCATGTTGCTGTTGCCGCTGCCCCTCGGGATCGGTAGCAATCACGTTGCCCGGAGTCCGACACCATGACCGCCGCCATCCTCGGCATCATCGCCGCGGTCTTTGTGGCACTCTGGCTCTTTGAGTGGATGCGAAGCAGGAAGAAAACCGACCTGATGCGGGTTTACCAGAGCGTTTATCAAGCCCTCCCGACGGGGCTCAACGTGTGGCACCTGGTGAAACGGGGTGACCCGGGCTCCCTTCGACTGGTCGCGTCGAATCCCGAGGCCGCAAGGGCGACCGGCATACCGAGCGTGGATTGGGTTGGGCAGTCGATCGTTGACGTGTTCCCGGAAGCGGTCCCGCGCGGCATTGCCGACCAGATCGCCGAGGTGGCGCGTACGGGAGTGGTCAAGGATTTGGGCGAGATATCCTACGGCGACGCCCGAATGCCCGAAGGTTTCTTTACCGTGTTTGCGTTTCCGATCCCAGGTGATCGCGTCGCTGTCGCTTTTTCGAACGTTACCAAACAAAAGCTTGCTGAGCTGGCCGTAAAACGAAAGTCCTCTTTCGTCGAGTTGCTTCAAGGCGTGGCCATAGCCGCCAACCAAGCGCGCGATGTACGGGCCGCGTTGAAGACATCACTGCCCGAAATCTGTAAGCGCACCGGGTGGCCGGTTGGACTGGCCTTGCTTCGGGCGACGGACGGCGGTGCGTCGTTTGCCGGAGAGTACCTCTGGCACCTCACCGATCCATCGAAGCACTCCCAATTCCGCCAGGCCGCGGAGGCCCGCGAGTTCGACCCCGCAGCCGGTCTCCCTGCCCGTGTGCTGAAGGGTGGCTCTCCGCAGTGGGTGGTCGACCTGGGGTCGGAGCCCGGGCTACCGGAAGCCGCCACCGCGACCGCATGTGGCCTCCGGTCCGCATACGCCTTCCCGATCACAGTTGCCGGGCGAGTGGAAGGGGTGCTCGAGTTCTACGGTACGGACACCTGGATGCCTGATGATCTATTGCTCGACATCATGAGCAGCGCAGGGCTCCAGCTGGGGCGGGTCATCGAACGCCAAAGAGAGTGAAACGCCCGTCGCTGCCAAAGAGGCCAAGGCGGGCCAGCGAGGATCTCCTGGCCCGTTTTACTTGGGCCGCGGTCGTCGTTGTGCTGGTCCGCTCACCGTATGCAGCGTCCGATGCATCGCTCAACCAATACGTTTTGACAGAAGATGCTGCCGTGCGCACCGAGCTGCCCCGTGCGCTCAGGGAGATCTCAGGACTGGCAGTGACAGCCGATGGCCGGCTCTTCGGGCACGGTGACGAACGCGCCGTTATTTCGCAGATCGACCCGCGCTCCGGCGACGTGGTGAAGGCGTTCGAACTCGGCGAGGATGCCCTTCGCGGCGATTTCGAGGGATTGGCGGTTGCTGGGGACCGCTTCTACCTCGTGACGAGTGACGGAATCATCTACGAGGCTCAGGAAGGCGGGGACGGGGCACGCGTTCCGTACCATCGGTTTGACACGGGCGCGGGCAAACACTGTGAGGTGGAAGGCCTCGCATTTGAGGCAGCGCAACGCACGCTGCTCATCGCATGCAAGTCGGTGTCTATCGATCGGCTTCGTGGATCGGTCGTCGTCCTCCGATGGTCACTCGATCGGCGCGAGTTCGATGTTGGCTTACCGATTCGGATGTCGGAAGCTGCCCTCTCGGCACTCACCAACGACCGGCGGTTTCGGCCAACGGGAATCGAGTGGCACAGCGGGAGCGGGAATCTGTACCTCATCGCGGGACCCGATGGGCTGATTGCCGAAGTCACACTTGAAGGACGGGTGCTCGCCACGAAGAGACTCCCCCGGATCCATCGTCAACCAGAAGGCATAGCGTTTCTACCTGACATGACCATGGTGATCGCGGATGAGGGCAGGCGACGTGGGCGCTTGACGCTGTATAGGAGGGGTGGTGCGGAGTGAGCAGCGCGGAATAAGTAAGGTTACCCGGCAGTGCGCTCCGTGATGATCGTCCGCAGTTCGGCCAGACGGTCCGCCGGTACGCCGCGGCGTGCCGCGAGCTCCAGGAGATACGCCGCACCGGCTTGATAGAGAGTTGCAAAGGGGTGCGGTGCTGCCGCGAGTGCTTCGAGATGCCTGCTCACCGTCGCCACGTCTCCGCGCTCGACCGGGCCGGTGAGCGATGTCTCGGGTCCGGTCAACAGCGCATTGGACACGCTGGCCCGAATGAGTGGGGCCAGCGCCCTTCGCGCTTCTCTGCGTGGCACCCCCGCCCGTTCCATGATCGCTTCGGCCGCGTCGAGGAGCGCCACGAGGTGATTGCTTGCCATCACGGCGGCCGCGTGGTACGCGGCGCGGCCGGCGGGCGGAACACACACGAAGATGCCCTCTAAGGCATCGACCACCTCCTGCGCCCATCGCAGTGCATCAGCTTCGGCGGTTACGCCGAATGCCGATCCCCGGAGTGCCTCCACCCCCCGCTCGGCGGTTGGAACGGTCTGCAACGGGTGCAGCGCTCCGCAAGAAACGCCCTTCGCGGCCAACGCGGCGAGCGCTTCCGCACCGACGACGCCTGCGGTGTGCAACGCCGCACCGCGGTGCATTCCACCCATTGCGAGACGCTTGGCAACGTCGGCGATGGCACGATCCGGAACGGCAATCAACAGGCGTTCCGCCAGACCGGCGACAGCCTCCAGCGATGTTCCCCGCACGCCGGAGCCGATGAACGCCGCCGCATCTGTCGCGCGTCCCAGATCCCGACCGGCGACAGCAACGACAGGAGCGGCTGCCTGGACCAGGAGGCGACCCATGGCTCGGGCGACCCGCCCGGTTCCGATGATCGCGATCGCGTAGGGAGTTGCCATTATCGCGCTTCGTCCGTGGAATCAGATTCTACCGTCACGTTGTCGATGAGACGGGTACCACCCACCCAGGTTGCACCGGCCACAATCACCCGGCCAGAAATGGAGCGCACGGGCTGCAGCTCTACCACATCGACGATCTCGAAATACTCCACACGTATCCCGGGCAGCTCATCGAGCATCGCCATAGCGGCTTCCTTGACGCGGACAGGATCCCTCTCTCCCAACTGGATGCGCTGCTCCGCGACTTGGAGGGCTCGGGAGAGGCCGGTGGCGACCTCCCGGTCATCGGGCGTCAAGTGCTGATTCCGCGAGCTGAGCGCCAACCCGTCCGCCTCGCGCACCGTCGGCACGCCAACGATTTCCACGGGGAAATTCAGATCGCGCACCATCCGCCGAATGACGGCGAATTGCTGTGCGTCCTTCTCGCCAAAATACGCCCGGTCGGGCTGCACGATGTTAAACAGCTTAGCAACCACGGTGGCGACACCGCGGAAATGGCCTGGACGAAAAGCGCCGCATAGATAGTCGGTGAGGTGTGAGACGTCGACCGTGGTTCGTAAACGCTCGGGATACATCTCATGCGCCGTCGGCGCAAACACCGCGTCCACGCGGAGTTGCTCGCAGACCGCTACGTCACCGTCGAGTACTCGTGGGTACCTCTCGAAATCCTCCGGCCGATCGAACTGGATTGGGTTCACGAAAATGGTCACGGTGACGTGATCGCACTCCTGGCGTGCTTGGGCAATGAGACGCTCGTGACCAGCGTGCAGTGCACCCATCGTCGGTACCATCCCGAGCGTCAATGCCCGGCTACGCGGACTGGCAAGGTGACTGCGCAGCTCGGAGATCGAGCGAATCACGGAAGTCGGCATGTGACGTTAGCAGTGAGTAGGAGCAGTGAGCTGGCCCTGCTTCCGGTCACCTACTCCACCGCGTACCCCTCGCCGTAGAACTTGCTCGTGCTGCGCGTGTGAAACGTAATGGCCTTGATCGGTTCGTACTTTGGGTTTGGCAGTCCTGGAAGGACGTCCAACACTTCATCCTCCCACACGTACACGGCCATGGGGACTGAAACCCGCGCTCGGCCGATGCGGGTTGCCTCACGTGGCTTGCTAACGCGGTGCGTGGTGGAAGGGAGCCGATCGTTTGTAATCCGCTGCATGTAGTCACCAGTGTTGATGATGATCGATCCCCACGGAGCGTTGAGGCGGATCCATTTGCCGGTTTGATGGTTCCAGACCTGCAGACCCTCTACCCTCGGCGCCGGGAGTATAGTGAAGAGATCAACGTCTTCGTGACCGAGCAGGCGTCCGGCGCCGGAAAACGCGTCCGCGCGACCAATGGGTGGATAGTAGTTGAGTCGCAGGCCAAAATTGGTGTTCGTCAGCTTGGCATCGTAGAGGTGTGGGTCGACCCCGATATACCGAAAGATGCTTTGCGTTATCGGGAGAATGAGCCTTTCGTGCTCGAGGCACAGCTGCCGGAAGAACGGTTCGTATTCGGGAAGAGGCCAGAACTCCGCCGCATCGTATGCCTGCGCTCGCCGAGGGTCCAGGTCGAAGGCGCGCCGGCAAAATACCCATCCTTCGACCAGGTCGGGGTGAATGTCGCTGGTTTCCTTGATGGGGAAGTATCCCTGGCTCACCGAGCCGTGTCGGCGAGCGCGATAGCGCATCTTGTCTTCGAGAGAGGGGCGGGTAAACAGCTCCACCACGTTGACTTCAGCCTCGTCGTAAAGCGTTGGGTCGATGCCATGTCCCGTGAGGATGGCAAATCCAATGTCTTCTAGTGCTTCACCTAATTCCTCTGCGAAGCGCTGCCTCCCTGCCTCCCCGCCGGACCAAAACTGGCCCAGATCGCAGGTCTTGATTTGATACTCTTCGTCAAACTGGTCCTCGCCCGGCGTCTCAGCGAGATGGTAGGTGTGAGACTTCTCGACCTGATCGAAACGGGTGAACTCCCGATTGACGGCGTGAACACCATGGTCTTTCTTGGTGGACATTGGTCGTCCTCTACGAATCGATGCGTCTTAGAATTCCGGCCCAATGTACAAGTGTACCGCCTTCTCTCGGCCGGGGAAGAGGACCGTCGCAACTCTCATCGGAAACGGTCGGATGTCTGCAAGATCGTGTTGTCGGAAAGGATGGCACGTGAGATCGATACTCTCGATCGCCCTTGTATCAATCGGCGCCCTCGTACTCCCTCCCGCGATAGCGGCTCAGGTGCAAACGGCGTCCGATACCGTGCGCCTCCCTGGGGTCTCCCAGCCCGTCGAGATACGGCGCGACACCTGGGGGATCTCGCATATCTATGCCCAAAACGAGCGTGATCTCTTCTTTGCACAAGGCTTCAACGCGGCACGCGATCGCCTCTTTCAGTTCGAGATGTGGAGGCGTCGCGCCACCGGAACCATGGCCGAGCTCATCGGCCCCAGGGCACTCGACCATGACATCGGGGCGCGCTTACTGCGATTCCGTGGCAGCCTGCGCGACGAATTGTCGCACTATCATCCAAGAGGGGTGGAGATCGTCACCGCTTTTGTCGCGGGGATCAACGCGTACATCGAGCTGACGGAGGCAAACCCCGACCTGCTGCCGCTCGAGTTTCGTATCCTTGGCACAAAGCCCGAACGGTGGACCCCAGCAATCGTCATCTCCCGCCACAACGGCCTGTTTCGTAACGCGTCACGCGAGATCAGCATGGCGAAGATCGTCCACTCGTTAGGACCCGCCGAAGCAGCCGATCTGCTGGATTTTCAGCCGGAGACCCCGGTTCTGACCCCGGACTCGACGATCGATCTCGCCCTGCTCACCGAAGCCATCCTGCGCTACTACTCGGCGTCGCGATCGACCATTTCCTTCGATCCGGCGGATGTGCTGCCGGCATTTCGTAACAACGTCGGCAAGGATTCCACGACGACGTGCCGACCTCCTGCACGGTGCCCAGCGCGGGCGAGTCCCTTCGAACTCGCGGAGCGTGCATCCGCTATCGGCAGCAACAACTGGGTGGTGGCCGGAGAGCGTACGTTCGGCCAATACCCGATGATGGCGAACGATCCCCATCGCGTGCTGCGGGTACCGTCGCTCCGCTACTGGGTACACCTGGTTGGGCCGGGGTGGAACGTGATTGGCGGAGGCGAGTCGGCACTCCCCGGTGTTTCCATTGGCCACAATGAGTTTGGTGCATGGGGCCTCACCATTTTTGAGACCGACCAAGAGGATCTTTACGTATACGACACCAACCCACAGAACCCCAGGCAGTATCGGTACGGTGGGCGGTGGGTTGATATGGAGATCGAGCGGGAGCGTATCGGCGTCCGGGACGCGCCGAGCGTTGAGGTGGAGTTGCGTTACACACGGCACGGGCCGGTGCTCCACCATGATTCTCTACGACACAAGGCGTATGCGCTCCGGGCTGCATGGCTGGAATTGGGTGGAGCACCGTACCTGGCGAGCTTGCGGATCGACCAGGCCACCAGCTGGGAGGAGTTTCGCGCAGCGTGCGATTACTTCAGAACTCCATCCGAGAACATGGTCTGGGCAGATCGTGCAGGGAACATCGGGTGGCACGCGACGGGGATCACCCCACTCCGTCGCGGGTGGGATGGAATGTTGCCGGTTCCCGGCGACGGCCGGTACGAGTGGGACGGTTTCCTTCGCATCCTCGATCTCCCTCATTTGACGAATCCGCCAGAGGGTTGGATCGCTACCGCGAATGCGAACAACCTTCCCAGGGGATACCGGCCGATTGTCGGGTACGAATGGTCGACGCCGTTTCGTATCTCTCGGATCTCGGAGGTGCTCGCTTCGGGCCGGCGCCTGACATTGATGGACATGCAACAACTCCAACAAGACGAGCTTACCATTGCCGCCCGGGTGTTGGTGCCCCTTCTCGCTCCACTCGATCTTTCGGCCGGAGCGGTACGTGACGCGGCCCATCGCTTGCTCGACTGGGATTTCGTGCTGGATAGCGATGCACCAGCGGCGGCGATTTATGCGTTCTGGGAGGCCAGAATCATCGAGAATCTGTGGCGGCGTCTCGTTCCGGACCGCGCGCGTGATGCCGTCCGGGTCGGCGATCTTTCGTTGCGCCGGGTGGTCGAATGGGTGACCGTGCCCGATGGTAGATTTGGCCCGAGTCCCACGATAGCGCGAGACGAGTTGTTGATCTCCAGTCTACAGGAGGCCGTGACGGAGCTGACCGATTTGCTCGGGAGTGATCAAGCCCGCTGGCGGTACGGCCGTCTCAAACACGTCTACTACGAGCACGCGCTCGCCCCGGCCGTGCGACCAGAGATTCGCGACCGCCTCAACGTTGGTCCATTGCCGCGGGGCGGATACCGCTACACCGTGAACAACACATCTGGTGATCTCAACCAATCCAGCGGCGCCACGTTTCGGATCATCATCGACACGGGTAATTGGGATCTCGCCGTCGGCACGAACGCCCCCGGTCAATCGGGCGATCCGGCGAGCCCGCACTACCGCGATCTCTTTGTTTCGTGGGCTACCGGGCGCTACTTCCCAATCCTGTTCAGTAGGAAAAAGGTCGAATCAGCCACCGAGCAGATCACGATACTGAGGGGCAGCGAGCAGTGAGAAGATAGCAGTGATCGGCGGGGTGTCCCTTCGCGGTACGAACTTCGCTCGGCGCTTCACCTCGTGCCGCTAACGCTCACTGAGGCCCGCTCCCGGACTCCCCGCCGGTTACGACTCACTCCTCACTGCTTTTCATCCATCGGTATAGCGCCCGGACATTGAGCGGGAACCAGTCGCCGTATCCACGCCAGTCGCGATACGCAGGAAGTGTGACCCGTTGGGCGGCCTGATCCTCGGTGAGACCGCGATCGATCGCCTGCTGGACGGCCAAGCGGAGCTCATCGTAATAACGAATCTGCCGTTCGATGGTGCTACGGTTGCCAGGAGCACCGTGGCCGAATGCGATTGTCTCGAAATCGAGACCCAGCAAGCGCCGAAGCGTTTCGAAGAACTCCGGAAAATGGTAGTCCGGCAGGTCGCGATACCCCACACCATCGTTGGTCACGAAATCGACCGCAAACGCGATCCGCTCCGCGGGCAGGTACGCGACGATCATATTGTCCGAGTGGCTCTTGCCCAGGTAGTACAGCTCGAGTGTTCGGTCACCGGAGTGCAGGGTGAGCCGCTCGTCGAACGTCATATCCGGTGGCGGCTGCTCTCTGTTCGCCCGTGCGACGATTTTCGAGTGGGCGCGCGTGTGCGCGATGATCGGCGCGCGACTCCCTAGCGCTCGACGCAACACATCGGCGCCGGTGGCGTGGTCTGCGTGTTCGTGGCTGTAGACGATCGCCCGCAGCGATTTCCCAGGCGCCATACGGCGGATCTCGGCGGCGAAATGTTCAGCGGCCGTGGGTGAGATCGGATCGATCGCTATGACGCCGTCGTCTGTCACGACAAACAAACCCTGATGAGCCTGAAAGCGGAACTGGAACACGCCGTCGGCGAGCTGGGTTGTTTCAAACTGTGGCCCCTGCGCATGCAAAGGGCCGAGCATGACGGAAAGGGCCAGCACGGTTGGCGACAATACGCGCATCATGGCAGTTGACCTCGTTCGCGGGGGTGCCAGTCGGCCAGGTTGGGACGGCGTTTCTCCATCTTGCTTCACGGTTCGTTACTCCGCAACATGAATAAGCCCGCCGGACAGGGGTGTCCGGCATTCGCTGCAAATTTACTCATTGCTCACGCTTCTCGGTCAAAAAAGATTCGCAGGTTTTCGACCGGTACTTGGCGCGTAAAGCGAGAGACCATGACGAACAGCACGAGGCTCGTGGCCACGCCCACCTCCACGGCGTCAATCCCATGGCGGTCAAAGGTGCGCTGACCGGTAAACTCCCAGAGGAGGCAGGCGAGAAACCCACCGAGCATGGCGGAGATCGCACCGCTCGCCGTTCCCCGTCGCCAATTGAGGCCAATCACCACGGGGACAAAGAAGAAGCTGGCGATGAATTTTGCCTGCTCCACGACTATCGCCTGCACGTCGCCGTACTTCTGCAGTGCGAAGTAGAGAGGAATGAGGGCGAGAATGACGATGCTCACACGGTTGATCGTCACCAGATGTTTCTGGCTGGCTTGAGGGCGGACGTACTTCCCGTACAGATCGTGGGCAACCGATGCACCCGTCACCAAGAGGATGGAGTTCACGGTCGACATGATAGCGCTCATCATGCCCACGATGAGCAAGGCACCCACTAACGGGGGTAGCACCTCGAAAGCCATAATCGAGCTCGCCTGATCCGCCGACTCGAGTGTCGGAAAGAGCACGCGGGTAAGAAGGCCGATCATCAGCACGCTCACCCCGATGAGAAACTGGAATCCAATCGAGATGGCAATGGCCTGCTTCACCGTACGCTCGTCCCGCATCGAATAGAACCGCGTCATCTCGTATGGGGCGGCGGCAATCGAGAGACCAAAGCTGATGCCGAACGCAATGAGCTCCCGGGGTCCGTAATACCACCCGAGGAGGCGATCGTCGAGCGAGGACAGAAAGCGAATCGAGGATGAGAATCCACCAGCGTGACTCAACAGCACCGGTATGGCGATGATGAGACCGGCGACCATGATGAGGGTTTGGAGAAACTCGATGTAGGAACTGCTTCGGACACCTCCGAGCAGTGTGTAGAACGCCGTGCTGCCGACCAGGATGAGCATCGCGGTCAGCGGCTCGATTCCAAACACCGCGAGTGCGATCTCGCCGCTCGCCTGGAATTGAGCCACGAGGTAGATCGTATAGGAGACGACGATGAGAACCGCCGCGAGCGCACGGGCCGGTTCACTGCCAAATCGTGCGGCGATGTAATCCGGGACCGTCAGCGCCCCAAACCGCCGGAGCTTCGGGGCCACGAAAAAGGCGGAGACCACCCATCCCGCCCAGAGTCCGAACCACACGTACCACCAGGAGACACCGGTCAAGTAGTGCCTGCCCAACGTACCCACCACCGTGCCCGCGCTGATTTGGGTCGCGGCTAGTACTGCTCCACCGACGAACGGGCCGATGGAACGGCCGGCCGCGATGAAGTCCTCCTCGGTTCTCGTATGAAATGCGCTCCAAATGGAGATGCCGAGGATCAGACCGAAATAGACTACGAGAACGATCGCCAGCGTGAGGCTCATCGATCTGGCAGCTCGACTTTAGGCCTGTGTGGTCCGTCGGTGGCGCACGAGCCACCAAATTGAGGCGAAGGCGATCAACACGACTACCGACGCATCGGCCATGCGGTTGGTCGATGCCGAAGCGCCAACGACGGGTAACCGGACGAAGCTGGGTACGTTGTCCAGCGCAGCCTGGAGTTCGTTTTGGTCTTTGATGGTTAATCGTGGGAACGTATCGGTCAGCCGGAGCTGCGCCGGTGGGTCCCGCACGGTCAGGCGAATGGATCTACTTTGCGATCCGCTGGGGACGCTGGGGACCATGACAGGGATACGGGCCAGGCGCCCAGTCACGCGATACGAAAAGGTGTAAGTACCCAGCGCGTTGCCGAACCGAACTTCGTAGAGGCCATCCGTGGAATCGATCACCACGGCGGGAACCGCACTCCATGCCACCTCCTGGTTGGGAAGGCGCATGAGCACAAACCGAGCGGTCTCATCGTTGGGAGCCACGTGGTACCGTGTGGTCACGACGACGTGATGATCCACGAAGTCGATGTTGATGTCCGCCGAGTCGAGCTGAGTGGTTGCCACGAGTGTCGGTAGGAGCGTGGCGAGCGTCAGGGACATGGCCGTCTTTGCAGCCGGTGATTACCCGACCCGGTCGCCAGCGAACAACCTGTCGCCACGATAATCGGCCGCTGCCTGAAGAAAGGCTTGGAAGAGTCGGCGTGTCGGCGAGTGTGTCTCGGTGAACATCTCGGCGTGCCAGACCACGGCTACCTGAAAGGCATCTCCCTCGACCTCCGCCGCCTCCACTAACCCGTCGGGCGCGACGGCAGCCGGCCGAAGTCCAGAGGCGAGAGTTTTTATCCCCTGATGGTGCATGGAGTTCACCATCACCTCCTCCAGGGCAAAGAGCTCGCGTAAGCGAGATGGGTCGATGAGCCGTACCGTATGCGCGAGGTGGTCCCGACTGAAACCGGCGGTGGGGAAGTAGTCGTGTTTGATGGCTCCGGGGAGCTCGCGCTCGACATCCTGGTACAGCGTGCCACCGGCTGCGACGTTGAGGATCTGTACACCGCGACACACACCGAGAAGGGGCTTGCGGTCTTCGAGCGCCCAGCGTGTGAGCTGCAGCTCGACACGGTCCCGCGCGGCGTCGGTTGGCCCGATGTGCGGTCCCTTAGCCTCACCGTAACGCTCCGGGTCGATGTCCACGCCGCCGGCCAGGAACAGCCCGTCCAAGCGGTCGTACAGTTGCCGGAGCGTGTCGACGCGGTCTCCGAACAGCGGGACGAGCACCGGGACGCCACCCAAGCCGGCGATGGCTTGCAGATAGCGTTGGTTCATGACCCATGACTCGGGCAGGTGGGTCGGGATTGCCTCGATAACCTGGAGTGTTTGCGTCGGGACGCCGATCAAGGGACGATCAGTCATCCGCGGGAACCCCCTCGGCCGTTTCCGCTGCGAGCTGGTCGACGACTGCCTTGAGATCGCCCGTTCTGCGGAAGGTCTCCAACTGCCGGTCGGCGCTGGATCCCTCGTCCATGATCCGATAGGCATACTCTACCTCGGTGCGGCTGCCCAGCTCGTCCACCACATCTGCTATGAACCATTCGAGGATCTCCCGGATCAAGTCGCGCGCCTCTAACTCCTCGGCGCGCCCGAAATCGATGAGCTTGCCATCCAATCCAAACCGAACGGCCCGCCATTTGTTCTCTTCAATGAGCGCCGCAGGATACACACGGAACGTCATATTGTCACGTCGGAGCTTCCAGAGCTTGGCGACGATCGCCTGTAGGATCGCGGCCAGACAGACCGCTTCGTCGATTCGGGTACAGGTGTCGAGAAACCGGAATTCGAGCGTGCCGTATTTGTGGTGGGGTCGGATGTCCCAGTAAATCTTAGAGCCGTCCGGAATGCAGTTGGTCTTCACCAGGATATCCAGCAGATCGCTGTACTCACTCCATGACCGCAGCGTTCGCGGGATGCCCGTACGCGGGAAGTATCGAAACACCACGCTACGGTATGACTTGAGCCCCGTGTCCCGTCCAACCCAAAACGGTGAGCTCGAGGCGAGACACAGGAGGTGGGGCATCATGTACCGCGCCACGTTCATGGCATCGATGAGAAAGTCCTTATCTTCGATCCCAATGTGCACGTGCATCCCGAAGATGAGCAGTTGCTGCGCGAGAACACCCATGTCCTTGCGGATGCCGAGGTATCGCTCGAGGGGCGTAATCTCTTGATCGACCCATGACGAGAATGGATGCGTTCCGGCTGCGACGATCTTGAGATCGTTCTTCGCCGCAAGGTCCATCACCGTCCGCCGCAAGCGCACCAACTCACCCCGCGCCTGCGCAGGCGTTTCACAGATTGTGCTTCCGATCTCGACAGTGGATTGATGCAACTCCGGCTTGATCTCTCGCA
The DNA here is from genome assembly GCA_041577295.1 of Gemmatimonadales bacterium. Classification (GTDB taxonomy): domain Bacteria; phylum Gemmatimonadota; class Gemmatimonadetes; order Gemmatimonadales; family GWC2-71-9; genus JBDHDH01. Next base: position 25,047 of record JBFGJG010000021.1, read on the forward strand.
GCGTGAGGTGGTCCTCGGAAAGGATCTCCACGATGTATGAGCGCAGCTCACGGGTCTTGGGGTCGATAATCTGGTACTCCTCCTCGATTCCGATCGTCAGCGACGGCGGTTTTGTCATCAGCGTCCCTCCACGATGAAGGTGGGAACGCTCGAGGCTTCGCCCGCCGAGACGTTGATGAGTCCCGCACCCGATAGGCGTGTGAGACACCCGTCCATGTACGCTCCGTGAAAGACGAATGGGGCAGTATCGAGCATTCTCTCCACGAACTCTACGCGCCCCCCCACAGAGACCGGGAAAACCTCGATGGGAAGAGCCACCCGCTCTTGCACCACGTAGTTGTTCCCCACTGCGGCCTGCACCGAGCGAACCCATTTCTCCGAATCGCACTCCCATCCGAGCACGATCCCAGCTCCGCCGTACTCGTCGTTTGGTTTGAGGACAAATCGGTCGCGATGCTCGGCGATGTATGGGAGGAGGTCGATCTGTTGTTCGTGGAAAAGCGTGCAGCGTTCTTCAACGATCCGGGTCCAAGGGATGTGACGATCGATGACAGCGCGCTCGCCCGATGTGAAGAGGGCATGGTTTCGCTCGTCCGTCAGCACCGCCAGCGTCGCCTTCTTGTGGAGGATCTTGCAGCGAAATGGATTGACCATGCACGCCGCACCCTCGAGCACCGCGCGCACGACCGGGTGGTCCCGACCGCCACGCTCGATCAGTTCTCGAATCAGAACTCGCTTGTAAATCACGTTGATGTGGAAATCCCCATAGACCAACTTGCCGTCGCGGTACTCGACCTCTCTCGGATCTGCGATCGTGCACGGGATACCTTGTGACTCGAGATATTCGGCGGTGATCCGAAACTCCGCAAACGTCGGGACCTCGCGCCAATCGAGAATCGCGACGTGCGGGGTGTCCCGTCGTCCGGACCAGTGCCGATACGAGCGGATCAGTGCATGCTGCACGTGATGCCGGGCCGGTTGGGGTCGAATCTCGAAGCGCCGAAGAAACTCGCGCATGACTGGGAGGCCCAAAAACACGTACGATAAGAGGTCACAAAACGCGGCGCCTGCTGGCGTCTCGGCGTTGTATTCGGTAAACCGCAGACCTCCCCGTTCGGGGCTGAAGAAGGCGTCGAGCCGCGATACTGGGCTCGGATCATCGAACCCAGGATCGTGGGTGATCAGATCTTCTTCCCAATCCATCAGACCAAACTGCCGGCGGAACATGGGGTCCGCCTGGGCAGCCCGATACGTGCGCGCGAGCGCTCCGAGCAAGACCGTCACTTGGCGATGGAGGAAGCGGTACTGTTCCGCGGACAGGAACCGCGGCCGTAACACGCTGCAGAGCGGTCGCTCACCAAAGAACAGGCCGCGTGCCCGCAGCTGCTGCTCGAGCTGTGCCTGAGACTCGGCGCCCAGATCGGTCTCCAGCAGCGCGTGGTAAAAGTCGATCGCTTGCTGAGGCACTAGTCGCGCTCGGCGGGCACGGTGCGGGGGGGCGCTGAGCGCGGTGGCCGGCGTGTGGTCGCTGCACCGGCACTGAACAAGCTATTCCAGCGCAGCTCCCCCACCTGTGGCCGAGGACTCTGTGCGCGCCGGATGGCGAGATCGGCCATGCGAGCAACCGCCCACTCGAAGTAATGCGGCGTGAGCGAATAAACATCCATATCCGGTGCTGGATTCATGAAGTCAATGGCGTACGGCACCCCATCCCGAATGGCCCACTCGATCGAGTTCATGTCGTAACCGAGCGCTCGCACGAGCGTCAGCGAGTCCTCGATCACACGACGCCCCAGCTCAGGCGAGAGATACGCGTGGTCGATGTGGTACCGGCGTTCGCCCGGGTCGTAACGGATTGGCAGGACTTCTTCTCGGCCGATGCAGAGGCATCGCACAAACTGCTCCCATCGCACGAACTCCTGTACAATCATGGTCCGCGTGCCAGAGCGATCATAGTTGGAGATCAATTCATCGAGCGTGTGACATATGTACACATCCTTCCAGCCACCACCGTGCGCATCTTTGAGGATGCAGGGCAATCCGACATGCTCGGCAATGCCAGCCCAATCGAGTGGGTACACCAAGTTTCGCAAACTCTCGTTGTGATCGATTCCTGGTACGTAGTCCTTGTTCGGGATCACGAGGGTCTTTGGACTTGCGACCCCAAGTCGGGTGGCGAGCCCGGCGCCAAAGAACTTGTCATCTGCCGTCCACATGAAAGGATTGTTGATCACTGTCGCCCCTTGGAGCACCGCGTGCTTGAGGTATGTCCGGTAGAACGGAACCTCGTGCGAGATCCGATCGATGATCACCGCGTAGGGGCACGGCTCGTCCATCGAGGTGTGACCCACCCGCACATACTCGACAACCACACCCGCCTTGCGCTTAGCGACTTCCTCGATGAACGCCGGGGGGAAGGACCATTCGCGCCCGACGAAGAGACCAACCTTGAGCGTCATGATTTCATCCTCGTTTCAATCGTGGCCGCCTATGTACTGTCGGATCATCCGTTGCCACCACGGCCAATCGTGTGCCCAACCATCCCAGATGCGCAGGGCATGCCAGATATCCTTGCTCCACAATACTCCGGACAAGTGCACGTTGTTAGCCCGTGCTGCGTCATCCTGTCCGATTGCGAGAATGATATCGACGCCTCGGAGCGCTTGCAGCCTATCTGCATCTCCTTCGTAAATCATGTAGTGCGACGGGTCGTGCCGATACACGCGCTCGTCCGAATAACCTCCGGTCAGCTCCTTGATGTCGTACAGACCGCTGAGCCCGATCACGCGTCCCACGAGATGGGGATGGCGGAAGGTGAAGTTGACCGCGTGGTAGGCTCCAAAGCTGGCGCCAGTCAGAATGAGAAACGGATTGCCGTTGCGGCTACTGAACGGGAGCACCTCCTCCAGTACGTAGCGCTCGTATTGCTCGTGGCGGTCGACGCGTTCAGACGGCGGGCGTGATTTCGCATACCAGCTTTCGGCATCTACGCTATCGAGACAGAAGAGCTGGATCCAACCTCGCTCGAGGTGCTCTCCCAACGCGGCGATCATTCCGCGGTCTTCCCAATCCCATGGCCGGCCCTGGGAGGTTGGGAACGCAATGACGCGGGCTCCGCTGTGACCGAAGACGAGTAGCTCCATGTCACGGCCCAGTGAGGAGCTATACCAGCGGTGATGCTCTTTGTGTGGCAGTTGAGCCTCCGTTCTTTGTGGAGTGGCGGCGTTTTCCGGTTGGCGCGAACCTATTCCGCTACGTGCCCGCGATGGCGTCGCGCACGGCTGTGAGCAACCACCAGATGCCAATCAACGACATAGCCACCGGGATAGCGAAGCGGATCCAAAGGTACAGCCAAATACCGGCCGGTGAGCGATCTGCTCCGAGCTCGCGCAATGCACGGGCACGCGGCACGGCCCATCCTACCGTCAGGACCGCAAGGAGCACTCCCAGGGTCTGCATACCGGATCCAAAGGTAAGGTCCCACGGAACGAAGATGTTCGTGTTGATCATGGGCGGGATGGCAAAAAGCAACACGACGCCTGCCATGAGCCAGACCGCCCGTCGTCGACTCAACCTCGTGTTGTCGGTGACTCCGGCAATCAGCACTTCAAAGGCGGCGACGTCAGACAAGTATGCACCGCCGAGCAGGCCAACGAAAAACAGAAAGCCGAAGATCCAACCGGCGGGCAGGGCCTCAAACACGCCAGGCAATGTGGCAAACACCAACCCAGGCCCGCTGCCCGGTGTGAGACCAAGGGCAAAGACGGCGGGAAAGATTGCCAAACCGGCGAGGAGCCCGGCCGTTGTGTCTCCGAAGGCCGTCCAGACCGCGCTGCGGCGTAGGCTCGCATGATGATCCAGGTACGAGCCATACACGACCATGAACGTACCGCCGAGCGACAGCGAGAACACCGCCTGTCCCATGGCTGCGACGATGACGGTAGGGGTTATGGCCGCGAAGTCCACCTTGAGGATGTACCAGCGCAGTCCTTCGCTGCTTCCCGGTAAGGTGAGCGATCGGACAATTAGAACGAAGAGTGTTCCAAAGAGTACTGGTATCAGGATTCGGCTCACCGGTTCGATTCCTCGCCGAAGCCCACGGACGAGCACTACCGCACATCCGACGATGACGAGCGTCGTGAAGCCCAACTGAAGAAAGAAGGACTTCGCATGAAATCCGGAGTCGGGAGGGAGGATCGCGGATTGATCCCAGGAGATCCCGACGGCCTGCACAACCTCTCCGACCGCGTAATACAGGACCCACCCTACCACGTTGGTGTAATACGCCGTCGCCGCCGTCACCACGAAGAAAAAGAACCAACCCACCACCTTTCCCCAGGGCAACCCAGCACGCTCGAAGGCTCCGACGGGCCCTCGCCGGGTGTGGCGGCCAAGTGTCCACTCGGTCATGAGCGCGGGGATTCCGATGGCCAGTACCGCGACGAGATAGACTAGCACGAACGCCGCGCCGCCAAAGCGACCGACCATGTACGGGAAGCGCCAGACGTTGCCCAGTCCGACCGCGACACCAACCATGGTGAGAAGGGTGCCAACGGTCGAGGCAAATCCTTCCCGCCCGTTGCTCACGAAATGCTAAGGGGCTCGAGGTCGCTCGTAAGGGATGATATGCTCCCACTCAGCAGGATCCGAACGGGCAACGACCGCTACCACGGGCTCGGTGTCGCTCAAGTTGAACACTTCGTGCGGAACCCCAGGCTCGATGAAGATGAAGTCACCCGCCTCATTATCGATCACGTGTTCGAGGGCAGAGCCGTACTCGTGGCGCACCCTTCCCTCGAGGATGTATAGCATCACCTCGAAATCCACGTGAATGTGCGCACGCGCAACGCCACCTGGGGGTATCGTTGCCACGTTCATAGAGAGCGCCTTGGCCGCGACGTTCCTTGCAGACATCCCGGTGCGGTACTCGATGCCGTTCCACTGACGCCATGCACCGCCGCCACGGATTATGCGGATACCATCGCCGCCTTCGACCGCGCGTGTGAGTGACTCGCTGTTTTCCATGGGAGATCCTCGGTGTGCCAATACCAACCGTCTCGCGGGAATGCGGGAAGCTACCCGTCCAGGAGGGGAGGGGAAGGGAAGACGCGGGCGAACGGAGTAACCTCCGCCCGCCCGCGCGAGTTCTCCCTAAGCGTGGAACAAAGGCTAGCGCGCAGCCTTGACGGTCTCGCCGGAGTGCTCGGCGGACCAACGCCTCAGCGCCTGTTCGAAGTCCATCCGCGCACTCTCAAACTTGCCCTTGAGCGCGCCAAAGGCGTCTTCGCCTGCGTTGGTCGTCATCTCGCTCAGCTGTGTGCGGAGGGCCTCATATTTTTGTTCGAGCGCAGTCAGTGTACGGCTCATGCTCAGTCGGGCGTCGGCACTCGCCTTCTCAGTCCGCGCCGCGAGCTTGTCCAGATCGGCCTTCCACGCTTTCAGCTGCGCTTCCATCTTGTCCAGATACGCCTTCCGATCCTTCATTCGGCCTCCTTTCGTGTGGTCTACTCCGTAAGTCATTTCAGGTGAATACTTTACGCTGCTAACTTAACATAACACGTAAGGCCGCCAACGTCAACCGGCTAGTCAAAGATAAGGTTAAATCCCACAATGCTTTATGCGGCTTCGACAGTCGCAGTGCAGTGCCCGCAGCGCGTGGCCTTCAGGGGGATGGACATCATGCAGTGCGGACAGTCCCTGGCAGTCGGCGGCGGGGGAGGTCCTTCCTCTTTGCGCTTGAGCCGGACCATGGCCCGCACGACGAAGAACATGGCGAGCGCGACGATGAGAAACGCCACGACGTTGTCGACGAAGATTCCCCAACTGATGACGACCGCGCCGGCCTCCTGCGCCTGTTCGAGCGTCGGGTAGGGACCTGGCGTCGTGCCTTCCTTTAGCGTCATGAACAGGTTTGAGAAGTCGACGTCTCCCATGAGCAAACCCAGTGGGGGAGTCAGCACGTCCGAGACGAGCGACTTGACGACCGTCCCGAACGCCGCGCCGATGATGATCCCCACGGCCATGTCGACGACGTTGCCGCGGAGGGCGAACTCCTTGAAGTCCTTCAGCATCTGCTGCTCCTGTGAGAGGGTAGAGGCGTAACGCCGCGCTAATGATAGCCGCCGTCCCCCTTCTCGCCACCCGAGGCGTGACCCAGCCCCTCTCGTGGGGTAGACTCCCGGGGTTCCTCCGATTAACCTACGCCTGCGATTAGCCTAATATTCTGTCGTTGAATGGGTTAGGAAGAAACCGCAGTGCCTTTCCGCCCGCCCGGCAGCACTAACCTCACATGAACACGGAAACGTCATGAAGCGATATCAGCTTGCTGCGCTATTGTTAGCTCCGCTGCTCCTCTTGGCCGGAGTGCGGCCGGGATGGTCCCAGCAGACGCTCGTCCTGACCAACGGTGACCGCCTCTCGGGCCAGCTTCAAAGGATCCAAGGGGGAGCATGGGTGTTCACGCATGCGGGTGGTGACGTGAAGATCGCCGCGTCCAATGTGGCGGCGTTTACCACCCCGGATCCAATCGGCATCCGGCTCTCTGACGGCACCATCGTCGCCGCTACCGTGAGCGGTGCGGGCCAGGGACTCCGTCTGACGACTGTCGACGGACAGGTTCGAACGGTCGCGGCCGGCGACTTTGCCGCCGTGGGGGCACCGACGGCCCTCGCGGCCCTCGAGCCTGTGGAGATCGGCTACTTCAGCCCGTTCGATCGGTTTTGGGGTGCAACTGCGAGCTTGGGATTCTCGGACAAGAGCGGGAATAGCCGCTCCCGCGGGTTATCGCTGGCGCTCGAAGCCGGTCGCAAGAGCCCCAAGGATCGGCTGACGTTCAAGGCTGGGCTGGCCCGTGAGGAAGCGCGGCTCGAGGATCAGGCGTTCGAGAAGACCGTTGAGAAGTATTACGGCTCATTGCGGCTGGATGTCTACTTCAGCTCGAGATTCTTCGTCTTCGCGGTGACGGGCCAGGAACGAGATCAGTTCCAGGACATCGACCTGCGTTCGACCTACAACGGAGGCCTTGGGTATCAGATCGTCGCTACCGACCTGACCGACCTCCGGTGGTATACGTCCGGCGGTGCCCGTGTGGAGAACTTCACCTCGGGTGGGAGCGTATCCACGGGGATCGTCAACACGGGTGCCGCGTTACGCCAGGTGCTGGGACCGGCCGTGTTCAATTGGAGCGCCGACTGGTCACCCAGCGTGGAGCAGATCAGCGACTACCGGTTTGTTTCCGATGCGAGCGTGACCACCTCGATCTATAAGGGTATTGGGTTCCGGATCGGGTTGCGAAACGAAATCAACAACAACCCCAGGCCAGGTGTACAAAAACACGATATGCTCGTTACAACGACGCTCACCTACACGATCGGGCAGTGACCTGGGTGAGTCGGCGACTACTCGGTGAGGCTTGATTGGCGCAAATCGATTCGGCCCATGTGTTTGCGAACGATTTCTGCGAGATCGGATTCGACGAGGACCGGTCGTTGTTGGAGCTGCGCTGGAAGCTGGCGACGACGCGGATGGGCTCCGATGACTTCCGCGATGGGCTCGAGCGGTTCGCCGAGTTGGCCGAGTGTCATCGCGCACGCCGATTGCTGGTAGACGTGAGTGGCTTCCGCTATAGCTTGTCACCGGATCTGATTCTCTGGCGGGACCAGGAGATTGCGCCGCGCTACAATAGGGCGGGCGTTGATCGCCTGGCATATGTAGTCCGAGAGGGCTTCCCGATACCATCATTTGACGGGAAGCCCCTCTCGAAGCGGGAGCTGTTCCGCACACGCTTTTTCACATCGCGTGCGGATGCGCATTGCTGGCTGGTAAGGGCTTAGCGCCTCTTGGCCCTTCGGCCGCTCCGCTTTTTCCTCTTCCCTTCGGTCAGCTCGCGCGCTGCGAGGCCCGCCACTGCCGTAATGCCAGCAGCGGCTGCAGCGGCGCCCGCTCCCTTTAGAATCTTGCCGGACTTGGCGAGCGTCCGCTTTACTTTCTGACGCCGCGCAACCTGCCGTGCCTTCCTCTTCATCTTGTCGACGGCACGCTTCGCGCGCTTCGCAACCTTCGCCGTTGTCCGCTTGGCGCGTTTCGCGCCCTTTCCGATCGCGGCGCGCGCCTTCTTCCTCGCGCGCGTTGCCTTCCCACCGCGTGTCGCCATGCACACCCCCGTTGAGGTTTCCTGTCTCGTTTGTCCGAGCCCACAATATAAGAGCAGTCCCAACCTCCCTTCGACCCCCGTGAGCAGTGAGCAGTCAGGAATGATCCCCAGTCGTAAACCTGACTAGTTATCCAGGACAGTTCCCGTATTAACTGCTCTCCGCTCTGGTCAGTCGGTAAATGAGCAGGGCTGCTCGCTTCGTGACGACCGCGAGAGACCGGAGATCCACCGTCTCGTTCAGACTGTGGCCGCCAGATCCCACCACGCCCAACCCGTCGAGCGCGTCCACGAGCGGTGCGACGAACGACACGTCGGCGGCTCCGCGGCGACCGGGATCTACCGCTTCGATCGGTCCGTACCCGAGATCTCGACTCACCCGATCCAGGGCTTCCAGGAGCGCATAGTTCCCCGGTGTTGGGGCCATCGGCGGGTAGGAATCCCGAAACGAGATCTCCGCCGCGGTTCCAGGTAAACCACGCGCCACAATTGCCCGCATCCGGTCTTTTGCTCTTTCACGCTGTTCCACGGTCAGCGTGCGAAGGTCACCGGCCACCGTGACCGCCTGTGGAATCACGTTGGTCTTCCCGAATGCCGTTCCTCGGGCCTGCTCGGCGTCATAGGTGACCTGCGTCCCACCCAGGACGATCCCGGGGCCAAACGTCAGATAACGCTCTCCCCGAATCTCCGAGTAGAATGCGTTGAGGATGCGCGCGCTTTCGTAGATGGCTCCGGCGCCATACTCGTCGCCAAAGATGACCGACGAATGTCCCCGGCGGCCGGTAACGGTCAGCGTCCACCCAGTGAACCCGCGTCTCGCCACGGTCGCCGTATTGAATCCGCCTACGCCCCCCTCGAACCCGAGTGCGAGATCACACCCGCGGGCCGCCTCGATTAGATGATGCCGGCTGACGCTCAACGGATCACCCGTATCCTCCTCGTCACCGGTGAACGCTACCGTGACGTTGGTGCCCCTTAGGGCGCCAGCAGCGTGCAATGCCTTGAGCGCGAACAGGGCGACCACATTTCCACCCTTCATGTCCTCCACCCCCGGTCCTCGAGCGACGGAGTCGTTGCGCTCGAAGCGTTGAAACGGGCTGTCCCGCTCGAACACCGTGTCGAGGTGACCGATCAGCAGCACACACTTGCCGTGAGTTCCCCGCGCCCGAGCGACGAGGTGACCTGCGCGGTTCACCGAGTCCGGCATGTCAACCCAGCGAGTCTCCATGTCCAGGGCGTCGAACGCGGCCCGGAAAATCTGGCCCACCTCCCGCACACCTGCGTGGTTCATCGTGCCACTGTTCACGTTCACCACACGTTGCAGAAAATCGACTGCCTCGTCGGTGTGCTCGTCGACATGTCCGACGATCCGCCGCTCCACTTCGGACAGCTGTGCCACCTGCGAATGGAGTGGGGACGAGAGTGTCGCTATGAGAAGGAGCACGATCAGTCGGTTCATCGGAGGACTCATGCCTGTGTAGTGGACTCGCCGCGGTGGACGGGAGTTCCGCCCAGGGTCGTGGAAAGGTATCACGTTGTCGCATTAGTTTGGCGTTAGTCGGCATGGACAAATGCCGAACCGGACATCATTACTTGGGGAACACCACTACCTCCGAGCACGCCAGCTATGACCGTCAACTACAGTTTCCTCGACCAAGTCAACAGGAGCTTCGACCAGGCGGCTAGGTACACAAAGCTCGATCCCACGCTGCTCAATCAAATCAAGCATTGCAACTGCGTTTACTACATCACATTTCCGCTACGTCGGGATAACGGCAACATCGACGTCGTTGAAGCGTGGCGGGCCGAACACAGCCATCACCGCCTCCCCACCAAAGGCGGAATCCGTTACAGCATGGCGGTGAGCGAGGACGAGGTGATGGCGCTGGCTGCATTGATGAGCTACAAGTGTGCGATCGTAGACGTGCCATTCGGCGGTGCGAAGGGTGGCGTCAAGGTCTCCACCCGTAGCTACTCCGAATCCGAACTCGAGCGCATCACGCGTCGCTTTGCGTTCGAGCTCGTCAGGAAGAACTTCCTCGGTCCCGGTGTCGACGTGCCAGCGCCGGACTATGGAACGGGCTCGCGTGAGATGGCCTGGATTGCGGATACCTACATCACGTTGTCCGGGGGAGAGCTCAACGCGCTCGCGTGTGTGACAGGAAAGCCTGTGACTCAGGGGGGGATCCGTGGGCGGCTCGAGGCGACGGGTCGCGGCGTCTTCTTTGGCATCCGCGAGGCTTGCAATTCAACGGAGGACATGAAGCGGTTGGGTCTCGAGCCGGGACTCCAAGGGAAGCGTGTGGTGGTGCAGGGCTTGGGCAACGTCGGCTATCACGCGGCGAAGTTTCTTCAGGAGGGAGGGGCGGTGTTAGTGGGGCTGGCAGAGTACGAGGGTGCCATCTGCAAAGGGACGGGAATCGACATCGAGCAGATAATGGCCCACCGGCGCGAGACGGGTTCGATCCTCGACTTTCCCGGTGCGACGAATATGCCGAGCTCCGAAGCCGCGCTGGAGCTCGAGTGCGATATTCTCGTTCCCGCGGCGCTGGAGAATCAGATCACGTCGGAGAACGCCCCACGCCTCAAAACAAAGATCATTGCCGAAGCAGCGAACGGTCCCACGTCCACAGAGGCAGAAGAGGTGCTCGCGGAGCGGGGCACCATGATCATCCCTGACACCTACCTCAACGCCGGCGGTGTGACCGTCTCCTACTTCGAGTGGTTGAAGAATCTGTCACATGTCCGATTCGGTCGGATGCAAAAGCGCCGGGAGCAGTCGTCGGCGACTCGTCTGCTCAGGGCGGTCGAGCAGCTCACGGGACGCGAATTCTCCGAGACGGAGCTGCGCCATTCAACCGAAGGGGCCGACGAGGAGGACCTGGTCAACTCCGGTCTCGAGGAAACCATGGTCAACGCGTATCGGCAGATCAATGAAACACGAAAGCGTTTGGGACGGGACGTGGATCTACGGACTGGTGCTTTGGTGACCGCGATTGACAAGATCGCTAACGACTACTCGCAGCGCGGCATCTTCCCTTAAGACAACGAGTCGGATTTCAGGTAGGCCCGTTCGATCACGACCGGTTCGAGCGGCAAGGCTTCAAAACGCGAAGTTCTTTGCGTGGGCACGGCCCCGATCGCGTCCACCACATCCATGCCCTCGACGACGCGTCCAAAGACCGCATACCCCCACCCTTCGTACGTCGACTCCCGAAAGTCGAGCCTTGGGTTGTCCTTCAAGTTGATGAAGAACTCACTCGTGGCACTGTGAGGCTCGCTGGTGCGTGCCATGGCGAGCATGCCGCGGAGATTCTTGAGCCCATTGGCCGCCTCGTTGCGAATGCCCATGATCTGGGTCTTGCGGCTCACCATGTCCGCTGTGAGGAGGCCAGCCTGGATCACGAAGTCCTTGCGGACCCTGTGGAACGTGAGACCGTCGTAGAATCGCGACCGCACGTGCAAGAGAAAGTTTTCGACCGTTTCGGGCGCGAGCTCGGGTTCGAGCTCGAGCGTGATAGCGCCGAATGAGGTCTCGAGCACCACTTGCGGCTTGGCCTGAGGGGTAACTGCGCTTTCTCCACTTTCCGGTGTGCCCTCGCTACCGGTGCAAGCGATCACGAGGACGCTCAGGGCTGCAAGAACGCGGGGCGTCATTCGAGACCGGTCAGATCGAGCTTGAATCCTCTTCCCCGTAGCGCCGTCGCTATGCCAGCCTTCTCGACGGATCTCATGTACGCTTCCATCGGATCGACGACGCGTTTGTCCACCAGTTCGAGCAAGGAGTCGTTGAGCGTGGACATCCCCAGCTTCTTGCTCGTCTGGATGATCGAAGGAATCTGAAAGGTCTTGCCCTCCCGGATCAGGTTCGACACCGCCGGAGTTGTGAGCAGAATCTCCCAGGCCGCCGCCCTTCCACCGCCAACCTTCTTGCACAAGGTCTGGGCAAGGACGCCTTTCAAGGACTCTGACAGCATAGTGCGAATCTGTGATTGGCGATCCCCGGGGAATTGATCTATTACGCGGTCGACAGTCGATGCGGCTGTGGTCGTGTGCAGGGTGCCAAAGACCAGGTGACCCGTCTCGGCTGTTTCGATAGCGATGGCTGTGGTTTCGAGATCACGCATTTCGCCGACCAGCACCACGTCGGGATCCTCACGTAGCGCCGCGCGTAGGGCGGTTTTGAAGCTAGCGGTGTGCGTACCGACCTCCCGCTGCGTAATGAGGCACTTCTTGTTCTCGTGAACGAACTCGATGGGATCTTCGATGGTGATCACGTGGTCGGTGCGCTCCCGGTTAATCAGATCGATCAGCGCACACAAGGTCGTGGACTTTCCCGATCCGGTCGGACCCGTGACCAACACGAGGCCCTTGGTGAGGTAGCACAGCTGTCGGACCGCTGGGCTGATGCCGAGATCATCGACGGTGATAATATCAACGGGGATGACCCGGAACACCGAGATCGGTCCCTTGCGGTCACGAGCCACGTTGACCCGAAATCGAGCCAATCCCGGAATCTCGTGACCAAAGTCGCCGTCACCCGTTTCCCGCCATTCCTCACGAATACGGGGTGGCATGACGGCGAGCAGCATGGCCTCGAGCTCGCGAGCCGTAAAGGGCTCACCCTCCTGACGCGCCATCTCTCCATGGGTTCGAAAGATCGGCGCCTCCCCGACACGCAGGTGCAGGTCAGAGCTGTTCGTCTCGACGAGCCGCTGAAGCAACTGGGGGAGCCGTCCGAGGTCCGCCTCGACACTCGCGATCGATGGCGCAGCCTCCCGGCCCTCCGCCTCCGGCATGATGACGGCAACCAGTCCGCCGTTCTCGGCCTGGACACGTACCCGTACTCGGCCGTAGCCGAACTCCGTCGTCGGTCCTTCCTCCAGCTGCGTCAGCAGTTCCGGCGGTGCCACTTCGCGAATCAAGGCGGTGATCTGCCGGTCGGTGACCGGGTTCTTGGAGAGGCGGCGTGCCACACCGCCTTTCACTAGAACAACAGGCTCATCCGTCCGAAACCGAATCTGCTCGGCCTGTTCGTCGAGCATTCGCTTTATGAAGGCATCGAGCCGAGCCGGCATCAAGCATTCTCCTTGGGGCGTGCAAAGACGACGTGATCACGGTTGATGTAATGCGTTGTTGCACCGTCAAGCACCGTGAAGAACGGATGGGGGACGTCGTTGAGAAAATCGAGCAACCGGCACCGTCCCTCGGGGAGTTCCATGGTGACTTCCCCCGCGACCGTCGACCCATCAGTCAGCAACAGCTCGACCCGCACCGACTTCAGCGCCTGAAGTCGCTCCGGCTCCGGCTGCTCGGTGGCTTGGTTCGTGCTCACGCGCACCGTCTGCGCTTTGGTGGCCAGGAGCACGGTGCCATCGTCGTCTGAGCGGATTGGGAAAACTGGGTCCGGTCGATTCAGTAAATCGATAGGAGATTCCTGTCCCCCGTGGAGCGACGCTCTGGGGAGCAGGAATATCAACCCGCGGTGGCGCTGCCCTTGGGCGAGTACAACCTCTACCTCGAGCGTCGAGCGCGGGACCGCGAACTCGGAGACACGTTGAGTTGTCATGGCTGTCTAAGATAGCGAGCGCTCTCGGAGAATTCATCGGTCCGGCGCCGGGAAAACTTGAGGTGTTGTTCTATCACAAGAGTGACGCAGCGAGGGTCGCGAGCCCTAAAAAGCTGAGAAACCCCATGACGTCGGTTACCGTGGTGAGGATGATCGACGACGCCTGTGCGGGATCCTGGCCGAGGGACGAGAGAATCATCGGCACCGACGCCCCTGCAAAGCCAGCGATCACCATCGACATTACCATGGCAATCCCGATGACGCCTGCGAGTCCGACAGACTGACTCCATACAAACACGCCGAGGGCGGTCACGATTCCAATGGCCACTCCATTGACTGCGCCCACGGTTACCTCTTTCGCAGCGATCCCGAACCAATGACGGAGGCGAACCTCGCGGAGAGCGAGCCCGCGCATCGTGACGGCGAGGGCCTGGGCTCCGGTGTTCCCCGACTGACCAGCCACGACTGGGAGCAGGACGGCGAGCGCCGTGAACCGGGCGATGGTGCCCTCAAAGAGCCCGACCACCGCCGCGGCGAGGAACGCCGTCGCCAGATTGATATGTAACCAGGGTAATCGCTTGCGTACTGCGAAACTGATTGGCGACAACGCGCGTTCGTCTTTGCTGGCACCGACCATGGTCTGAAGATCGACGGTCGCTTCTTCTGCCGCCGCCGTGACGAGCGCTCCGTGGCGTATGACCCCCAAAAGCCGGCCATCGAAGTCGACCACTGGCAAGCTTGCGAGTTTTTGCTGTTCGAGCACCTCGACGACTTCGCTCTTCGACGCCGTGGCGCGAACCACGGCGGGAGCGGGACGTAGCAACGTCCCCAGCTTCACCTTCGGGTCCGCCACGGCGAGCTCCTGCAGTGGCGCGGATCCGGCGATCCGCCCCTCATCGTCCACCGCGTACACGTCGTACACCCGCGTCTCCGGATGAGTCCGCAATCGGTTGAGCACTTCGCGGACGAGCGAGTCCGGGCGAAACATCAACACCCGTGGGTCCATCAACCCCCCGGCGGTGTCGACATCGTAATGCATGAGCTCGGTGAGCTCTTTCGCCATTGCTGCCGGCAAGCGCTCGAGCCACGCCATGCGGACGTCGCGGTCGAGCCGTGATAACGCGGCAGCTGCCCTGCCCGGGTCCATGGCCTGTAGGACGTCTGTGCCCCCCTCTTTGGGCAACACTTCGAGCACGCTCGCGGCCTGTTCAGACCGCAGGCGAGCCAAAACCACCGCGGCGTCACGTGCGGGCGCCATGCTCAAGATCCGCGCTACCTCAGCGGGTGGGTGTACGTCGAGGTTGGTCGCTGCATCCACCGGATGATGGTGCACAAAGTGCCGTAACAAGGCCTGAGTGGGTCCGTCGACACTAGCCATCGGCGTCTCCTTGCGATGTTGGACGTCGTGCTTTTCCCGAGCCGCGCCCGGGCGCTGCAAATGCAGTGATCACGGTTGACAACCCCACCCAGTACAACTCACCCATGTTAAAAAGTGCCGTGACAAACGCCGCCGCCCGCGTTCGGTCTCCAGCGGTGTCTGTGAGACGCTGCCGCAGGGCCCGATACTTGATGGCACCGACAAACGTGCCGTGCACATCGACGACTGGTAAGGCGTCGTAGTCGGCCCATCCCGGGTGAACCGCGATCCCCGCAGTGCTCACCCAATCCTCGAGAGCCGTCAGTTGTCGGTGCATGACCGCCGAGAGTGCCTCCTTGCGTGATGCGAGGAACAGTTCACGCATATCGACGACTCCGACAAGCCGATGCTGCCGATCCACGACATAGATGTAGTACAAGAGTCCGTGCGGCGTGCGGGAGAGCTGGCGTTGGGCTTCGGCCACCGAGAGGTCGTCAGGAAGCGCAAGCACCAGAGGATCGGCAAGAGCTCCCGCCGTCTCGGGTGGATAGTGGAGCAGCTTTTGAATCGCGCGTGCCCTGCTGGGCTCCATAGCGTCGAGGAGTGTCTTTTGGAGTTCAGGCGTGCCGTGGCGCAGGAGCTCGGCAGCCGCGTGAGGTGCGAGCTCAGTCACGAGCCTCTGGGCTCGGTCCGCGTCCAGTGCGTGGAGCGCGGCCGCTCCCGCGTTGGGCCCCATGCGGGTCAGCAGCCGCGCGGCATTCTTCTCGGTGAGCTGCTCGAGAAAGCGCGCGGCGCGATCTGCGGAGAAGCGCTCGAGAACCCGGCCGGCCTCGGCGGGATACGATTGGACGAATCGTTCGACGAGAACGAGCTCCGTTGCCATGCTCATCGACCCTCCGGGATCAGAACGGATTGTATCTCACCGAACTGCTGAGCCGGAATCAGCACCTGGCCATCCGGGGTCTCTAAAATGACGGCGGTTGGCGTCGTTTGGAGAATCCGGCCTTCCGCGCCTCCGATGCGGATACGCTGACCGATGCGGTACGTCTGCGCGACATAATATGAAGCAATGATGTTCGAGACCGCTGTCCGCGCTCCCAGGCCGAACGCAAGCCCGGCGCCCGCCAACACCGAGCCAATGATGACCGCAACGATGCTTCCGAGGATCCGGCCAGTGAGGCCGATCTGTTCGGCACCCACCACAATTGCCACGAGCACGATGGCCGCTTGTAGGGTTCGTCCGACCACCTCGCCATACGCCACGCCGGCGGCGGCGGAGGCCGTCGCGACGCGCGACCTCACGATATCGCCGATGATGACGCCGATGAAGACGATGATGATGGTGGCGAGGACGTTGGGGAGATATGACGCGACCTGACTGAGCACGCTGGTGACAACCGGCAACCCGAGGGTTTCGATTGCCGCGGCCGAGAAGAACAAGAAGACGACCCAGAATGTGAATGTGCCGACGATAGCCGGCATGTTGACGCGCAAACCGGCCCCCTCCAGCGCACGAGCGAGCAGTGGCCGGCGCCCGAGATCCTCGAGGCCTCGGTCGAGCAACCGTCGAACCCACGACCGGAGGAGACGAGCCACGAGCCACCCGAGAAACAGGAGTGCGGCGGCCGCGAGGAGGTCAGGGAGAAATCCGGCCAATCGCTGTAGGGAGTTGGTCAAGCTCGTAAACCAGCTCTGACTATCCATGGGAGCCCTCCGGAGTATCGGTGAACGCCCCCGTGGTGAGCCGGTTCGAGAACCCGCTCGATTGGGGGGTGGTGAAAGCGTATCCGTTGTGACGGGGGCGTACCAGTGGTGGGGGAGACGCGCCTAGTTGTTCTCCGCAGGCGGGGATACTCGTCTACGCAGCAGGTGCCAAGCGAAGCCAACGATCAGCAGCGCCAAGCCAGCCTGAAAAATTACCGGATCCACCCAAACGGCCAGGAAGAGGCATGACAGGAGTCCGATGACGGCGATGCCTCGGGGGTAGCGGCGCTGGTTCGCGGGCAAACGCAGTGCCGCGAGGTTGGTGATCGCGTAATAAATGAGCACCGTGAACGCGCTGAAGGACCATGTGACGCGCACATCTCTGAGAAGCACCAGCCCCGCTACGAGCACCGCTGTCAACGCGACGGCCGGAGCGGGGGTCGTCTGCTGTCGATCCACACGGGAGAACACCCCGGGGAGATCCCCGCGCCGTCCCATGGCCAACGCCACCCGGGACAATCCCAGGAGGAGATTGAGCAGGACCCCCGCCATGGCCGCGATCGCGCCGACGGCGACGGCCGTCGTGAGCCCAGGACTTGCCAACCCTCGGGCGACTGCCTCGAGCGGGGCAGCCGATTCCGCTGTCGCCCGTGCCAGCCGGGCCGATCCCAACGTCCCAATCGCAATCCAACCGACCGCGAGGTAGATGCCGAGGGCGGCGAGGAGAGTGAGGATCACCGCCTTGGGGATCGTGTGCTTTGGCTCGGCTACCTCTTCGCCGAGTGTTGCGATGCGTCCGTATCCGGTGAATGCGACGAACATGAGCGCCGTGCCATGAAAGATCGGTCCCCAGGCACCGCCGGGGCCGTTCCCTCCGCCGGATGGGAAGATCGTAGCCATTCGCACGGCACCACCGGCACCGCGCACCAGGCCCACGAGCACGAGAAGGCCGAGCGCGATTAGTGTCGTCGAGACCACTACGGTGTTCCAACGACTCGACGTCCGCATCCCGCTGAGGATCACCATGGTCAACACACCAACGCAGGACAGGGCCACCGGTAGCCGCCAGATTGCGTCGGTCGCCCCCAGTGCATTGACGATATACCCCGATAGTCCGAGCGCTGCGGTCGCTGCCGATGCGGTCTTCGCGCAGAGGAACATCCACCCGGCCGTGAATCCGAGGGCAGGTGTGAGGTATCGGTAGCCGTACTCGTACGTTCCGCCGCTCACCGGATGCGACGCAGCCAATTGGGCGCTCGACAGCCCATTGCAGGTGGCCACCGCAGCCGCGATTGGGATGGCGAGGATCAGGCCGGGTCCAGCGACCCCGGCAGCGATCCCCAGACTCACAAACACACCCGTTCCCAGGATCGACCCGAGTCCCAACAGCACGGCCTCGCGCGTTCCGAGTACCCGGCTGAGTGGTTGGCTGGGAATCCGGTACGCGACGCTGCCGCCGTAGGAGCCGCGATACGACGAACGAGATGCGGAGCGGTTCGTGGGCATTTGATGGCCGTCCGCCGCTTCATCCCGCAACTCCCGGACCATTCCCAGCCCCCGTCCTATGCGGCGCACCGTCCTCTTGAGGCGGTGGAGTATCGGATCAGCGCGACACACGGGCGGCCTCTAGCCAGCCGTGGTGCGGTTGTCGTCCCGCATGGTGGGCTCTCATCGCTCGTTGACAACGAGCACCGCTGCGCCCCGCACCCGACCACGCCTCAGGTCGTCGAGCGCCTCGTTGGCCTGCGGTAGGTCGTAGGAATGGATCTCCGTCCGTACGGCGGCCTCCTGCGCGATCCGAAGAAACGCTTCACCATCCCGGCGCGTGAGATTGGCTACCGAACGCACAACGCGCTCTCCCCAGAGGATGCTGTAGGGAAACGACGGAATGTCGGTCATGTGAATGCCGGCACAGACAACCGTCCCCCCTGGCGCAGTATGACGCAACGCTGTGGGAATGAGGTCACCAACGGGAGCGAAGATGATCGCGGCATCGAGCGTCTGGGGAGGGTGTTCGTCCGATCCACCCGTCCATTCCGCTCCGAGATTCTTGGCGAACGCTTGCCCTTTGCGATCTCCGGGGCGGGTGAAGGCGAACACGCGGCGTCCCTGGTGGCGGCAAACCTGGGCGATGATATGCGCTGCTGCTCCGAACCCGTAGATACCCAATCGCTCGGCGTCGCCGGCGGCGACGAGGGATCGATATCCGATGAGGCCGGCGCACAGCAGCGGGGCGGCCTCATGGTCAGCATAACCATCGGGAATAGGGAAACAGAATCTGGCGTCGGCAACCGTATAGTCGGCGTACCCACCGTCGATCTGATACCCGGTAAATCGAGCCCGTTCGCAGAGGTTTTCGCGGTCGGACTGGCAATACGTGCACGTGCCACACGTCCACCCGAGCCACGGCACCCCCACCCGATCACCCTCGCGGTAGGCGGTAACGGCGTCACCCGAGGACACCACGGTTCCGACGATCTCATGCCCGAGGATCAACGGGAACTTGGGGTTGGACAGATCGCCGTCGGTCACGTGAAGGTCGGTCCGACACACACCACACGCGCGCACGCGGAGAAGGAGTTCTCCCGAGTCGGGGACCGGGCGCGAAACTTCTCGCCACTGAAGGGGTTCACCAGCGCGGTCGAGCACCATCGCGCGCATCAGCGACCAACGCTGTCTAGTCTCGGTCCGAATGGCCAGTTACCGTTGTGTCCATGCGCGTCCTCGTCGGCACCAGCGGGTACTCGTACAAAGAGTGGAAGGGGAGCTTTTATCCCGAGAAGCTCACGGCGTCCGCCATGCTGGGGTACTACGCCGAGCGCTTTGACACGGTTGAAATCAACAACACGTTTTATCGCATGCCCACCGAGAAGTTGTTGCTGCAGTGGGCTGAGCAGGTGCCGGAGACGTTCACTTTCGTTTTGAAAGCCTCTCGCCGGATCACTCACCTCAAACGGCTGCGAGATGTGGGTGACGAGACGATGTACCTTTGCGAGACAGCCTCGGTCCTCCGTGGCAGGCTTGGTCCGACGTTGTTCCAACTCCCTCCCAACATGAAGAAGGACATGGAGCGTTTGACCACGTTTCTCGACGTGCTGCCAGAGGGATGGCGAGCCGCCATGGAGTTTCGTCACGCGTCGTGGTTCGACGCGGAAGTGTACGACGCGTTACGCCGCAAGGATATCGCTCTGGTCATTGCGGAGACGGAGGAGATGGCAGTGCCGTTTGTGTCCACAGCTCAATGGGGGTATCTGAGACTGCGGCGTGAGGATTACGACGGTGGCGACCTGAAATCCTGGGCGGATCGGGTCGGCAGTCAGGCTTGGAAGCAGGCATACGTTTTCTTCAAGCACGAGGACGAGGCGAACGCACCGCGGTTTGCTGCCGAGTTTGGCGAGCTGATGGGGACGTGATCCGGCAGTCGGTTAGCGACTGCGTTTCCATCGGTCGATCTCCCGTCTCTCCTTCTTGGTGGGTCTGCCCTTCGTCTTGAAGTCGAAGGATGGTTGCACATGCATCTCTGTCGACCGTCGTTCTCTGGCGCGTATGCTCTCCACGGTCTCCTCGTAGAGCGCGGCGGCCTCGGCTGGTGGGCCTCGGCGCTCTGATAGCGCCCGTATAATGACCGTCTGCTCGAACGGTCCCTTACGCATGCGGACCTCGTCGCCTACCTGCACGAGTTTCGAGCGCTTCACGCGCTGTCCCTGAAGCTGCACCTTCCCACCCGCGATGGCTGCGGCTGCGAGTGACCTTGTCTTGTAGAAACGTGCGGCCCAGAGCCACCGGTCGAGACGGACGCGTTCCTCAGGTTCAGCGGGTGGCATGGTCTGCTGTCTGGATTCCCATTACCGGCTTACGCTCGCGACCAGTCGGAGAGCTGCTAGGGCACAGCGCGGGCAAGGGTGTCATGATGTGAGCCGATCAGCGTGCGTAAGTAGGTCCCTATGCGGTCTGCGCCGTCAAACCCAGCCGCGCGGGCGGCGGCATCCTCCCGCTCCGGCGGGATATCGGCGCTTTCGGCGAAGTGTTTGATGTCACGATACACTCCCACCGTATACAGGTCCCAGGCGGCGCCTGCCACCCGATCGAAGATCAGATTTTGGGGACGGCCCAGGATCCCGAGAAAGGTGTTCTCCATCTCCCGCTCCTGGCGCAAATCTCGACGCTTACCCGGGAGCGCAACGAACATCTCCACGTGATAGTAGCTTCCACCTTTCAGGGCGGCGGCGACCGTCTCGATGGATGGGCCGGTGACGAAGACGTCTTCCTGCCAAGCGATGAGGGGTTGCAGCGCGCGGTCATGAGCGTCCGGTGCCGCAAATTTGCCAGCGGCCTGCGTGCGCCTCGTCACTCGCTGCGGCGCGTAGTAGCTCTCGAAGCTCTCCATCGGGAAGATTAGGAGGAGATCCCACTGGTCGCCCTGACTATGCCGCATCATGAATGGCGGGTGCTCGCCGACAGCATCGAAGTAGGCGCGACGTGATTGGTAGCGATCGATCAGCTCGAGCAGCGCTCCGGGAGCCGCCCTGACCAAAACCGTGCGATAGAGGTACGCGCTGTCGCTGGCCATCACGCCCTGAGTCAGGAACGCTGCCAAGACCATCCCGAGCATCGACACCCCCATGGTTGACGCCTGTGAGCGGGAAGGTGAGCGACGCGCTCTCGCGCCGCAAGACGAGCTTTTAGTCGAGTATCTTTACGCGTCATGGATATAGCCCTAGTCACCTGTGCCGCCCTCCCTGGGCTCTATGAAGACGATCGGCGGCTGCTCGTCGCGCTCCGCGCTGCGGGGCATTCGGCCGAACCCGTGGTCTGGGAGGACCCCTATCAGGATTGGCACACACCGCGGCTCTGTCTCATCCGATCGGCGTGGGATTACGCCTTTCGTCGGGACGCCTTCGTGTCGTGGGCTCGCACGGTGGCAGCAGCGACTATGCTGTGGAACTCCGCTCGATTGGTCGAATGGAATACGCACAAGCGGTACCTGTGTGATCTGGCAGAGCGCGGCGTGCCCGTGGTCCCAACCCGTGTGTTGCTCGCTGGTTCCCGGATGGATCTCGGCACGTTGATGCGGGAAGCGGGGTGGCGTGACGTGGTGGTCAAGGCAGCCGTGGCACAGTCGGGGCGTTACGCAATGCGTGTGGAAGTTGAGAATGTCGAACGGGGCCAGGAGCATCTCGACCGCCTCCTCCCGTACGAGGACATGTTGGTGCAGCCGTATATGCCTGCGGTGACGAGGGGAGGGGAGTTATCGATCGTGTTCATTGATGGAGAGTTCACTCATGCAGTGCGTAAAATGCCTGCTCCGCATGACTTTCGTGTCCACGTGGACCACGGTGGGAGCGTTACTCCGGTCCGTCTCGGTGCCCGTGAGCTCGCCACGGCAGAAGCGGCTGTGGCCGCCATCGGAGAGCCCACTCTCTACGCGCGAGTCGATCTGGTGGACGATGAGCGCCAGCACCCGCTGGTCATGGAACTCGAGGTTGTGGAGCCAGAGCTTTTCTTTGCACACCATCAGCCGTCTGTACACCTCCTAGTGACCGCCATAGAGCGCAACCTGCACAGCTGACTTACATGACAGTCGTCAACTTGCCCCCCGCGTGGATGGTCGTTTATCATGCGGCACGATGATGCGCCGGGCATTAGCGCTCTACCGTTCGTCGATAGGCAAAAAAGTCACGATGGCCATCACTGGTCTCGTGTTGTTCTTCTTTGTGATTGCACACATGCTTGGCAATCTCAAGGTCTTTCAGGGTCCAGAGAAGTTCAATGCGTATGCTGAGTTTCTCAGGGAGTTCGGCGAGCCACTGCTGGGACACTCGCAGTTTCTGTGGATCTTACGGGTTGGGTTGCTGCTCGCGGTTGTCCTGCACATCGTGGCCGCAGTACAGCTAACGCGGATGAGCCAACAGGCGCGTCCGGTGCGCTATCAGCGTCGGTTGACGCCGAGCGCTTCGACATACGCGTCCCGGACGATGCGGTGGGGCGGTGTGATCATCGCAACATTCGTCGTATACCATTTGCTGCATCTTACTGTCGGCACCGTGCATCCGGATTTCGTGGCGGGATCCGTATACCACAACGTGGTCGTCGGTTTTCGTAGCTGGATCGTAACGCTCGCGTATATCGCGGCCATGGGTGTGCTGGGTCTTCATCTCTACCACGGAGTGTGGAGCACGTTTCAGACGCTCGGCGCCGGCGGTGCCGAGCACAGTCAGGTGCGCCGCTCGCTCGCTGCAGGCGTCGCTCTTGTGATCTTTCTCGGTTTCATCACGGTCCCGGTGTCTGTGTTGACCGGGGTGGTGCAGTAGCGGTAGGGGGTGGGATGGATCTGATCTCACGCGTGCCGGGTGGCCCAATCGAAAAGAAATGGGACCAGCACCGCCAGGACCTCAAGCTGGTGAACCCGGCCAACAAACGAAAGTTTGACATCATCGTCGTCGGGACGGGTCTGGCCGGTGCTTCGGCGGCGGCGACCCTCGCCGAGCTGGGCTATGACGTCAAAGCGTTCTGCTTCCACGACAGTCCGCGCCGTGCCCACAGCATCGCTGCACAAGGTGGTATCAACGCCGCTAAGAATTATCAGAACGATGGTGACAGCATCTGGCGATTGTTCTACGATACGATCAAAGGCGGTGATTTTCGGTCACGAGAAGCCAACGTGTACCGCTTGGCGCAGATCAGCCTGAACATCATCGATCAGTGTGTGGCTCAGGGCGTCCCGTTCGCGCGGGAGTATGGTGGTTTGCTAGCGAATCGTTCCTTCGGAGGGGCACAGGTCTCGCGAACCTTTTATGCTCGCGGTCAGACGGGGCAACAACTCTTGCTCGGTGCGTATCAGGCTCTGGAACGTCAGATCGCGATTGGAAAGGTCCAGATGTTTCCCCGCACGGAGATGTTGGACATCGTCGTGATGGATGGCTGTGCCCGGGGGATCGTCGTTCGGGATCTCGTAACCGGTAAGATCTCCACGCACGCCGCACATGCGGTCGTTCTGGCAACGGGTGGTTACAGCAACGTGTTCTTCTTGTCCACCAACGCCAAAGGATGCAACGTCACAGCCACCTGGCGTGCTCACAAACGAGGCGCGGCCTTTGCCAATCCCTGCTTCACACAGATCCACCCCACGTGCATCCCTCCGAGCGGAGAGTTCCAGTCTAAGCTCACCTTGATGAGCGAGTCCCTGCGCAACGACGGTCGGATCTGGGTTCCCACACGCAAGGGAGACGACCGACCGCCCAGCGAGATCCCCGATTCCGAGCGGGACTACTACCTCGAGCGTCTGTATCCGAGTTTTGGAAATTTGAGCCCGAGAGATATTGCCTCGCGGCGCGCGAAGGAGGCGTGCGACGAAGGGCGTGGTGTTGGGCCGCTAGACATCGGTGTGTACCTCGATTTCCGCGACGCGATTGAGCGACTCGGCCGGCAAACCATCTCCGAGCGGTACGGTAACCTCTTCGAGATCTATCAGCAGATCACCGGCGAAGATCCGTATGCTGTTCCGATGCGGATCTACCCCGCTCCGCATTACACGATGGGCGGTCTGTGGGTGGACTACAATCTCATGAGCACTATTCCGGGGCTGTACGTCATTGGAGAGGCCAACTTCTCAGACCACGGCGCAAACCGTCTCGGCGCGAGCGCGCTCATGCAGGGTCTCGCGGATGGATATTTCATCCTGCCATACACCATCGGCGACTATCTCGCACAGACGCGCTTCGCGGACGTGGATGACAGTGCATCACCGTTTCGCCAAACAGAGCACGAAGTATCCGACAGAGTGACAAAGCTCCTGGCGGTGGATGGCCGCCGGTCGGTGGACTCGTTTCATCGTGAGCTCGGACGGCTGATGTGGGATCGGTGCGGCATGTCCCGCAGTCGTGAAGGACTCACCGACGCCATCGAACGGATCAGAGAGCTTCGTGATGAGTTTTGGGGCGATGTCCGAGTGATGGGCCGGTCAGAGGACCTGAACCAATCGTTGGAAAAGGCCGGGCGCGTTGCCGATTTTCTCGAGTTCGCCGAGGTCATGTGTCACGATGCGCTCCATCGTGAGGAGTCCTGCGGGGCGCACTTCCGCGAGGAATACCAGACACCCGAGGGCGAGGCAAAGCGCAATGACGCGGATTATGCCTTTGTATCGGCGTGGGAGTTCACGGAAGTGGGTTGCCCTCCGAAACTCTACCGCGAGCCTCTGGCGTTCGAGTATGTGGCCCTCGCGCAGCGGAGTTACAAGTAATGGACCTCGTGCTCCGCGTATGGCGTCAGACGGGAGCCACCGATCGCGGACGGTTCGTGCGATACGAAGCCCGTGATGTCAGCCCAGACATGTCGTTCCTCGAATTGCTCGACGTCGTCAATGAGACGCTGATCGAGAAAGGCGAGGACCCGATCGCGTTCGAGCACGACTGCCGCGAAGGGATTTGCGGCTCCTGCGGCGTGGTGATCAACGGATCTCCTCACGGCCCCCATGGCGGAGTTACCGCGTGTCAGCTTCATATGCGTTCGTTCAAGAGCGGTGACGAGGTCTGGATCGAGCCATGGCGCGCCAAGGCCTTTCCGGTGATCAAGGACCTGATCGTCGACCGCACCGCATTCGACCGCATCATCCAGGCAGGTGGCTACATCTCGGTGCGCACCGGGAGTGCGCCCGACGCCAATGCGATCCCCGTGCCGAAGCGTGACGCCGATCTGGCGTTCGATGCAGCCACTTGTATCGGATGCGGCGCCTGCGTGGCGGCGTGTCCCAACGCATCAGCAATGCTCTTTACGGCTGCCAAAGTGTCTCACCTCGGCCTCGTGCCGCAGGGCCAGCCGGAGCGTTACGAACGGGTGGTGAAGATGGTGGCTACGATGGATGCCGAAGGGTTTGGCAGCTGCACCAACCACGCCGAATGCGAGGCCGCATGCCCCAAGGGCATCAGCGTCGACTACATCGCACAGCTGAACCGGGACCTGGTTCGGGCCAATGTCATTGGTGCTGGCACCAACGGCTCCTCCTCCATTGCCGGCGACTAGACCGTCTCCCTCACCTTCCCTACCTCCTCCCACAATCGGGCAAGCGTCCTCTGACGAGCCGTAAGGTCCCGCCGCACTCGGTCGCGGGACCTGTTTTTTATTCGTCGGACTCCGCACCTTATGTCGCCAATTCCAACGTGGAGCTCCAGTCGTGACCGATACCGCCGGCGGACCGCGCCCGCGCTTCTGGACCTGCTTTGGTCCGGGACTCCTCTGGGCAGCAGCCGCGATCGGTGTGTCTCATCTCGTGCAGTCGACGCGCGCTGGGGCAGAAGGAGGGTTTGCGCTTTCCGGGGTGATACTGTTGGCGCTGGTGCTCAAGTACCCCTTTTTCGAGTTCGGTCCGCGGTATGCCGCGGCGACCGGAGCGAGTCTGGTAGAAGGGTATCGCCAGATCGGGACGTGGGCGCTCGTTCTGTATCTCGTTATTACCCTGACGACCGCCGGGATCGTGCAGACAGCGGTCGTGCTGTTTACCGCCTTTCTCCTGCAGTACGTGTTCGGCTTCACGTGGTCGGTTGCTGTCGTCTCTGGAGTGCTGATTACCGCTTGTGCCCTGCTTCTCTATCTGGGCCGGTTCAAGCTGCTCGACTCGACCGTCAAAGTCATTCTGGTCCTGCTCGCCGTGTCGACGCTGGCCGCGGCCGTCGTGACCCTCCCCCGCGCCGACCTGTCGACGCTGGCACTCTGGCCGGGTGACGTCGTGGGCAGCCTCGTGCCGTTCGCATTCTTGCTGGCACTCGTGGGATGGATGCCGTCCGCGATCGACATCTCCGTGTGGAGTTCGTTGTGGACTCTGGCGAAGGATGAGACGGTTGGTACGCGGGCGACGGTGCAAGTGGCCAAACTGGACTTCCTCATCGGCTATGTTGGCACCGGGATACTGGCGTTTGCGTTTCTTACGCTCGGTGCGGGTGTGATGTTTGGATCGGGGGCCGAGTTCAGCGGCGCCGGGACGATCTTCTCGACGCAGCTAGTAGACCTCTATAGCAGCACGCTCGGGACCTGGACGCGTCCTGTCGTGCTCGTCGCGGTCACGACCACGATGCTCTCTACCTCGCTTACCGTTGTGGATGGGTTCCCCCGCGCGATCGACCGCTCCGTCGCCAACCTCGTATCGCGCGACCCGGTCGCCACGGCCAGGCGCCCGGTTGGGCCAGTCTATTGGGTGAGCATTGCCGGGCTGGGCTTCGGGACCGTCGTAGTCCTGTGGTGGTTCGCCGGAACCCTGACGGCCATGGTGGACTTTGCGACTATCGTGTCCTTCCTGACGGCGCCGGTGCTGGGCTTTCTGAACCTCAAAGCCGTCACCTCTCCCGAGATGCCACCCGAGCACCGTCCTGGTCCGGCGATGCTCGCTCTGTCCTGGATAGGGTTGGTCCTTCTAGGAGGAACGGGGCTTGTATACCTCGTTTGGGTGGTATCGTGAGGTGGGCTCGACGCCGTGTGGTCAGACTTCCCTTCAGCGGTGGTTGGCTTCGAGGCGGTACCCGACCTTGCGAATCGTGATGATGTAGGCGGGATGAGACGGGTCGTGCTCGAGCTTGCGGCGGAGCTCCGCAATGTGCGTGTCGACCGTTCGGCTGAGCACGGTAGCGTTGTACCCCCACACCTCCTGCATGAGATCGTACCTCGAGACTGCCGCCCCTCGGCGCTGGAGCAACGCGACCAGTAGCTCGTACTCTTTGGGCGTGAGAGCGACTTCCCGGCCACCACGCCGAACGACGCGCGCATCTTGGTCGACTTCCACGTCTCCGAATCGTTCAATTGGCCGTGCGTTTGCTGCGCGAACCTTCCAACCGTCCTCACCGCTGCGCCGCAGCAATGCCTCCACCCGCGCGAGGAGCTCGAGCACTCCAAATGGCTTCGTCACGTAGTCATCTGCGCCGAGCCTCAGGCCGCGTACCTTGTCGGTCTCCTCGCCGCGCGCGGTCAGAATCAGGATGGGCGGCTTGAACCCGCGACGCCGCAGCTCGTGCAGCACCCGAAACCCGTCGAGGCCCGGCAGCATCAAGTCGAGTATTACGAGGTCCGGCTGGAGTCGGAGTGCTTCGTCCAATCCACGCTGCCCGTCCGCCGCGATGGAAACATCGTAGCCTTCGATCTCGAGGTTGTTGCGAAGACCAAATGCGAGGTCATCGTTGTCCTCGACAACGAGAATCCTAGACATCGTCGACTGCGCTCACGCTTGCTTGATCAGCGGTCCACCGTGCGGTCCCAGGGGGTTGTTGGGGCACTTCACGCAAATCACGGGTGTTAGCACCAGGGAACTCAATGCCGAATCGCGCCCCGCCACCAGGAGCCTCCGCTACCCAAACCCGTGCGCCGTGTAACACTGCCAAATCGTGCACGACCGAAAGACCGATACCGGTCCCCGCAGTCGCGGACTGCCGCTCCCGCTCCAACCTCGCGAACCGCTCCCACACGCGAGCTCGATCGGCGGCGGGAATTCCGGGTCCCTCGTCATCCACCCAAAGACGCGCGCGCCCGTCGTGTGCATGGAGTCCAACGGTGATCGTTTGCCGAGGCGGGCCGTACTTTACCGCGTTGTCTAGCAAATTGAGCAGCATCTGCTGTACCGCACCTCGATCGACATTCACTTTGACGGTGGCATCAATCGCTGCCTGAAACTGCACTTGGTCGGTGTTCACGGTATGCGCATACAGGTCGAGCACCTCTCGCACCAACGGCGCGAGATCAGTCGGAACGGGTGTGATGCTGACCACCTGACGTTCGGCCCGCGAAAACTGGAGCACGTTTTCGACTAGATGGGTCAAACGCCGCGCCTCCTTGTCGATGATCAGGAGCGAGCGGTGTTGCTCTTCGTCGGAGCGAACGCGTCCCAATAAGAGCGTTTCGGCGAACATGCGAATCTGCGCCAGGGGAGTGCGCAGTTCGTGCGAGACATTTGATACGAATTCGGTGCGCAACCGGCTGAGCTCTTGCTCGCGGCGGAGCTGGAGCAGCGCAATGACGATGAACGCGGCGGTGAGCGCGAGCAGCCCGACCGTGAAGGGGAGACGCGTGCTGGGAAGGCCTCCGATGATCAGACGGTCGGCTACTGCGCCGCGCAGCGCAACGCGTGCGGCGAGTCCTCCGAGCCGTGAATCCGTTCCCGCCACCGCAACGAACCCATCCGCCACGGAATCGGGGTGCGACTGGTACAGCGTCTGGCCCGACCCATCGACTAGGCTCACGACGATCGCCGAGTCCGCCGGCACCCCGCGCAACAGGGATGGTGGAAGCACCGGCTCCCGTTTCACGGAGGCGTCGAGGAGCGCTCGTGTGCTGTCGCGGTTGAGCTCGAATCCGTAGGCCGTGATCGGGAGGCCGCTGTCCGTGCGGCGCAGCGTGTAGACGAACAGGCGCTGTGGTGGGCCCGGATCGATCAATACTGCGGAGCGCCAATCCTCCCCGTATCCGTTGCCAACGTGCTGTGGGAGCGTGTCGCTGAGCCAATGCAGGTTAGCATCCTCGGTCGATGGGGCGACCTCGAGGCGTCCAGTTGCCAGGTCAAACCGAAAGAGGCGCTGGACCACCCCGAGCGCGCGGCGCTCGTAGTCGCCAGCCCCAGCGTACAGCA
Organism: Gemmatimonadales bacterium; assembly: GCA_041577295.1. Taxonomy (GTDB): domain Bacteria; phylum Gemmatimonadota; class Gemmatimonadetes; order Gemmatimonadales; family GWC2-71-9; genus JBDHDH01. The sequence goes on from JBFGJG010000021.1 coordinate 54,427, forward strand.
TGGCTGAGTCCGGCAACGGCGCCAACGGACGCCAAACGCCGAGTCCTTCCAGGATGCGAAAGACGGGGTAAAAGCCGTAGTACTCGAAGTCCTGAGCGATACGCGCCGCCGTTTCCTCACTTGCGGCGCGAGCGTAGTCGTGCAGCTGCGTTTCGGCGGTCACGCGATGGTATTGGGCAGCTGTGACCGCTTGAAAGGCCAATACACCCGACAGGATGAGCGTTGAAAGTAGCAGGCCGACGATTAGCGCCGATCTGCGCCGGGGGGGGCGTAGAAACCGCATGGGTCGCGTCCGAAGCCTTGCCGCGAGAAGTGAGTGCTTTGCAAGTTAGGAATCGCCGGGTGTAGCGTACAAGGATCAAACGGCCGTTTGCCGGCCGCCCTAACAGGTCTCTGACACTTCGATGACTCTTCGATCACGTGACGACGACCCCGGTCAGTCCCGGGGCCGTCGTCACCGACGGTCGAGCGCTCGCTAGTTCTCGTAGGCTCTGGCGATCGCCTCGAGTCGCGTTTGGATCTCGCGTTGCGGCAGCCATTTGCCGTAGACCATCACCCCATTCGGGTTCGCCACGTTGGCCACGTTCGTGAGAGGATTCCGGTCGAGCAGCACGAGATCGGCGCGCTGCCCGACGGCAATGGTTCCCTGCTCGTCCGAAACCTCAAAAAACTCCGCAACGTTTCGAGTACCACTGGCCAGGGCTTGATAGGGTGTGAGTCCGGCAACCACCAGTGCTTCGAGCTCGCGGCTGATCGAGAACCCAGGAACGTTCCAGATCTGAGGCGCATCCGAGCCCAACAGGAGCCCGGCACCCCCGTCAGCCAGCGCCTTGAGCAGTTGCCGGCGTACCTCGATGAATCGGTGCCGGGTCGCCTCCGGCGCCGCAGTTCGCAGCCACTGCTCCGTCCGTTCGATCCAGTTCGTACGCACCGCGGGGGGCATGTAGCGCAGCTCGGGTCGCCTGGCCCGATCCTGGGCGCTCTCGCTGCTGGCAAAGCTCTCCATCAACGTCTGCGTCGGAACGTTCCACACGCCCGCGGTGCGGGTGTCGGCGACAATGGACCTGATCTTCGACTCATCGACATAGGGCGCGAGGTTGGCCCCAAACCAGCCGCTCTGCGTGCGGTCGACCGCCGCGTCGTCCGCGACGAGGGCCTCGATATATCCATCGAGGTGATCTATCGAGGCGTATGTTGCGGCCAGCGCCCTCATCAAACCCACTTCCGCCGGTACGTGTCCCGAGAATTCGATCTCCACACGATCCGCCACGGCGTCGAGCGTATCGAACGCTTGGCGGCTGAGTCCGGGATGAATTTTGATGAAATCGTAACCAGCGGCTTTCTGCTCAGTAGCCAGACGCCGCGCCGCGGCGGCATTCGGAACCGATCGACCGTTCACGGACGGACCGGATGTCCAGATGCGCGGACCGAGCACCTCTCCACGCGCGACTTCATTGCGCAGTTCGAGATGTGCTGGATGTCCCAGCATCCCGCGGATCGTCGTTACCCCGTTCGCCACATAAAGGAACAGGACCTCGTGAGCGTAATCCATTGACCCGTTCTGCGGAGAGGGAATGTGCGCATGCATTTCGGCGAGACCCGGCATGAGAAACTTGCCGCGACCGTCGATGCGCGTCGCACCGCTAGGCACCGAGACCTGGTTGGCCGGTCCCATGCTCACGATACAGCCGTTCTCGACGACGACGGTCATGCCGTCGAGCGTTCGCTCCCGGTCCATCGGGAGGACAGTGACATCGACGATGGCGTATGTCCCTTTATAAGGACCGGGTTGACACGCATCATCGCGGTGTGCCGCCGCCGTAACAGGGGCGGCGGCCACGCCGAGGAGTAGTAGGGCGGTGAGGGACACATTACACCTCGAGGCTCGAGTTGGAGTCGTGGACGCTGGTATTGAGATGCGTCTTTTAACCCACGGCGGGGTCGTTCCGTTCCGCATTCATTCTCATCTTATCTGTCCCCGCGTCGTGGTGGGAAGGTTGGGTACGCCAACTCACCACGAGTGTCGCGAGGAGCGCGGCACCGAACGCGGGAATCAGTTCGTAGATGAGCGGGGCGAGAAAGGGGGTCAGCTCCCATGCGATTGTAACGACGGTTCCCACCAACAGACCCGCCATGACGCCTGCCCGGGTCGTGCGGCGCCAAAACAGGGCAAGAATCGAGGTAGGGCCGATCGCCGCGCCGAGACCGGCCCACGCGAAGAGCACCAACCAGAACACTAAGTCTTCTGCGAGGAGGCCAAACATGAGCGCAATGACGACCAAAGCGCACACGACCACCCGGCTGTAGCGCACTAGTCGAGTCTGATCCATGGTCTCACCGCGGTGCAGCACCCGCTCGTAGAAGTCGCGTACCACGCTCGATGCAGCGACCAAAAGCTGGGAGTCGGCTGTGGACATGATGGCGGCGAATATCGAGGCTACGACCATCCCGAACACGATCGGCGGCAGATGCGTCTGCGCGAGGAGCGGGTAGAGGTTTTCTGTATCCTGTGCCGGTAGCATCACCTGGTCTGGGAAATACACGCGCCCGACCAGTCCGATGAACAGCGCGCCCCACGCCATGACGACGTTCCACACGGTGCCCACGACCGCAGCGTACCGCAGCTGATCCGCATCCTTGATGGCCATGTATCGCACGATGATGTGCGGGTTCCCGGGGGAACCAAGACCGATTCCCAGAAAGCCAATCAGGGCACCTGCGGACAACGCGACTGGATCGAGCAGCGTTGCATCGTATTGGGTTAGCTCCGTGAGGACGGAGGTGAGTCCGCCGCGGTCCACAATGGCCACGGTGGGCAGTAGGACCAGCGCCACGATCATGAATATGGCCTGGATCATGTCCGTGAGGCTCACGGCGAGGAACCCACCGAGCGTTGTGTAGATGAGGACTATGAGTGCAGTGAGCACAATCCCGGCGGTTTCATCGAGTGCAAAGCTCGCGGCGATCGCCTTGCCACCGCCGACGAACTGGGCAGATACGTAACTCACCATGAACAGGAGGATGATCACGACCAGGAGCGAGCGTAGCCGTCCGTCGCGGTCACTGAATCGAGCGGCGTAGAAGTCGGGAAGCGTCACACAGTCGTGCGCGTCGCTGAAGCGCTTGAGACGCGGCGCGTAATAGAGAAACAATACCAATTCAGCAACGATGTAGCCCGTGACCGACCACACCGCAGCAGCACCGATAGCGTATGCCATTCCCGTGACGCCGAGCAAAAGCCACGCACTCCGCCCTGACACGACGGCCGAGAGTGCGACGACAAACCGGTGCATCTTGCGGCCACCAACGAAGAACTCGCTGACGCCTGTCGAGGAGAATCGTGTCGCGTAGATGCCGATGCCTATGACGAGCGCCAGGTATGCCACAAAAGCCACGACGGCGTTCCCATCGACCACAACGTTGGCGGTGACGGCCTCCTGCATCAGCGCTTCGATTTGCGAAGGAGCGCGGCGAGCATAATGGCCGCGCCGACGATCCCCGCCGGCAAAACAAACATGGTGAGATAGAATCCGGTCATCAGTTGTCGAGTGGCAGTCATCGGGTAATAGAGTGATGCGCGACCACTAGCCCCGCGCGGCGTGGGGCATAAGATTCCCTCGCGCTCCTCGAGACGCAAACCACCAACGTAGGATCCTTCACCACCCGCCACCGAGCGCCGACCCGCAAAGAGCCATTATGCCAATCCGGGTTCTCACCGCCGCCGATGTCCACGCTGCGCTCCCAATGCCCCGCGCGATCAGCGCCATGCGGGAGGCATTCGCACAGCTCGCTGACGGTCGCGCGAACATACCGGCTCGGATCGCCCTGCCCGTCCCGCATGTCCATGGCATGCTGCTGGTCATGCCGGGACGCTCCGATCTTCCCCACCGGCTCGGCGGGAAGCTCGTTTCCGTCTTTCCGGAGAACACGGAAAAGGGGTTACCGCTCATCCATGCCTGCATGATGCTGTTGGATCCGCAGACTGGTGCTCCCAAAGCGCTCCTCGAGGGAACTACACTCACCGCAATTCGCACCGGTGCCGCGAGTGGGCTGGCGACCGACCTGTTGGCGCGGCCGGAGGCGAGTGTGGTCGCGATCATCGGTGCGGGAGTGCAGGCGCGCACTCAACTGGAGGCAGTCTGCTCCGTTCGAGACATCACGCAAGCGCGCGTCTTCAGCCGCACAGAACAAAGCGCTCGCGCCTTCGCGACCGAGATGTCCGGACGAGGTCCCATCCCGTCAGATCTCCGCGTCGCGCGCTCCGTGCGAGGGGCTACTGCAGGGGCCGACATTATCTGCGTCGCGACAACGTCCTCGGTACCGGTGCTACTCCGCGAGGAGGTCCCCGAAGGCTGTCACGTCAATGCGGTTGGATCGTTCACGCCCGAGATGCAGGAGCTCGATCCCGGACTGTTCGCCGCCGCGCGTGTGGTGGTCGATCAGAGAACCGCCACGATGGAAGAGGCAGGTGAAGTCATCGCCGCGGTGCAAAGCGGGCAGGTTCGAGAAGAAGAGCTCGTGGAGCTCGGTGCGATCGTGAATGGGACGTCGCCTGGCCGAACGGATAGTGGTGAGGTGACGGTGTTCAAGTCCGTGGGCGTCGCGATCCAGGACCTGGCCGCCGCCGATCATGCCCTGCGCTCGGCCACGCGGGAGGGGCTTGGTACGTTGGTGGATCTCTAACGAGTTACGTGACGGCTGCCGCCTCGAGTTCGTGGACAAACTCAGAGGCTGTCTGCTGTCGCTCGTCGGGTGATTTCGCCAGCGCCTTGTGTACGGCACGTTCCACTGGTTCGGCTAGTTCGTTACGTACGACGCGGAGTGAAGGCGGTGACTGCCGGACGTGGCGCGCCATGATAGCCTGTGCCGTGCGTCCGGTGAATGGTGGCTCGCCGATCAACATCTCGTATACCACGCACCCAAGCGAATAGATGTCACTCCGACCGTCGAGCGTTGACGCACCCGCCGCTTGCTCGGGGCTCATATATGCCGGTGTACCGACGACCAAGCCGCTCGAGGAGATTCGCTCTCCTCCGGCCTTCACGATGGCCCGGGCCACGCCAAAATCGCACACCTTGGCACGACCTTCATCGAACATGATGTTCTCCGGCTTTACATCACGGTGCACTACGTTGTGCTCGTGGGCGTAGTCGACCGCCGCCGCGACATCGCGTGAGATATCGACGGCTTCGTCAACATCGAGCCACGTCGTCGCCTCCAGCCGGCCCCGCAGGGACGCACCCTCCGCGTATGGCATGACGTAGAAGATCAGCCGGCCGGCTTCTTCCGATTCCAGCAACGGGAGAATGTTCGGATGGTCCAACTGGGCGAGAATGTTGATTTCCCGATGAAACCGGTCAGCGACCAACGTAGCGGCGAACTCCGGGTGTAAGACTTTGATGGCCACGGGCCGTGGATGGCGGGGGGACGTGGCTTGAAACACCGTGGCCATCCCGCCATGGCCTAGTACCCGCTCCAGCTGATAACGCCCCGCGAGCGCTTTTCGGACCGTCTCGAGCTTGAGTGTCACACTCCAAGCATATCCCAGGATTCGCTGCGCGACCAGTTGGAAGCGCGCACTACTGGGATCAAGGGGGGCTGCCCTGAGGATCTACGTGAGCGTCCGCTGTTTAAGATGACACCGGAATGGCACTTACGACCGCCAACGCCTCCGTTTACATCGGTCGTCTGCAAGCTTCCATCGAGCGTTGGCCACGTTGCATCGGCCGGGTGCCGCGTGACCTCCGCCGTCAGCGCGCTGACAACGGGGGTTTGCAACCTCACATCTGCCTTTTGTCACGTCACATCCTCGGTGTGCAAGCCCGCATTGGCCAATTGCAAGCTGTCATCGAGCGTCCGGCACGTGACATTCGCGGTCTGCGGCGTCCCATCGATCGTCTGCAGGCCCACACCCGGCCGTTGTAGACCGACATCGCGCCGTTGGCGCGCTGCGTCCTATCGATGGGCCTACCCGCGGTTCATCACGAGTCGCGCCAATCGTTCCCGTGCAGCCCGCACTTGAGGCTGCAACGTCGCGTCCGCATCCCGCCACAGATCGATGAAACGCTCGTAGTACTCGATGGCTTTGGAGCGATCCCCCCGCGCCTCGTACAGCTCTCCCAGCCGGCGTAGCGCAAAGGGATACCACCGCACCTCGTAACCAGCGGCATAGATCGAAGGTTGGGCCAGCGCGCGCTCGTAGAGCGCGATCGCTGAATCGGGTCGTCCTGCACGGTCCATTGCGTCAGCAGCCTCGGCAAAGCCACGATTGAAGATATGGAGCGCGCTGACATACCCAGAGCGGTTCCACTCAAGGAAAGCCGCTGCTGCGCTGTCAGGCTTCCCCTCGGCCAGGGCTATGGTTCCAGCCACGAAGTGATGATCGACGCGGAACCCACGATCGTCCGGTCCCACCTGTCTCCGCCATTCATCGAACAGCTGCCGTGCCTCCGAGACGGGGCCCAATTCCGCTGCGGCCGCGATGAGCCATGGTAGATCTTGTCGCGACGCAGGTGCGCGAATCGCCTCGCGCGCCGATGCCATCAGACGCCGCACACCGACCGAATCGCCTGCGATGCGCAACGCGGTCTGCGCGCTAAGCGCGTCCAACCGGTCGCACCGTTCCCACTCCCGCAAACGACCGCGGTACAGGTGTTCCCAGCAACGGATCATGACCACTTCGTCAATGTCGGTGCCACCTGACGCATCGACGGAATCCCAGAAGGCCTCGAGCGGTTCGAACGATCGCTCGGCTATCCATCGAAGGGTCTGCATTTCGGGTAACCAGCTGTTCGTCGGCATTCGTTGCGCCATTAGGTGGAGCGTCGAGTCGGCCGCGGCAAACCGGTTTTGTGCGACCTGCGCTTCGACAGCGTTCCAGTAGCCGACGGGCGCCAGCGAGTCTGCCTCCAGACCATCGAGCGCGGCTTCCTCCGCTTCGCGCCAACGATGTACCTCGAGCAACAGGTCCGACAGCCCGATCGCGGACGTGGACACGCCGTGTTCGAGCTCGATGGCCTGCCGGAGTGCCTCCTCGGCAAGGTCGTAGTCCTGTCGGGTCTTGTGGTACATCGCCCTCACCCGTAATCGCTCGAGATCGGGCAACCGGTCGCTAGACGCAAAGGCTCGCGCAATCGCGGCGTCAGCCTCGGCATATCGGTGGTCGTTACCGTGTACGGCCGCCAAGGCGCGCCACGCCATCGCAAAAGCAGTGTCGAGCGTGACGGCTTCTTCGAGCAAGCGAATCGCCTTGGGCCGATCGCCGTCGATCTCCGCGCGAAGGGCGGCCATGTACGACCGTAACGCCGGCAGTGAGGCGGTCGTGACCCGCGCCAACTTCGGAGTGGAGCGGACGGATCGAAGCGACTCGCCGATGTTCCTCCGGAGTTGCTTGCCCAATTCCTCCACCGCCCCGATGAGTTCGGTGTCGTTCGGCGCGGTGACGCGCACGGTGAGCGCTTCCGATCCATCGGCGGTGGCCACCACGCGCGCCGTGATTTGATACCCGCTGCCCAGTCGGCTCACGTCACCGGTTACATACGCCTTGGCGCTCTCCCGCTCGGCCAACTCGCGTACCTGTGCGTTGGGCAGTGGAGCACCAAGATCGAGCCCCATGCGGCGCATCCCATCCCACATCGCGCGCTGACTCATGACCTCCACCACCGGAGACTGCTGGAGCTCGACGCGGATCGCATCCGTAATTGTCGGGCCGAGCGACAAATCGCCTGTGCGATTCTCGAACTCCGCCACCAGGAGTTGATCGTGCTCGGCGAGCACCGCCTGTCCGATCAACGTGCCAGCACGGCCCACCGACACGAAGCGCGATAGTCCGAACGCACCCAGCAGCAGGAGTACTAGGCCAAGCGCAGCCGCCGGTTTCCACCAGCGCGACTTTTCGGCGACCGCTGCCAGATCAGTGGGTATGACTCCGCTCGTGGGTGTGGTGAGCGAATCCAGCTGTGCGCGCAGCTCCTCAGCGGATTGCCACCGGTTGGCGGGATCTTTCTCGAGACACCGCATGACTACCGTTTCGAGTGCTGGCGGCACTGATTGCCGATGGTCCGAGACGGGATCGGGTTGTTCGGTGAGGTGCCGGGCGAGGATCTGCTGCGCGTTGGTCCCGGTGAAGGGCTGGCGACCGGTCAGCAGTTCATACGCGACGACACCCACGGCATAGATGTCGGCTCGACGGTCGATACTGGGATCGCCGGACGCTTGCTCCGGCGCCATATAGGCTGGTGTGCCGAGCGCGACCCCTGCCGTCGTGAGCTGATGGCGTCCCGTAGCCTCGCTCACCGCCTTGGCTACGCCGAAGTCCGTCACCAGCGCGTGTTCGCCTGACAGTAGAATGTTCTCGGGTTTGATGTCGCGGTGCACCACGCCATGCTGGTGGGCATGGGCCAGGGCATCGGCCACGTTCCGCAGTACATGAACCGCCTCGGCCATCGGCAGCTCGCCCTGCTTCGTGAGCCTATCGCGCAGCGACTGCCCTTCCTCGAACGGCATGACGTAATAGAGGATGCCGTCCGCTTCACCCGAATCGTAGAGGGGCAGAATGTGCGGGTGGTGGAGCTGGGCGGCGATCTCGATCTCGCGGAGAAACCGGTCGGGTCCCAGCGTCGCGGCCAGATCTGGTCGCAACACCTTGACCGCGACTTTTCGGTGGTGTTTGAGGTCCTCGGCGAGGTAGACCGTTGCCATGCCGCCGTGGCCGAGTACTCGCTCGACGTCATAGCGCCTCGCGAGGGCTGTCTGGATGGCTTCGAATCCCGTCACGCCCGTAGCTTATCGCCAGTCGCGGTGCGCGACCAGTCAGAACGCATGTGTGTCGCAGCGCTTTGATAGCACGCATCGACACGCCAATTGCGCAATGAAAACTCGAGGCACCCCGGGGTAGCTCCACCATCGGCTCAGCGGGTGTGAATCGCGCGCTGGCGCTAATGAGGGCGATCCGGCCCGCCTATACCTCTTGGGACCGGAGGGGCGATGGGGATGCTCCAGCCACCGTGAGCGTGACTGCTACCGAGAGTGGCAGACGGGGGAGGGGCATGGGGGACCTCCGGGGCGCCAGGCGGGCAGGATCAAGCTAGATAACGACTTGCGGCGTCACGACGCAGGTTGACTGCGGATTCCAATAGGACCGGCAAGCCCAGGAGATGCCACGTTCGGGGGCGGGGGCTCGATTGCTCTCAGCGACCGGCTCGGGGAAAGACCACCGGGCTCTCATGGCCGGATGCGCCAACGGCTGCGACACCGAAGAAGTAGTTATCAATAATCAGCCCTGGGAACGTGTACTCTCGGACATCGCCGACCCATCGGTGATGGTCCCAGGTGGGCGAATCGGTCAGGCGCCAATACGCGCGGTATCCCGCCACGTTCGTCGAGTCTTCTGGAGCACTCCAATGAAGCGTCGCCTCCGGCTGTACCGCCCCGGTGATGCGTACGTCACGCGGCGGAGCGGGCGCCCACGCCAACGACGCCAACGTGGCCGCGTTTAGCGCCGTGAGCTTCGCGGCGTAGCGAAAGTCCACGCCCTCGATCACATCCCCGTAAGCGACTCCGTTCTCGACGCGGATGTCTTGGTGCTGCTGAACGTAGTTCTCGTTGGCTTCCATGATCCGCACCGCCGGCAGCCCCACGTCGGCAAATGGCCGGTGATGACCCCCGCGGCCAAAGCGATCAAGTCGATAAACCAGCATGATGTCGAGGTTGGGCACATAGCGCTCGGCGATCCGATCGACGTAGCGCGCGAGTTGCCGGGAGACCCCGTCGACCTCGCCGCCCGTGAATCGCCGGCGCATGCGGTCCTCGTCGGTTTCGGTTGGGGAGGTCCCGTCGGAGAACACACGCGCCGTCGTGTTGTCAATGACTCCGTTCAGCCCCTCGATATTCCCGATCATGTCGTTGTTGAGCACGGCTGCTACCTGCCAGCCTCGGTCCAGCGTGTAGCGCGCGAGCGTTTGACCGCCGTACAACCCCTGTTCCTCACCGGAGAGTCCCACGTAGGCGATCGACGCGTTGAATTGATGTGTGGTGAGCACACGAGCCGCCTCCAGCACGCCTGCCATGCCGCTCGCATTGTCGTTGGCACCCGGCGCCGAGTCCGTTGCGTTCATGGGATCGCTGATCCGACTGTCTATGTCACCGCTCATGATGACAAGACGGCTGGGACTGGTTCGACCGCTCTGGAGGGCGATGACATTCACGACGTTGGTCGAGTCGGTTAGCCGCCGCCCTGGTGGAAAGACTTCGGAGACGTAGAACACCTGGAGGCAGTTACCGCAACGTGCCGAGATCCGCTCAAACTCTTGAAAAATCCATCGGCGAGCTGCCCCGATCCCTCGCGTAGCCGAGAGCGTGTCCGACAGGGTGTGCCGAGTCCCGAAGCCGACGAGTGTGCGGATATCTGACTCGATGCGCTCGGGTGACACCGCCTGGACGATCTGGTGGATGCGAACGTCCTCGGCTGGTGGACTGGCCTGGGCCGCCGTCACCGTGGGGATCGTGCATGCAAGAAGAATCACCAGGGGCAAACACGCGTTCATTGGACGGCTCCGGCAATGGATTGTTGGAGTGCGGCGTAACGGCCTCGCGGCCGAAACGCTACGGCCCCCCACCGGATTGACGCAAGGGTGCCCGCCGGTAGGTTAGTAGCGGATACCTCACAAGCATGGAGAAGGTCGATGACATGGTTCCGTTGCACCCTCGTGCTCGCCTGCGTGTTCTCCCTCGGGTGCGAAGAGGAGCTCACCATGCGTGAGCGAGCCGTCGAAGAGGAGGCGGTCGAAGAGCGCTTTCAAAATCTCGTCCGCTTGATGAACAATGCGCGGGTGGATAGCGTACTCACCTTCTACGACCAGAGCCCGGCACTGCGGATCATGTGGTCGGACGGTACGCGGGCGGAGGGTATCGAGCAGGCCGAGCAGTCGCTGCGCGACTTCTATGGCAAAATCAATTACATGAATTTCGTCCCGCAAAACCCCACGATCCATGTGCTAAACAAAGATGTTGCGCTCGCATCGTTCCGGCACTCGACGGACGTGGTGCTCGCCGGAGGTGACCGACTCCCGGTCTCGTCCGGTCAGGGCATGATCGTTTGGGGGAAGGACCACTCAAGCGACACCTGGAAGGTCATGTCGCAGATCATCTCGGTGAACAGCGGGTCAATGTAAGCATCTCAAACAGTGCTTTTCGGGCCACCGCTCTACCATAATATGGGCGGTGGCTCGACGTGTCTCGGCGGCGATCTTCCTTTCATGTATTGTGCGATTCCCCGACCCTCCTTATTGTTCCCGCAACTTAGCCGTAGAGGTTCCGCCGATGGCGGATCGCTTCCTGAGTTCGGACGATTACGCTGAACACGCCCATTCGCTGTACAACGAGGGCCGCTACGATGAGGCCTTAGGGGTGCTGCAGGATGGGCTTGCCGTTTTCCCCTTCTCCGTAGAGCTACATCTCGGGGCGGCCTACGCCCAGTTGGCACGCGAAGAGTACGGTTGGGCGCGCGGTAGCTTCGCAGAGGCGCTGGCCCTGGATCCGCAAAACGAGGAAGCGCTCGCCGGTTGGGGTGAAGTGATGCTCAAGCTCGGAGAGCGACAGGGCGCACTCGAAGCGTTCGAGCGTGTACTCGCGTTGGGATTTCAGGAAGACCTGGATTTGATGCTGCAGGTCGGGCGTGCACTCTTCCGCGAGGGCATGATGCGGCACGCGCACGGCTTCTTCCAACTGGCCGTCAATCACCACGCTGAATCCTCTGAGGCTGCTGCCTGTCTCGGATACGCCGCTCATCGGTTGGGTGAAGAAGAGAAGGCGCTTTACTCACTCCGGCGCGCCCTCGACCTCGATGACCGGCATGCGGAAGCGCGAATCTACCTTGGGAACCTGCTCTATGACCGCGGCGAATACGACGCTGCGTTGTTCCACTTCGAGCGGACGGCACCGGCCGACCACGTCGACGAGCTCGCTGTCTGGCGCCTGATCGAGCTCAAGAAGTCCGTCCAGGGCTTTCCGCAGGAGGATCGCAACCTCCAGACGTGGCAGGAACGGCTTGCAGCGCTGTCAGAGACGCGAGACCCTGAAGAGAGGATTCTGGCCGAGGTTGAGGCTATTCTCCCCGACGGATCGTTTCGCGATCCCAATCAGCTCGAATTGTTTGGGACACTGCTGACGGAGCTGAGGGGTATGCGGCGGCGTGCAGCGGGTGAGGTGTATCGCCTCCGCACATCCTCGGGAGTGACCTACGCGGGAACCTGGGAGGAGATCGTCCTTCAAATGAAGGCCGACGATCGCGACGGTTTGGGTACGTCCATGACTCAGTACATGGAACGGGTCGCAAAGCGCAGCTGGACCCAATCCGGGGTCGTGATCCCTGCCTCGGATCCGGAGAGCTTCATTCAGGGGATCGTGGCCGCCGGCTTGGCGAGGATTCTCGGGTAATAAGGACACCTTCCAGCCTCTAGGCAGGTCCCACCGTTCCTCCCCCGCCAGCACGGCCGGGCATCCCTTTCTATACTTCCCTCTCATGAAACGCACTGATGACGTTGCCAAGCGCGTCCTCCCCAACGGGTTGACGATCCTCGCCCAGCGCGATTCGTCCGCGAACGTGGTGGCAGTGGTCACGCACGTGAGAGCGGGCTACTTCGATGAGCCCGACGAGCTCGTCGGCGTCTCCCACGTGCTGGAGCACATGTTCTTCAAGGGAACCGATCGCCGTGGGCCAGGGCAAATCGCTCGCGAGACCCAGCTCGCAGGCGGGTACATCAACGCCGCGACGATCTATGACAAGACCGTGTACTACACGGTACTTCCCAGCGCCGAAGATGGACTCGCCAAGGCCCTGGACATCCAGGCAGATGCGCTCATGCACGCTGCGTTGGATCGTGAAGAGTTGCGGCGTGAGTTGATCGTGATCATCGAGGAGGCGAAGCGCAAACTCGACACGCCCTCGGCCGTGGCGGTCGAGAGTCTCTATGAAGTGCTGTTCGCGGTACATCGGATGCGACGGTGGCGGATCGGTACGGAAGAACAGCTACGGCAGCTCACTGTCGAGGCGCTCCGCTCGTATTACACGAGCCGGTATGTCCCCCGGCGCGTCATCGTTGGTATTGCCGGCGACATCGTTCCCGAACAGGCGCTCGATCTCGCCGCAAAAACGTACGGGGCGTGGAACGTGCCGGAAGTCCCCGTTCCCGGTTCCCCACCAGAGCCAAACGAGGGTGAGGCACGCGCCAAGCTGCTGCGGGGTGATGTGGAACGTCCCATTGCACTGCTCGGCTGGAAGACAGTGGGCCCGCTTCACCCGGACGCGGCAGCCCTCGACATGGCGGCCGCAGTGCTGGCCTCCGGGCGCGGCTCCCGCCTGTACCGGGCGTTGCGGCAGCCGGGGCTGGTGAGCGGGGCAACGGCATTCCACTACACGCCCAGCGAGGTTGGCGTGTTCGCCGTGACGCTGGAAAGCGAGAGTGACCGCCTCGATGCCGCCGTCGAGCGCGCGGTAGGACTGATCGCCGAGCTGGGATCGGAGGCGCCGTCCCTCGGGGAACTCGCCCGGGTCAAGGCCCTGTTTGCCACGCAGTGGGCCCGCCACTTCGAGACCATGGATGGTCGGGCCGCCGTCCTTTGCGAGGCGGAGGCACTGGGAGACTACCGCTTGGCAGACGAACTCTACCAGCGAACCTTGGCCGTGAGACCGGAGGATGTACACGGCGTGATCCCTCGCTATCTGGAGACGGAGCGCGTGTGTGGGGTTTTGTATCTGCCGGATAGCGCGACGACGCGATGGGGTAACGGTAGCTGGCCACCAAGGGTGGCGACGGCTCCGGACGAGCTGCGGGTGGTGCAAGCTCGCTCCGTTGTAGGCGATCGGAGCGGGGAGCATTCGCCGAGGGTGCAGCACCTGGAGGAGTTGCCGGGTGAGATCGCACTTGAGCGCCGTGCCGGTGCCGACGTTCTCGTGCGCCCGAAACACGGGTCGGGGCTCGTGACGTTGGGCATCCATTTACCGGGTACCCGTGCCGCAGAAGATTCTGCAACAGCTGGTGTCAGATGGTTGCTCGCGAGAGCCGCCCTCAGGGGGGCGGGCGCACTGGATGCCGAGCAGCTGGCCGAGGCAGCGGAGCGACTTGGTGGCACGATCGGGCCAAGTGTCAGCACAGACGCAATGGGCTGGTGGATCACGGTGCCCTCCGAAGGGGTCCGTCATGCGGCTGAACTCTTGAGGCAAGTGGCCTTGGAGCCCAGCCTCGCGCCTGACCAGGTCGCCGTGGAGCGCGATCTGTTGGCCAGCGACGCCCGCAGTGTGCGCGACGACATGTTTCGCTATCCGGTGCAGCAAGTAAGGGGGCAAGCGTTTCCGGAGGACGCTTACGGGCTGCCCGCACTCGGTGATCCGGAGACGGTTGGTAACCTTGCGGATGGGGTCGTCTCAGACTGGGCGGATCGGCTTCGCTCGCAGCGGGCGATCGTTGTCGCGGTGGGAGATCTCGCGGCTGAGGAGCTCGCTTCGCAGGTCGCGACCTTGGCAGATTGGCCCGCCCTGGAAAGCATCCGTCCAAACACCACGCCTCGGTGGCACCCGGGCCGTGCGACCGAAGAACGGGAAAAGCAACAGACGGCGCTGGCAATGGCGTTCGCCACCGTCAGCCACCGGTCTCCAGAGCGTCATGCCATCTCCGTCTTATGCTCGCTGCTCAGTGGTCTTGCGGGAAGATTGTTTGACGAGCTCCGCGAGCGCCGCTCCTTGGCGTACACCGTCGCCGCGATGCCGTGGTTGGCTGATCGTGCCGGAGCGATCGTCACGTACATCGCGACGTCGCCAGAGCGCGAGGAGGAAGCCCGCCACGCCATGCTCGAGGAACTGCAGCGGGTGGCAACAGCCCCAATGGACCCGACGGAGGTGGAGCGCGC
>JBFGJG010000022.1:0-69142 GCA_041577295.1 Gemmatimonadales bacterium
AAAGGACCACGATCTGCTGGAACCCCTCGACAAACTCGCCGTAGCCAGACGAGAAGCACTATCCCCTGCTCTGCGTCTCGAGAACGAGCTCCACCCCATCGTTGCCTATCTCGTGATGCCGCTGTTTGCCCTCGCCAACGCCGGCGTCGATCTGCGGGGCATCGACACTTCGGAACCTGCCTTCGCTACCGTCACCACCGGCATCGTACTCGGACTGGTCGTCGGGAAACCACTTGGGGTGATGATCGCCAGTTGGGTGGTCGTACGTCTCGATATGGCTCGGTTGCCGGATGGGGTGACGTGGCGTGGGCTCCTCGTCGTGGGGATGGTGGCGGGAATCGGCTTCACCATGGCGATTTTTATCGCACAGCTCGCCTTTAGCGATCCTACCCAGCTCGGGATCGCCAAGTTGGCCGTGCTGATCGCCAGCGGAGTTGCGGGCACCGCCGCGTTCGTGTTTGGCCGGTTTTTCCTCCCCCTCGCGCAACCTGCGAGCGTCGCCAAGATGTCACCGGGTGACGTCGAAGCATCGCGGGAGTATTGGGCAGGGAGTGGAGCACCGACCGCGAGCGGGGAGTAGTGAGCCGGGATCCGGGAGCCGAGAAAGATGCTCCGTTCCGTAGCGAGCGTCAGTGAGCGGTGGTCGGGCTGGGGAACTCTCCTGCGCACCAGCGAGCTCGCGAAGCAACGCGTCGACCACCTTACTCACCACCAACCCCTACTCTCCGCGCTCATTGCCCAACGCCGCCCGTACGAGCTCGTTCACCATCTGCGGGTCGGCTCGGCCACGGGTTTCCTTCATGACCTGCCCCACGAAGAACCCGAGTAGACCCTCCCTGCCGTTGCGGTACTCCACCACCTTATCGGGATAGGCTTCGAGCACTTTCGTCACTAAGGGCTGCACAACGCTCGTGTCGTCAACCCGCTCGAGACCCAAGCGCTTGACGATCGCTGCTGGATCACCACCGGACCGCACCATTTCCGCCAGCACGCGCTTCGCCGCGGGACGCGAGATCGTGCCTCGCTCCACCAGCGCGACCAACGAACCAACCGCCGTACCGGTGATCGGCAGATCCGCCACCGCGCGGCCCCTGGACTCTCGTACCAGTTCGTTGGTTACCCAGCTCGCGACCGCTTTTGGATCATCATACGCGCCGAGCGCTTCGGTGAAGACCGCTGCGACGGCTGGGTCGCTGTCCAATACCGTGGCTTGATCCGGAGGCAGCCCGAAGCGATCGAACGCGGTCGACGCTACCGCCGCCGTTTCAGGCTGCGTGGCTTTGCTCGGCGAGGCCGGTTTGTCACCCAGGCGGCGCCGAGTGCGACCCGGAGCCGACCGGGCTTGCTGCTCTTGCTTGGCCCAAGTATCGCGCAACGTGACCGTTCGATTGAACACGAGCGCTCCGGGGTGCGAGTCCACGAAGTCGCTGCAGAAGAACCCCTGCCGCTCAAACTGATATCGCGTCCCTGGTGGATCATCGGCCACACTGGGCTCGATCTTGCTCCGGCGCATGACTCGGAGCGAATCCGGATTCAACGAATCAATGAAATGTCCCTCATCGACGTCATCGGGATTGGCCTTCGTAAACAACCGGTCGTAAAGTCGTGTCTCACATGGAAGGGCATGCGTCGCGGACACCCAGTGGATGGTCCCTTTCACCTTGCGACCGTCTGGAGCGTTCCCCCCCTTCGTGGCCGGATCGTATGTGCAGTGGAGTTCGAGGATCTCTCCCGTCTCGGGATCGCGTACGACGTCAACGCACTTGATGAAGTAGGCGTACCGGAGACGGACCTCGCGCCCTGGCGCCAGGCGAAAGAACCCCTTGGGGGGATCCTCGCGAAAGTCGGCACGTTCGATGTATAACTCTCGTGAGAACGGAACGGCGCGTGATCCCTCCTTCGCTATATCTCGCGGATAGTAAGGGGCATCGAGCTGTTCGGTCCTTCCTTCCGGATAGTTCGCGATCACCACCTTGAGCGGGTCGATCACACACATGACCCTTGGCACTCGTGCATTCAAATCATCTCGTATGCAGTACTCGAGCTTTTCGATGTCGACGCGACTGTCGACCTTCGCGACCCCGATCAGCTCCGCAAACTTGCGAATCGCCTCTGGTGTCACCCCGCGCCGCCGAAGCCCCGCGATGGTGGGCATGCGGGGATCGTCCCACCCTGCCACATGGCCGCTGCGCACCAACTCCACCAGCTTGCGTTTGGAAAGCACCGTGTAATCGAGGTTGAGGCGAGCGAACTCGATTTGCTGTGGATGACAATCGACCAGGGTCTCATCCAGCACCCAGTCGTACAGCTCCCGGTTGTCCTTGAACTCGAGTGTGCACAACGAGTGGGTGATTCCCTCGATCGAATCCGAGAGGCAATGCGTGAAGTCGTATAGCGGGTAGATGCACCAGGTGTCACCACGGCGGTAATGCGAGGCATGGCGAATGCGGTAGAGCAAGGGGTCGCGCATCAGCATATTGGGGTGCGCCATGTCGATCTTCGCACGTAACACGTGCGCACCGTCGGGGAACTCACCATCCCGCATCCGCCTGAAGAGATCCACGTTCTCCTCCACAGACCGGTCGCGGAATGGACTAGCCCGCCCCGGTGTGGTCACCGTTCCTCGGAACTCGCGAATCTCCTCCTCGCTCGAGCTGTCGACGTAAGCCTTCCCCCGCTTGATGAGGACGACTGCGTAGTCGTAGAGCCGCTCGAAGTAGTCTGATGCAAAAAACATTCGACCAGCCCAGGCAAATCCCAACCACGCGACGTCACGCTGAATGGACTCGACGTACCGCATCTCCTCGGTCAGCGGATTCGTGTCGTCAAAGCGGAGATGGCAGACCCCACCAAACTCCGCCGCGATGCCGAAGTTGAGACAGATCGATTTCGCGTGGCCGATGTGGAGATATCCGTTTGGCTCGGGGGGAAACCGCGTCACCACATTGCCCGCATGCTTCCCGGCCTGGACGTCCGCCGTGACAATCGTCCGGATGAAATCGGTTCCGCTGCTGGTGAGCTTCTCAGTTCCCGTCATACAGTGAGATAGTCAGGAGTGAGGCGTAGTACGGTGAGGAGTGGGCCGTGTCGGGCGGGAGATGGCACCCCTCACCCCTTACTCTTCACCCCTCACTGCAGTACCCCTAACTTACCCGGCCCGGCAAGGCCCTCGCGCCGGTTGACCCCCTTCCCGGGGTTCCGTAGGTTTCGACCGCCGCAAGGAGAGGTGGCCGAGTGGCTGAAGGCGGCGGTTTGCTAAACCGTTATAGGGTTTAAAGCCCTATCGGGGGTTCGAATCCCCCCCTCTCCGTCAAATCTCATCCGAGCATGACTCAAGTCCGCGTACGGTTTGCCCCCTCCCCAACGGGGTATTTGCACGTCGGGGGCGCCAGAACCGCGCTCTTCAACTGGCTGCACGCGCGCCACGTCGGTGGGGCCTTCCTGTTGCGCATCGAGGACACCGATAGAGAGCGCTCGACCGAGCCAGCAGTCCGGGCCATCCTCGACGGGCTCGCATGGTTGGGCCTGGACTGGGACGAAGACTTGGTGTTCCAGAGCGCGCGGCTGGACCGCCACCAGGCGCTCGCCAAGCAACTGGTCGACGATGGCAAGGCCTACGATCACGATGGCGCGATTCGCTTTCGCATGCCAAAGATCGAGCTTGCCTGGGAGGATGCGGTCTACGGCCCGATCAGCTTCCAGGGGCGCGACCTGGTCGATTGGGTGATCCTCCGCTCTGACGGCAGCCCCACGTACAACTTCAGCGTCGTCGTAGACGATATCGACATGGCCATTACCTTGGTCATGCGTGGTGACGACCACATCTCCAACACACCAAAGCAGATCGCCGTGTACCAGGCGCTCGGGTACGAGGCACCCGCCTTCGCCCACGTACCAATGATCCACGGAATGGATGGCAAGAAGCTCTCGAAACGTCACGGCGCGACGGCGGTCAGCGACTATCAACACTTGGGTATCCTCCCCGGGGCCATGCGAAACTTCCTCGCACTGCTCGGCTGGAACCCCGGGGGCGACCGGGAGCTGTTCTTCGACTCGCGCGAGTTGGTCGACGTGTTCACACTCGAGCGCATTCAGAAGAAGAGCGCCATCTTCGACCTGACCAAGCTCGAATGGCTGAATGGACAGCACCTGAGCCACCTGCCATCCGACCAGCTTCTCCCGCTCATCGTGCCGCGCCTCACCGAGAAAGGCGTCGATGGCAGTGCGGTTGATCGCGACCACCTGCTCAGGATCGTGGAGATTGTGCGCGAGCGCTCGCGGACGACGCTCTTCCTCGCCGACCAGGTGGCCGTGCGTCTCGATCGGAGGTTCGTTGAGCTGGATCAGAAGGCACTGGCAACGATTGCGAAGGACCGCGAGGGCTACGTGCGGGCGCTGACGGCGGTACACCAGCATCTGTCCACCATCGACGGGGCCGGGTGGGAAGCGGAGAATCTCGAGGGGACGCTCCGAAGCGTGGCACAGGAAATGGGGGTCGGTGCCGGGAAGGTATTTCAACCTGTCCGTATCGCCCTCACCGGCACCACCGTATCGGAACCCGTGAACGTGCTCCTCTCGCTCGTGGGAAGAGACGAGAGCTTGGGACGACTGCAACGCGCGATCGAAGGTGTGAGGGTGAACTGAGATAAGGAAAACCCCGCTTACTGCTCACTGCGTACTGGTCACAGATTATGGAGCGGATGGACTAGGGAATGACGGTATCGCGTGCCGCGGCCTCCCTGCGCGCGCGTTCAGCATCCCGTTCCTGTTGTTTTCGACGCCGCACCTGTTCCACGTAATCCTTGAAATCTTCGGCATTCTCTGACGCTCGCGCGGCGCGGATGATGTCAGCGCGGATGCGCATGAGTTCCTGTTCGGCCTTAGCCTCGTAGTAGTTGCCCTGAGGAAACGGAAGGAGCGCGAGCAACGCGGAGGGGAGCTTGATGTCTCCCAGATAGATCCACTGGCCGTCCACTCCCCACGTCTCGCCATCCACTTCGGACGTCCACGGGCGATCTGTCCGCGGCGTCGCAAAGCTGTCCGCCGGCATGCTGTCGATGTACGCCACGATCTTCGCGCGGAGGGCACTGTCCACACGTGCCACGTGCGCCGCCACACTCGGCGACGGCCCCACAATCCCCAGCTCCGCTTCCAGTGGTCGAACCCATACACGTCCCTCGCCGAAAGCCGGGCCGATTACCCGATCCGTTCCGATCACCATGGCGCTGTCGCCGGAGGGAAAAGCGGGGATCCCGATTGGGACCTCGCGTGGCGCCTCGACCGTGGCCACCCTCGTAGTATCGGGGCTGCGCACTGGACGCACTCTTGGGCGGGATACGACGGGCGGTGGCGTTTCAGGTTGGGCGGTGGGTGGGACCGGCACCGGCAGAGCGAACTCCCGCGCGGTGGGCGGTTCCAGCTCTATTAATTGAATAAGGGTGGGGCGCGTGCGCTCGAGATAGCTCCGGCCCGCGCTCAGCCCGATGAACCCGAGAAGCACGACGTGGAGCGCGATGGACGCGATGGTCCACCAGGGACGCGCGCGCTCCGGCGAGGGGAGCAGAAACCTACGGGACACCCACGCCTCCCAACCGCCCGATGGTCCTGGCAACCCTCATCCCCGCCTCGCGGAGGCGGTCTGGCTCGACCGTCAGCGCTATGCGAAAGAAACCTTCCCCTCCCATGCCAAACGCGGAGCCTGGTACCACCACGACGCCCTCATCCTGCAGCAAGGCACGGCCAAAGTCAGCGGACGGTCGCCCGCCAGGCACGGGCGCCCACACGTACATGGTCGCCGGCGGGGGCGAGATGGCCAATCCCGCGTCGCGCAGCGCTCCGACACAGGCATCACGCCGCTCCACGAGACACTGACGCATCCGCGTTATCAAGCCGTCGGCCGCATCCAACACGCGTGCGCCCGCGTACTGCACCGCCAAAAAGGGTCCGGTATCCACGAAGTCTTTTACCCGCGACAGGGCTCGAATGAGTCCAGCGCCTCCAACGGCCCATCCCAAACGCCACCCTGTCATCCCAAAACTCTTGGATAGTGAGTGGAACTCGATCGCGACCTCGCGAGCGCCGTCGATCTGCAGAATGCTGGGTGCTTGGTAACCGTCGAACGTGAGCTCGCAGTAGGGATTGTCGAAGGCAAGAACGACGTCGTGTTGGTGACACAGCGCGACCATGCGCTCCAGGTAGTCCCGGGGGGCCACCGCGGTGGTGGGGTTGTTGGGATAGTTGAGAAACACGAGCCGTGTACGGCGCAGCCGCTCCACGGGGAGATCTTCGAGGTTGAGCAAGAAATTGTCCTGAGCGCGTAAGGCCATGAGCTCAATATCCGTCCCCGCCAGCACGGCCCCGCCGATATACGGCGGGTATCCAGGTTCCGGCAGGACACAAACGTCGCCTGGCTCCGTTACGGCAAACGGCAAGTGCGCGAGTCCCTCCTTCGATCCCAGCAGCGGGAGCACTTCGCTGACGGGATCTACCTCGACACCAAGTCGCCGCCGCATGTAGCGAGCGATGGCCTCGCGAAACGCCATCAAACCGTGTTGGAATCCGTACCGGCTCATCCGCCGGTCCGCCATCGCCTCCTGTAACGCATCGACCGCTTCTTGGGGTGGCGCAAAGTCGCCATCTCCCACGCTGAGATCGATGACGTCACGTCCCTCGGCCACCATGCGCCGCTTGGCGGCGGCCAACTCCGCAACGGCGTACGCGGGAAGTCGGGAAAGGCGAGAACTCACCCGGGTCACGTCAGCGCACCGATTCCGTGACGGGCAAAGAAGTCTTCGACTTCCGCACGCACCTGTGACCACGGTCCGACCACCCGTGTTGCCGGCGGCAGGGTGTCGAGTAGCACCTGTCCGTACGGTCGGCTCACAATGCGCCGATCCATGAGTACGACGGCTCCAAGGTCAGTTCGCGTGCGAATCAAACGGCCAAACCCCTGTTTCAGCTTCAAGGCCGCAAGCGGCAACAAATAATTCGTAAACCCGTCGAGGCCGCGCTGTGTCAAGGCTTCGACCCGCGCCGCCGTGAGAGGTTCCGTAGGGACTTTGAAGGGTAGCTTCGCGAGCACCAAGACCCGAAGCGACGGCCCTGGCACGTCGACACCTTCCCAGAAGCTATCCGTTCCAAGCAGCACCGCGTTGCCCGCTTCACGAAAACGGCGGAGCAAGTGGTCCCGCTGACCTTCTCCTTGAATCAACAACGGCCACCGCCCACCGATAGTCCCCCGCAACTTTCCAGCCGCACGGCGCAACGCCGCGTGGCTCGTAAACAACCCAAACACGCCACCGTCCGACGCGTGCGCCAGCTCTGCCACCGCCCGAGCGACTGCATGATCATGCCCCTGCTCGTCGCTCCGCGGATCGGGCACATCCGTGGGCACTGCGAAGACACACTGCTGGCCATAGTCGAACGGCGAGGGAAGCCGCTCTGCGTAGCGCACGGGATCCGGTGGTGCGGAGAGGCCCACCCGATCTGACAAGAAGCGAAAATCGCCACCGGCGGCGAGGGTTGCACTCGTCAGCACCACGGTATCGACGCGATCGAATAGGGCATCGCGCAGGATGGGCGCGAGATCCAGAGGAACGGCCGACAATGCGAGTGGAAAGGGGAGCGTGCCGGTTGGTCGCTCACCCCGTCTCTCGAGCCAACGGACGAGCGCGACGCCGGCTTGTGGCCGCAAGGTGAGCAGCACCCCGTCGACAACCGTTTGCAGCCGCCGCACGACACCACGCAGCTCCTGCAACAGCTGCGAGCGCCGATCAGGTTCCGCGTCCATTTCGAGCCGATCCGCCACCGTCTCGACTCCCTCCCGCAGCCGATTGAAACCGACCACCATGTTGTCCACCGCTACGCCAAGCCCTTCTCCCCAGACAGGCGCCGCGGCGAACGAATCGTCCAGTCGGAGCACATGCGTCTTACTGGCGGTGAGCACGTCCGCCAGGTGTCGGAAGACGCGGTCGGCGTATTCGCGTGCCTCGCCGACGGCGGGGAGCAGTGCGTGTCGCAAGAGCTCGACAGAGGCCTGGCTGAGCATGTCTTCTTGCAGGCGCAAGTCGTTCAACATGGTCGGAATCAACCCGCGACCGTTACGCTCCAAGCGCGCGAGGAGTCGAGCGACACCCCGGGTACTCACCTGGCTCCCGAGATGATGCGCCGCGGTGTCCTCGAGATGATGGGCCTCATCCAGGATCAGCCGGCGGTACGGCGGCAAAACGGCAGCGTCCTGCCAATTCTCCTGTACCCGGCGAATTGCAAGGTCCGCGGCAAGAAGATGATGGTTAACCACCACCACGTCCGCGTCCGCGGCGTGCCGCCTCGCCTCGAACACGAAGCAGCGATCGAAGTGCGGGCACTCGAGCCGTGTGCACAGGTCAGCTTCGGCACTGATTTCGTCCCACACCTCAGGCGCCGGCGGATCGGGAAGGTCTGCGAGTGATCCATCCCGGGTCTTGCCGGCCCAATCCACTAGTGCCGCGAGCTCTCTGTGCTTCTCGGGCTCGAGCAGCGAGGCCTGTCCACTTTCCGCTAGGCTTAGCCGAGCGAGACACACATAGTTCCGCCACCCCTTGAGCAGTGCGAAGGTGGGCCGCTTCTCACCATCACCGAACACCCTCGCTAGTAACGGGAGATCCTTTCCAACGAGCTGCTCCTGGAGGTTGATCGTGTTGGTCGACACTACGGACCGCTCGCCATTCAGCCAGGCCCACTGGATGGCAGGGATCAAGTAAGCATACGATTTGCCAACTCCTGTTCCCGCCTCGAGCAGGGAGATACCACCATCGTTGTAGGTATCGGCGACGTATGCCGCCATATCGCGCTGGCTGGGACGGTCTTCGAACACGGGAACAATGCGCGCCACAGGGCCGTCGGGCCCGAGCTTGTCAGCCGTCTCCACGGGATCGAGCATGCGATACTCTCGCGTCCGTGGAACCTCCACCACGACATACAGCTGCGTGGCGTCATTGTTGATGATGCCGAAGCCAATGCCGCCATCGTACAGCCGCGCGGCAACGTGGAGATCCGCGGACGATGGCTCGAGCACCCCGCTGGGATGATTGTGCAGCACCATCTCTCCCCGCTGCGCAACCCCCGGGAGCGCCAAGACCGCATCCACCGTCCCACGTGCCACGGTGCGCACGGCCACAATGCCACCGTCGTCGATTTCCGCGACGAACGACACCTCCCTGCCCCCGGCCGCCTCGATCTCAGCAGCCAGGTGCGCCTGGACTTCTGGTCTGACCTCGGTCACGTCTTGAGCTCGCGCTTCTTCGCTGCAGGAAAGAGAACGTTGTTGAGGATCAGGCGGTAGCCGGGTGAGCTGGGATGGAGCGAGAGATCCGTGGGCGGATCGCCAATCTGGTGTTGGGCATCTTCCGGGTCGTGGCCACCCAAGAACGTCCACGTGCCCTGGCCAAACTCTCCATGGATGTACTTGACCCAGGGAGCGCCCTGCTCGTCGGCGAGGATGGTGACGCCGGGCTTGAGCCGTTCGCGATTGAACGAGGTGGTGAGCCCATAGAAGTCCGGGATGACATCGCGGTGCGACTGCACCAGCATGGTTGGCACCGGGTCGATCTTGGCACTAAATCCAAACAGCCGAAAAGCACCCAGCGGTTGCCGTCTGGCGGGGTTGTTGACCTGGTGCCCATCGATATCCGAAAAACTGGCAATCGCGGGTGACAGCTCCAGCGTCACGCGCTCAAAGGCAAAGCTCCTCTCCCACTGCATGCGCCGCGTGGCGTCTGGATCCATAGGGGTGCCGTCGCTGTACTGGGCGGCGACGTCGACGCCGTCGGCGGCCATCGCGATCTCCAAGGTCTCGGTCGCCGTGCACATGGCAAACAGAAAACCACCTTGTTCGACGTATCGGCGAATCTGCTGCGCGACCCCTTTTTTGAGTGCCGCCACGGAAGAAAAGCCGAGGTTACGGGCCATCTCCGCGTTCTGGTGAACCATCTCCTGCAACCAGCTGCTTCCACTGTACGTAAGATAGAACTTCGAAAACTGGCCCGTGAAATCCTCGTGATGCAGGTGTAACCATTCGTACTCACGGAGCTTGCCGCCTACCACATCCGCGTCCCACACCTTTTCATATTCAATTCCAGCATACTGCAGCGCCATGGTGACGGCATCGTCCCACGGCGCGGCGTTGGGCGGAACGTACACGGCGACTTTCGGAGCCTTTTCGAGCGGCACCGCATCCATATTGCTCGCCTCGATGGTGCCGCGAACCTCCATGACCTTTCCTGCGGTCACCTGCTCCATCACGACACCGGCAAGCGCCGCGTCACGGCGCACCTGCTCTGTATATGGAAGCAGGAAGCTGCCGCCTCGGTAGTTCAACAGCCACTCCGCTTGCCCGCCGCGCTTCAGTGCGCGAAAGGTGACCCCGTAGGCTTTGAGATGCTCCGACTGCCTATCGTCCATCGGAATGAGGATGTGGTCGGTCGCAGGGGAGGATCGCGTCAGCCCCCAGCCGGCAGCCGGCGAGACCATCAAGCCTGCCACCGTGGTGACGAACTCTCGCCGTCTCACGAGCTCGGTACCATTCCTTTCAGTTGATCCATGAGCCGACGGGCCTGCGGAACGACGGCGCTCTCGGGATGGTTGAGAATCAGATTCTCTAGAAGTTGGATCGCGTCTTGATTGCGCCCGAGCTTCGCATAGGAAACCGCAAGTGCGTACTCAGCAGCCGGAGCCGATGGACCCTTGGCGTCCAGCGCAATGGCGTCGAGCAGGAGATCTTCCGCTCTCGCGTAATCGCCGACATCAACAGCCAGCTCGCCGGCAAAGGCGAGTACCGCAGCCCGACCACCGCGTCCCGGCAAACGCCTAGCGGCGTCCGCCAGCTCGCGGACCGCCCGCGCCGTGTCCCCGCGCACGAGTCGCTGCAACCCCGATCCCAACAGCGGCACTGTGTCGGCGGCCACTCGCTGAATCAATGCGAGGATCTCCGTGCGTCGGGTTGCCTCCTCGCGCGACTGCGCGTATGGACCGGCGACACGAAACCGCTCCGTCGCGCCGGCAAGATCACCGCGGTACAGCGCGATCCAACCCTTCACGGCCTCGGCCCCAACACTGGAATCACGCGCGATGAGTTGATCGGCACGGTCGAGGTCGCCCTGCAGCACCCGGGCCCATGCAAGCTTCTCTCGCAACATCGCGGCATCTTCTCCCCGCAGACTCTTCGACCACTGGCGAAACAAGTCCTCCGCCTCCTCTGCACGACCCGCGTCGGCCAACACCCGAATGAGCGCGGCCATGGTCGCGGCCGCATCCGCCCGTCGCGCCCGGGGATCGAGCGAGACCCCGCCGAGCATACGCTGGGCGGCCCGGAGATCTCCCGCGTCAGCAAACGCCTGCGCTGCCTCGAGCCGAGCTCGCTCAGCCTCGGCACCACCCGAGAGCTCTGCCAGCCGCTCCAAGGCATAGCCCCGTGCGCGTGCTCCCCCCAACGTGCGAACCTGCCGCGCGCGTTCGGCGAATTGTGCGAGCACGATCACGGCGGTACCTCGGTCCTCTGGCAAGGCGCTGTCCAGGCGCGTCCACGCCTCCTCCGCACGCCCCCAGGTTAGGAGCAGATCCGCTGCCAATCGGCGATCGAGGCGTTGCGCCCCGTCGGTATCGAGCAGCGACAGCATCCGCGCATGCATGTGCTCGGGCGCCTCACGCAGCGAAACCACCGCCGCCGGCTGGACGGTGGGTTCCCACCTCAGTGCCCGCCGCCACGCATCGGTCGCGCCGGCCCAGTCACCGGAGAACACCAGCAGCTCGGCCACCTCGCGCGCCAGAGCGGGCTCGCCAAGTCGTTCCTGACCCGTCCGCAAGACCTCGTGCGCCCCCGCAAAATCACCACGCTGCGCCAGCCAGAATGCCCAGTGACGGTACGGCGCCGAACTCTCCGGTGCGGCACGAATCCATCGGCCGATCACGGCTTCGAGACTGTCCCCACGCTCCACCGCACCCCACACGCGGATCTGCAGCTCCCGCACGAACTCGCTGGCCGGCGCGACCTGCTCGGCACGAGCGAGGTACGGGACGATCGAATCGAGCGATCCCTGGCGAGAGTAGATGCGCTCCAACCCCAGTAGTGCTTGAAAGCTCGCGGGTTCTGACGCAAGCATATCACGATAGAGCCGAATCGCGTCGTCGTAACGCCCCCGCCGTTCGAACTCGCGCGCGGTGTTCACGAGATCGGTCTGGGCATCTGCCCACGCCGGTAGTGCCATGAGCACAGCCACCACGAGCCAGACGTTACGGACGCACATCGTTCAACCGGCGGAAATAGTCGAGAATGAGTCGCCGTTCCTCGGGAGAGAGGCTCTGGAGCTCCTCCCAAGTCGGGTAACGGAATCTCGGCCCATCATGAGTCGGCACGACGCCAAATGGTGGCCGCTTTTCGACCGACGGATCGGCCGTCTCGCTGATCCGTTCCATACGTTCGTCCTCTTCTTCTTTACGCAGCGAACGGCCCGCATCCAACAACCGATGGTATAACTGCTCCTGTCGCTCAACCGTTTCACGATCCAAGCGGCCTGACTCGAGATCTCCTGCGATCTCGCGCGCGTCATCAGCGAGCTCGTCGGCCCCACTCACCTCACCCTGCGCGTCCATCCGGTCGAGTTCGTTTGCCAACGATCGCTGCCGCTCGGCCATCGCGCGGAGCTGTTGCATCAGCTGCGCACCACCCATCGACATGAGTGACTGCATCTGACCGGTCTCATTGTTGAGCGCGCCTTGCTGCTCCGCCAACTGCGCCATGCGTTCCAGCGCCTCCTGAAGCCCCGACCCGGACTGCGCTCCGGCTACGTCGCTCCGCGTCCGCAGGAGCGCGTGCGCCACGGCGTTGAGTGCGTCGACCGCCTGCCCCGCCCGCTCCCCCGCCTGTCGCGAATTGGGAACGGGACGTTGGAGCTGTTCGAGCACCTGATCCATGCGGAGCTTGGCGAACCCGAGGGCCGCGCCCAGCTGCGGGGAGACCAGCGCGTTCTTCCCAGCCGCGCCTTCGACGCGCTGCATCACGCGCTCGACCCCGTCGCGCAACGCGGCCTGCTCGCCGCGGAGATCGCCGCCGGACTCACCCCTATTGAGGCGCTCCGTGACACCCTCCTGGCGTTGCGCGAGATCGGCGGCTTCGACCAGCGCGCGATCCATGGCATCCAGCACTTCTTGCCTCCACCCCTGGCGCAGCTGATCGCGCTGCTGTCGGAGCTGTTCGCTCAACGGGTTGAGCGATTCGCTGGCGGACTGCCCCGATCGCTGCGCGCCCTGCTGTTGTCCCTGGTCCGCTTGGCGCGCCGCCTGTTGCATGTGGCGCGCGGCGTCGCTGGCTTGCTGCCCCGCCTGCTCGAGCGTCGCGCCCCGTTCACCAAGCGAGTCCAGCGTGTTGCCCAGCTCGCGGAGTTCGCTTGCTAGCGAGTCGGCGCGCGCGGCCAGCTCGCGCTCTGCATCTGCCATCGCGTCGTTGACACTCCGTTCAGCATCGCGGTTCCACTCTTGCTGCAGACGTGCCAACTCGTCCGCGTCCTGCGCTAGGGTGGTCATCTCCCCCTCCATCGCCGCGCGCTGGAACAGCTCCCGACCGCGCTCGAACTCCTCGCGCAGCCGTTCCGCCGCTTGGGCGAGCTCCTCGAGTGCCTCCCGCACCGCTGGCGCGTCGAGGCGCTCGAGCGCTTCACGCAACCCCTGGAGGCGCTGTGCAATCTCCTCCGTCACCGCGCGGTCGAGCAGCTCGCGGAGATCGCGCAGCTGTCGTTGAAACTCCGGATCGGTGAGACCGGCATTCCACGCCGCCTCCTGGAGCGCGCGGAGCTCGTCACGCAACTGCTGCGCCCGCTCCAACGTCTGCTGCTGCCGGTCGGCGAGCTCGCGTGCCCGCTGCACCGAGGTAAAGGGAAGCTGCTCCGTCGATTGACCACCCCGCTCAGGCCGATCTCCCTGGCGGCGCTCACGCTCCGCCGCAAGGTCCTCCATGTTGCGGGCGAGCTCACGCTGTGCGGCGGTGAGCGAATCGGTACCACGAGCGATCGCCTCGGTCGATCGTCGCATTGCCTCACGAAGCTCTCCCAGAGACGGGAGCCGGAGACGGTACGCGGGGCTCTCACCAACCTGCGGCTGGGGCGCGTTGTCGCGCGCCCGCACCTTGAAGTAGGCCGTGTCGCCGGGGACGAAGCCACGTCCGTTGAGGTCCAGCACCCACTGCAACACCGCCCGCTCGGGGCCACCCTCGGGCAGCGGGATCTGCTCCACAGTTACAGGACGGCGTTCGCCCAAGCGTGTAACGCGCCAGCTGAGCAACTCGACACCGGTCAGGGCGTGATCATCACGGGCATCGACCACGAGGGGGACTGTCAGCGCAAGAGGAGCGGTCGTGTCAGCACCGGGCACCGGGACGGCGACGATCGGAACGCTGTCCGGCAGCGCGATGACCGCGAGTTCGGGGGGCGCGTCGTCGAGCGAGTCCCCGCCCACGGGCGTCACCACCAACCGCCAGCGAGCGCTCCCCCAAACTATCAGGGCCCCACGGAAGCTCCTGCCCTCGGCTTCCAACTGCACTCCGTCCTCGGCCGATGCGTTGTCCTTGTCAGCTCGTTGCCACGCGGCACCCGTTACATCGACTGTCGCCTCACCACGAGTCGTCACGCGGGTCCCCACCGGCAGCAAGATCGGTTCAGGACCGGGGAGCAATGGCTCGTCCGGAAACCCGAGATACTCGGGATAACGGGCCATCAGCTGAAGGGACGCCAGGAAGGCGGGAAGCGCCACACGGACGTGGAGCGTGTCCGATGAAACGCCGTCGCTCACAGCGCGCAGGAAGCGATCGGCTTCCAGCGGACCCAAGACCGCCGTTGCCCCCCCGACACTGTCCAGCACGAGGGTACGGCCACCCCATGGTTCGCCCGGAGGGCGAGCCCACAACGTCGCGCTTCGGCGACCCGGTGCCCGTACGGTCACCTGCACGCTCTCACCCCTGCGCACGTCGGCACGGTCGACCGCGATCGTTACCGCACCAGGTCGCTCGGCAATTAGCGAGAAGGGACGCCAGAATTTGTTCCCTGACGCGTCGCGCATCGCGGTCGCAAGGGCGGCGGTCCCGACGGCAAACGTCAACGTACCGAGCCAAAGCGACTTGGTTGCCGCCCCACGCACCCCGTCTAGCGCCGCCCGGCCACGTTGTTGGAGCCAGCCCAGGGCCTGACGATCCGCGATCGAGGCGAGCGCCGCCGACCCAACGCCAGGCTCGAACGCGGCCGGGGCGGCGATTGACCCACGGCGTAACCCACCGGACCGTTCCGCCTCCGACGCGAGCAGCGGAAGGTGGTTGGACCGGGCGCGCTTGCGATACCAGATCATCCCGCCAGCGACTGCCGCGGCTGCGGCCAACCAACCTGCCATGACCAACGCTGGGAATGTCTGATACACGCCGAGTCGGCCCAACAGAACGCCAAGGGCTAACGCACTCAGCACGGCCCCCATCGTGAGCAACACACCTGCCCCGACCAATCGACGGGCCACGCCGCTGCGTTCGGCCTCGAGCCACCGTCTGGTTTCCGTCATGGCGTGGCGGTTACCGCGTACACGAAGAGGTTGATGCCCATGCGGAGTGCGCGCTCGCGTACCGGGGTGGGATCACCGTGCACGTCGGGATCCTCCCAACCATCGCCGAGATCGGACTGATACGAATAGAAAACGGCGAGCCGCTGGCCCACAAAGATCCCGAGCCCCTGGGCGGGAAGCCCGTCGTGTTCGTGGATCTTCGGAAGTCCGTTGGCAAAGTCGTACACGATGTGGTACACGGGATGATCGGCCGGCACGTCCACCAATGGTTGGTCGGGGAACACCCGAGCGATTTCACGTCGGAACGACTCGTCCATCCCGTAGTTGTCATCGGCATGGAGGAACCCCCCGTTTTCGAGGTAGCGACGCAAGATCCGCACCTCATCGTCCGTGAATCGGACGTTGCCATGACCGGTCATATAGAGGTACGGAACCTCCCACAGATCCGGGCTGGTCAGGCGCACGACCTGCTCGCGATCAGACACGCGCAGGGCCGTACGCTCGCGAATGACGCGGAGGAGATTCGTCACGCTCGACTGGTTGGCGTACCAATCGCCGCCGCCATCGTACTGCAAACGGCCGATCACGAGGTCCCCGGGCGGAGCGGCAACGGCCGGGACGACCGTTGCCGCGATCGCGACCAACACCGCCACACGTGTCATAAGTCGGCCACCAGTCGATAGGCTTCATTGCGTGAGCAGTCGAATTCTGACGTCAGGCGAGCCGCCACGTCCCGACGGCTCATCCCCTGCGCTAGGAGGGCCGCGGCGTGGTCACGCACCTGCTGCTCATCGACTCTTGCGGCGCCTGGTGGGCTTCCGGCCACCAACACCGTCACCTCGCCACGGGGGGGACGTTGTTCGTAATACGCCGCCAACTCACTGAGAGTTCCTGACTTAAGCTCTTCGTGCACCTTTGTCAGCTCCCGCGCCACCGCGGCTTCGCGATCGTGCCCACAGCACTCCTTCAGGTCCTCGAGCAACCCAACCAAGCGTTCGGGGGACTCGAAGAGAACCACCGTCCAGGGGCTCTCCGCAACTGCTTGTAAGATCCGCTTCCTCGCCTTCCCTTTCCGAGGCGCGAACCCCATGAACGCGTACCGGTCCGCGGGAAGTCCCGAGACACTGAGCGCCGCCGTCACAGCCGATGGGCCTACTACGGCCACCGTGGGCGCGCCCAACTCCCGGGCCCGGCGGACGAGGGCCACTCCTGGATCACTCACCGTTGGAGTCCCGGCGTCTGTGAGAAGCGCCACATCCTGGCCTTTCGCCAGCACTTCGACCACCTCGTCGAGCCGGCGGGGCGGTGAATGCGCGTGGTAGCTCAGGAGCTGGGGATGGGCGCCGACGTGCTGCAGGAGGATGCGCGCTCGTCGGGTATCTTCGGCGGCCACGACCGGCACGTCGCAAAGGATCCGTCGGGCCCGGTCTGACAGATCCTCGAGATTCCCCAGTGGTGTTGCGACGACGTAGAGTGTGCCAGGTGTGCTCACTGGTCGGCACCGCGGCGAGGGGGGTATCGAATGTCGGCGGGGCAAAACGGTAGCGGCCGGCCGCCACGCGCGGACGGTGAGGATCCGTGGGCCGGCCGGCATTTGCGACCGGCTAGCCCACGAACGCCCGCTTCAGTTCCCGGCGAGGTGTTTGTCGATCTTGTCCACAAGGTGGGCTTTGGGCACCGCGCCGACGACAGTGTCGACATGTTTCCCGTGCTTGAAGAACAGCACACTGGGAATCGATCGGACACCCAGCCGCATGGCCGTCTGCTGGTTGGAATCGACATCCAGCTTAGCCACTTTGACTTTCCCTTCGTACTCTTTGGCGATCTGCTCGATAACGGGGGCGATGATTTGACACGGGCCACACCAGGTCGCCCAAAAATCGACGATCGCGAGGCCTTCGTGTTGCTCGATCTCTTTTGCGAAATCGGCGTCTTTCACCGCCACCAGATTCGTCACTCCCATGTCTCACTCCCTACCTGTATGTTGCGCTCGTGTAGTCCCCAAGCGTGCTGACGCACCAGTCGGCCGCTCACGCATGCTTACGGAGGTGACGTGACCGATTCTCCAGCCCGCATCGCCCACATTGGCATCGCGGTACGCGACCTCGCTGAAGCCGCGCAGTTCTATCGGGACGTACTCAACCTCCCGACATCCACCCCAGAAACAGCCGACGGGGCTGAAATAGTTTCCGTCCCCTTTGGCGAGGTCGATGTCGAACTCCTCGCACCACGCGAACCCGACAGCCCAATCGCCAAGTTCCTCGCGAAGCGGGGTCCGGGCATTCACCACATCTGCTTCCGAGTGCCCGACTTGGACGCGGCGCTGGACGCGTGTCGTCGCCACGACTACCGGCTGGTCGATCAGGTACCCCGGAAGGGGGCCGGAGGGCGCAGGATTGCGTTCATCCACCCGAAAGCGACAGCAGGGATTTTGCTCGAGCTCACGGAATAGTGTCCCGCCCGGTGGTGCTTGGCCGCCTCACGCGTGAACACTCGCGGGCTGGGTTTCCGGCGGCCGCTAAATCGACGCTGTTGACCAGCCAACCTCCCCCGTACCGCACCAGCGAGAACGGAATCGAGGGGGTGCACCCCCTGCGCGTGATCCGCACGACGAAATCGCGTTTGCCGCCGTCGGTTGTACTGACGATGGCTGGGAGAATCTCGAAGCTGTCGTGGACTAAATACACCTGAATCACCGACAACCGTTGCCGCAACTCCTCGCTCTTCATTGTCTTCGACGCCGGCCCCTTGGACGTGCCCCACAGGTTCGCCATTCCCCGGAGGTCCTGCGCCCGTACTGCTCCCATGAATCCCTGTATCGCGCTCTCCGGATCGATTGGCGTGGGCACGGTCGTGGTGTCCTTCCCACCACACGCACCTATGATGAGCGCGAGTGCGAGCGTCGGTATACTTCTACGCATCCGTCTTGCCACTGTCGCGGTTCTCGTTCATTTACGATCGAACGAAGCTAAACGCTTACAAATCACGGGGCAAGAAATGCGGCTCTATGTGAACGTCGATCACGTGGCAACCGTGCGACAGGCGCGGCGCACGGACGAGCCAGACCCCGTCGAGGCGGCAGCATTGTGCGAGCGGGCGGGTGCGGACGGCATCACGGTTCACCTGCGGGAGGACCGACGGCATATCCAGGATGAGGACGTCACGCGGCTCGCCAGCTCCGTCACGACGGTTCTCAACCTCGAGCTAGCGACGAGCGAAGAGATTGTGGCGCTCGCGTGCAGGCTGACGCCACACCAGACCACCGTGGTGCCCGAGCGGCGCGAGGAGATCACTACCGAGGGTGGGCTCGATCTCACCCGAGATGTCGCACGGATGCACGAAGTGGTGCAACGACTTGCCGGTGCGGGAATCCGTGTGAGCCTGTTCATTGACCCCGATCTCAGAACCATCGATCGCGCGGCGAAGATTGCCGGCGTGACGGCTATCGAGCTGCACACCGGTGACTACGCCAACACTTACCGAACGTCGGACGCCGGCCTCGAGCGGTTGCGCTTGGCGGCCGCTCACGCGTGTCAGGCGGGGCTCGCCGTGCACGCAGGGCACGGTCTCACACCGCGCAACGTCTCCCCGGTGGCGGCAATCCCCGAAATCGAGGAGTTGAACATCGGCCACACGATCGTCAGTCGGAGCATCATGGTGGGCATGATCGCTGCGGTCCGAGAAATGCGAGAACTCATCGATGCCGCCCGCGTTGACTAACCTCAGGTGGTTCCGTAGCTTAGGCGGGCTGACCGTACCTGAGCCGTGATCCGGTTTCTCCACGCGAGACGTGCACGGCTACCAACTTCTAACGTCTGGATGCTGGCACCCAACACGTCATGAGCTCGCAGATGGGCCTTACCGAGTTCTTCGCCATGGAGGCGAGCGAATACCTGGAGCGTCTCGACGCCCTCGTATCGGCCGCAGCGCCGCCCGATGCCGAGGAGTTCCTGCGTCTCGCGCGCGCGCTGCGTGGCTCGGCACTGATGGCGAATCAACAAGCCATCGCCGGAGCCGCGGCAGCGTTCGAGACGCTCGCCAGATCGGTGCGGGAACAGAGGCGGCCGTGGGATGCAGCGACGAAGCAACTCGCGATCGGGGCCGTGGACGACCTCAAGGTGCTGGTGCGCAGTGCGGGAAACTGGTCGGACGCGGAGGAGGCACGGGCGAAGGGACTGACCGCGGAGTTGCAACATGCGGTGGGAGAAGCAGCACCGGCGACGGAGCCGTCTGCCAAGGCCGGTCTCGATGCCGGGACGCGTGCGTTCCTTGCGCGCGAGGGTGCCGCGGTGGCCAGCACGTTGCACGAAGCCGCTCGTGGCCTACAGCAGAATCCCACCGCGCACGATCCACTCGACCGCGTGCTCAAGGTCATGCAACCGCTGCGCGGCCTCGCCATTCTGTCAGAGATTCCGCCGCTGTCCGATTTGCTCGAGGGAATTGAACAGGCCATCGGCGAGGTATCGCAGCGCGACCGCGCGGAAGGTGCCGACCTACTGTTTGAAACTGGTGCGAAGGCCATTTCGCGGGCGGCGCGCGAGATCACCGCTGACGGACGCGCGAATCCCGAATCCCCCGAGGCCCAGGAGTTTGCTCGACGGCTCGCGGCGTTGCTGAAGCTGGATCGCGAAGCGGTGCCCATCGAGTCACTGTACTTTGACGACGAAGGTCCGCATATCGTCGAACATGGTACGGCGTCCGCTCGGCCAGCCCGCCTGGGGCGTCTTGAGCTCGTGTCCCACGGCGAACACCTCCGTCTCGCGGCGGACGAACTCGAACGTGCCCGGTCTCAGACGCAGCGCGAGCTGAGGGCACAGGCCCTTGCGAGCACCTTTCGGGCATTGGCATCGGCCGCCGGCGGACCGCTCGAGGAAGCCGTCGCCAACTTCGGACAGGCGGCGCGGGATGCGCTCGCGCGCGGCTCGGCCGTTAGCATGACGGATGCGTTCGCGCGCCAATTGCGGGAGGCGGGAGGCGTGCTAAGTGAGGCGGCCAAAGGCGATGACCAGGTCTTGGCGCGCCGGTTGCGCGACCTCGTCCGTGTCGTGCGTCAACTACCGGCCGCTCCCCCAACGACGACGGCGCAACCGCCGGCGGATGGCGCACCACGCCGCCCACCAGCGGCATCGGCGGCCGTCTCAGCCGCGCAACTCGTAGAACCGCCGACGCCACCACCCGGAAGACCAGCTGCACCAAAGGCGGCACCGATGGCGGCGGCACCACCACCTGCCGCAAGGCCTGGGGCCGCCAGCACTCCCAGTCGTCAACCGTCCGACAAGGAGTCGAACGACCTGGTTGGGAGCTGGATTCGGTACGAGCGCTTCGGGCAGGAACTCGGGTGGGCGAATCCATCCGTCGAGGACTTGCTCGGAGGCCC
Source organism: Gemmatimonadales bacterium (assembly GCA_041577295.1). Classification (GTDB taxonomy): domain Bacteria; phylum Gemmatimonadota; class Gemmatimonadetes; order Gemmatimonadales; family GWC2-71-9; genus JBDHDH01. The sequence continues at coordinate 20,948 of JBFGJG010000022.1, forward strand.
CCCACGCGATCCGGCCGTTCCGGTGGCGGACGGAGCCGAAGAGCAGGAGGTCGTGCCCATCGCGACACTCTGCTACAGCGGTGAAGCCGCACTCAAGCGCGCGCTGTCGTTACGACAGGAGATTCAAGCGGCGCTGCAAACGGGTGCCGGCGCAGGCGTGCGTGAGCTGATCCAAGAAGTCTTCGATCTGCTAGAGCTTGGCCTCGGCCAACGTAGCTAGCCGCCGGGGAGTCCGGTGGCCGGGACTCATCGGACTCCTCGTTTCCATCATCCTGCTCTGGTGGACCCTCCACGACGTCGCGCTCGCAAACGTCTGGCAGCACCTCCGCAACATTCATGTTGCCAGCTTCGTTGGCGCCGTCGTCCTGGCAACCGCGGTCTTTCCCATCCGCACGATTCGGTGGCGATATGTGTTGCGGCTCGAGGGAAGCCCGTTGCCGTTCCGGCCCCTCTGGCACGCAACCGCTATTGGATTCATGGCGAACAATCTGCTCCCGGCGCGCGCGGGTGAGGTGGCGCGAGCGTACGCAGCCCGCAAGCTCACCTCGGTGCGGTTTTCGACCGCCTTCGCATCGATCGCAGTGGAGCGCGTGCTCGATGGGATGGGAGTCGTCGGGTTATTCGCGTTGGCGGTGTGGGCTGGTGGATTTTCGAACACCACGACGGTGGGCGGTATCTCCATGGTTGCCGCCGCCAAGGCCGTGGGTGCGGTGTTTCTCGGGGCGTTCGTCGTCGCGGTCCTGTTGGTCCATTGGCCCGATCCCGCACGACGGCTGGCAACCGCGATCGCACACCGCGTGCTTCCGCACCGCTGGGCCAATCGTGTGCTCGAGACGATCGAGGGTCTCCTCGCAGGTCTCGACGCACTGCGGGATATCGGACGGTTTCTACGGGCACTGTTCTGGACCCTCGTCGTGTGGTTGGTCAACGGGGCGTCGTTCTGGCTGTGCTTCATCGCCTTCGACCTCGATCTTCCCGTCAGCGCCGCACTGCTGGTGCAGGGAATCATCGCCTTTGGCGTGGCGCTACCCTCCTCGCCCGGTTTCTTTGGGCCGTTCGAGGCAGCGTGTCGCCTCGCCCTCGCGTTGTACGGTGTGCAAGCCGAACGCGCCGTCTCGTATGCTGTTGGCTATCATTTTGCGACGTTCATTCCGATTACGGTGCTCGGGCTCTGGTCCTTGAGCCGGGCGCACCTCCACCTGGCGGACTTGCGAACGGCGGGAGGAGATGAAGAAGGAACGATGGAACGAGAGGCCAAAGGATCGACCGCTTCCGCCCCATCCGTCAATCAAAGTCCATGACGACCGATCGGGTCTCGACCTCCGCGTACGCCAAGGCCAACCTCCTCCTGCGGATCCTCTCACGCGAAGACTCGGGCTATCACGGGATCGAAACTCTCTTCACCTTGCTCGAACTGCACGATGAGGTCACCGTAGAACGCACGGGCAGCGGTGTAGAGCTCGACGTCGAAGGCGCTGACACCGGACCGGTCAAAGAGAACTTGGCCCATCGAGCGGCACAGGCGGTGCTCGCCGCAACGGGGAACCGGTTCGGTGTCCGGATTCGTCTCGCGAAACACATTCCTGTCCAGGCCGGTCTTGGTGGAGGATCGAGTGACGGCGCGGCGGTGCTGCACGCGGTCAATCAGCTGGCGGGTGGTGCAATCCCCCGTCACGAGATCTTGCAGTTTGCCGCCAAGCTCGGGAGTGATGTGCCGTTTTTCGCCTCGGGTGCTGCTCTGGCACTAGCGTGGGGGCGCGGAGAGCGGTTGTTTCGATTGCCAGCCCCCCGGACCAGCCCAGCATTGATCGCGGTACCGCCGTTCGGAGTGGAAACCGTGCGTGCGTACGAGCAAGTCGACCGCAATACCACGGGAGCACGTCAGCGGGGGGCGGTGGTGCTCGATCTAGGCGTGTTTGACAGCTGGGGCGGCATCGGCAGGCTTGGCGGAAACGACTTTGAGACAACCGTATTTGCGAGTCACCCGGAGCTCAAGGAGTTGTTCACCCGCATGGCCGAAACCCGACCGCTGCTCGTCCGACTGTGCGGCTCGGGCTCGGCGATCATCGCGATATATAAAGATGAACGCGACCGCGATGGCGCCGCGTTGGAGATCGGCGAGCGGGATCAGCGGTTGATCAAGACGGCCACGCGACAACGGCCGGTGGGTGGCGTTGACGGATGAGAATGGGTGGTAGAACCCTTGCCCTTCACCCTGGCGAGAGGATTGGGGGTGGGGAGTGGTAGGGAACGCGGAGAGGAATAGCTGCTCATGAAGCACCAATGTCACACGGCGATCTTCTTGGTCTGCGTGCTGGTGGTCGCAGCATCGACGGGCTGGGCACAGACGGCGGCAGTCGTCCTCTTCATGGAGGGTGGACGGAACGGAGTGATGACGACGTTGGCCGACGAGACGAGCGACGAGATCACCTCGGGCTTCTCGACGGGCGGAGGCCTCTCGTTGATGATAGGACCGAGCTTTGCGATTCGCGCGCACGTCACAGGCGTGCGATCAAAGCTCCGAGCGCCGGCGCTTGCATTGCAAGACAGTAGCGTGACGCGACTTTTTTACGGCGCGGACCTCCTGGTGGGCCGCGCTACGGAGTTGGGACTCGCACCATATGCCTTTGGCGGAATCGGTGCGGTTCGCATTAATCCCGAAGACCCAGATCGACGGAGCTTCACGGCTTTTGCGGCCCGCGTCGGGGCGGGCTTCAATTACATCACGAACGGCTCGCCCATCATACCGTTTCTCGAGGGCAAATTCTGGTTCTACGACTTTAACCGTTTTGGGTTCGCCAAGCGCCAGGTTGATTTCATCGCCAGCATTGGGCTGGCACTCGCCATTCCATTCTGACGGCTCGTCGCGACCAGCGTGAGCAAACGCGGCATGACCCCCGAGCACCTAGCGCCCACTGACTCCCAATCTTCCACACCTCGACCTGGTCTCGCACGGGAGATCGGGTTGCTGGGGCTCGTGGCCACCGGCATCTGCAGCATGTTGGGCGCCGGCATCAACGTGATCCCGTTCACCATTCAGCGAAATGTGCCAGGCATCGGACCGTATGTGCTTACAGCGTACCTGCTCGCAGCGGTCCCCGCGATACTCGCCGGCCTCGCGTACGCGATTCTCGCCTCAGCTATGCCCCGCGCCGGCGGAAGCTACGTGTATGCCAGTCGGGCATTAAACCCCTACCTGGGCTTCGTCGCCAGCTTTTCCCAGTGGTTCGGTCTCTCGATCGCAATCGGAGTCGTTTCCTACGTGATCGTTCCCTTTTTGAGGGATATCGCCGCCGCGCTCGATCTGACAGCGCTCGCCGATGCGCTCGACAGCGGCCCCCTTCGCCTCATCCTCGCACTCGCGTTTCTATGGACATTCGTCGGCGTGAATCTGAGAGGCGTACGATCGTACCAGCGAACACTGGTACCCCTCATGTTCTTGATGTTTGTCCTGAGCGCAGTGGTGATCGTGGCTGGGTTTGCGTTCGACACAAGCGATTTCGCCACCGCCGTGCTCGATCGTGAGAATCGGAGTCTGCCAGTGACCAGCACGCCACCGTTTCGCGTCGGGGTGCTGCTACCGGCCTCCGCACTCCTGTTCGCCAGCTTCATCGGGTTCGACTCGATCGCCCAGGCCGGTGGTGAAGCAAAGAACCCGAACCGCTCGCTTCCGCTCGCCATCGCGATCGCCGTGCTCGGAGTCGGGACCTTTTACGTGTTGTTCACGGCCGCGGTCTATCACGCGGTCCCCTGGGAGTACATTGCCGAGCAGGCTGAGCAACGTGACGTCACGGCCCCAGGCCTCCTCGGCTATCTGCTCCCACCGGCGTGGACGGTGGTCATCGTGGCCGGCGCCGCGGTGGCCCTCATCAACGATCTCCCCGCTATGCTGCTTGCCGTCTCCCGGCTCATGTTCGCGTGGGCCGAAGACGGTATCTTCCCCCGCGCCGTCGCCCGAGTCCATCCACGCTCGCACACCCCTTACGTTGCCATTCTCGCGAGCGGTGCCATGGCGACACTCGGTATCGTTGGCAGCCACCTTGCCAGCGATTTCTTCCTGGGGGTGGACCTGTTGGTCACGTCCATGCTGGTAAACTTTCTCCTCATGTGCATCGCCGTGCTCAACCTCCCAAACCGCAATCCAGCGATCGCGCGCGATGTGAGCGTCGTCCGATCGCGAGCGCTGCAGGTCCCGCTGGCACTCGCAGGTCTGCTCATGCTCGGCGGTTTGTTAGTCGTCCACACCTGGAAAGATCTCACCGCCCCCGGTGTCGCCTGGTACCTCCGCTCGACCCCCGTATGGCTCGGGGTCATGGCGATGGCCACAGTGATCTACCTCCGCGAGATGCGCCAGCTGGTGCGCAGCGGAGCGCCGGTCAACACGATCTTCAACACGCTTCCACCCGAGTGAGAAACGCGATGGGAACGACCGTCGATCGTTCCGTGCTCGCACCAGGCTTCGAGATCTCGCGTGTGGTCACCGGCCTCTGGCAGATCGCCGACATGGAACGCGACGGGCAAGCACTCGACCGACGCGCGGCCGCCGCGGCCATGACCCCATACGTCGAAGCGGGATTGACCACGTTCGACATGGCAGATCACTACGGGTCGGCCGAGGAGATCGCGGGCGCCTTTCGGCAAGCAGCCGGCTCGGCGCACCGCGTACAGCTGCTCACCAAGTGGGTGCCAAAACCCGGACCGCTCACACGGGATGACGTTCACACGGCCGTACGCCGGTCGCTCGACCGACTGCGGAGCGATGCCATCGATCTCCTCCAGTTCCACGCGTGGAATTACGCAGACCCCAGTTGGCTGGACGGCCTGTTCTGGCTCCAAGAGCTCAAGGACGAGGGCCTGATCCGGCACTTGGGAATGACCAACGTGGACACGACCCATCTGCGGATGATCACGCACAGCGGCATCGAGGTAGTGTCGAACCAGGTGTGCCTCTCTCTGGTGGATCGCCGCCCGCTGGCCGGCATGACGACGCTCTGTCAACACCACGGCATCAAGCTCCTCGTCTACGGAACCGTCGCCGGCGGGTTTCTCACCGATCAATGGCTCGGCGCTCCGGAGCCAGACTGGGCACGTCTCGAAACGTGGTCGCAGATGAAGTACGGCCGCTTCATCCGCGCGGCGGGTGGGTGGGAGCGCTTGCAGCGCGTGCTTCGGGCGGCCGCGGAGATCGCACGCCGCCACGACGTGTCGATCGCCAACGTCGCCTGCCGTTACGCACTCGAGCAACCCGCCGTTGGTGGAATCATCATCGGTGCGCGTTTGGGACAACGCGAGCACATCGAGGACAATCTCCGCGTTTTTCAGTTCCGGCTCGATGAGACGGACCGTCAAACGATTGATGCAGCGGTCTCGGGACTTCATCCGATCCCGGGCGACTGCGGCGACGAGTACCGCCGACCTCCGTTTCTCACGGCATCCGGCGACCTGAGCCATCACGTCGATTCCTTTCCCGCACCATACAGCACCCGGTCGGGCCATGCCGATCGGACGCTTGTGCTGAGCGGAACACCGTGGGAGGGGCTGGCGGGCTACAGCCGTGCCGTCCGCCAAGGCGACCACATATGGATATCCGGAACGACCGCGACACACCGCGACCGGGTTATCGGTGGAGGCGACCCGGCTTCGCAGACCCATTTCGTGATCGATAAGATCGAAGGGGCGCTCCAGTCGCTCGGTGCTCGCCTCGAGGATGTGGTTCGCACGCGTGTGTTTGTGAAGAACCTCGAGGACTGGGAACCAGTCGCGCGCGCCCACGGTGCGCGGTTTGGCAGCATCCTTCCAGCCAATACGCTGGTTCAGGCCGCGCTCGTGGGCGATGAATACCTGGTGGAGATGGAAGCGGACGCCGTGATCAGCGCGAGTTGAGCACCCCCTCCCCCATCCGTACATTCGCCACCAGCCACCCCCTTCTGGAGGTTTCCGTGCGTCGCAAGCCCCCTGCCCGCGTGCTGGGCCTCGCACTCGTCACGGCGCTCTCATTGACGCCCACGTCAGCGCAGTCGCAGACCACGACACCTCTGACAAATGAGTTAGCGCAGGCATTTCCGTTCCGTCTCATCGGTCCGGCGGTGGCGGGAGGACGCATCCATGACGTCGAGGCATTGCCGCACGATCCCGCCACGCTGTACGTGGCATCGGCATCGGGCGGGATCTGGAAAAGCGTGAACAACGGTACGACGTGGACCCCAATCTTTGAAAACCAGGCCGTCAGTACCTTCGGCGACCTCGCCATCGCCCCCTCCAACCCGGAGATCATCTGGGCGGGTACGGGCGAGCAGCAGAACCGTCAGAGCACCTCGTGGGGGAATGGCGTGTATCGCTCCGTGGACGGCGGTAAGACGTGGTCCCACCTCGGTCTCGAGGGCACGCATCACATCGGAAGAGTCGTCGTTCATCCGACGAATCCCGACATTGCCTATGTCGCTGCGTTGGGCACACTGTGGCGGCCAAGCACCGAGCGAGGCGTCTTCAAGACCGAGGACGGCGGCCGCTCCTGGACTAAGGTGCTGTTCATCGACACGCTGACCGGTGCGGTCGATCTCGCGATGGATCCTTCGAACCCCAATACGCTGTACGCGGCGGCCTACCAACGCCTGCGCCGCACGTGGGGGTTCAATGGTGGTGGGCTCGGGTCGGGTATCTACAAGACCACCGATGCCGGTGGAACGTGGCGTGCGCTCACGCGGGGCATTCCGGCCGGAGCCAAAGGGCGCATCGGCCTCGCGGTGAGCCAGTCCAACCCACGGGTTTTGAACGCGCTGGTCGAGCACGCCGATAGCGGCGGGACCTATCGCTCGACCGATGCAGGGGAGACGTGGGAGTGGGTCAATCCACTCAACCAGCGGCCGATGTACTACTCGCACGTCGTCATCGACCCCACCAATGAGAATCGGGTCTACGAGTTGGCCACTGCGTTTTACAAGAGCGAAGATGGCGGAAGAACGTTCGAGCGCATGCCGACCCGCCCAACGTACGATGTGGGCGTCCACTCGGATTTTCACGCCATGTGGATCGATCGGGCGGATCCCGATCACTTCTACTTGGCCGGAGACGGTGGGCTCCACGAGACGTGGGATATGGGACTCACCTATCGCAAGATCGCAAACCTGCCCATCGGTCAGTTCTACGCCATTGGCGTGGACAATCGCGAGCCCTACTTCGTCTACGGCGGTATGCAGGACAACCACTCGTGGATGGCTCCCAGCGCTACACGGCACTGGATCGGCATCATCAACGACGATTGGCGGCAAATTGGATTTGGCGACGGGATGTACTGGCAACCAGACCCGACCAACCATCGCTACGTGTACGGCAACTCGCAGAACGGGAACTACACACGGCTCGATGCCGAAACGGGTGATCTGCTGGATATCAGTCCGGAGCCCCCGGCGGGTGAACCACGCTATCGGTGGGACTGGGTCTCCCCGAGCCTCGTGTCCCGACACGATGCGGCTGTCGTGTATGTGGGTGGAAACCGTCTCTTCTTGTCTCGCGACCGCGGTCTCACCTGGGAGCGCACCGAAGATCTCACCAGGCAGATCGATCGCGATACGCTCACGCTGATGGGGGTGAAGGGGGCGGACATCCAGTTGTCACGCAACGATGGCACGAGCTCGTTTGGCGAGATAGTGACCATCGCCGAGTCGCCACACGATCGGAACGTGTTATGGGTCGGCACGGACGACGGCAACCTGCAGGTATCCGAGGACTGGGGCGCCAGCTGGTCGGAGGTGTCACGCAACGTGCCCGGCGTCTCAACGGGTACGTATGTCAGCCGGGTCGTTGCTTCCTCGACCGCACGCGAGGCGGCGTGGGTCGCGTTCGACGGCCACCGCGATGGTGATTTCGGTCCCTACCTCTTTCACACGGAGAATCTGGGTCGGACCTGGACAGCGCGGATGGTAGGGCTACGCGGATCAGTCAATGCGATCGTGGAGCACCGCGAGAATCCCAACCTCGTGTTTGTCGGCACAGAGCACGGACTCTATGTATCAACCAACGCAGGCGCGACGTGGGTCAGGATGCAAACGCCCACGACCCTGCACGACGACTTAGTCATCCATCCCCGCGATAACGACCTCGTGGTCGGCACACACGGTCGCGGCATTTTCATTCTCGACGATGTGACCCCGCTGGTCGAGTGGTCTCGCGAGGTGGCTCAGGCCGACGCCCACCTCTTCTCTGTCCGTCCAGCGACGATCTTCCAGTACTGGAAAGACACCTCTTACCGAGGGCAAGCCGCGTTCGCAGGCGAGAATCCCCCGTTCGGATCGATACTCACCTACCACTTACGAACCGATGCACCGTCAGCCCGCATCTCCGTGATCAGTCCGCGGGGTCGCCTGGTCCGGGTACTTGACGTGCCGGCAACCCGCGGGATGCATCGTGTCACGTGGGATCTTCGGCACGAGCCACCACCCGCCGTCGCGTCGCAGGACACCATGCGTGGTCCCACGCCGCTTCCGACGCCAGCGCACCCGGTGGATCCTCGGGGCCCGTTCGTCTCCCCCGGTGAGTACCGCCTCGTACTGGAAGCCGGCGCGGCACAGTCCACCCAGACGGCAGTGGTCGTGGGTGACCCGCTCATGCCGCTCAACCAAGTGGACTGGGAAGTGCGCGAGGCGTTTCTTGTCTCCCTGCTCGACCTGCAGCGCCGGCTTCACGCGGCTATCGAGGAGGCTAAGGCCTTTGCCGGATCGCTCGACAGCGCGGCAGCAGATTACGCGGAGACGTCAGACTCAATCCGTGCCGTGAATCAACGACTCCAAAGGTTACGACAGCAGGCCGCCCAGCTTGCGAGCCAACTCAACGGGCAGGGCGTTCGACAGGGAAGTCTCTATCCTCCAACGAATATTCAGCGGCGCACCAAAGAGGAATTGGAGCAAGCGTATCGGCACGCTCGTGATCGGCTGACGGCACTCTCCACCCTTGAAGGACGGTGATCAGTGAAATGGCCGCCCAGGCTTGGTCACTCCTCACTCCTTAGCCTCGCTCACCAGCTCCTACAGGCTCTGGAATAGCAGGCCGAGGAGCGCACCGCCGCCGAGCACGGCAAACATGCCGACGCGAAACCGAAACACTGCGATCAGTGCCCCTGCGGCGATCACCGCGGCGCCGAGGTTGATGCTCGCGGGCGCGGGCACCCACAGGCGCGCCGCGACGAGGTCAACCCGGGTGACCTCTGCGAACACCACGTGGAGCGCAAACCAGATCGCCAAGTTCAGCACCACGCCTACCACCGCGGCCATGATTCCATTCAGGGCCGCCTGAAGGGCACGGTGACCCCGTAGCCATTCGACGTACGGAGCGCCTGCGAAGATGAAGAGGAAACACGGTGCAAAGGTCACCCACGATGTGATCACTGCTCCGAGGGTGCCGGCAAGCAGCGGATGCATGGCTTCAGGATTGCGGAATGCAGCGAGGAACCCCACAAACTGCACCACCATGATGAGTGGACCGGGCGTTGTCTCGGCCAGTCCAAGGCCATCCAGCATCTCGCCCGCGCTCAACCAGCCGTAGACTTCAACGGCCTGCTGCGCTACGTACGCCAGCACCGCGTACGCTCCGCCGAAAGTCACCACCGCCACCTTGCTGAAGAACGTTGCTTGTAAAACCAGGATGTGCCCGGGATCGGTAAGGGCTATCACGACGAGAATCGGAGCAAACCAGACGAGCAGCCAGAACGACACGGTCGCGATCATATGCCCGACCGGTGGCGGTGCCGCTCTGGATGGGAGAGAACTCGTCGGGGGTGCCGCACGGAGACGATGCGCGAGATATCCCAGCCCACCAGCAGCCGCCACAATGATTGGAAAGGGAACGCCGAAAAAGAAGATGGCGATGAACGCCACTGCCGCGACCACGGAGGAGAACGATCCACGCAGCGCCCGGCTTTTGAGCCGGACCACCGCTTCCACAACTATCGCGAGAACGGCCGGCTTGAGCCCGAGGAACACGGCCGCAACGAAGCCGACGTGCTGGAACTTCGCATAGAGAACGCTGAGGCCCAGAATCGCGAGAAAGCCGGGGAGGATGAAAAGGCACCCAGCCACCAAACCCCCGCGCACACCATGTAGCAACCAACCCGTATACGTCGCCAGCTGTTGTGCTTCGGGGCCGGGCAACAACATGCAGTAGCTCAACGCATGAAGAAACCGCTCCTCACTGAGCCAGCGTTTCTCATCGACGACCACTCGGTGGAGCACCGCGATCTGTCCCGCTGGCCCACCAAAACTGTATACCGCCACCTTCGCCCACGCCTTGGTCGCATCGCGAAACGAGACCACTGGCGCGGGTCCCGGGGTCACACTGTGCGATTCCGGAGCTGAGCGTAGAAGCTGTCGAGAAAAACGGCCGCGGCCTCGATGCGGGCCTCGTCCGTCGAACGGGTGAGCGCGATGCCCTGCATCAGCGCAGCGACTCCCGCAGTCTCGGCGCGGTGGAACTTGTCGTCCTTGAGATCGATGTCGTGTACGATCTCGGCGATAGCCTGAAGCGCCTGATCGACGAGACCAAACCGCACGAGGAGTGTCTCGAACGTGCAGCGATCTCCCTCGTGAGTGTACTCACCGTCGAACATGTCGAAGCGGAGCTCACCGGGCTCTGGATCGTACCGCTTGGCGGGCACGAATTTGAACGACGCACTCGCATCGACGAAGCGCCGGATCAACCATGCACTCGCCATGCGATCGACAAACACCCCTTCCCGTGTCACCCACACGGCGTTACGCGTTGAGGTGGTTTCTTGCCGCGACGTTCCAGCTCGTTGGTCAGGACCCGGCGGTCGGATCATCTCCGCTGCGGCGCGCAGTGCCCGTTCCGCCTCCTCCCGTCCGCGGGCCCCGAAAAAGTCGCGCCCGGCGATCTCGACCAGGCGGCGCCGCAGCCGATCGACATCGGACATCGTGACGTGGGCACCGAGGGCGCGCGCCTCACTGGCGACGGCGGAGTACTCCTCATCGCGCGCACTGGAGAACTGCGCCTCGAGCTCGTGGTCCGTAATGCCCTCGAGTACTGCAACCGAGCTCACCGAAGCGTCCCCGCCGTCGTCTACGATTTCACGGCGAAGCCACTGGAAGTCCTCGAGCGTCTCCTCGCTGCGCGGGAGAAGGTACGCCGCTCCCTTGAGCGGGATGGCTCCGAGCCGTGCAAGCCGCCGGCGCACTTTGACGCGCAAGTAATCCGGCTTGGGAGGCAACTGATACACAAGCAGGAGCCACTGGACCGCCGGCGCGTCCGGTGATACTCTTGAATCATCCATTGATTCAAGTGTATCTTTTTCAATCCAAGCTTGCAAGTGAGTTGATGTTGGACGCTTCGACTGCTGGGACATTGGTACTCGCCCATCGCGATGTAGCAGAGCTCCTGGACCTCGAGGCATCCGCTGCGGCGGCTTACCAAGCGTTCCTTCACTATGGTCGGGGTACGGCCCAGCGGCCGGCCATGGCCGGCGTGCCCGCCAAAGACGGCGGGTTTCACATCAAGGCCGGAATCTTAGGCCTCGAGCGGCCGTATTTCGCTGCCAAGATCAACGCCAACTTCCCGCACAATCCACGGCGGTTTGGTCTGCCGACCATTCAAGGCTTCATCGGGTTATCCGACGCAGAGAATGGGTATCCACTCGCGTTGATGGACTCGATCGAGATCACCCTTCGTCGTACGGCCGCCTCCACAGCGCTCGCGGCTGAGCACCTGGCGCGCGAAGATGCGTGCTCGCTCGCCATCATCGGATGTGGTACGCAGGGACGGGCGCACATCCCCGCCCTGCGACGGGTCCGGCGTTTCAATCGGATCGTCCTGTGCGACGTCGCTCGCGCAGCGGCCGACACGTTGGCTGCTGAGCTCCGTCGTGAGCCCGAGCTCCAGGTCACAGTGGAGTCCGATCCTATCCTCGCAGCGCGGGTTGCGGATGTGCTCGTGACGTGTACGCCCTCACGAGAGTTCCTCCTTGACCGGGCCGCTTTGCGACCAGGAATGTTTGTCGCTGGGGTTGGCGTGGACAACGAAGAAAAACGCGAGCTCGCTCCCGAGCTCCTCGCAGCGGCGACGATCGTGGTAGATGTGCTCGAGCAGTGTGTGACAATCGGCGACCTGCGCCACGCCATCGTAGCGGGCGCGCTCAAAGCAAGCGACGTCTACGCGGAGCTTGGCGAGATCGTTGCGGGGAAAAAACCAGGACGCACGAACGCGGACCAGATTTTCGTATTCGACTCCACGGGCATGGCCCTTCAGGACACCGCCGCGGCGGCCATCGTCTACGAACGCGCTATTGAAGCGGGCATTGGAATGCGGATGACCTTACGAGAGTGAGGACTAGCAGTGAGAAGCGAGGAACGTGCAAACCGAGGCGGCCAGTCCTCGGACAGCCTTCCTTTCACCGCCTTTCCAGTCTTCCCTCTCGGCCCCCGGCCCCCACTCCTCTTATTACATTACCGGACCCATCAGTGGCCCCTCGTCCAACGGCAGGACGCCGGACTTTGGATCCGGAAATGAAGGTTCGAATCCTTCGGGGCCAACTCTCCCACGTCCTTTCGGCGGGTCCAAACGCTGCGGCACCCGCTACCGATGGCCCTCAAACACCTTCCCCATGATTCGCCACTGCCCATCCAGCCGATACAACAGAAAGTAGTCGGTGAACACCTGCTTGCCGTCAAAGAAGACACTAGCGCTCGCGGCCGCCGCCCCACCCTCCCGGGACAGTACGTCCACCTCGGCAGTCACCTCGTGACGCGGCGCGGTGCCCTCAGGCGGCAGCCGCTCGACCCACTCATCGATCGTTACGTGACGCACACTGTCACCCTCAGTCCGGACAAACATGTAGAACGCCGGATGAAAGCCCTCCCGCACGGCCGCCCGGCTGGAGTTCATGTGCATTCCATCGATGTAAGCACTCATGATCACGCCCCGGATCGCTTCATCGTCCGGGTTCAGGCCTGGCTGTGATAGCAACAGACTGGCGGGAAGCGCCGCGGCAACGACCGCCAGCACGGCCAACCGAATGCCCTGCGTCGGTTCTCGCGTATTCATCTGGACTCCTCGGATTGAAGGTCGGGGCGAAGGAAGAATCGACTGGCTGTCACAGGATGATGGCTTAGACCACTTCGAATCCGGATTGTTCCTGCCGTGACCGTGCTGCCTCGTACCGGGCCGATAATGCCCTCGTCCAATCGACGGCGCTCCGATTGACAGATCGGCCCTAACACCGCCAACGTGGAAGGAGAGGCCAGCGCCCGAAATCGAGCATCCCGGTCAGGAGTCGCCACATCGGAGGCAGTCTATGTCACCCACCACCGCAGCGCCGTCGGCCGAGTCCAAACGCACGCCAAGAAAGCAACCAGAGACTCTGCGGATCCGTGCCATTACTCCGTCCTTCACGGTCAACGATCTCAAGGCCAGCATCGCGTGGTACCGCGACATTCTAGGCTTTCTGGTCGCGGACGAGATCCGGCACGAAGGCCAGCTCGTGGGCGCCGTGATGCGCGCGGGCGCAGCCGAGCTCATCCTGGGACAAGACGATTTCGCCAAGGGGAAGGAGCGCACGAAGGGCGTGGGATTCCGGGTCAATTGCCGATCGGTGCAAGACATCGACGAGATTGCTCGGGCCGTCGAGAAACGCGGCGGTGTATTCGAGCAACCGCCCACGACCCATCCATGGGGTATTCGTGACTTCACCGTGGTAGATCCGGACGGCTACAAAATCTCCATCGGTAACTGGGAGAGTGACGAGTAGCGGCCCAAGGTGAACGCCGCGATCGCCAGGGCTCCACGGCCCTGGCGACGGCTTCCCACCGAGTGCATCTCCGCACCCACCGTTCCCGCTCCTCCGCGCCGCACACAGCCTCGCGACGAATCAATCCGAAAAGGTTGGCATCTCGGGTCCGTCTCCCTAGCATTCGCGACACACCTTCACGGGACGATCCCCATGGCAACGATCCGAGTGTACACCACACCCACCTGACCCTACTGCAAGGAGGCCAAGGATTGGCTTCGAGAGCACGGGTGTGAGTTCGAGGAGCTCGACATCACGAAGGACGTCAAGCTGCTGCGCGAATGGCGTGAGCTGACCGGCGGGGCTGGAGTACCCACCATCGCACACGGCAAGGATTTCATGGTTGGATTCAACGCCGAGCGACTCGCGCAGTTTGTCGACTGCTGTCGGCACTCGAGCGATGTAGCGGCGTGAACGCGGCAATGCAGATCCATATCCTGCCGTGACCGGCCCTCCCCTCGTCGAGCACGACGAGGCTCGCGGGAGGTTCTATATCGACCTCGGCGGTAGTCAAGCGTTCCTCCGATACAGTCGTGCCGGGCCCCGCGCGCTCGATTTCACGAGCACCTACGTCCCGGTGAAACACCGGAATCGGGGGTTGGGGGCGCGCATCGTTCGGCACGCGCTCGCCTACGCGCGAACCCACGAATTCGAGGTGATTCCCACGTGCTCGTTTGTCCGATGGGTCATGGACCGCGAGAACACCGCGGGGCGCGCGGGACCAGACGAGACGCCCCCGTAGCGGGGCACTGGTCGCCTCCATCCGGGTCACTTGGCTTACTCCTTTCCCCTGACTACCTTGTGTGGCTCCCATGGCTGAGATCTCGCTTCGGAGCAGCAAGATGCTGCTCATGTCGGGCACCGCAAATCGTCCTCTCGCCGAGGCGATTGCGAAGCACGTGAGTCAGCCGCTGTGTCGCGTGACGATCCGGCGGTTTGCCGATGGTGAGATCTTCGTGAAGATCGACGAGAATGTGCGGGGCCAGGACGTCTACATCGTCCAGTCCACCAATCCGCCGGCGGAAAACATCGTCGAGCTGCTGATTCTGATCGATGCCGCCAAGCGAGCGAGCGCGGCACGCGTCACGGCCGTGATCCCGTATTTCGGGTACGCCAGACAGGATCGGAAAGACCAGCCGCGGGTGGCGATTTCGGCCAAGCTGATGGCGAACGTGATCACGACCGCGGGAGCCGATCGTGTATTGGCGATCGATTTCCACCAGCATCAGCTGCAGGGGTTTTTCGACATCCCGGTGGATCACCTCTACGCCGCACCGGTCCTGGTCCAGCACTACCGGCAGAAGCAGATGCACCAACCGGTGGTGGTGGCCCCTGATGTCGGAGCGGCGAAGATGGCCCGAGGATTTGCCAAGCGCCTAGAGGCATCGCTGGCCATCATCGACAAGCGGCGACCGTCGGCCAATGTCGCCGAGGTCGTGAATGTTGTGGGCGAAGTGGAAGGACGCGACTGTCTGATCGTGGACGACCTGATCGATACCGCGGGGACGATGGCGGAAGGCGTCATGGCACTCAACCGGCTTGGTGCCCGGCGGGTCTTTTGCTGCGCCACGCACGCCCTGCTGTCGGGGCCAGCGGTGGACCGGCTGTGCGCCGCACCCGTCAGCGAGGTCGCAGTCACGGACACGATCAACATCCCCAAGGAGCGGTGCTTCGATCGGCTGAAGGTGCTCTCGATCGCGGCGCTCTTAGCGCAGGCAATCCGGTTCACCCACAGCGATCAATCGGTCAGTTCTTTGTTTGATTGAGTACGGCGGGATCGTCGAAATCGTGAAAGAGGGCGGGGAGGCAGAAGAGATAGACCAGATACGGTGACGCACGAAATCTCGCGTCATCACGTCAGCATCGAGGAAGGAAACATGGCGCAGACAGTTTTGCTCACGGCCGAGAGCCGGAATGATAAAGGCAAGGGCGCAGCACGAAAGCTGCGGAGTCAGGGACGAATTCCCGCCGTGATCTATGGACACGGTCGCGATCCCGCCGCACTCAGTGTGTCGTCGATGGAGCTCGACAGGGCCCTGCAGGGCATTTCCGCAGAATCCACGGTGATCGATCTGAGCGTCGATGGCGCGGGAGTACAGGTGTTGATCCGCGAGATCCAACGCCATCCTACTCGAAAAAACATTACGCACGTCGATTTCTACGAGATCCATGCGGGCGAGATGATCACCGTGGACGTTCCCCTCCGTTTGGTGGGATCACCCGAGGGCGTACGCAACCAGGGTGGCGTGCTCGAGCAGTTCCTCCGCGAGCTGGAGATCGAGGTGCTCCCCAAGGACATCCCCGATCACATCGACGTCGATGTCACCGACCTCGGCATCGCGCAATCACTCCACGTGTCGGACGTCTCGGTGCCAGACGCCAAAATTCTGAGCGATCCTGGGCAGACGATCTGCACAGTGGTGCCCCCGCGGGTCGAGGAGGCGCCGCCCACCGAGGTCGTCGTGGAAGAGGAAGCTGGCGAACCCGAACTCATCCGCAAGGCAAAGGCCGAGGAAGAGGCCGAAGAGGAGCCGGAGGACTAAACGCTGCGCGCAGTGGTCGCCCTCGGCAACCCCGGGTCCGCGTACGCCAAGACCCGACACAATGCAGGGTTCATGGTGGGTGACGCACTGGCGCAGCGGTGGGAAATGCCACGATTCCACCGGTCCGGTCCGGCGCTGGTGACGCATGGGTCCGTGGCTGGTCTAACGGTGCTCCTGGTGAAGCCGCAGACCTATATGAACCTCTCGGGACGCGCGATCCGGCCGCTGCTGCGTGAACCTGGATTCGCCCCCGACAGTGATCTCCTGGTACTGGTCGACGACAAGGCGCTGCCGCTCGGATCTTTTCGCCTCCGTGCGCAAGGATCCGCCGGCGGACACCGCGGTCTCGAAAGCGTCGAGGAGGCCCTCGGCTCGCGGGATTATGCTCGGCTGCGCATCGGCGTCGGCCCACTGCCCGACGATGTGGACGACTGGTCTGACTTCGTACTCGCTCCGTTTCGACCGGATGAGTTGACGGTGATCGAAGACTTACTGCCCACACTCGGCGAGGCTGTCGAGTGTTGGCTCGATGAGGGAATTCACACGGCCATGAACCGGTTCAACCGACGAGGAATTGCAGAGTGATGGACTACGCGTTGCTTCCCACCGCCGCCATTGCCGCCGGCGTGTTCGGCTTGATCGTCGCGCTGGTCACGTTTCTGTACATCCGCAAACAGCCCAATGGCAGCGACCGGATGCGCGAGATCGAAGAACTCGTGTTCACGGGCGCCATGGCCTTTCTCCGGCGCGAGTACACAGCCCTGATTCCATTCCTGGCAATCGTGGCGGTGCTGCTCGGATGGCTCATCGGATGGCGCACGGCCGCCGCGTACCTCGGCGGCGGCATTTGCTCGATCCTCGCCGGCTATTTCGGCATGCGAGCAGCGACACGCGCCAACGCGCGCACGAGCGAAGCCGCGCGGGCAAAAGGCCAGGCGATGGCACTGCGCATCGCCTTCAACGGCGGTGCCGTCATGGGGCTGTCGGTGGCGAGCCTGGGGCTCCTCGGGATCGGCATCGTCATGCAGGTATTCATGGGATCGCCCGCGGACGAGACGGGGTGGCAGGCGTTCAGCGAGATCATCACTGGGTTCGCCATGGGGGCGTCGTCGATCGCGCTCTTCGCTCGCGTGGGCGGTGGGATCTATACCAAGGCGGCCGACGTGGGTGCCGACCTCGTCGGCAAAGTCGAAGCGGGGATTCCGGAAGACGACCCACGGAACCCGGCAACCATTGCCGATAACGTGGGTGACAACGTGGGAGACGTGGCGGGCATGGGTGCGGACATTTTCGAGAGCTACGTCGGCGCCGTCATCGCCACGATCGCCATCGCCGCGACCAGTCCGCTCGTGACGAACCGGATGGAGGCTGTCGCCCTCCCGGTCATTTACATCCTCGTCGGGCTCGCCGCGAGCCTAATCGCGGTGTGGCTCTTCCGACTCCTCGAGCAATTCAATCCGGCCGGAGCGCTGCGGTGGGCCACCTTCATCGCCGCGGGGCTCTTTCTTGCCGCAGCGTACTTCATCACGCAGCGGATCGACATTGGCCTCATGCAGGCCGATGGACCGGCAAGCGCCCTGGGTCCGTTTTGGGCCGTCGTCGTGGGCACCATCGCCGGCATCTTGATCGGCCTGGCCACGGAGTACTACACGGCCGCAAGACCGATCCGGACGATCGCGGAAGCTTCGCTCACCGGACCCGCAACCAACATCATCTCAGGGCTGGCCGTGGGCATGCGCTCCACCGCCGTCCCAATGCTCGTGATCGCCGGTGCGATCTACGTGGCGTACTCGAGCGCCGGTCTGTACGGAATCGGCATCGCGGCCGTCGGCATGCTCGCAACCGTGGGTGTCACCATGTCCGTGGATGCGTACGGCCCCATCGCCGACAACGCCGGCGGCATCAGTGAGATGAGCGGTTTGGGCCCAGACGTGCGTCGCATCACCGACAGCCTCGATGCGCTGGGCAATACGACTGCTGCCATCGGAAAGGGCTTTGCCATAGGTTCCGCGGCGCTCACCGCACTCGCGCTCTTTTCCGCCTACACGAACGCCGTGACACCCGCGGGATCTCCACCAGTGGTGCTCGACATCGTCGACCCCAGAGTCGTCATCGGGATCTTCCTCGGCGGGATTCTGCCGTTCTTCATCGCGGCGGCCACCATGACTGCTGTGGGGCGTGCCGCTGAGGGGATGGTGCAGGAGGTGCGACGCCAGTTCAAGGAGATCGCGGGCCTGATGGAAGGAAAGGCGCGACCCGACAGCGCACGGTGCGTGGACATCTCGACGCGCGCCGCCCTTCGCGAGATGATCCTCCCCGGAATCACGGCTATCGTAGCACCGGTTTTCGTGGGCAAACTGCTTGGCGTTGAGACGCTCGGCGGTTTGCTCGCGGGCGCCACCCTGACGGGAGTGATGATGGCGCTCTTCATGGCCAACGCCGGTGGCGCCTGGGACAATGCGAAGAAGTACATCGAAGGCGGGGCGCACGGCGGGAAGGGCTCCGAGCCACACAAAGCCGCGGTAGTGGGCGACACGGTGGGCGACCCCTTCAAGGACACGAGCGGCCCGTCGCTCAACATCCTGATCAAGCTCATGTCCGTCGTGAGCCTCGTCCTGGCCCCGTGGCTGATACAGTGAACGCAGTGTAGAGTGAGCACGCCGTGAACCGAGAGTAGCGAGCGGGAGCGCGCCTGGCCCTTCCAAGCGACCCGGCGCCGCGTCCCGCTCACTGCTCCGTCTCGTTCACTAAAGCTCCCTGCCTACTGCTCACTCTTCACAGCGTACTGCAGTCATGCGCTTTGGTATCATCGGACTTCCCAACGTCGGCAAATCAACGCTGTTCAACGCGCTGACAGCGGCGGAGGCGGCGGCGGAGAACTACCCATTTTGTACGGTGGAGCCCAACGTGGGCGTGGTCGCGGTGCCCGACCCACGTCTCGATGCGCTGGCGACGTTGGTCAACCCCCCAAAGGTCACCCCCGCCTTCGTGGAATTCGTCGACATCGCTGGGCTCGTGGAAGGTGCGAGCCGCGGAGAGGGATTGGGCAATCAGTTCCTCAGTCACATCCGCGAAGTGGATGCGGTGGTCCACGTGGTGCGCTGCTTCGATGATCCGGACGTCACGCACGTCACCGGCTCCGTCGACCCGGAACGGGACCACGACATCATCACCGCCGAGCTGGCACTGTCGGATCTCGCTGTGGTCGAGCGACGGCTCGAAAAGATTCAGAAGACAGCTCGCAGCGGGAACAAAGAGCATCAGGTTGAGGCGACGTTTCTCGAGCGAGTGGTCGCGGAGCTCAACGAGGGACGCGGGGCGAGAGAGGCCGTGCGGGACGCGCTGGAGCTGCGGGTCATTCGCCAGCTCGGTTTGCTCACCGCCAAGCCCATTCTTTATGCGGCGAACGTCGATGAGTCCGAGCTCTCTACTGGAGGTGGTGCTCCGGTCGAGGCGCTCCGTCGCGCGGCGCGGCTCCACCACGAGGAGGCGGAAATCGTCGTTTTTTCGGCGCGCTTCGAGGCCGAGCTGATCGAGCTTCCGCAGTTTGAGCGCGAAGAGTTTTTGCGGACCGCCGGCGTCGAGGAGCCCGGACTCGAGCGGCTCATCCATGCCAGCTACCGGCTCCTCAGGCTTGAAACGTTCTTCACGGTAGGAGAAAAAGAGGTCCGCGCCTGGACAATTCGCCGGGGCGCTACGGCCTTCGAGGCAGCCGGAGAGATCCACACGGACTTCCAGCGCGGCTTCATCCGAGCCGAGACGATCCCTGTGGAGGATTTTTTGCGGATTCGCTCGTACAAGGCCGCCCGCGAGAAGGGCCTCATCCGCAGTGAGGGGAGGGATTACGTGGTGCAGGACGGGGACGTGTTGTTGTTCCGCTTCAATGTGTAGCACGGGGGCGGTGAGGGGGCTGTAAGTGGTGCTATCCGCCGTTCGCTACCCACCACCCACACCTCCCCCTTCCCCTCTCCACGGCCAACCTACTACCTTCGATTGTTCACATATCCCCTACTCCACCCTACACC
Source organism: Gemmatimonadales bacterium (assembly GCA_041577295.1). GTDB lineage: Bacteria > Gemmatimonadota > Gemmatimonadetes > Gemmatimonadales > GWC2-71-9 > JBDHDH01. The sequence continues at coordinate 41,302 of JBFGJG010000022.1, forward strand.
TGGGTGGGGTCTCACGTCCAAAGGGAGGTGTCATGGCTCGTCAGTACGAGATCGTCTACATCTTCGATAGTTCCCTCGAGGAAGCGCAGGTAAATGAGCATCTGACGCGATTCCACGAGCTGCTGCGCGGCTCGGGGACAGCGGATCCCGTGACCGCACTGAATCACTGGGGCAAGCGTACCTTGGCCTATCCGATCAAGAAAAAGGAACTTGGCTACTACGTGGTCGTGCAGTTCGAGTGCGAGCCGGAAGCGCTTCCCGAGTTCGAACGGGCGCTCAAGCTCGATGAAGCCGTACTGCGCTACTTGATCGTGATAAACGAGGGAATTGCGCCCGCCACCGTCGGCGCGACACTTTCGGCGGATGACGACTCCGATGAACCTATCGGTGAGGAGGACGACGAATGAGAGGTCGCAAGCCCTGCCCCATTTGCGAATCGAGCATACGATTCATCGACTACAAGGACGAACGCCTCCTCAGCCGCTTCACCACGGAGCGCGGCAAGATCTTACCGAGTCGCCTCTCGGGGATCTGCGCGCGCCATCAGCGACAGCTGTCGACAGCCATTAAGCGCGCGCGCTACATCGCGTTGCTGCCCTTCATCAAGGGGTTCGTGGGTTAGCGGTGGCGGAACGCCGGTGGGGATGGCTGATCGTGGGGGCGACGGCGTTCTCCGTGGTAGCACACCCTGGTCTCTTCGCGCTCCCATTCGCCATTCTGCTGCTCGTCTCCCGCCCACAGACCCGGGTGGAGCACGTGGCCCTGGGTGTGGCCGGTGGCTTCGCTCTATGGTGGCTGCTGTCCCCCGGTAACTTGCCGGATCAAGTCGTGCGCGCCGCTGCCTTGTTCAGCGCGCTCGCCTTCACGGTGACGACACTGCGCTCCAAGGCATCCGTGACGCACCGAGCCCTCCATGCGGTGGCGGTGGCCGGAGCGGGTGTGACGACGCTCTTGCTGCTGCTGGGTTCGTCGTGGGGGGAGCTACGCTGGTGGGTGTCTCATCAAACCGGGCTCACGGCCCGTGCATTCCTGGGCACGGTCCTGGCAACGACGCCGGTGACCGCCGGGAGCGATTCCACGACCGTCGAGCAAACGGCGATGGAGCAGCTCCAACGGTGGTTTGCGGAGGCGATCCCGGTGGTCGCGGAATTCTATCCCGCCCTCCTCGCGGTGCAGCTGCTCATTGGGATTGCTCTCGGGACGGCCCTGTATCAGCGCGTCGCGACACGGCCTCGGGGCACGCCACCGGATTCCTGGATGAACTTTCGCTTCACCGAACATTTGAACTGGGCTGCCGCTGCGGCGCTGATCATCGTGCTGCTCCCCAAGCTCGCCACCGCCAAGTTGGCCGCTGGAAACCTCCTCGTCGTGTCAGCTGCTTTATATGCCGTGCGGGGCATAGCGGTCGCGGCGGTGGGGCTCCAGGTGGCAGGTGGGGGCGGCGTCTTCTTGACCGTATTGTTGGCAGCCATTTTTCTTTTTCTCACACCGATCGTGCTCGCCGGAGCCATGCTGCTCGGCGTCCTGGACACTCGTCTGGACCTCAGGCGCCGGTGGGGCACCAAAACTGCTGCTTAGCGAGAACGGATCAATCATTATGGAGATCATTCTGAGAGAGACGGTTCCCGAGCTGGGTCGGGCCGGCACACTCCTACACGTGAAGGATGGGTACGCACGCAACTATCTGATCCCCCGCGGCCTGGCCTATCAGGCCACGGAAGCCAACAAGCGGCGGGCCGCGGCCGAAGCGAAGCGACACGCCGATCGACTGGCGACGGAACAGTCGGAGGCAGAGGAGATCTCCGCGAAACTCACGGATCTCTCGCTCACCTTCACTGCGAAGGTCGGTGAGGGCGACAAGTTGTTCGGATCCATCACGGCCTCCGATATCGCCGGGAAGCTGGGCGAAGCCGGATTCCGGATCGACAAGCGGAGCATCGAGCTCCACGAACCCATTAAGATGATCGGTATCTACAAGGTGCCGATCCGTCTGCATCCCGATGTTCGTCCCGAGATTCGCGTCTGGGTCGTGAAGGAGTAGTGTCGCCCCGCACCGCCGGCATCGTCTACCTGAGCGGGCCCAGGCTGCGGCGTTGTCTGCTCGCAGCGGCGGATTGGGTCGACGCCGCACGAGAAGAGCTGAACCGGATCAACGTGTTCCCCGTTCCTGACGGCGATACGGGTACCAACTTCGCCATGACGCTCAGGGCGACGGCAGAGCAGGTTCGCGCGCTCCGACCGGCCGCCGCCCTCCCAACCGTGGCCAAGACCATGGCGGAGGCGTGCATCTTTGGTGCTCGGGGCAACTCCGGAATGCTGCTGTCGCAATTCATTTTGGGCTTCCGCGAGGGGCTTGGCGATACCGTCCGTGCCACCGTGCACGAGGTAGCGGCCGCCATCCGCGTTGGCGCCGATCGCCTGGCGCGATCGCTCGACGAACCGGTGGAAGGCACCATCCTGACGGTGAGCCGCGACGTCGCCCATCACGCCGAACGCTCCGCGCGTGAAACGAGCAATTTCGAGACGTTGATGCGCGAGGTGTTAACCGCCGGGCGAGAGTCGCTCAGCCAGACCCCGGAGTTGCTCGCGGTGCTCAAGGAGTCGGGCGTAGTGGACGCCGGGGCGAAGGCGTTTGTGCGGATCTGGGAAGGAATCGTCCGCTTGATTGAAGGCGATCCCATCCTCACCGCTCCCGACCGCAAGACGTACCAAGTAGTACCCGATGCAGCCCGCGTGGCCAATGTGGCGGCCGATCGTGACTACCAGTTTTGCACCGAAGTTCTCGTCCGCGGCGAGGCATTTCCTCCCACAACTGACGTGCGCGCGGCCTTGCGCGAGCTGGGCGGGTCGATTGTCGTGCTTACAACCGAAGACCTTCTCAAGGTGCACGTGCACACGAACAGTCCCGATCGCTTGTTTGCGCTCGTCGCCGAATGGGGGGTGATCGAGACCACCAAGGCGGACGATATGCGGGAGCAGCACCGGGGCCGCCACGGTCGTCGCCGCAAGATCGCCGTTCTTGCGGACTCCTCCTGCGACCTGCCGGATGAGGTGGTGGACGCGCACGGCATTATCGTCGTCCCGCTGCAAGTCATTGAGGGTGAGCGCACCTACCTCGACCGGGTGGAAATCCGCGGCGCTGAGATCTACGCAGGGATGCGGCAAGGTGAGCGTCGCTTTACGACATCGCAACCGACGCCTGGGGCGCTCCGTGAAGCGCTCGCCGATGCGAAGGAAGAAGCCGAGGAGGTCGTCGCAATCCTCATCGGGGGAACGCTATCGGGCACCTTTGCGTCCGCACAGGCGACGGTTGAGGTCACGGGCCTCGACGGCATCCGCCTCGTTGACTCTCGCACGACGTCGTTTGGGTTGGGGCTCCTCGTACTGCGTGCCGCCGAGTTGGCCGAAGCCGGCTGGAGCGCCGAGCGCATCGTGAAGGAGATCACGCGACTCAGACGGAAGGCCGGTGCGTTCTTCACGGTCGACACGTTTGAGCACCTGCAGCGCTCCGGACGCGTAGGGCGCGGGCGAGCGTGGCTCGGCAGCTTGCTCGACATTAAACCCGTTCTCGAAGTCGACCCAGACGGCAACGTGCTGACGCTCGACCGCGTACGCGGGCGAGCGGGTTTGGTTGACCGCGTACTCGAGCATATCGACCGACGCCTCATGCCACGGCCGGGCGCAGTACGCTTCGCAATCGGCCACGCCGATGCGACGGACGTCGCCGAACGATTACGCGACGAGTTGGTCCGTCGATACTCACCGCGGGACTGCCTCGTCAATCACATTACTGCTGCGCTCGGCGTCCACACGGGTCCCGGAGCGTGGGGTATATTCTATCAAATTGAGGATCCCCCATCGGAACGCGACGAAAAGCTCAGCCGAAGCTAGCTCGCCGCAGCGCGCGCATCGTTGAGGATCAGCGTCGCGATTTGCGACTCGCGGTGGGGACACTGGACGAGCGCAAAGCGCTCGAGATCGTTGTGCTGGATCTGCGACAGCTGAGTGACGCGACCGACTACTTCGTGATCGCCTCGGGGACGTCAGATACGCATGTCCGCGCCCTTGGCGAGCACGTCGTGGAAGCGCTCAAGCGCGCTGGACGGCGTCCGCACCACGAGGAGGGACTCAGGGCGGGAAGGTGGGCCCTCCTCGATTTCGTGGATTTCGTGGTCCACATCTTTCACCCAGCGGTACGGGACTTCTATCAGTTGGAGCGGCTGTGGGCCGATGCTCCCACGGTGCCGTTGGACACGAACGATGCGTAGGCCAAAGAAAGACGGTGTGATGATTGAACGGTGGATGCGCACAGTCGTCGTTGCCGCTGCGCTTGGCTGTGTCGTGGGGTGCAACTCCCAAACACCACCAAACCCGGTCAAGGAAGCGATCGCACAAGGGGTGTCGATCGCCGAGGAAAACCTTTCGGTGGCGTTCCGGCTGCCGACCGACCGCCGCGAAGCCGCTCGAGTCTACCGCCTTCCGGGCCTTACACCGATCGACTGGGAGCCGAGCGGCCAAGGACCGCTCGTCAGCACCGTCGTGGGGTTCGCTCCCGATGAGGAGGTCCTGTATGGGCAAACCGCGGCGGGGCAGCTGATCGCGTGGGACTTAACCACCGGGCGCGCGCGGACCGTCGACACCAGCGTGGTCGAGGCAACTGTGGGTCCGGGTGGCGTTCCATACCTCATTCGGCAGGATGGGTCTATCGCGCGGGTCACACGTCGTAGCGTGCAATCGTGGTCCAACCGGGTTGAGCCACTGCCCGTGGCGCTCTGGGGTGCCGCGCGCAGCCGGCTCGTGGCACTCGCCGAGGTGGAAAACGGTGACCGTTTCCTCATGGGCCTCGCTGACGGACGCCCGCCAGTGATCCACCGTCTGCCGGCCGGGACGTTGGCGATCTCGCCATGGGGCGACGTTGCCGTGGTTAGCACGGACTCGGGACTCGTCGTCTTTGAACCCGCCGACTCGACCCCACCACGGTTTGAGCGTGTCAGGCCTGCCCCCGGACCGGTAGCCATCTCTGCCGCCGCCCACCACATCTACACGGTCGACGCTGAGAATCGACTGCTCGCTTACGACCGGTTTGACCTCGATCGGTTGCGACGGATTGAGCTGCCTGACATGGCGGAGGCGCTGCGCGTCGATCCGCTCGGGAAACTCTTGCTCGTGCGCGCGGCCGACGGTGAGACAATTTGGGTAGTCGATCTCACGCGTTGGGAAATCGCCGCCACCCTTGCCGGCGGCTGGAGTGACGATCTTCCGGCGGTCGCGGCCGACGGTACGATCTTGCTCCGCCAGGGAGACGATGTTGTTGCGCTGGCAGCCGAGACGTTCGCCGCGGTCGACCGGATCGAGGGCGGCGCAAAAGACCTATGGCAGACCGCGCGGTGGGATCCGAAACGTCCGACACTACAGCTGGCGCGCGACACGGTGCCGGAGACAGCCCCACGCGGCGGGGCCTTTTACGTGCAGGTGAGCAGCACGCGAAACGCCGCGTGGGCCGAAGACTTCGCACAGAACCTGAAACGTGCGGGAATGGACGCGATCGTGCTCACACCTCGCGCCACGGACGACCTCTATCGCGTGGTGCTCGGCCCGTACCCGACTCGTGAGGCCGCGGAGTTGGTGAGCCGCCGGCTGGGCCTCCCGTCCTGGATTACCACTCGAGACACGACGAGCGCGCAGTGACCGCTGAAACTGTTGTCCGTTCGCAGCTCAGTACCGTCTTCCCGGAGCAGTTTCAGGGAGCCACCGTCATCGTGCTCACGCCGGCCGGTAAAGACCTGGCATGGGCCGCGGAGGCCGCCTGGGCCATTGCGAGAGCGGTTGCCCGGCGAGACCGCCGAGTCGCCCTCGTCGATCTGAGCTTGACAGAGCGGGCGCTCGAGCCGGGGACGAGTCAGGAATCGGAGCGAGAGCCGCAGAACGAAGAGGGAATCGTCGAGGCATTCCTGCACGGCGTCTCCTTGCAACAAGTCGTGCGCCAGATGGACGTTCCCGGCTTGTTCTTCATCGGAGTGGGTGCAGAGCCGCACAACCTCGTCGAAATCTGGAGCTCGCAGCGGTGGGATCGTATCACTCGCGGGTTTGCCGAGGAGGGGGCGTTGCTCTTGTTGTTCGTCCCGCCGAAGGCGTTACAACATCTCCGCCCCCACCCGGATCGACTCATCACGCTGGGAACCATCACGGACTTAGAGGTCTCATCCGCGACCGGTCGCGTGGCGTCGAGTGGCGTCGGCGTGACACATCTGATTCCCGATCCTCCGGCGCAGGAGATCTCGCCGGCATCCGTGGCGTTGTGGTCATCACACATCGCTAAGCACCGGCGTGGCAGGTCACGGGTAAAACGAACGGCGATCATGGGGTTGGTGCTCGCCACGCTGGTGGCCGTGGGGTTCTTCTTACGGAGGGCGCGGCCGGTCCAGCCACCGGAGCCAGCCCCCGCAGCGGACACCATGACGTCCGCACCCCAAACCACCGCACCCGTCCCGACACCGCCGGCCACACAGCCAGTGGCTACGCGATCCGGTTCCGCTGACGACACACTGTTCTACTCGGTGCAAGTGGCGTCTTTCAAGACGCAGACCCGCGCCATCGAGCACGCGCGGGCGTATGAGACGCGCGGATGGCCGACCACGCTCACCCCAGTGCGGTTGGGGCTCCAAGGTGTGTGGTATCGGGTGATGGTAGGTGCGTTTGGCTCTCCGGTAGCTGCCGATACGGCACTCCGGCGATTCTATCGATTGGAACTGCTCGATCATCCCAACGGCACCATCCTACGGACGCCCCACATGATCAGCCTCGACCTTCACTCGGACAGCGCATCTGGGGCAGCCGAGGTTGCACGCCTTCGCGCGGCTGAGATCCCCGCGTACATTGTGAGATCCTCAGACGGGTATCGCGTCGTGGTCGGAGCGTTCGAAACACCGGAACAGGCTTCTCTCATGGATTCGATCATCTCGAGCGGTGGCATCCGCGGGACGCTCAGCTCGCGCGTGGGACGCCGTCGATGAAGCTCACGCGCATCGAGCTTTCGGGCTTCAAGTCGTTCGCCGACACAGTGCAGCTGCCGTTTGGAAACGGCATCACGGCCATCGTGGGTCCAAACGGATGTGGCAAGTCCAACATCTCTGACGCGGTGCGGTGGGTGCTCGGCGAACAGCGCGCACGCTTACTGCGGAGCACTCGAATGGAAGAAGTGATCTTCCACGGCTCCACGAAGCGCCGTCCCATCAACGTTGCCGAAATCACCATGTATTTCGACAACACCGATGGTACACTGTCCATTCCGTACAACGAGGTAGCCATCGCGCGTCGTGTATCACGTGCGGGAACGAGTGACTATCTGCTCAACCAGTCCCCCGTACGGCTGCGCGACCTGCAGGATTTGCTGCGCGGGACCGGTCTCGGGAGCGAAGCGGGCGTCGTCATCGAGGCCGAGATGATCGACCGCCTGCTCTCGGAGCGCGCTGACGAGCGGCGTTCTCTGTTTGAGGAGGCTGCGGGTATTGGGCTCTACCGCGATCGCAAGGCCGGGACGGAGCGCCGTCTCAAACAGACTGCGGAAGATCTCCAGCGGCTCGACGACGTCATCTCGGAGGTGCAACGCGAAGTCCGCAGTCTCGCTCGACAGCGGGGGAAGGCGGAGCGACACCGCAAGTTTACCGAGCAACGCTTCGCCATCGTCATGACCCTCACGCGCCGCCGCCTCGCGCAGTTTGACGATCGGGAGTCACGTCTCCGGGAGGATCACGCTACGCTCGACGAGCGTATCCCGCAGTTGCGCACGCAGCTCGGTGAGCGTGAACGTGAACGCGAAGCCCGGGTGCAAGCGCGCGCGACCGCTGAGGCTCGCCGGACCGAGCTCGAGCGGCGCTTGGCACAGACACGGATCGAGATCGAGCGCCTCGAGGGCGACATCAAGCTCGCTGGCGAGCGGCTCGAGAACGCCTCGACGCGCACCACACGCGCTCGTGAGGAACGCGTGCAGACTGAGGCACGTGCCGCTCAGGCGTCCCGCGAGCAGGAGGCTGCCATCGCGGAGCTAGAAGCAGCGGTAACCGCGCGGGAGTCGGTGCAGACCGAGCTCAACCTCCGCTCCGCCAGCGAAGAAGAGGTTCGCGAGCGCCTCGTCGAACAGCGTCGGCTCGTGCGGGAGATCGAGTCGGCGTTGCAACAGGAAGCCGAGAGTTTGCGTGCCCTGGCCGGTCAGCGTGAAGCACTCGAACGAGAGTTGGAGGACCTCCGGACCGAGACGCTCACCGCAGATGAACGGCGTCGGCAGGCCGGACGCGAGTACGAGACGGCAGCACAGGATCTCGAAGCCGCCCGCGAGGGGGTCGAAGAACGGGAGCTGGCGGAACGTGAGACCTCGCATGCCCTCGAGCGAGCGCGCCGCCATTTGGCCGCAGCGCGCGAGCAGGAGGCGGCAGCGCGATTCGAACGTCGTGGTATCGAAGAGACGATGGCGCAGCTGACGGCACGCCGTGATGTGTTGGATGAACTCGAGCGAGAACATGAAGGGCTGGCACCGGCCGCGCGGGAGCTCTTGCGGGTGCGCGAGCAGTTTGGAACCGGCGCCGTGCTCGGGCCGCTGAGTGACTTCCTCACGAGCTCCTCGGCCGACGCGCCGATCGCCGAGCGGCTTCTCGCCGAGTGGCTGCATGCGGTGATCGTGCGGGATACGGATGTCGTGGATGCCATCCGGCGGTGGCACCAGCCAAACCGCGGCCCGTTGGTCCTGCTCCCCGTTCACCCGGGGCCGCGCGACGTCGATCCAGGCGCGCTCGAGGTACAGGGCTTGTCCGTCAAGGACCCCGCTCGGGGCTGGGTGAGCGCCATTCTCCACGGTTTGACGCTGTTGGAGAAGGACGGGTCGGCGATCATGCGGAGTAATGGTGCTGTGTACCTTGCCGGTCGTGGCAACGGCGGCCCGCTCAGTCGGCGTGCAGAGCTGGACGCCCTGGTGCGTCGGCTCAGTGACGCTGAGCGCAAGCTCGGTGCCCTCGCGCAGGCCGCCGAACAGGCTCAGGTCGCCTACGCCAGCGCCGAACGGGTCTTGGAGTCCTCACGCGAGCACATGGAAGGGGCGCGGGGTGGTTTGCTGGAAGCGCAGTCCGTGTTCGACGAAGCGAGTCGCCGGTTGCATCGGGCGGAGCGCGACCGCGCGGAGCGCGAGGATACCTACACGCGTCTCACCCAGCGGACGTCGGATTTGGAGTCGCGTCTCCAGCACACCACAGTGGAGTTGGATGGCGCCAACGACCGGCGACGTCGGCTCGAGGAAGACCTCTCGGTGCAGCGGCAGGCGTTGGAGGATCTGGAAAAGGCACAAGAATCCGCGCGGGAGCGTCGCGTGCACTGGCAGGTAGAGGAGGCGCAGGTGTCGGCGCGCGAACAGGCGGCACGCGAGCGCAAGGAACGGGCGGAGGACGCGCTCGAGTCGGCGGCGCGGGAGCGACAGCGTCTGGAAGAAGAGATCGCGTCGATCGAGTCGAGCACGGCGGGGCTGGCTCAGCAGCGGGCGGAGTGGGAGGAGACGTTGGCGGAGCGTCGCGTCACTGCACAGGAGCTGGAGAACGCAGCTGCGGAGGCCGAACAGGCCGTGGAGGCGGCAGCAAACGAGCTCACGGCGGTCGAGCACCTACGTGACGAGACACGGGCGGAACTCGAGCGCCTCAACGAGGAGCGCCACCGTCTCGACCTCGAGCTGGCCGAGGCGACGGGCGCCCGCCGCGCATTGGTGGAGCGCATCGAGGCGGAGTGGCACAAGCCAATGGCCACGCTGCTCGAGGAGGCCCCGAAGATCGAGGGTGAGCTGCCGATCCTGGAAGAGGAGGCGGATCGGCTCGCGCAGGTTCTCGACGGGCTGGGCCCCGTGAACCCGCTGGCAGTCGACCAACACGCCGAAGAGGTACAGCGACTCGATTTTCTCACATCACAGCGCAACGACCTCGTGGACGCGCAAGCGTCCCTCCAACGAGCGCTCCGCGAAATCGAGGAGACCGCCCGCGAGTTGTTCGTCGCGACGTTCGCCGCAGTACGCGAAAATCTCCAGAAGGTGTTCCATACCCTCTTCGAAGGCGGCGAGTGCGATGTGGGCCTCGCCGACGAAAATGATCCACTGAACTGCGAGATCGAGATCCGGGCTGCGCCCCGTGGAAAGCGAACCCAGCGTATTCATTTGTTGTCGTCCGGCGAGCGTGCGCTCGTCGCGATCTCACTGCTCTTCGCGATTTACCTCACCAAGCCGGCGCCGTTCTGCTTGCTGGACGAGGTGGATGCTCCGCTCGATGACGCGAACGTCATGCGGTTCGTTCGGCTGCTGGATGAGTTCAAGTCGGATACGCAGTTCATCGTCATCACCCATAACCCGCGGACCATGCAGGTTGCCGACGCCGTATACGGGGTGACGATGCAGGAGCCCGGCGTTTCCACCATCGTCGGCGTCCGACTCGGCGAGGAGGTCGAAGCGGTCGTCACTTGAGGACCGCCGTTGTACTTCTCGTTGTACTCGCAGCCGTGACGGCTCCGCTCACGGCGCAGCGTCCGACCATCTCCCGCGCCCTCGACCGAGCGTTCCCCGCCGACACGACCCTCACCGTGTGGTTCTTTGGCACCCGAGACCGAAGCCTCGCAGAGATCGTGAGCTTGGTGACAGCGTTGGGGGGGAGTGTGCGCCGCCAGAGTCGGTGGCTGCACGCCGTCTCTGCGGAGGTCGCCCCCAGCGCAATCACCGCAGCGCGCACCCGGCGCGAGCTGCGGCATCTTCAGCCCGTCGCTCAGTTCCTGGGCCGCATTGCTCTCCCAGTGACACCGGCTATGGTACCGCCAGTCCGAGCGCAGGTCGCGCAGATGGATTCTTCGTTTGGCCCATCCGCGATGCCACTGCGGCGCCTCAACCTCTTCCCGCTGGTGCGGCGTGGGCTGACCGGAGACGGGATCACCATTGCAATCCTCGATACCGGGTTTGAGACCCAACACGCGGCGTTCACGTCAGCCACTGTGGATGCCCAGTACGACTTCGTGTTCAATGACTCCATCGTGCGCAACGAAACGGGGGATCACCCGACCGCGTCGCGACACGGTACCAGCGTCTGGTCGCTGCTCGCCGCCAATCTGCCCAACGAGATGGTCGGCATTGCCCCGGACGCGCGCTATCTCCTCGCGAAGACCGAAGACGTCCGGTCCGAGACGCGCGTCGAGGAGGACAACTACGTGGCTGCCCTCGAATGGGCAGATTCACTCGGCGCCGACATCGTGACATCGAGCCTCGCGTACCGCAGTTTCGACGACGGGTTCAGCTATTCAGCGAGCGACCTCAATGGCGACGTGGCCGTCACCACCGTGGCAGCGGACTCTGCCGTCGCGCGTGGAATCGTGGTCGTCACCGCCGGTGGCAATAGTGGTGCCGGTGGCTTTCGAACGCTCGTCACGCCGGCGGATGGAGACTCCGTCATTGCCGTCGGCGCCGAGGACTCCCTCGGCACACTGCAGACGTTCAGCTCGCGCGGCCCAACAGCGGATGGGCGATTCAAACCCGACCTCATCGCACCGGGCGCCGATGTTTTCGTCGTGGATCCGTTCGCGACCGGCGGGTTCGCACGCGTCGCCGGTACCTCTTTCAGCACCCCCATTGTCGCCGGCACGATGGCCCTCATGCGACAGACCCATCCTCTGCTCAATCCCATCGATCTGCATGATGCGCTTCGACGAACGGGAAGCAACCGAGCCACTCCGGACTCGAGCAGTGGGTGGGGCCGTCCCGATGGCGCTGCCGCCACGACCTTCCCACGCGGCATCGTCGTCTTGAGCCCGAGTGATTCCTTGTTGACCAGTGCGACGCCCACCTTCGAGTGGAGCACGCCGGACGTGCCGATCTCGGTCACACCCGTGAGCTATCGGCTCGAGCTAGCACGCGACTCTCTGTTCACCGTCGTGGTCTTGGATACTACGCTTGGGGGAACCACGGTCACCCTAGGTCAGGTGCAACGACCCGGCGACCGGTTGTTCTCGCGCCACACCGCCACATCTACCGATACCGTCGCGTTCACTGCGCTTCCCGGCGGCCCGTTTGTCATGCCGCCATGGACCACCCTCGTCACGTTCAACGATCCAGCGGGGATCACCATCCGCGATCCCAGACCGTTGTTCGAATGGGTCTCCGTCGATGTCGCCGTTCCCCCCGGCCCGTTTCAGTACGACGTGGAGATCCAGCGAGCCGATCTGGGCGTGGTGGAAGTACGGGCTGAAAGCCTCACGGTGACCCAATTTCGCCCAGAAGAGGATCTCGAGCGCAACACACCGTATCGCTGGCGCGTGCTCACCCGGCTCGGCCAGGACAGTCTCATCACCGCGAGTGAAGGGACACTACTCATTATCGACGACTCGGTACCCATTGCCACGCTGCTGTTCCAAAACTTCCCCAATCCCTTCCCACAGACCGGAGCATTCCAAAATACGACATGTATTTGGTTCGATCTTTCCGTTGAGGGACGGGTGGAGCTCGATATCCTGGACATGCGGGGTCACCGCGTGCGGCGCCTGTTCCCCCGCGCCGGTGAGCCTCCCGAACTGCCAGCGGGTCGCTACGGGCGCCCCGCCGTTGACCAATCAGGGCAGTGCGATCCGCGGTTCGAATGGGATGGGATGGCGAGCGACGGCAGGACGCTCCCCCGCGGTATTTACCTGATCAAGCTTGGAACGGTGGCCGGCGTGTTCTTCAAACGAGTTGTATACATGGGAAGCGGGCAGTGATGCGGCTGACGGTGATTGGTAGCGGGACGGTGGCGCCGTCGGCCGAGCGCACCGCGCCGGCCCACTGGGTGTCCGTCCAGGAGCTCAAGCTGTTGTTCGATTGCGGCGCGGGGACCCTGCACCGGGCCAGCCAGTTTGGCGTGCCCTGGTCCCAAGCTACGCACGTCATCATCTCGCATTTTCATCCCGATCACTGGGGTGAGCTACCCATGCTGGTTTTTGCCATGAAATACGGCATCGAGCCCGCGCGAAGCGCTCCGTTGACGTTCATCGGACCCAGGGGGTTCCGAGCGCGCCTCACGCTGCTCGCCGGCGCCTTGGGTGACTGGGTTCTGGAGCCGGGGTTTCCGCTCACCATCGTTGAGATCGAGTCCGCAGCCTCCCGCGAGCTGGCACCTGGGGTCACTTTGGAAACCCATAAGACTCCCCATACGGACGAGAGTCTCGCTTACGCTGTGCGAACCGAACGAGCACACCTGGTGTACACGGGAGACACGGGGCCGTCGGTGGAGCTCGGCCAGTGGGCGGCGGGCTGCGATCTCCTGCTCGCTGAGTGCTCGCTACCCGACGAACGTGCGATCGAAGTACATTTATCGCCCACGACAGCGGGGGAACTGGCCCGCACGGCCGGAGCGGCGAAACTCGTCCTCACACACTTTTATCCCGTGTTTGGGGACACCGATCCGGTCGCCGTGGCCGCCAAGGTGTACGGAGGTTCCGTGGTCGCTGCGCGAGACGGCGATCAATTCACCGTGGGACGTTAGGACCGACAGATGTTGATCGTAATGAAGCACGGCGCGACGGCGTCAGAAGTCGAACGCGTCGTCGAAGTGATCAAAGAGCTTGGGTACGAGGCCCGCCCGATGCCCGGTCGGCAGCGGACGGCGGTTGGCCTCGTCGGCAACGATGGCCGCGTCGATGAGTCACGCCTGGCTGCCCTCCCGGCCGTGCGAGAAATCATTCATGTCACGCAGCCGTACAAGCAGGTCTCGCGGGAGTGGAAGGACGAGTCTACCGAGATCGAGCTGGGAAATGGTGTGCGGATCGGCGGGAAAGGCATCGTTGTGATGGCCGGACCCTGTTCGGTCGAGTCCGAAACGCAGATTCTCGAAGCGGCACGCGCCGTGCGTGCTGCCGGAGCATCCATTCTCCGCGGTGGCGCGTTCAAGCCCCGTTCCTCCCCCTACTCGTTTCAGGGACTCGGTCTGGTTGGCCTCAAGCTCCTCGCGAAGGCACGGGAAGAAACGGGGTTACTCGTGGTGACGGAGGCGATGGACCCCGAAGGGGTGGATCTCGTTGCGGAGCACGCTGACGTCATTCAGATCGGTGCGAGGAACATGCAGAATTTTTCCTTGCTCAAGAGGGCCGGCCGCGCCGGGAAACCCGTATTGCTCAAACGGGGTCTCGCCGCCACCATCACCGAGCTGTTGCTATCCGCCGAGTACCTGCTCGCAGAAGGGAATGAGCAAGTGATTTTGTGCGAGCGTGGCATCCGAGGGTTCGACTCGACAACCAGAAACGTCTTCGACATCACCGCCATCCCGGTGGTACATTCGCTCTCGCACCTGCCGATCATCGCCGACCCGAGCCACGGCACTGGGCGACGTGATAAGGTGATTCCAATGGCACGTGCCGCCGTCGCGGCCGGAGCCGATGGGATCATGGTTGAAGTGCATCCGGCTCCGGACCGCGCTTTGTCCGACGGCGCCCAAAGCCTCTATCCAAAACAGTTCAGCGAGCTCATGGTCCAGCTGAAGGCCATCGCGGAAGCCATCGACCGTACGGTGGTTGAGCCGGCCGGGGCATCGGTCGGCGCATGAAGCGGTGTGTCGCAATCACCCTCGTGCTGCTTGCGGGTGGCCAGACGGCCAACGCGCAGGATGCCATCCAAGCGCTCGAGCGCGCGGAGCGGGCGTATCATGCGCTCCGGTCACTGGAGGCGGACTTCGCGCAAACTATCATCAATCCCATGTTGGGCCGTCCCGAGCACGCCCGCGGCACGCTGTATCTGGCACCGCCTCAGCAATTTGCCATGCGATTCCACGAACCGGAGGGCGATCGCATCGTGGTCGACGGAACGTGGCTCTGGACCTACGCTCCTAGCTCCGTTCCGGATCAGGTGATCAAGCAGCCGGTACCACAGGGTGGGACGACCACGCCAAACCTAATGGCCCAATTCGTCGACCGGCCGCTCGAACGCTACCATGCGACTGCCGTCAAGACCGATACGCTCCATGGGCGGATCGTCGATCTGGTACGTTTGGTGCCAAAGGGCGAGACGGTCGGGTTTACCGAAGCAACTATTGCGATTGGGCGCGACGATGGGCTGCTGTGGCAGATTGCGCTCAGAGAAGAATCCGGTCAACGGCGCGTGTTGAACTTCGAGCGTATTCGCACCAACACTCCGATCCCCAGGCAGGAGTTCAGCTTCGTCGTGCCCAAGGGCACACGTGTAGTGACACCCTAAGACCGCGAGCATCGGTCGAGTACGGCTACGGCGTTAAGCTTCCAGCGCCGTCTCGATGGTCGCGCGTTGCTCGGCGGGAAGGCGGACGAGATCGAGGCCGGCGCGGGTCAACGCCAAATACACCTGTTTGGCTGGCGGAGACAGAATCGATAGGTGTCGGCGGATCGTTTCGGCCTCGCCCCGGGCCAGCGGTCCACTCAGGCTCGCCGCCGTTCCTTTACGCCGCAACCGTTCCACCGTGGCGGCGAGCACGGGGCTCAGTGTCTGCCACACGTCGGCACTCGTAGCCCCACCTTCCCGCATCAACCGCTCGCCAACTGCCGCAAGCACCGGCAGAAAGCTCGACAGCATGATCTCGGCGGCGTGATAGATGACCTTCTGCTCGGATGACACTTGAATCGGATGGAGTCCGACCGAGCGGGCGAGGTCTGATGCGACCTCCACGGCCCGCTCGTCCCCCTCGACGGTCGCGCCCGAACCCTTCAACTGCTCGGGAGCCGTGAGCGGATCCTGAAACGACTGCACCGGATGCAGCGAGCCGAGTGCCGCACCGGTGGAGCTGAGCAAGGTGAGCGCCGTACGGTCTAACGCGCCGGAGAGGTGCAAGACGACGTGCTGTTCGAGCACGTGCTTCGACTCGAAAAGCTCTTGGACCAGGTTCGGGATGGCATGGTCGGGCACGGCGAGGAGCACGACATCGGCGGCGGCGAGCCACGGTGGATGCCCACCCCAGGTATGATCGAGGGCGACCGGGAGGTTTTTTGCCTGTCGGCCGTGGAGAAAGACTCGATGACCGGCACGGGAGAGCGCAAAGCCGAGCCCGACACCTGCCGGACCCGGCCCAACGATACCGACTGCGGTCACCGCTTACGGATTACGAGTGAGTTCCGACTCCCGACTCGCGAGCTGGAGAAGCTCCAAAGTCGTGCGGGCCTGACCCAGCAGCACGATGGCACGCTGAATCTGCCCGTCGTCCCGAATGCGACGGCGGTTCTCGGCCTCTCGCCCAAAGACATATCGTTCAATCTCGTACGCAAACTGCTGCCGCACTAGATCCGACGCGCCACGCCACACTTCGTTGGGCATCGAGACACCCTTCTCGCGCAGCCGCTGCAGCAGCTCGTCTAGCATGGCACTCGTGATAGCAAAGTTCGAATCCGCGACTTTCTCGCTTCCCTTGAGCTCGAGCGCGAGCGTGGTCATCACGTCGCGATAGCGTGGCAGATTCGCTCCGAGCGCACGCACAAACTGCTGCTCGCCGTCCGTGAGTGTGTCAACGCGCACGACGAGATCCGGGTGAATCCCGCCACCACCGATCACAATTCGACCCGAGTCCGTACGGTACACCTCGCTCGAGTCGATCGGTGCGGAGTCACGACCTTCTTCGCCTTCATCCCTCAAGGCAACCGGGATGATATTGTCAGCCTCGCGCATGCGCTCAATCGTGCGACCGCTCGGCGTGTACCAGCGAGCCGTGGTCAGGCGCAAGGCCTCCGAAGCACTCAGTCTGAAAACCGTCTGCACGAGTCCCTTGCCGAAGGTGGGTGTGCCCACCACGAGCGCGCGATCGTGATCCTGCAATGCACCAGCGATGATCTCGGCGGCGCTCGCCGTACCACCATTCACCAGGACGACGATCGGCATCTCCGGCCACAGCTGCGTGTGCCGCGCGGCATATGACCGCGTGCTGCCTCTCGCGCGGCCACGAGTCGAGACAACGGTCTGACCACGGTCGAGAAAGAGGTCCGACACGGCAACACCCTGGTCGAGGAGCCCACCGGGGTTGTTGCGCAAATCGAGGATCAGGGAGTGCGCACCCTGCTGGCGCAGCGACGCGATCTCCTCTTGGAGTTCTTCCGCCAACGATTCGCTGATGCTCGAGTAGACCAGCGATACGTAGCCAACCCCGTCCGCCAGTAATGTGGCGAGCTGAATGGCCTTCACATGAATCAGGGCACGTTCAATCGTGACCTCAAACGGCTCACCCATGCCCGGACGCAGAATAGTCAGGCGAACCTTGGATCCGGGTTCACCGCGTAGCTCGGCGACCGCCTTGTCGTTCTTCCACCCGAACGTGGAGCGACTGTCTACCTCGACAATGCGGTCTCCCGTCTCCAGCCCCATCGACTCGGCCGGCGTGCCCGCGATGGGTGCGATAACCGTGATCCAGCCGTCACGCACCTCGATACGGATGCCCAACCCACCGTAGTTCCCGGTGGTACTCTCCGTCAGCTCACGGTACTGCTCGGCGCGCAGGAAAGACGCGTAGGGATCGGCCAACTCGTTCAGCAGGCCGTCGATGGCCTTGTTGTACAGCTCGGCCTCACCAACGGAATCGACATAGTAGTCGGAGACGTAGCCGATGATGTCATCGAACAATCGAGCCTGCTCGTAGACGCTGCCGGCTCGCTGCGTGCCGCGCTGGAGGAGCCAACCACCAGACATGAACGAGACGGTTCCAACGAGCGCGAGCAGTAAGAGACGCTGACCTTTCATCGACATGCCTCCGTTTTCCTCTTCAACCCGTCATCTGGGGAAAGGTTTCCCGTAAACGAGTACGCAAGACGTTCCAAGCTGCACGTTCAACCTGTTCTGCGGAACCTGTGGCATCGAGATGGATGATATCGGGTCCTTTCAACGCCGCAAACCAGGCCGCGACGCGATCATGCAGCGCGGGATCTTCCCGCTCCATCCGGTCGGGCCGCTTCGCCTGTTCCGCTTGGCGCGCCAATCCCACCGCGGCCGGCGCATCGAGCACGAGCGTCAGGTCCGGCCTGAGCCCACCCGTTGCCAACGCGTTCGCAGCCACGACCACATCTCGGGGGAACCCCCGACCCTCGACCTGATACGCCATGGTCGAAGAGTCATATCGATCGCTGAGCACGACCTTACCGGCAGCGAGCGCTGGTCGAATGACCTTCGCCACGAGATCGGCTCTGGCGGCCAACATCAAAAAAAGCTCGGCCGCCGGGCTGGCCTCGAGGTCCGGATCGAACGCCGCCTTTCGAGCCATCTCTGCAACTGGCGTGCCTCCCGGCTCGCGCACTGGCTCGACGTCAACATCAGCTGCCCGCAGGCGCGAGGCTAAACGCCCCACGAGGGTCGTCTTGCCGACGCCGTCGGGCCCCTCCACAACGATGAACGCTCCTGGCACGCGGTGGGTCAGCCGAGGGTGATGATGGGGCTCTTTGAACCCTTCTTCAGCCCCTCCATGATCTGCTGATTCACGCGAATCATCAGCTTGTCGAAGTTGCTCTGGGCAGCCACCAAACTTTGATAGCGGCTATCCCCCTGAATCTGCGTTAACAGACGGTCGTATTCACCGGTCTCCGATTCGGACGGTTCCTTTCCTTCGTTGGCACCACGCTCGAACGACTCCGCCAGTTCCTGTAACCGGTTCAGTTGCTCGTGCAACTCATTGGCCTCCTCTACCCCCTCCCGAGCGCGCAATAGACCCTTGTACTCCTCGCTCTGTCCGATGAGACGTCCCAGTTCCTGCGCTTTCTCAGAAATCACAACTAACCGCTCCTGTTCGCAATGAAGTAGCGCGCACGACCAAAGAGATCGCGCTCGATTCGTGGGTCCTTCCAGTGGTGCGACAGCGCCAATTCGATGACCTGACTGGCGCGCCTGCAATCTACTTCGAGGGCCAGAAGACCGCCGGGAACGAGAAGCCGGGCCGCGCGCTGCACTAAGATGCGTGTGTGCTCCATTCCCCTTTCCCCGCTCACTAACGCCGCCCGCGGCTCAAACAGCCGCACTGAGGGATCGAGCTTGGCGAACTCCGTCACGGTCACGTACGGCGGATTCGAGACGATGATGTCGAACGCGCCCTCTCCGTCCCACTCGAGGGGCTCCAGAAGATGGCCCAGGCGGAATTCGACCGGCGTGTCCGGCATCACACGCGCCCCGTTTGCGCGGGCAACCTCGAGCGCTTCCGCCGAGTGATCTGTCGCCACGATCCGGGCAAAGCTCCCCTCAACCGCCAGGCTCAGCGCGATACAGCCACTCCCAGTGCCGATATCCGCCACCGTGAGCCGGCCCGAGCCTCGCGACCTCGCCCACGCGAGCACGCGCTCCACCAACCCCTCGGTCTCGGGCCGCGGAATCAAGACCCCCCGATCGACCGCGAGATCGAGCGTCCGAAACCCCACCGATCCCGCGGCGTAGGCGGTTGGCTCCCCCGAGGCCCGGCGCTCGACGGCCGCCTTGAACGGTTCGAGCAGCCGTCCATCCGGCACATTGTGCCGGTTCAGCCACACGTCGCCAACCGATCGGCCGGAAATGGCGGCAAGCAATCGGGCTGCCTCCCGACGCGACTCGGCGATCCCCGCCCGACGGAGGATCTGTGCAGCCTCGTAGAACCTCACGCTGCTTCCGCCTGCTCGCCCGCGTGCGCGGCCCGCAGGGCTTCGATGATCTCATCGAGTCCCCCGTCCAGGATCTCCTCGAGGGCGTGCTTGGTGAGGTTGATGCGGTGATCGGTAACGCGGTTCTGAGGGAAGTTGTAGGTCCGGATCTTGGCCGAGCGATCGCCCGTCCCCACCATCGCGCGCCGCTCCGTGGCACGTGCGGCCTCCTGCTCGGCGATCCGCCGGTCCAGCAGCCGAGCCCTGAGTACCTCCAGCGCCTTGATCTTGTTCTGCAACTGGGACTTTTGATCCTGGCACTGCACGACCAGACCGGTTGGCAGGTGAGTGATGCGTACGGCGCTGTCCGTGGTGTTGACGCTTTGCCCACCCGGTCCGGACGACCGAAACACATCCACCTTGAGGTCCTTCTCATCGATGTCGATGTCCACTTCCTCGGCCTCGGGAAGCACCGCCACCGTCGCAGCTGAGGTGTGAATCCTCCCTTGCGCCTCCGTGACGGGCACGCGCTGGACCCGATGCACACCGGATTCGTGCCTGAGCCGGCCGTAGACATCGTCGCCCGCCACCTTGAAGATCACGGCCTTGATACCGTTCAGCGTGCCTTCGGACAGATCGACCACCTCGGTCTTCCACCCCCGGCGTTCCGCATACCGCGTGTACATGCGATATAAATCCGCGGCAAACAGAGCGGCCTCGTCTCCACCGGTGCCGGCTCGGATCTCGACGATGGTGTCGCGGTTGTCGAGGGGATCGGGTGGGATGAGCAGCGCGTGGAGCTCGCTCTCCAGCTCCTCGATCCCCGGCTCGAGGCGATCGAGATCGCCCTGTGCCAGCTCAGCGATGGCCTTATCGCTATCGTGTAGCAGCTCGCGGGCGTCGCTCAGCTCCTGGCGGGTCTTGGTGAGCTTTTCGGCGACCCGCCGGATGCGATCGAGGCGGCCGTGTTCCCGCCCGAGTGTTTTCAGTTGTTGGGGATCTGCCGCGACGGCCGGGTCTGCGAGCGCACGTTCCACCTCTCGCAACCGGGCAAGCGCGGCCTCGAGCCGCGCTTGCATGAGTTAGCCCTCCTGCTGCGCGCCCGCCGTGGATTCGTAGCGCTGGCGGAACCGCTCAACCCGCCCAGCGGTATCGACCAGCTTCTGTTTGCCGGTGAAGAACGGATGGCACCGGGCGCAGATTTCCACGTGCATCGACGGAAGCGTCGAACGCGTCTCAAACGTATTGCCACACGCGCACTGGACGACCGTGCGCTGGTATGTCGGATGAATGTCTTGTTTCACTGGTTTGACCTCACGAACGTCAGTGTGCCTGGCCCCATCCCGCTGATGCCCCCAATCCCGCCTCCAACGACCTGCCGGAGGAGCGGGATCGGTGGGATACCAGCAGATTGCCGATCTTCCTGGAACCGCGAAATATAACCCCCACAGTGACTTGCGGACAAGCGACGCGGGTCGGCTTTAATTGACACCGGGGCCCTGGGTCACTAAGCTAGGCCAATCTGAATCGGTGCATTCACTTCCGAGACCGACCATGGCCGTCGCGGATACCCTCAAACACATCCCGCTCTTCTCACACCTTGGGACAGAGGAGTTGCACCGGGTCGGCCAAGCCATCCGGGAGAAGAGCTACCCAAAGGGGAGCGTGATCCTATTCGAGGACGACCCCGGGGACGCCCTCTACGTGGTGGTGACCGGCGAGGTGAAGGTCGTCCGCATAGGAGAGGATGGGCGCGAGGTCATCCTCAGCATCCTCCGAGCGGGAGATTTCTTTGGGGAGATGTCGCTGATCGACGATCAGCCCAGGTCGGCCCACGTCATCGCCATGCAGGACGCCAACCTCATCGTGCTTCGGCGCGATGATTTTCATAAGACCCTTGCCGAGGCCCCGAGCATCGCCCTGGGCCTGCTGAAGGCACTGTCCCGCCGTTTGCGACGGGCCGACGACAAGATCGGGGAGCTCGTCCTGCTGGACGTGAACGGCCGGGTCTCTCGAGTGCTGCTCGAGCTCGCCGACGAAAGCGACGGTGTCACCATCTCCCGCACGGTGACCCATCACACCATCGCGCAGATGATTGGGTCGAGTCGGGAGACGGTGTCCCGGACGATTAGAGAATTGGCAGACCGAGGACTCATCGAGGTCAGCCGCAAGGCTATCGCCATCCGCGATCGCGCTGCCTTGGAGGCCGTGGCCGGTCTGCAGTGAGGGGGGTCACCCATGGCCCGTGACCACGGTCCTTACGTAGTCGGCACACACGGTCTACACTCGACGCGGGTTTGGCGCCCAACTACATGAGCTGCAAAATCACGTTCTGGGGAACGCGTGGGTCCATTCCGACCCCCGGCGCACCGACCGCGCGGTACGGTGGAAACACGCCGTGCGTCGCGGTTCAGCAAGCCGACGAGCAAGGTAGCCACGTCGTCATTCTCGACGCCGGAACCGGAATCCGCCCGCTGGGACGGAAGCTCACCGAACGTCAGGAGGGCGACGTGACGGTCGATCTCCTCCTGAGCCATACGCATTGGGATCATATTCAGGGCCTCCCGTTCTTCGCACCGTTCTTTCAGGAAGGCAACGCGGTCAACATCCATGGTGCGAAGCAGGGTGACGTGGATCTGGCGTTGATCCTCAAGCGACAGATGGATCCGGTCGTCTTTCCTGTCCCAATCGAAGAGTTAGCCGCGCAGCTTCAGGTGGAGCATGTGAACCACGAGCGCTTTGAGATCGACGGGTTCGACGTCAGGGCGATGCGGTTACGGCATCCCGGTAACACGTTGGGATATCGTCTCACGCCAAAGGGTACCACCGGGAGTGTGGCGTATGTGACGGACAACGAGCTGGGTTCCGGCGGCTCGTACGATGTCGGCCCTTCGTGGCGCAAACAGTTTCTCGGGTTCCTTGATGGGGTCAGTGTGCTGATTCATGACGCGATGTTCACCCCAGCCGAGCTCGAGCACCATCAGGGGTGGGGACATTCATCGTATTCGGAGGCAGTGAAACTCGCAGCCGAGGTTGGGGTAAGCCGACTCGTCTTGTTCCATCACCTGCCGGAGCACGACGATGCCGCGATGGACCTTTTGGTCAACGAGGCACAGGAGACCGCCACAGGAACCAAATTTGCGGGTGAAGTATTGGCGGCGACGGAGGGGATGGAACTCTGGCTCTGAGGATGGAGGTAGTGCTATGCGGTTGCGCACCATAGCTCGTGTGGCGCTTTTCGGACTGGTAGTGCCTTTTGCACTATCGGCGCAGGACCGCCGGCCCGGCGTAGCGGTGCTCCCGTTCGAGAACGGCGGTTCTTACGGGCAAGACAAGGAAGACTTCGATGCCCTCGAGGTCGGCATTCAACAGATGTTGCTTACCGAGTTCGCCGTGAACGCAGCACTTCGGGTCGTCGAGCGCGGACGGATCCAGCAGCTCATGAGCGAGCAAGATCTCGGTACCTCGGGCCGCGTCGATCAGAACACCGCAGCGCGGATCGGGAAGCTAGTTGGCGCGCGCTACATGGTGCTGGGTGGCTTCGTCGATTTTTACGGCGATCTGCGGATCGACGCCCGCGTGGTGAACGTGGAAACTGGCGAGATCGTCAAGACCGATCGCGTCCGTGACAAGCGCGAAAAACTCTACGACAGTGTCGTCGAACTCGCACGCCGGGTGACCAACGGGCTCGACCTCCCGCCACTGTCTCGCCAGGCCATGGAAGAACGTCAAAAGCGGGACGTTCCCGCAGAGGCCGTTCGTTTGTATGTGAAGGGTCTGCTGTATCAGGATCGCGGGGACCAGCAGCGCGCAGCGCAGCTGTTTCAGCAAGCCATCGACGAATTCCCGGACTACACTGAGGCCAAAGAAGCGTTACGCCAGAGCGGAAGCTCCTAAGACATAGCCCCCTCGTCGGGGCCATCAGCACCCTCGGCCTAGCCGCGCGCGAAGTCATCGTCTGGATCGGCGGGCTCGGCCGATTCTGTCTCCGCACGTTCGACGCCGCTGTGCGATTGCCTCGGGCTGCGCGGCGGGTTACGACCAGGGTGCTGTTCAATCAGATCCGGTTCACCGCCCTCCACGCCGTCCCGCTCATCATCCTCCTGTCCGGCATTCTCAGCTTCCTGCTGATTTCCCAGGCGGTCCGTGAGCTCGGCCGTATCGGCGCCACCGAGCTCATCGGCCGGCTCATGGTCGTCGCCATCGTGCGCGAGCTGGGGCCGCTGTTCACCGCGCTCACCATCGCCGGACGATCCGGCACGGCAATCGCTGCGGAGCTCTCGATAAACAAAGCGCTCGGGGAGGTGCAAGCGCTCGAAGGCATGGGCATTGATCCCGTGCAGTACCTGGTGCTTCCACGGGTCGGTGGGGCCATCGTGTCGTTGCTGGGTCTCGTCGTGTTGTTCGATCTGGTTGCCATTACGGCAGGGTTCCTCGCCGCGTTGGCCAACGGGATGAGTGGCCCACGTTATGCCGAAATCGTGACTGAAAGTCTGGCGTTGCGTGACGTGTGGTTCACCCTGGTCAAGGCGCTCGTGTTTGGCGGGATCATTGGCATCGTGCCGAGCTTCCACGGCCTAGTGGTGCGCGGTGGCCCAACCGCCGTCCCCATCGCGGCGAGGCAATCTGTGGTAGCCTGTATCGTCCTCATCTTCTCCTTTGCAGGGCTGTTCGTTCTGGTGCTGCGGTGAACGATGTGCCACTGCGATTCGAGGGCGTGCGGCTGCCCGATTGGCCGGACGGCGAGATCTCCCTTGACGTCGCGGCGAACACGGCTGCGGCGGTACTCGGATCTGACAACAGTGGCGTGGGCGTGCTCGTCAGCATGGCACTGGGGCTCACGGCACCGAGCGAAGGACGTGTTCTGGTGCATGGACAGGCGCTTGCCGCGCTACCGGATCGTGAAGCCCTGGCCGCCCGACGTAAGCTGGGTTATCTCCCTTCCGGAAATGGACTCATTCACAATCTGTCGCTCGCCGATAACGTTGCCCTTCCCTTGCGGTTTGGGACGGATCTCGCCGACGGCCAGATCCGTCGGCGGGTGGAAGTCATTATGGCCCAACTCGGCCTGACCGCGTTCGCATCGCTCCGGCCGGCGACTGCCACGGTCGAGCAATGCCGTCGTGCAGCACTCGCACGAGCAGTCGCGTTCGACCCCGACCTGGTACTGCTCGAGCAACCGTTCAACGGACTAACCGACCGCGCAGCGGCAGAACTCCTGGAGCTTGCGCGGGGTGGCGAACTCACCGCAGGTTCGAGACGAACCGTATTCGTTACCGGCGCGTACCTCCCACCACTCCTCCGACCGCGGCTGGAAACCCGCTACCGGCTGGTGCGGGGACGACTCGAGCCGGACGAGGGGTGATCGGGCGTGGAACTGCGCAGCTCGGACTTTGTGGTCGGCCTATTCGTACTGGGCACCATCGGCGTCATCGTCGGGGCGGTGATCCTGACGAGCGGACTCGGTACGCCGCGCTACGACCTGCTCATGCGCGCTTCCACGGCGAACGATCTGAGCGTCGATACACGAGTCGTGCTACAGGGTCTGCAGGTCGGCCGGGTCAGGGCCATCCTTCCCGTAATCGACTCCGCCAACGGCGCCGTGAGCGTGGTAGCGAGACTCTCGGTCGACCGGAGATTCCGCGACGGCACCCCCCTCCGGCTCCCCGTGGGTACCCGCGGCGTGATCGTGCAGCGAAGCCCCATTGCCTCACCCGTGATTGATTTGGTCATGCCGGCCTCTCCACCGCCCACCTATCTCGAGCCCGGTGACACGATTCCGTCGCAACGCCCCCCGACGGTGCTCGACGCCCTGAATGAGATGGCGCTCGAGTTGCGAGGGGAGATCACGGCAACGCTCGAGGAAACGCGCGCGCTGCTCACACGGACAACCGTGGCCGTGGGCGAGACGCGAGGCGTGATTCACGCCACGGGCGAACAGCTCGAGGTTGCCCTCGACGGTCTGGCGCGTAATCTGGATCGGACGGAGCAACTCCTGGCGGACCTCTCGCCTCGCGTCAACACCGTGACCGATTCGCTGGCAATGGCGCTGGGAGACGCTAGGCTGGTACTCCAATCGCTCGACAGTCTGGCCTCGCTCGGACAGGTCCTCGCGATGGAAAACCGTGATGCCATCCGCAATGCGCTCGATCACGTACACCGCTCGGCGACGATCCTCGAACACTTCACCGACAAGGTGAGCCGGCGTCCGCTTCGGTTGTTTACCGGTGTGACCCCGCCAGCGGACTCCGCAGATCCGCACCGGTGAGATATCTGCTGCTGCATCCGGCGGAGTTCAGCCCGGACGCGATCGCCGAAGCGCTCGAAACAGAGCGCGTCGCGGCGCGTATCGTCAAGTCAAATGATGAACTGACGGTCGGCGAGATCCCCACTGCGCTGTTGCTCGATGGCACAAGCCGCAACCAATGGAAGCTCGAGACCTTACGTCACTTCGTCACCGCTGGCGGTGCCATCATCGCACTCGGTGCGGATGGCGAGCACGATCTGCCAGATGCCTTTCCAGAGGATCTCCTCGCCGCGTATGTACCACAGCCGTACGGTCCGCGGCAGCTCTTGATCGCGTTGCGTACCGCGTATCGTGAGGCGGCTGCTCGGCGCGACAGCTTACGCGCACGTAGTGAAGCGAGTACTAGGACCAAGGAACTTGGTGAGCTTACTCGCATCGGCATGGCGCTCGCCACCGAGCGTGACTACAACACGCTGCTCGATCTGATTCTTACACAGGCTCGCGAGATCACGGGGGCGGACGCCGGGAGCCTCTATTTGGTCGAGACCAAAGAGGGTGAGGAGGGTGAGGAGGCCGAGCGCACCCTCCACTTCAAGCTCGCGCAGAACTACTCTCGTCCTGATATTCCGTTCGTCACGCACACCATTCCCCTAGATCGTGCGAGCATCGCCGGGTATGTCGCGACGACCGGTGAACCGCTCGTGCTGGACGACGCATACGTGTTGCCGGAAGGGGTCGAGTATTCCATCAACCGGTCGTTCGACGAGAAGTACGGGTATCGCACGAAGTCGATGCTCACCATCCCGATGAAGGATCACAAAGACGAAGTGATCGGAGTACTTCAACTCATCAACCGCAAGAGACGTCACGACGTGAAGCTCGGCTCGCCCGAAGAGTCCGACGCCGAGGTCATTGCGTTTTCACCGCGGTTGGTAGAGCTCGTATCAGCACTTGCGGGACAGGCCGCGGTATCGATCGAGAACAGTCAGCTGTATGAGGACATCGAGCGGTTGTTCGAGGGATTCGTGCGGGCGGCGGTCACGGCCATCGAGCAGCGTGATCCCACCACGTTTGGTCATTCGGGGCGGGTAGCATCGATGACGGTCGGGCTCGCGGAGGTGGTGGACCGCACGCGGACGGGGATCTACAAACAGGTCAATTTCACGCGTGAAGAGGTCCGCGAGATCCGCTACGCCGGGTTACTGCACGACTTCGGCAAGGTGGGTGTCCGCGAGCAGGTGTTGGTCAAGGCCAAGAAGCTCTATCCGCAGGAGCTCTCGCTCGTCAGGCAGCGGCACGGATTCATCCTCAGAACGGCCGAGCGTGAGTTTTACCGAAAGCGCATGGAGTACCTCGAGCAGCATGGGCGTGAAGGGTACGCCGATTTCGCCGCGAAGCTCGATGAAGAGTTCAACCGGCAGATGGAGGATCTCAGTCGTTTCATCCAGATGGTGGTCGACGCCAACGAGCCAACGGTATTACCGGCTGGCACGTTCGAGGGACTGATGGAGTACGCCGAGCGCCGTTATCAGGATCTGGAGGGCAAGGACCGTCCGTTTCTCTCGGATGATGAGGTTCGATTTCTCACCATCCGCAAGGGAAGTCTCGACGAAGCTGAGCGGCTCGAGATCGAGAGCCACGTCACGCACACGTATCGTTTTCTCAGGCAGATCCCGTGGACCAAGGAGTTACGGGACATCCCCCGCATCGCTTACGGTCACCATGAGAAGCTGGACGGCAGTGGCTACCCGCGACACGTCAGCGCTGATCAGATTCCCATTCAGACCCGCATGATGACCGTGGCCGACATCTTCGACGCGCTCACCGCGTCAGATCGCCCCTACAAGCGGGCGGTCCCCCTCGACAAAGCGCTCGACATCATCCGGATGGAAGTTCGCGACGGCATGCTCGATGCCGACCTCGTCCGGTTGTTCGTCGAGGGCAAAGTGTTCGAGAAGGGGGACGAGTAGGACTGTAGCCGGCTCATACGATTGTTACTCACCCCTCACCGCCCTCCCCCCA
>JBFGJG010000023.1:0-67292 GCA_041577295.1 Gemmatimonadales bacterium
CCAGCGCGGGCAATGTGGCGGGGGCGCGTTCCCGTCGGAGTCCTGGTGGTCTTCGCACTGTTTCTCCTAATCGTCGCTTACTTGATTACCGCGTCGTTTGTGCGGAGGACTCAGCCGACATTCGCGCCTTCACCCATGGGGGCCAGGATACTCGAGGGTGATACCGCGCGCGGGGACACCGTTACCATTGACGCGCGGAACCCTACGGTGTGGCGCTTCTTCGATTTCGACCGCGCCGCAGTCCAGGAACCGCCAGACACCACAGGATGGGATCTTGCCTTTCGCCGCTTCCACATCATGACGAGCGGTAGGATCGCGATCGCCGAAACGGCGCGCTTTGATGCGCTTCTGCATCCCCCAAGTGGTGAGTACATCGAGAACCGCGTTGCGTCTGACACGACAAACCCCGCCGTCGCCGACTGGTACGATTACAACTTCCTGAGCCACCTGCTCGAGCCCAAGGCGCGGGTTTATGTCGTCCGAACCCGGGAGGGTCGTTTCGCCAAGTTCGAAATCCTCAGCTATTACTGCCCGGGTTTGGCGGCCGGCTGCTTTACCATCCGATTCGGTCATCCGCTTCCTCTTGCGAGCGGCGGATAAGTGGCCGATCTCTTTCGATATGGATGCCGAGGAGGCTGAGGGAGCCAGATGGCCAAGATCACTGCAGAACTCACCTCCGGAATGCTCGTTAGGATCTCAAACGGGCGCCACACGTGGCGCGCAGATGAGCCGCCTGAAGCCGGTGGCGAGGACACGGGACCCAATCCCTACGAATTACTGCTCGGCGCGCTCGCGGCCTGCACGTGCATCACGCTCCAGCTCTACTGTCGTCATAAGGGGATCGCCCTCAAGTCGGTCACCACAACGTATGTGCATCATCGCGTGCACGCGCGTGATTGCGAAGACTGCGACGACCCCCGGACAGGCTACATCGACCACGTGGAAAGTCACATCCGGCTGGCCGGAGACTTCGACGAGGCGCAGCGCCAACGGCTCACTCAGATCGCGGAGCGATGCCCG
The DNA here is from genome assembly GCA_041577295.1 of Gemmatimonadales bacterium. Lineage (GTDB taxonomy): Bacteria > Gemmatimonadota > Gemmatimonadetes > Gemmatimonadales > GWC2-71-9 > JBDHDH01. The sequence goes on from JBFGJG010000023.1 coordinate 1,021, forward strand.
GTGCACAAAACGCTCGCGCACGGTGTCCACTTCGCAGATCGTGTCGTATTCGCTTAGCGTGCATGGAACGGACTCTGCTCGTGACATGCGGTGAGCCGGACTGACAAAAACGCGCCCGATCGTAGGAGACGACCCGGCACCTGTGGATGCGCTTGAGGACAGTCAGAACCGTGATGTCTCGAGCGTGACGTCGCTCGTACGCCAAGCGATCGCCAATCGGGTTCGCACGCTGGCCGCCTCACCCTGCTTCCCCTGCGCGGTCAAGCTTTGGTGGAGCCCGCTGAGCGCCCAGCCGTTCTCCGGAAACTTGGCCAGCGCCCTTCGATAGACCTGCTCTGCGTCCGCAGGGCGGCCGGCGTCCAGCAACACCGCCCCGAGCACATCTCGCACAGGGAGATCCCATGGTGGTGGCTCGTCATAGGTGAGGGCCGCTTCCCGTTTCACGCCTGTCTCGAGCTCGGAGATTGCAGCTGCGTAGTCACCACGTGCTGCCGCGATCTCACCAGCGAGAACCTGCGCGGCCACGCCCAAGAGCGCGGTCGCAGTGTTCAGGTCCCACACGGTCACCTGTTCGAGCGCCGGCTGGTCCAAGATCGCGCGCAGCTGTGTGAGCTCGCGACTCGCGTCGTCGAGTCGGCTCGTTCGTGCAAACGCCATCCCACGTGCGTAGTGCCAGGTGCCGATGGGGTAGATCAGATCGGCCTCGGGTTTCGCCGCGGCGAGGATCTCTTGCCACTTGCCGAATCGGACGTAGGTCCGGAGCGGCGTGACCAAGTAGTGTTGCAGCGCGCCCAGGCCCGGTGCCCGCAGCATGGTCCGGTCGATTTTCTCCGCCAGCTTGTGCGAAGCCTCGATCGCAAGCGCGCCGTGTCCGGCCATCGTCGCGGCGAACGACAGGAAGTGATAATTGTGCGGGTAGTATGCCAGGGTATAGCTGGATGCCTGAGGCTCGTCTGCGATGTACTGTTCGTCTGCGTGGACTGCGTGTTTATTGGCTTCGATTGCGTCAGCGTAGCGTCCCACGCGAATGAAGACGTGCGAGGGCATATGCACGATGTGACCGGCGCCGGGCATCAGGCCGCCGATCCGTTCGGCGCACGGCACGGCCCGCTCCGGATAGGCCGCCTCAACGGCGTGAATGTAGAAGTGGCAGGCGCCGGCATGCTCTCGCGAGCGCTCTGTGATGGATGCGAGACGCATGAGCAGCTGGTCGGTGCCCGATCTCGGTGCGTTGTCCTCCGTCCAGTAGTTCCACGGAGACAGGAGCATCAGCGCTTCCGCCGCTAGCACCTGCGCGTCGTCATCGTCTGCATATCGATCGGCGACATGGCGCATGACCCGGGCGTACGCCGTGTCGTGTGCCGCCCGTTCAACCATTGGATCCGCCGCGTACCGCTGAGCCATCGCGTCAATGTACGCTCGCTCCTTTGGCGTGGCGCGCGCCGCGTGCTCGTTCGCTTTCTGGGCCGCCATGTAGGCTTTCACGCCTCCTGCCGAATCCATCGCGGCGTTGATGTTGGGGCCCGCGGCCCACGCGATCCCCCACCAGCACATCGCGCAACGCGGATCGAGGCGTGTCGCTTCCTCGAACGACCGGAGCGCCTCGGCGTGATTGAACCCGTAGGTCAATCGCACACCCTGGTCAAAATAGGCCTGCGCTCGGGGATCGTCCGTCGTGATCGGATGGTGATGGTTGCCGAGGTTGTCGTAGAGGGGAACGCTTGATGACGGGTGCCGGTCCTGTGTGCCGTGGCCATGATCCTGACCGACCGCTGTAATTGGGAGTGCGGCCGCCAGCACGACCATCGACGCAACGACTCTCCCCTCCCGATGATGCCGCCGCATGCTCATTCCTCCGGGTTTACGTGGGTGTGACAATGCTCACTGATCCCCGCCAGCTTCAATCTTAATAAGGCGCAATGAGCGCGCGGAATGACTCATCCGACGGAGCTGGTTGCAGACGGCGACACTGTAAGCGTCGTCGAGCGGGGTGTGTCTAAGTGTTTATGTTACAATACATTGTGCCTGAGGAAGATCGTCGTCCACCTGGGCGGGGGTTGCACGGCAGCGTTCAACCCGGGTGTCCACCCCAATTCCCGAAGGCTCGCTCACGGATTACACTGCAGTAACGCGGTTCACCCTCTCGACCGGCTAGGAAGGAGCCTCGAGATCCATGATTGACGATCGCAAGCTCGCCGCACTGGCAAAAAAGAACGCCGCGAAAGAAGCCAAGCCCAAGAACAAGAAACGGCGCAAGTACGATGACACACTGCCAAGGGAGGCTGAGGACGATCCCGAGCTGCGGCGCTTCTTCTCGGAGATGAAGAAGAGAGAGTTCTAGTGAACGGCTGCTTCCTGCCACGCGGGAAGTCATCGTAGCGCCCTACCCCCATTCGCCGTGACGAGAACCCTCGCGTTGCTGATGTCCGCCGTCGCCGTCGCTTCGACCGGCGCCGGCATCGGCGCTGCGCGGGACGGCATCATCCGGCGACACGATCGACCAGACTCCGCGTATCTCGCCCTAGGAGCGCGCTACCCTGCGCTCGCCCACATCAACCTGCCCACGAAGAGTGGCGCCCGTGACGGCGAGGGAACACTCATTGGACGGCATTGGATTCTCACTGCCGCACACGTCGCTCAAGAGGTCCGTCTAGGTCATCGAATCGAAGTCGGTGGCAAATTTTTTACCGTCGACTCCATCGTCATTCATCCTGCGTGGACGCGCGGGCCGCACGACCTCGCGTTACTGCGACTCTCGTTTCCAGTAATGGACGTGGCACCGGTTCCCCTGTATCGGGGCGACGACGAACAAGGGCGAGAGGTGATCTTGCTAGGGTACGGTGACATCGGCACCGGCCAAACCGGGCCAACCGGCAATGACGGCCTCGTTCGCGGCGCTACCAATCGGATCGACGAGGCCGCCGGTTTCTGGCTCAAGTTTGCGTTCGATCCACCCGGTTCTCCCAACGTCACAGACCTCGAGGGAGTGAGCGGTCCGGGTGACAGCGGCGGACCGGCGTTTTTCGAGATCGACGATCGCGTGATCCTGGCGGGCGTGTCGTCCGCGCAGAGCTCGCGTGCCTCGGGTGGTCGCCCCGGGCATTATGGAGTGATCGAATACTACGTGCGTGTTTCGCGTTATCTCGATTGGATCGACTACTACGTGAACACCCGTTGACTATGTACCAGCCGCACTCAAAGTCTCAGACTCCATAGGACTGCGGTGTCGAGCATCACACAGCCTCTCGTGCTCGCACGACTGATCGCTCGACTGGAGGCGCTGCGCCCTGATACCCCACGTCGGTGGGGGACCCTTACCCCCGGAGAGATGCTGTGCCACTTGGGCGACGCGACCGCCAGCGTCGTGATCCGGGAGCCTCCGGTGCACCCGCCGCCCCGGCGACGAATACGGAAGTGGATTGCACTGAGATCACCGCTGCCCTGGCCCCAGGGGGTCAACACGATTCCGTCCGTAGACCCGCGCCGCGACGGCACGCGCCCGGGTGATTTCGAGACGGACCGTAAACGCGCGATCGAAGGGCTGCAGACGTTGCTCAGCACGCCGCCGGACAAATTGTCGCCAAAGCACACGATGTTTGGGCGAATGAACGCGGACGACTGGTACCGCTGGGCTTACCGACATACCGACCATCACCTCCGACAGTTTGGTCTCTGACGCCGTTTTGCTGGCGCCGAGGCATCACGTTGCGCGAATCGGTACGCGCTGCATATTCGCGTGCACCGTCGACGATCCGGGGTTCGCATGAAGACCTGTGGGCCTGTTCTAGCTTTGATGGTCGCGCTAACAGCCGCATGCTCGGCTGGCGACCACCGATTGGACGAGGCTGAGCGAAACACCATTGCCCGTGCGGTCGACTCGGCAACGCTAGCGTTCGAGGCGGCCGAACGCGCTCGCGACGCCGAAGCCATCATCGCGCATCTCGCCGCAGATTTCTACATGTACAACGACGGGCGGCGTACGCCGTACGATTCGGTCGTCGCCAGCATTCGGCGGTCGATGAGAACGTTTCAGCACTTCGAGCCTGGGTTCCGCGATATCGAGGTGCGCGTGCTCGGCCGCCACGCGGCGCTCGTTTCGCTCACGTTTCATGATTCGATCGTGACCAACACGGGAGATATCATGCGTTTCTCCGGCCCAACGACACTCATCTGGCAACGCCGTGGCGCCGACTGGCGAATTATCTACGCCGATGCCGACCACTACGCCGTTCAATGATTCTCGTGTGCACGCACACAGTAGTCTCGCTCGAGTACGGGAGGCGGTGAACCATGCGTCAACTTCAAATCGTTTTGTTCAGCCTCGTCTCGACGGTGCTGTTCGCCTGCGGCGACCGCGGAGAGACAAACCGGCTGGAGGAGCACAAGGTTCTCGCCCGTCAGTTCTTTCAGGATCTCGACAACGCCGGCACCTCTGTCGACTTCATCGATCGATGGATGACGCCGGATTTCCGCACCTACTTCAACAGTTCAGAACCAATGGATCTGGCAGGCTACCGGCAGTTCATGTCCGGAGCGTTGAATGCCTTCTCGGACATGCGGCACGACATTCATTATGTCATAGCCGAAAACGACCGTGTAGCGATGTTCATCACCTTACGTATGGTGCACACCGGGGACTTCAACGGTGTCCCCGCCACAGGGAGGTCGGTCGCCATCGAGGAGTTCGTCGTCGTCCGGTTTGCGGACGGTAAGATTGCCGAGGAATGGGTCGTCGTCGATTTCGCCGCCCTGCAGCAACAGCTGACGGCGCCAACGCCGGGTACATGAAAGACGGAATACCACATGGCTGGTGACTTTCCGGTCGCCGGCGTGGAGGTCACGCAGTTGCTCGTGGTCTCCGATCTCGCCCGTGCCCGCTCGTTCTATTGCGATGTGCTGGGTGCGACGTTGTTTCGCGAATACGGCGGAACGTCGGCCGTGCTGCAGTTTCAGGGATGCTGGCTCTTGCTCGTTACTGGCGGCGGACCGACTGAAGACAAACCCGGAGTGGTGTTCGCCCCGCCAGCGGATCCCAGCATCGTGGATCATCAGATGACGTTACGCGTGCCCGACTGTCGGGCGGCATATCAAACGCTCAGGTCCCGGGGGGCAAACTTCTTGACCCCACCCGTGGATCGCGGTGGTGAGATCCGCGCGTTCCTCCGGGATCCGGATGGGCACCTGATCGAGATCAGCGAAGTGACCTGACGTGGCGGCCGCAGTCATTTCTCTGCATCGTGATCAGTCGATCGACCGCCGCCCCACCCCGCAGCCAGCTCACCGGCCGCTTACTCACACCACACCGTATGCGAGCATAGCATCCGCGACTTTGACGAAACCCCCAATGTTTGCACCCTTCACATAATCAATGCGCCCGTCGTGATCCTGCCCGTACTCGACACACTTGTCGTGAATGCGCTTCATGATGTTCCGCAGATGCCCGTCGACCTCCTCTCGTGACCACGAGATCCGTAACGCGTTCTGACTCTGCTCGAGCCCCGACACGGCCACGCCGCCAGCGTTGGCCGCCTTGGCTGGCGCAAACGGAACCTGCTTCTGCTGAAAGATGCGCACTGCTTCGAGGGTGCAGGGCATATTGGCACCTTCCGCAACGCCACGCACACCATTGGCGGTGAGCGCGGTCGCGTCGTCAGGACCCAATTCGTTTTGCGTTGCACACGGAAAGGCCAACTCACAGGGAACGTGCCAAGGACCTTGATTGGCATGAAACGTTGCGTGCGTGAACTTCTCAGCGTACTCGCTAATGCGGCCGCGGCGTATTTCTTTGAGCTCCTTGAGCCAGTGCAGCTTCTCTTCATCGATACCGTTGGGATCGTGTACAAATCCAGCGGAGTCGGACGCCGCGACCACTTTGACACCGAGCTGCACCAACTTCTCGATGCAGTACAGCGCCACATTCCCGGACCCTGAGGTCACCGCCGTCTTGCCGCGCAACTCTTCTCCCTCACGCTCAAACATGTTTTTGAGAAAATAGACCACCCCGTAGCCGGTGGCTTCGGTGCGAATGAGGCTCCCACCGAAGGCAAGCCCCTTCCCTGTTAGGATGCCGGTTACCCGGTTTTCCATCCGCTTGTACTGGCCAAACATGTATCCGATCTCGCGCGCGCCCACACCAATGTCCCCTGCGGGAACGTCGGTGTCTTCGCCAATGTGCCGGGAGAGCTCGATCATCAGCGACTGACAGAAGCGCATGACCTCACGGTCGCTCTTCCCCTTGGGATTGAAGTTCGCGCCGCCCTTTCCACCTCCCATCGGAAGGCCGGTGAGCGAATTCTTGAACACCTGCTCGAACCCGAGAAACTTGAGCACGCTGAGGGTAACGCTGGGATGAAAGCGCATCCCGCCCTTGTATGGACCGATCGAATTGTTGAACTGCACGCGCCAAGCGCGGTTCACCCGGATGTTTCCTTCGTCGTCTTCCCAGGCCACGCGAAAAATCACAATTCGGTCCGGCTCGGTCATTCGCTCGAGGATGTTTGCGTCATAGTATTTCCGATGCTCGAGCACAAACGGCATTAGAGTCTCTGCCACTTCTTGCACTGCCTGGTGAAACTCGGGCTCTCCGGGATTGCGCTTGATGAGGCCCGCCATGAATCGCTCGACTTCTTTGCGAACCTTGCTCTGCGCTGCGCGACTCATCGTGATCTCCTTGACGCGAGAGGGTGACACCCGCCGAGCGCTGTACCGATGGGCGGACAATGAGCCCGTTACACACTCCCGCCAGGGACGCCCGCAATTATACCGCCGTCCTCAATGGACGGACAGATTCGTGCCGTATCGTTCGATTCCGCGCTCGTCGCATTAGATTGGGAGGACGGCAATTCGATTTCGGGTCAACCGCGTATGACACCACTCCGTTCCATCGACGGTCGTGTAGACATCGGTCACGTTCATCTCAAGGTGGCCCATCTCGAGCGCGCCATTGCCTTCTATCGCGATGTGCTTGGATTCGAGGTGACACAGCGCATGGGCGATCGGGCGGCCTTCTTGAGCGCCGGGGGCTACCATCATCACATCGGGCTGAATACCTGGGAGAGCCTCGGCGGAGCTCCACCACCACGTGGTACCACGGGTCTCTACCACCTCGCGATCCGTTACCCAGACCGCTCGGCCCTTGCAACCGCCTATCGCCGGCTACTCGATGCCGGGGTGGCCCTTGACGGAAGTGCCGACCACGGGGTCAGCGAAGCGCTCTACCTTCACGACCCGGACAACAATGGGGTGGAGCTGTACTACGATCGACCTTCCGATCGCTGGCCGCGAGCGGCGAATGGGGAGATCGCGATGTATACGCGCCCATTGGATCTGCAGGGGTTGCTTGGGGAGGTTGGCGCTGCACCGTGAACTGATTGGCGGTGCTCGTTGCATGGTTTACCGTTCCGCTTCGACACCGTACAACACTACAAGGAGAATGCTATGAGCTACCGGAGGGTGACGAGTCTTGTATTGGTAAGTGCCATACTTGGAGCTGCACCCATTGGTGCACAAAGCGCGGCTACGGACTACCGCGACGAAATCATGCGGCACTTCGAGCAGTCGACACGGAAGCTGACGAGTCTCGCGGAAGCCGTTCCGGGCGAGCTGTACACCTGGCGTCCCGGCGAGGGGATCATGTCGATCGCCCAGGTCTACATGCACATCGCACGGTATAACTACATGTACCCGGAAACCTCGCTCGGCATCGCAGCTCCGCAAGAGATCGACCTGGATAATTTGGAGAGCATTACCGACAAGACCCAGGTCACGGCGTTGCTGAAACGGTCGGTTACGCACGTGCGAGAGCTTGCCGCACAAATGAGTGAGAGGGATCTCAATCGGCCAACGATGCTATACGGTCGTGAGGTCCCCGGATGGGCGGTCTTACTCCAGCTCGTGGCGCACATGAATGAGCACGTGGGACAGTCGGTGTCGTACGCTCGAATGAACAACATCGTCCCACCGTGGTCTCGGTAGTAGGTGGCGTACCCGCCGCCAACCTTCAATGAAGGACGTAACCATGCGTTCGCGACCCATCGTACCGATCTTGGCGTTGATCCTCACGACAACGGCCTGTGCGGCGATCTTCAGCAGTGGCCCGGACCCCGTCAACTTCGGATCGGACCCGGAGGGAGCCGAGGTGATCGTAAACGGTCAGCAGATGGGTACGACCCCGGTCACGCTGCGCCTGCACCCGGACAAGGACCACACGGTCATGTTCCGGCGAGCGGGATACGAGGACGCTGTCGTCTCCCTCACGACGCATGTCCAGGGTGGTTGGGTCGTGCTCGATATCCTCGCGGGCATCATTGGCGTCGCCATAGACGCTGGAACCGGTGAATGGAAGGCCTTCGATTCCGGCGAGCACTTCGTCACTCTCCAACGCCGGCAGTAGCATCGAAATGCGCGAGCACGTGTTCATCGGCTGCTGACGGCCCCAAGCATGCTGCTGAACCGTGTCGAGTACGCGATGATGAACAATCCGGTCCGCGGTGCCGTGCAACGGTACATCGAGGCCCGGACACTTCGCGCCATGGGCGGCGTGCTCGACGGAGGGACCGTCCTCGAGATCGGATGCGGTCGAGGTGTTGGCGTGGAGATCATTCTGGACGTTTTTCGTGCGGACGCGGTGCACGCCTTCGATCTCGATCGCCGGATGGTGCAGCGTGCGCGCGCCAGGCTGCGCCGACGGCACGCAGAGACCTGCGTATGGACGGGCGACGCGACCGCCATCGCGGCACCCGATCACACTTACGACGCCGTCTTCGACTTCGGCATCATCCACCATGTCCCCTCCTGGCGAGTAGCGGTGGCCGAGGTCGCCCGTGTGCTCAAGCCAGGCGGACGACTCTACGCGGAAGAAGTGCTCGATCGGTTTGTCCAGCACCCGCTCAGCCGCTGGTTGCTGCGGCACCCGCAGGTCGATCGATTTGACACCGCAGCGTTCCGCGCGGCGCTGGTGGATGTTGGGCTGACCAATGTGCAAGCCAAAGAGCTATGGGGAGGTTTCGCGTGGTTTGTCGCGCAAAAGGAACCTGTCAGGGTACCAGCTTGACATGGACCGCCTGAAAGTCGGGATCCTCGTGTTTGATGGCGTGGAGGTGCTCGACTTCGCGGGCCCCATTGAGGTCTTCTCGCGTAGCCGGTTAACGCCGGGAATCGCGTCTCGCCGCTCCGAAGACTCCGCACCCTTCCGCGTATTCACGGTGGCCGAGAACGCACAGCCCATCGTCGCCACGGGAGGGCTGCGGGTACTACCCGATTACACGTTCGCGACCGCCCCACCCATCGACCTACTGGTGATCCCAGGCGGATTCGGGACCAGGCGACTCCTCGAGGACGCCGTCACACTGGACTGGATCCGTGCCGTGGCGGCGCGGGCAAAGCATGTGACGTCGGTCTGCACGGGTGCCTTGCTCCTGGCAAAGACTGGCCTGCTGGCCGGTCGCCGAGCCACCACCCACTGGGGGGCGTGCGATCTCCTCGCGTCGCTCGATCCGACACTTACCGTCGAGCGAGACCAGCGAGTGGTGGTCGATGGCATTATCACCTCGGCCGGGGTGGCTGCCGGCATCGATATGGCCCTCACGGTCGTCGAGTTGCTGTGTGGCGTGGACGTCGCTGAGGAAACGGCGCACTACATCGAATTTCCCCGGGGGGCGCGGCCGCTGAAGGCGCAGCCCTGAAGGCGCGGACGGAGATCACCACAGGAGGACGTATGGATCGCCGTGAGTTCGTCGCGCTCGGTGTCGGTGGGGCACTCGGTGCGGGAGCAACCCAACAAATCCCGCAGCGCGCCGGCGTGTCAACCCAGCAGGATTCCCATCGCGCCCTCTTCCCACGCCTCGCTCAGGAGACGTTCCTCGACGCCGCGGGCGGTACACCCCTCGCGACGTTCGCCGAGGCCGGGCTGCAGCGATACATGGAGTTTCAGAAGCTCGGCGTTCACAGCGAGTATGTCTCCGGCGTGTTGGGGAACATTCATAGGTCCTTTGGCAAGCTGATCGGAGCTCAGCCTCACGAGATCGCGCTGGTGCACTGCACCAAGGCCGGTGAGCAGATCGTGCTCGATGGCCTGGACCCCATGCGACACGGCCGCAACGTCGTGACCAACGACATGCATTTTACGGGCTCGCTCCACAACCTGATCGGCCTCCGGCGTGCCGGCATGGACGTGCGCATCGTTCGCAGCCGGGACTGGGACGTCCCACTCGAAAACATGGAATCTGTTATCGACGAGCGCACCGCCCTCGTGGCATTGACACTCGTTTCGAACGTCACGGGTCGTATCGAGCCCATGCGGGAGCTAGCACAGCTCGCTCACGACCGGGGTGCGCTCGTCTACGCCGACATTATCCAGGCCGCCGGCATCATGCCCGTCGACGTTCGAGCGCTGGGAATAGATTTCGCGGCCTGCTCGGGATACAAATGGCTCTACGGAGTGCACGGCGTGGGCTTCCTATATGTTCGCGCCGAGTTGCAAGGCTCGGTCCTGCCGGACCGGCTATTCCCCGGGCACGTGGAGTACAACTATCGACCATGGGTCGATCGAGTCGATCCAGCGGAGGAGCCCCTCCTCTACCAACCACCCGTCGATGCCACACGATACCAGCCTGGACACGTGAGCTACCTGGGATACTGCGCCTTGTACGAAGGTCTAGAGTTCATCCATCGGATCGGTGTCGACACGGCACTCGCGCATTCGATCCGGCTGAATCAACGGCTACGAGGCGGCTTGGATCCGAATCGGTACCGAAGCATCTCACGACACCTCGACCGCTCGCCCATCGCGACGTTCCTCACGGCGGATCCTGAAAGCATCGTGTCGCGCCTCCAGAACGCGAAGATCAAGGTGGCCTTGCACGGGAACCGGCTGCGGATTTCACCCGCGCTCTATAACACGGCTGCCGATATCGATCTCCTCATCAAGACCTTGAACCGACCGGGTTAGGTCATCCCCCGCGTGACCCGACGCATGGGCAACCGGTCACTGGAACGGCTGTCACTTGACGAGGTGCGCCGTCTCGCGCTCGCCGCTCAGGGGTTCGGCCGTCCACGCCCCCGCACGCAGGTCACCATTGCACACATTCGTCGAACGATACGGCGCCTCGGTCTCCTTCAGCTCGACTACGTGAACGTCCTCGTTCCGGCACACTACCTCGTCCTGTTCTCCCGACTCGGCGCCTACGAGCGCAGCAAGCTCGACGATCTCGTGTACGGCCGTGGCGAATTCACGGAGCAGTGGGCCCACGAGGCATCGATCGTACCGATGGAAACGTGGCCACTCCTGGCCCACCGTCGCGTCGCCCACCGCGTCCGCCCATGGGGCTTCGAGAAGTTTCTGGCCAAACACGCGCAATACGCCGGGCGGGTGCTCGAGGAAATCCGCAACCGGGGACCACTTGGCGCGGACGACCTACCCGAACCGGAGGGAGCGCCCCGGCGCATGAGTGACAAGTGGGGCTGGGGCCTTGCGGTCCGGCGCCAGGTCCTCGAAGCGCACTTCGGATTCGGTCGTCTCGCGGTGACGGAGCGCGCGCCCAACTTTTCCAGGCGCTACGACCTTGCGGAGCGTGTGATCCCCGAACCACACCACGGTCGGACTCTGAGTACGGACGAAGCCCAACGCGAGCTGTTGCGACTAGCCGCACGCGCGCTCGGCATTGGGACCGTGGCGGATCTTGCGGACTATTACCGCATGCCCGTGCGTGAGGCTCGACCCCGTATCGCAGAGCTCGTCGCAGGCCGTGCGCTTACCGAGGTCCGGGTGGAGCGCTGGAAGGAGCCGGCGTACCGCGACCCTGCAGCGCGGGCGCCTCGTTCAGTCACCGCGGCCTCCCTCCTCTCACCGTTTGATCCGCTGATCTGGTTTCGCCCGCGCACCGCGCGTGTCTTTGACTTCGACTACCGCCTCGAGACCTTCACACCCGCCGCGAAGAGGAAATGGGGCTATTACGTGTTACCATTTCTGCTTGGTGATCGTCTCGTGGCGCGTGTTGATCTCAAGGCTGACCGTACGGCTCGTCGTCTGCGCGTTCTCGCGGCCGATCTCGAGCAGGGGGCCGCACGGGTCCCGGTCGCGGACCGCTTGGCACGCGAGCTATGGACGGTGGCTCGGTGGTTGGAACTGGACGACGTCGCAGTCGAGGGTCGCACGGTATTCGCGCGGCACCTCGGTCACGCCATTTTACAACACTCGAGCGAGTAGCTCGCAATGCAATTGGACTTTACCGATCAGACCGCATTGGTAACCGGAGGCTCCCGCGGTATTGGTCTCCAGATCGCTCGGGACCTCGCACGGTGTGGAGCACGGATCATTCTCACGTCGACCTCGGCGAAGTGGGCGGCTCCCCCAGAGCTTCAGGATGCCCGCCACCTGCAAGTCGATTTCACCCAAGCCGATAGCCGCGCTCGCTTTTTGAAGGTGCTTGCAGCGCTGCCCTCGCTCCACGTGTTGATCAACAACGCCGGCGTCGCCATGCATCGGGCGTACGAGCAGGCAACGGAAGCCGATTGGGACGAAACCAATGACGTCAATTTGAAGGCCCCGTACCTCGTGAGTCAGGCGGCGGCACAAATCATGACGCGGCAGCGGTATGGTCGCATCGTCAACGTGAGCTCCATCTGGGGGCATATCACGATGCGCGAACGCTCGGTGTACACCGCGACCAAGTGGGGGCTCCGAGGAATCTCGGTCAGTCTCGCCGCTGAATTGGCGCACCACAACGTGCTGGTCAACACGGTGTCACCGGGGTTTACCATGACCGATATGGTCCGTCGAAATTACTCGGCCGATCGCCTGCGTGAGATCGAGGCTCGTATACCCATGGGCCGCCTTGCCACGACCGAAGACATCTCGCGTGCCGTGCTCTTTCTGGCAAGCGATCTCAACTCCTACGTCACAGGACAGTCTCTGGTCGTCGACGGCGGGTACAGTATCATCTAAGCACCGTGCCAGATCCGACCGACCGGGCGCCAGGCGCTCCAAACATCTCACTCACCGAGCTCACCAGCCAGTTCGGTACGATCGACATCTATCTCTTCGATCAATTGCTCCGCGGACGGATTACTCCACGCACGAAGGTCTTCGATGCAGGCTGCGGTCGTGGGCGCAACCTGCACTACTTGCTGCGCGCCGGGGTACAGGTGTTTGGGGTCGATCCCGACGAGCGGGTCATCGAAGAGGTTCGTGCGCTCGCCGCGAGATTCGCACCTGAGCTCCCCACTGAGAACTTCCGCGCCGAGCCCATCGAAGCCATGAGCTTCCCGGATCATCTCGCGGGCTTCGTGATCAGCAACGCCGTCCTGCACTTCGCACGGGATGAGCTTCACTTCTGGCGCATGCTCGAGGGCTCGTGGCGGGTGCTCGAGCCGGGTGGCGTGTTTTTCTCCCGGCTCGCGTCGACGATCGGGATTGCCGAATCCCTGACACACCTCAACGGACGCCGGTACCGTCAGCCGGACGGGAGTGAGCGGTTCCTGGTCGACGGGGACTTTTTGGCGCACACGGCGGCCCGGCTGGGTGGGGTACCGATCGACCCCCTCAAGACCACCGTGGTCCAGAACCTCCGCTCGATGACCACTTGGGTCCTACGCAAGGACCGCTGAGGACGCCGCAGGGTTCTTGTGTAACAGCGATCAAGTATCGACCTTGCAAGGCGACGCGCAGACAAACTTGAGGCGTTGCGATCACCCGCCGGCGCAGTGCCAGTTACAGGGGACGAATGACGACTCGTAGCTCCACGATAGAAAAAGAGCGTCTTTCCGCGCTCGAGCGATATGATATTCTCGACACGCTGCCCGAGCAGGCCTACGATGATATCACATTGCTTGCCTCGCAAATCGCCGGTACACCCATCGCCTTGATGAGTCTGGTCGACAACCACCGCCAGTGGTTCAAGTCGAGAGTCGGTCTCGAGGCATCCGAGACGTCCAGAGACGTCGCGTTCTGTGCGCACGCGATTCAGGAACCCGAGGAGCTCTTCGTCGTCCACGACGCGCATAGAGACAAACGCTTCGCCTCCAATCCACTCGTGACCGAAGCCCCCAGCATCCGTTTCTATGCCGGCGCACCGCTGGTCACTCCAGACGGTTTCGCACTTGGTACGCTGTGCGTCATCGACCGGAAGCCGCGGGAGCTCACTGAGGACCAGCGCAATTCGTTACGGGCACTGGCACGTCAGATCATCGCACAGCTCGAGCTGCGTCGAGCGATCACCGAACTCGAACGCCAGACCGAGATGCAACGCCAGTATCAGGATCAGCTCGAGTCGTATCAGCGACAGCTCGAAGAGGCAAACGAAGGCCTACGGCTACAGAGTAACACTGATCAGTTGACAGGTGTCCTCAACCGGCGGGCGCTCGAGCGAGCACTGACTGACGAGATCGACCGCGCCACTCGCTACAAGCTCCCACTCTCGTTGGTCCTGCTCGACGTGGATGAGTTCAAGTCCTTCAACGACACTTTTGGTCATCCCGCTGGAGACGTGCTCCTCAAGGGTGTCGCAGAGATCTTGGAAGCCAGCAGTCGTAACAGCGATGTCGTGGCCCGGTATGGTGGTGAAGAGTTCGCTGTGGTACTACCCAATACGACCGCCGACAGCGCGATGGTCCTGGCTGAGCGGTTTCGACGAGCGATCGAGAACAACGAGTGGGCGCAGCGCCGTGTGACGATTAGTGCGGGGGTGTCCACGCTGTCGGATGTGGCCAACGACCAACGCACCCTGATCGCAACTGCAGACCAGGCGCTGTACGATGCGAAACGCCAGGGCCGCAATCGAGTAATCCTATCGACACCGCCACAGGGGTGACGGTGGGTCCTCACTCTTCTGAGGTAATCATGAGAGGCGTAACCACACTGATCTTGGCAGCAACCGTGCTCGTCGTCACGGCGTGTCCGGGCGCCAGCGGCGATGCCGACATCCAGGAGTTCATCGAAGCGTGTCTAGCCTCGAGCAACCTGCCGCCGCCCATATGCGAGTGTAGTGCAAGAAAAGCCAGGGAGGAGCTGTCGCCCGAGGCGTTCGCCTTTCTCGTAGCGACACTTCGCGGTGACGACCGGCGGACGGAGGAGCTTCGCGGTCAGCTCGACATCGCCGAGGCGATGGAGGCCGGGACCTTCATGGTTCGCGTTCCCGCTGAATGCGCGGGTGAACTGGGCGGCGGCGGCTAACGCGGGCCGCATGACGACCTCCGGGTTCGAGCCATCGGTCATCAGGCACGACGGCTACGACTACTGGCGGACCTGGTTCTTCAACGAGTGTGATGACGCCTCGCTCCTCGGTATCACACCGCCGCAACTCCCCTGGATCACGGGAACCGCACCAGGTGCGTCGGTGTACCGTCGTGGAACTGAGCTATTTCTCGAGGATGCGCCGTGGTTCCCTCACTCCGGTAACACCATTCACCGGGTGTGTGGACCGTACGTCGTGAAAGACGTCGCGCGTCCTCCCGCGGAGGCCGAGCCCGTGCATTCGGTGGACGGCCGCATCGTCGCCTACCGCGATCTGAACCCACAGCGCGGCCCCTGGTACAACCGGGCGAAAGTGGAACGCCTCGTCGATGGCGAGCTGCTCGTACACCGGCAGCTGGCCGGTCAGTTCGAATATTTCCCCATCCGGCTGCGCATCGTGCGAACGCCGCGATGGCACGTCGCGCAGGTTCGGCACACCGATGACTGCTGGTTGTGCGCGCCCACCATGACGCCATAGATCGCCTTAAAACCCATCAGCACCGGGCAACGATCGTTGATCCCGCAGGACCGTGAGCCCAACAAGGAGCTTCGATGATCAGAGGCGTTCACACGATGTTTTACACATCCCAGCCTGAAGAGCTGAGGGCGTTCCTCCGTGACAAGCTGCAGTTCCCGCACTTCGACGTCGGTGACGGATGGCTGATCTTCGAGATTCCCGAAGCGGATATGGGTGTCCATCCGGCAGGAACGGAGCATGGAGGACCCGCTGGCCAGCATTACGTCTCGTTCTACTGCGATGACATCGCGGTAACCGTCGACGAGCTCAAGTCTCGCGGCGTGGAATTCATCGACGAAATCACCGACGTGGGGTATGGTCTGGCCATTCACTTTCGGATGCCCGGTGGCGTGGAGGTCGAACTGTACCAACCGTCCTATCAGCGACCCAAGCCACGACGCGTGTCATGGTGGTAACAGGGGTAGCCCTGGCAAGAGGGGCACCTGTGTCTCTGCGCTGCTCGCTGTCGCCAATGGAGCCGGAGCAAACCGGAACCCGGGAAGCACTGCTGCCAACGCGCAACCGGCCGTGAGGATCCCGCGCCGCAGGGTTGCGTGGACGGCAGTGACGCTGGTGCTGTCAGCCGTTGCGTGCGAGCCACCCGACCTGCCTGCACCGGGCATCCCTGCCGAACTCGCCGCGTTCCGTAGCAGGACCATCTCCGAAATTCGGTACCACCTGTCCTTGCGAATTCCGGAGGCAGTCGAACAACCGGTGGCGGGTACCGTGACGATCGATTTCCTGCTCCGGGATCCGTCGCGCGCGTTGGTGCTCGATTTTTTCACGTCGCCCGAAAATATCCGCTCCGTGACGGACGCAAACGGAACACCTCTCCCTCATACCGTCGTGCACGATCACATCGTCATTCCGGCATCTGCCCTCCGATCCGGCGCTCAGCGGATGCAAGTCGCATTTCTCGCAGGCGACGGTGCGCTCAATCGCAACCCCGACTTCCTGTATACGCTGTTCGTTCCCGACCGCGCGTCCACCGCCTTCCCATGCTTCGATCAACCCGACCTGAAGGGACGTCTCCGGCTCACCCTGGACGTCCCCTCCTCGTGGACGGCCGTAGCCAACGCGCCGCTTGAGCGTGCCGACACGACCGCCGAAGGCGTTCGCCTTGTGTTTCGCGAAACCGCACCACTCAGCACATACCTCTTTGCATTTGTCGCCGGGAAATTCCACGCCGAGGAGCGCCAGCGGGATGGACGGGTGCTCCGCATGTATCATCGCGAGGACAACCTTCGCACGATCCGGCGCAATCTGGATGAGGTCTTCGATCTGCACGCGAGGGCGCTTCGATGGTTGGAGGAGTATACCGGCATCCCCTATCCATTTGAGAAGTTCGATTTCGTCGCTATCCCCTCATTTCAGTTCGGTGGCATGGAGCATCCCGGCGCGGTTCTCTATCGGTCATCAAGCCTGTTCCTCGAAGAATCCGCCAGCCAAAACCAGTTGCTGGGTAGGGCCAGCCTCATTGCGCACGAGACGGCGCATATGTGGTTCGGCGATCTCGTGACCATGCGTTGGTTCGACGATGTCTGGATGAAGGAAGTCTTCGCCAACTTCATGGCGGCAAAGATCGTCGAGCCGTCGTTCCCCGAGATCAACCATGAGCTGCGCTTCTTCCTCGCTCACCATCCCCGGGCCTATGCCGTCGATCGCACGGCGGGCACCAACCCCATCAGACAGGAGCTGGGCAATCTCCGCGAGGCCGGCACACTCTACGGCGCAATCATCTATCAAAAGGCCCCGATCGTCATGCGTCACCTGGAGCGCACGATCGGCGAGGAGGCCATGCGAGACGGGCTACGTGAGTACCTAGCGCGATTCCAGTTTGCCAACGCGAGTTGGACCGACCTCATCACCATCCTCGACGGGTTGACCAGCGAAGACCTCGCGTCGTGGAGTCACGTTTGGGTGGAAGAGCCGGGAAGACCAACGATTACGGCGTCTGTCACGCGCGAGGACACCGCGCGGGCGGTGCTCGTGGAACAGCGCGACCCGTGGGAGCGCGGCAGAGTGTGGAACCAGTGGATCCAAATCGCATTCGGTATCCCCGACGCGGTAGCGACGATTCCGGTGCAACTCCGAGCGTCCGAAGCCCGCGTCCCGATTCGTTCTCCCGGTCGCGCGGCCAGCTTCCTGCTGGCAGGTGCCGACGGGCTTGGGTATGGTCGCTTCCTACTGGACACGCGGAGTCGACAGTTCCTGGTTGAACACCTTCCGTCGCTCGAAAACCCGCTGCACCGCGCCGCGGCTTGGGTGGCTCTATGGGAACACGTGCTCGACGGCGACGTCGCTGCTGAGACGTTCATCGTGCAAACTCTACAGTCGCTCACCGCTGAGCCAGACGAGCTAATCGTGGAGTACGTGACTGGGCTGCTCGAAACAGCCTATTGGCGTTTCGTGCGTAGCTCGACTCGCGGGGAGCTCGCGTCACGTGTCGAGGCGGCGCTGTGGAGCGCCCTCGATCGCAGCGTTACCCAAACGCGCAAGGGAGCGCTGTTCGAGGCCATCGTCTCGATGACGCTGACCGACGAGGGGACGAACCGCCTCATCAGCATCTGGCGGGGTGATGAGGCCGTTGCGGGGCTGCCGCTCGAGGAGCGACAACTCACACGACTCGCCGAAGCACTGGCGCTCCGGGGAGTGAGCAACGCCGACTCGATCCTGGACGTCCAGGCGTCGCGTATTGGGAATCCGGATCGACGGGCCAGGTTTGCGTTCGTGCGACCGTCGCTCGCTGAGGGTCCGGCGGTGCGCGATTCGGTCTTTCGGAGCTTCGCAAACCCGGCCAATCGAGAGCGGGAGCCGTGGGTGCTAGACGCGGTCGGGTATCTCCATCACCCACTCCGCGCGGATCACGCAATCCGATACGTCCGGCCGAGCCTTGAGCTCACAGAAGAGATTCAACGCACCGGTGACATCTTTTTCCCGCTGCGGTGGCTAGAGGCCATGCTGGACGGTCATCAATCCGCGGAAGCAGCTGAAATTGTTGTCGGGTTTTTGGCTGAGCGCCCCGATTATCCGCGCCAGTTGCGCGGGAAAGTCCTCCAAGCAGCCGACGACTTGTTTCGTGCTGCACGCATCGTGAACAACTGGAGCGGTACGACACCTTCCTGACCGCTCATCCCATCGAACGATCAGCGTGTTACGTTTGGCAGTGCTTGCGATTGACCATCGACCTCAGAGGAACGCGCTCATGCCCCGCGTCATCATCCTCACCAGCTTGGCCATGATCGCCTGCGGCACCGGTTCACCGAGTCACCTCACGGAGTCACACCGCGGCGCAATGGTGGACAGCGTGGAGCAGATGCTGGATCAGTATCGAGCCAGCCTCAACACCGAGGGCTTTGCGGCGGCGCTCGCGTACTACGTGGACTCACCCGACTTCCACATCGCTGAGAACGGTCGAATTGCCTACGCCGCTTACGACTCGGTTGCCGCAGCATTGACAGCCTTGCACAATGCCAAATTTGCGACCAACCTCGAGCTACACGAGACGAGGATCCTTCCACTCGCACCCGGGTTGGCTGGGGTGACGGCTAGTTATCAACAGACGATACGCGATTCGACCGGCCAGGAGTTCCTACTCGATGGCGTGTTCACCATGACGGTGGTGCATATGTCGGAAGGGTGGAAGTTTCTGGCCGGACACACGTCGCAGCCACGGCAGTGAGGTGAGGACAAAGTGCCGCACCTCACGTTCGAATACTCGAGCAACGTCCTCGGACCGCCGTCGTGGGACGACGTCTTTCAGCGTGCTCACGATGTCCTGGTCGAGGTCGGACAGATCCGGCGCGCAAACTGCAAGAGTCGAGCGGTGCGACGCGATCAGTATTTGGTAGGGAGCGGCGGGGACACCGAGGCGTTTGTCCATTTGGACGTCCGGTTCCTTGAGGGAAGGACGTCGGACGTCAAGAGATCGATTGGGCAGGCGTTACTCAATCTCCTTCGGGATGAGTTCCGCGCAGACGACGGCTCACGGGATGTACAAGTCACCGTGGAGATCCGAGATATCCGGAACGAGGAGTACTTCAAGTTTCCGCCGGGCACCTTGCACTATTGAGGACGGGACAATGATCAGTCGCATCTGGCATGGTTGGACCACGCAACAAAACGCCGACGCTTACGAGCGCCTGTTGCGCGAAGAGATTCTCCCCGGCATAGCCAACAAGGGAATTCCGGGGTATCACGGAGCGCATCTGTTCCGCCGGCCGCAGGGGGAAGAAGTCGAGTTTGTCACCATCTTGTGGTTCGACTCCCTGGACGATGTGCGGCTTCTCGCCGGTCAGGAGTATGAAGCTGCCTACGTGCCTCCGGCCGCGCGCGTAGTCTTGGCCCGATTCGACACGCATTCACAGCACTACAAGGTGGTGCTGACTCCTGGAGATTGAGATGTCCGAATTCACCAACCCCGCCTATGGCGTTCGCGCCACCTCGGAGGCATACGTCAAGGCGCTCCTCGCCCTTCTCGCGGATCGCGATCCCATTGACGTGCTCCGTGATACCCCCGTTACGCTTCGCCGGCGCATCGAGAACCTCTCACCTGAAGAGCTCCAACGACCTGAGCGGCCGGGAAAATGGTCGGCGGCGGAGGTCGTGCAACATTTGGCCGATTCGGACCTGGTGTGGGCGTATCGGCTCCGCATGGTGCTCGCTCAGGAGCGCCCCGAGCTGAGTGGGTACGACCAAGACCGCTGGGCTCGCCGCTTTCGGTACGGTGACCGGCCGGTCACACAGGCCATCGATCAATTCGTGTTCCTGCGGACCATGAACTTGGGTCTGATCGAGGATCTACAACCCGACGACCTAGTGCGCGTCGCCGTGCACCGAGAGCGCGGCGAGGAGAGCGTGGCCCTCATGCTCCGGCTCTATGCCGGCCACGATCTCGTGCATCTGAACCAGCTCGATCGCATCCTCGCAGGCTAGAAAGGAGCTTCGCACGTAGGCCTGGACCGAACGGCCTGCTCCTCCGATCGCCCTGGGCGGATGCACATGTCCATCGGACGCAGAATGTCATTCCCTCACCGTCGCGAACGCCGATGGTGCCAGACTCGAACCCATCAGCTATCTCTAGGCCGTCCCCGAGCATCCGCAGACCGTGATACTGTGAGCTGGCACTTGAATCAACGCCGCACCCGCGCGAGAAACTCCCGTGCCACGGCTCGCGCATCGCGGTGTTCCACGTCAACGAGGTAGTTGAGGCGGCGCATCGACTCTTCATTCAGCACGTCGCCCAACTCCCGGAGTGCGGCGCGTACCTCGGCACGGGACTCAACCACGTCCCGCCGAACGACCGGTGCCGCTTCGTACGGCGGGAAATACCCGCGATCATCCTGCAGGTGAAACAGATCGAGTTGCTCGATCTGACCGTCCGTCGAATTGCCGGCGATGATGTCGACACGCCCCTCGGCAAGGGCGCGGTAGGTGAGCCCGAGATCCATGATGGCCGGTTGAGCCGCGAAGGTGAGCCCGTAGACCTCCGCGAGCCCGGGAAACCCATCCGCCCGACGTGAAAACTCATAACCAAAGCCTGGACGCCACTTGGATGCATGGGGAACGGCTTGCGACAACGTGGTGATCCCAAACCGCCTGGCATCCTCACCGCGAATGAGCATCGCAAAGGTGTTGTTGAATCCCAGCGGCTCGGTCCAATCGAGCTTCCACCGCTGCGCGTAAATCTCCGCCACCTGACGCCGCACCACTTGGGGATCCCGCTCCGTTGACAACTGGAGAATCGCGGAGTGCGCCGTCCCCGTGTACTCGACGTAGACGTCGAGCTGCCCGGCGATCAACGCTTCATGACACACGAAGGTGCCTCCGAGAAAGAACTTCCTCCGCACGTCAACCCCCGCCATCTCGAGTTTCTGCGCGACAATCTCGCCGAGAATGAGCGACTCCGTGAAGTTCTTTGAACCCACGGTAATAGCGTCGCGACCGCTGCAATGAGCCAGCACCACGACGAGCGCCAGGAGACCAAGCAGGTGGGTGACACGACGCATTTATCGAGATCTCCAATCCAAGCGCTTCTCCACCAAGTGAAGGCCCCCATCCACCAGTAACGCGAGAAGCGCTGCCGGTACGGCCCCGGCGAGAATCTGATTGTTGTTGACCATGGCGACGCCAGAGAAGATGAACACGCCGAGGCCCCCCGCACCGATGGCGGCGGCGATCGTGGCAATCCCCACACCGATGACCGTCGCCACGCGAATCCCGGTGAGCATGACCGGCGCCGCGAGTGGCAGTTCCACCATGCGCAGGAGTTGGCGGTCCGTCATCCCCATGCCGCGAGCGGCATCGCGAACCGACGCATCCACACCGCTGATGCCAGTGTAGGTGTTGCGAATGATGGGGAGGAGTGCATAGAGCACGAGTGCCACGATCGCAGTCCGAGCGCCAATCCCCCCGATAAACGGCAGCGGGATCAAGAAACCAAACAACGCCAAGCTCGGAATCGTTTGCACCACATTGGCCACCCCGAGGATCGGCGTTCGCACCCGTTCGTTGCGCGTAAGCCAGATCCCGAGCGGGACACCGGCCGCCGTCGCCACGGCCGAAGAGATGGCAACGAGCCCGAGGTGCTCCACGGTCCGCAACCATATCTCGCCGCGATTCGCGACGAGAAATTCAAGAAAGCTCACGAGCTTCTCGGAACGATCGGACCGGCTCGAGGTCGGTGCGGCGAAACTCTGCAGTGTCTCCCAGGAAGGCCAGCGCGCCCTTCTCCATGAAGGCGATGCGGTCGCCCAGGAGCATCGCCTCGTCCAGATCGTGCGTGACGAACACGACGGTCTTATCGAGCTCGTCGGTCAGGACACGAAACTCGCGCTGGAGGTCGGCCCGCGTGATGGGATCGACCGCGCCGAACGGTTCGTCACACAGGAGCAGCGGCGGATCAGCCGCAAGCGCACGAGCCAGGCCGACTCTTTGCCGTTGGCCACCGGACAGCTCGTGTGGCAACCGCGTCGCAAAGCGGTGCGGCTCGAGCCCCACGAGGCGGAGGAGTTCCGCGACCCGGGTTTCGATCCGCTCGGCGGTCCATTCCTCCAATCGGGGCACGAGTCCCACGTTCTGTGCGACGGTGAAGTGTGGGAAGAGGCCAACCTCCTGAATGACATACCCGATCGATCGTCGGAGGCGCACGACGTCCCAATCGGTCGTTGCGGTGCCAGACACGAGCACGGTCCCAGCTGTCGGTAGCACGAGCGCATTGATCAGCCGGAGCGTCGTGGTCTTTCCCGATCCGCTTCGGCCCAACAGGACCAGCCGTTCACCACGTCGAACATCGAGCTCGAGCGGGCCGACGATGCACCGTCCGTTGATGTGGAACGCCGCTGCCTGAAACGCGACCGCTATCTCCACGATACGAGCGCGGGCGGTGCGATGCCGGGGGTTGCGCCTCGTGGCAACGCCATCGAAACTCGGAGGGTGTCCACTCCGTAGGGTGACGTTCGTATGATGGGATTCTTCGCTCGACTGCTCATTACCTCGATCGGTCTTTGGCTCGCCGATGTCCTCTTGGGCGGCGTGCGGTTCGATAACGCCGTAGCGCTATTCCTCGCAGCACTCCTCCTGGGGTTCGCCAATGCGGTGGTCCGCCCCATCGTGATCTTTCTCACGCTACCGATCACGCTGGTGACGCTCGGGCTCTTTCTGCTCGTGATCAACGGCCTCATGGTCATGGGGGTGGCGTGGCTCATGCCGTCGTTCCACCTCGCTGGCCTCGGTCCAGCGATCCTCGCGTCCATCATCGTTAGTGTGACCGGGTGGGCAGCAAACGCGTTCATCGGGACGAATAAGGCCGCGGTCTGGGTCGGCAAGCGCTAGCTACCCCGCCCTGCTTCACTCACTTCCGATGACCACCCCGACCACTTTGCGTGAACGACGGCGGTTATCGAGGTTGATCACGACGAGCTGTTGCCACGTTCCCAACTGCAGACGCCCACCAATGATCGGTATGGAAAGGGACGTCTTGAGTAGCGCCGACCGAACATGCGAGAAGCCGTTCCCATCACCCCAACGAGCGTTGTGCTCGTAGTGTCCCTCCACCGGAGCTAACGCCTCCAAGGCACGCTCCAAGTCTGCGAGCGCGCCAGGCTCGTACTCGATCGTCGTGATCGCTCCGGTCGACCCAACCAGGGTGACCGACAGGAGACCAACGTCGACAACGGCCCCGGCGACCAGCGCCTCGACATCGGGTGTGATATCCCGGTGCCCGAACACGGCCGGCAGATCGTACGTCCAGGAATCCTTGATGACCTTCGCTTGTCGCTCGACCATGTTTCACACCTCGACCCAATCCCGCCAATCCCGCCAATCCCGCCAATCCCGCTGCTAATGTAGCCCGTCAAGTGACCGGCCGCAGGTATATTCTCTCCCCATGCACGACATCACGATCCTGCGCGACCTCGTGATCCTCGTCGCGGTCGCGATGCCGGTGGTCGCGCTGGCCCACCGGTTCCGGATTCCCACGGTCGTCGGATTCCTGGTGACGGGCATGGTGATCGGCCCGCACGCCTTGCGGCTGATCCGCGGACCCGAAAGCGTGGCCGAGTTGGCGGAGATTGGCGTCGTCCTGCTCCTGTTCACGATCGGACTCGAGCTTTCCCTCGCTCGCATCATCCGCTTGGGGCGGTTCCTCGTCCAGGGTGGGCTGCTTCAGGTTGGCGGAACGCTGGCCGCGGTGGCGGGCATCGCCGCCGTGCTGGGCGTCTCCTGGCGTGAGGCCATAGTGTACGGCGCGCTCGTGGCCCTGTCGTCCACGGCCGTGGTTCTCAAGCTCTACAAAGACCGTGGCGAGCTGGACACGCCTCATGGGCGGGTGGTGGTCGCTATCCTCTTGTTCCAGGATCTTTGCGTAGTGCCCCTGATGCTGCTCGTGCCGCTGCTGGCGGGCACCGGTGGCGGCTTGATCGGCGCCGCGAAGGCGATCGGCATCAGCCTGGCGGTGGTCGGAGCGCTCGTCCTCGGGGGGCGAATCGCGATCCCGTGGGTGCTCGAACGCGTTGTCGGCCTCGAAAATCGCGAGATCTTCACGCTTGGAATCGTGTTCTTTGGTGTTGGGGCCGCTTACGTGACGGCGAGCTTTGGGCTCTCACTCGCTCTGGGCGCGTTCATCGCGGGCCTCGTCATCTCCGAATCGGAATACGGCATGCAGGCGCTCTCCGACGTGCTCCCATTCCGCGACACATTCACGGGGATGTTTTTCATCTCGATCGGCATGCTGCTGGACATCGCGTTCGTCGTTGCCAACATGGGGCTGATCCTCGGGACTACGCTCCTCGTCTTCGCTCTCAAAACCGTTATCGCCGGGATCGCCACGCGGTCCCTCCGCCGTTCCACAGAGGTGAGCGTGATGTCCGGTCTGGGCCTGGCCCAGGTCGGCGAGTTCTCCTTCGTGCTGGCAGGGGTCGCGGCTCCGCTCGGCCTTCTCGGACCGAGCGAGTATCAGGTTTTTCTCGGTGCCAGCATTCTCACCATGCTAGCGGCACCGTTCGCGATCGCTGGTGCAGGACCGATCGCCAGACGAGTGTGTCGGCTCGCCAACCTCCCGGCGCTCGAGATTTTGCCGCACGACGAGCAGTCGGTGGCCACCCTCGACGATCACGTCATCATCGTTGGCTACGGCGTCAACGGGCGGAACCTCGCGCGTGTGCTCAAAGCCGCTGGCATTCGATACATCATTCTGGAGCAGAACGGTCAGGCCGTTCGCCGCGCTCGCATGGAGCGCGAGCCGATTTTCTTTGGAGATGGCACCAGCCGGGAGGTGCTCGAGCGGGTGGGGATCGAACGGGCCCGCATCCTCGTGTTCGCCATCTCGGCACCGGCAGACGAACGCCGCGGCGCCGCCATTGCGCGCACGCTCAGTCCCTCGGTGCGCATCATCGTCCGCACGCGCTATGTAGCCGCGGTCGAGGAGCTCACCAAGCTCGGCGCTGATGAGGTCGTCCCCGAGGAGTTCGAAACGTCCATCGAGATCTTTGCCCGGGTGCTGAGGCTGTATGGCGTGCCACGAAACGTGATCGATCGCGAGGTCCGCGCAGTCCGCGGTGAACGGTACGAGATGTTGCGCGGCTTGACCCTTCCCGATCTTCAGCTCGATGCCCTCAAGCACATCGGCGTCCACGACGCGCTCGACACCATCCAGGTGGAACCAGGAGCACGGGCCGTTGGCGAGAACCCCGTGTCACTGAGCCTGCGGCGTGAAACGGGCGCGATCGTGCTGGCGGTCATCCGAGACGGCGTGGCACGCTACACGCCGGACCCGGACTTTCGCTTTCAGCCGGGAGATACCGTGGTGTTGATGGGAGACCAGCAATCGCTGGAGCGCGCCGCGCAAGTCTTCCGCGTCAGCTATTCGTCACTGAGCTAGGATCGATTGTTTCGACAGTAAAGCCGCGCCGCTTCATCTCACCCCAACCCTTGCCCCGACGCCACGAGGAAACGACGCCTCGAACGCGCCAGAACGCCAGCAGCTGGCGGAACCCGATGTGCTCCAACATCGCGAGCCAGAAGAGACGTAGCAGATCACTGTAGCGGGGATACCGCCGGAAGGTGAGCTCCTCGAGCCCAACCGCCGCTATCGATAACGCGGTTCCAAAGATGTACGCGACCATGAAGAATGCGAGGACGTATAGTGTCGACGCCATGCCCAGCAACACGGTCAGCGCAAACACGATGTACCCCGTGAACTCCACCACGGGTCCGAACAGTTCGAGGAAGAAGAAGTGGGGGAAGGCCATGAACCCCACCTTGCCAAACCGTGGGTTGAACAACATGCGGATGTGCCGGGACAAACTCTCCGCGAGCCCACGCTGCCACCGGTCGCGCTGCCGGCCCAGCGGACCGAATCGCTCGGGACACTCCGTCCAGGCTACCGGATCCGGAATGAACGTGATGCGATAGGGAATGTTCTTTTCGCGGCAGTGGTGATGGAGACGGACGACGAGTTCCATGTCTTCGCCTACGGTGCGTCCCGTCGTCTTCTCGCTGGAGAAGCCGCCGGCATCCACCACGATCGAGCGTCGGAACAGTCCAAACGCACCGGAGATGATGAGTGTAGCGTCGAGCGCGGACCAACCCATCCTGCCGGCTAGGAAGGCGCGCAAATATTCGAGTACCTGGAGACGTGCCAAATAGTTCTTGGACAGTCGTACGTCGGTGACCACGCCGTTGCGGACTGTACAGCCGTTGACGATGCGGATGATGCCGCCGGCAGCGACGGTCGAGCCATCCTCGAGAAATGGCCGAATGATCCTGGTCAACGCTTCCCGTTCGAGCAAGGTGTCCGCATCCATTGCGCAGAAGAACGGTGTGACGCAGATGTTGATGCCGGCGTTCAGTGCGTCCGATTTCCCGCCGTTTTCTTTGTCCACCACCCACAGGTTGGGATATTGGCGGCTGCGGTAGATGCCCCGAACCGTCGCTGTGGCGAGCTCCGCCGTTGGGAGCCGTGCTGCCGGTTTGAGATCGAAAGAGTCCCGCATACGATCCATAGTGGCATCGGCGGAGCCATCGTTGACGACGATGATCTCGTACTGTGGATAGTTGAGCGCGAGCAGCGATTCAGTGGAGTGGACGCACGTCAGCTCTTCGTTGTGCGCGGGAACGATGATCGTGATGGGTGGAGCGCCGGCGGACGCGATCAACTCCCGGATATCCAGCGATTTCAGGCGACGGGCATACTTTTTCAGCGCCTGAAAGGCGACCAAGCTCGTGAATAGGTACGTCGTATTCAGAAGGACGAAGTACGACAACACCACGATGTTGAAGAACTCGAGCACGCCTTGGGCGATGCCGCCAATCATTCTTGTGTCTCCGCCAGCACCTGCACGGCCACCGACGCCCGGTCGTGCCCCGAGCTGGCCAGTTTGCGCAAGACATCGACGTCGCCCGCCTCTCGCAGTGCCCGTGCCGCGTTGATTGCCACCCAGTGCGACTCATCATCGACCGCCAGCCGTCGCAGCTGGTCGAGATCGCCCGGCTCGCCCAGCGTGCCCAGCGCGGCAGCCGCCGTAGCGCGCACGACGAAGTCGGGGGATGCCATCTGGCGGCGCACAATAGGAAGATGCGCGGGTCCACCCACGGTCCCAAGCAGTCGTAGACAGGACGCGCTCAGGTCACGTTGGGTTTCCGACTCGATCACCTTCGCGGCAACGGCGGCTGCGTCGAGATCGTGCAAATGCCGCAACGCCGTCGCGGCAATGGCCCGCACCTCCGGATCGATGGCGGAGTTTTCGAGCGTGCGGCGCAGTACGGGAGCCACCTCGGGACCCATCGAGGAGAGCATCGAGGCGAGAAAGCTCGGCCGCCAGCTGGTAAAACGATGCAGCCGGGCCAGCACCGCGTCGGCAAACTGCGGCGTCTCTTTCTTCGCCAGCGCGCGGGCTGCGATCATGGCGACGAGAGGAGATCGATCATCGAGCGCCGCAACCACCGTGTCGGCGTGTGACGGTAACCCCAACTCTCCCAGGGTTTGAACGGCGCGCGCGCGCCGCTCAGCGTCCGCACCGGTCGCTCGCTTCGCCACCTGATCCAGGTACGGAGCCGCGAGTTGCCGCAACTTCGTTCGATCGGCGCCTCGCACGCGTCGGGCGTAGCGCAGCACCAGATCCACGAAGTAGAGTTCTTCGTCTGGTTCGACCAACTCCCGGACCGTGGCGGGACTCTGCTCCCCGGAAATCACCTGCAGAATCTTGGGCTCCCAACGGGACTCGAGTCGCTCCCATTTCGCGGCAGTTCGCACGTTCTTCAGACGGAGCAGCAAGGTGATCGCAGCGAGCATGAGCGTCACCACGAACAGCGCGCCGATCGCAATGCTCAGGAGCAGAAAGACCCGCTCGTCCATCACCGCGGAAAACGGCAACTGGATCGCGCTTGCGCCGTCGATCACGCAACCTCCAGACGCGGCAACACCATTTGCCTACGGATGCCATCGTCCGCCGTCACCGGGTGGCCGCCCGCGCGGCCTCCACCAGACGGTGGATCCTGGCTTTCAACTCGGCGCTGGAAAACGGCTTCGTCATGTAGTCATTCGCCCCGAGCTGGAACGCACGCACGATGTCGTGCTCACTGCCCAACGACGTCAGCATGAGCACAGGCACTTCACGGAACTCCGGACGCTCGCGAAGCCGCTGTAATAGCTGAAATCCGTCCATGCCGGGCAGCTTCACATCGAGAATGAAGAGTGACGCTTCGGTCAGATCATCGACCTTGGCCAACAGCTCCGTGCTGGACGGAAAATGACGCACTTGGAAACCCTCGCGCGCCAACCGGTGCTGGATGACGTTCGCCGTGACCTGATCGTCTTCCGCGAGAACGATCATGCGCGTCTGCTTCGCAGGTGCATCCTCGCTCGAGACCACCCGCTCCTGCTCGCTGGCCCGCGCGATGTAGAGCAGGCGATCGCCTTCGGCGATCACTTCGGGCAGCGCCGCACCTTCCAACACTGCCACGACCCCAGCGGTGAACGATGCCACCATGTGTTGATCCGATTCGGCGATCGTATCGGCCAGCGACTTCAACGCCTTGCGCAGCGCGATAGTAGCTCCCCGCACCGCGGTCCCAGGGAAGAGCACCACATAGTCGTCTCCTCCCCATCGCGCGATCACGTCCACCTCACGCAACGACTTCGACAACGCCTGGGCGAAGCTCCGGGCTGCGGCATCGCCCGATCCACTGGGGTCGCGACCAGGCGCCGTGCGATCGAGACTCACAACGGCCACCGAAAGCGGTGCCTTGTTGCGGGCGCTGAGGGACGCGTGATACTCGTAGGTCTCTGAGAAGGCTGCCCGATTCAGAAAGTGGGTGACCGGGTCGCGACGGGGCTCCGACCGGATCTCGCCAAACCGTTGAAGCGCGCTCACCACCGCCGGCGCCACGGCCGACGCATCCATCGGCCGCCTGACGAAACTGTCAGCGCCGAGCGCAAAGCACTCGGATCGAACGGCATCACCCGAAGGCTTACCGAGCATGAAGATCGGCAGCCCCGCGGTGTCTGGACGGTGTCGAAGACTCGTCAACACATCACGTCCGTCTCGGTCGGGCAACACGAGGTCCAACAGGATGAGCCCTACCTCGTGATCGTCCAGCACGTGCTCGGCCTGCTCCGCCGTGAGCGCTACCATGACCTCGCGGTGCCGGTCACTCAACGCTGCCGTGAGCGCCCGCGCCACCGCCTGATCGGCCCCGATATAGAGAATCCGCACCACTGCGGTATCCACCACCGCCGTGACGGTCCGCAGCGTGTCGAGCAGCCGTACCGCGGTGTCACCCAGATCGCCGTCTTCCGATTCGAGCAGCTCGCTGGCCGCTTCGCTGATCTCGGAGAAGCCAAAACACTGGCCCGAGTCCCTCAGACCACGAGCGAGCCGTTTGAGTGACTGGGGTGCCCCAGGCTCCCCGGCTTTGTGAGCTCGGGTCGCCTGATCGAGGGCGTCTATTTGGAGCGAGAGTCCCTGACAGTACCATCGTCTCGCGTCATCTATCATAGGGCACCGGTTTTCGTCCTAATTAGTGAGATCATCGCCCGCGGGGTGCCGGCCCTTGAGTGACCGGGCGCCCTGGTGCAGCCTGTACAGTGTGTTGATTGGGTGTCCACGGTATCTGTGATATGGTTCGCAAATTGCGGTTCCCCGCCCCCCGCAGACTCCCAGGAGGGGGGAAGTCCGGTCTGCCCGCGAACCCGTCGGAGGCTTGCTCTGCTGGGACGACAGTCCCCCCCCTGGGCGGGGGGCCCCACGTCGTCACCGTGATCACCCTGGGAGG
Organism: Gemmatimonadales bacterium; assembly: GCA_041577295.1. Taxonomy (GTDB): domain Bacteria; phylum Gemmatimonadota; class Gemmatimonadetes; order Gemmatimonadales; family GWC2-71-9; genus JBDHDH01. Next base: position 31,539 of record JBFGJG010000023.1, read on the forward strand.
GGTCAGCCCGAGGGCCACGGACCGGATTCATCCGTCCTGACTGCATCCGCATATGACGTAACGCCGCTATAGATAATAACTTACGACCACTTGAGCAATGGGAGGCTCCTTCGCCCCCCTCAGGCGCCCCTGGTGCCCTGCGTCATTCTCCATGCGGGGCAGCGCGAATCTCCGGCTACCCACCGCTGTCGATCCTACTCCATGCTTCGTCGCGCGCGCGCTGCACGGGATCAACGTGATGGATGACCGCGTCTGCAGATGCGTGCGCAAACGTGAAGAAGCGTGCGTGATTCTTCGACAAACCGCGACCAAATGGCTCGACACGCGGTCAGCGCTCAACTGTCACGCGTAATCCCGGTCACCGCGATCATCGACTGCTGAGGGTTAGGTTGACCACCGTGAGTGAAGCCTGAGCCTTCGCAGGAGGAGATATATGAGGAGAGTATTCAAGTCATCGATTGCGTTTGTACCGGTCGTAGCATTGTCGCTGTCGGCGTGTACGGATGCAATCGGTCCGGATGCGCTGGAACCGCTCGACGCTGTGTCGGCAAACCAACAAGCGCAGAGCGTGACGCAGTCGCTCGAGAGCAACCCAGCGTTGCCAAGTCTCGAGATTCTCGAGACCACGACACCATTTCTGGCCGGAACGGCTGCCGGTGTGTTGCTACAGTCCGCCGCACCGTTCAACCCCGGGGCCAACGGCGAGGGGCTGGCGGCACGGTTAGAGCGCGTGCGGACTGCCGCGGCACCATACCTCAGCTCTGCCGAGCCTGCGGTGATTCTTCCGGCCGACCTCCTCGGCAAGACTATGGTGTACAACGCGGCTACGGAGCAGTACGAGCCTGAGGATCCGGACCGGGGAGGAGCGCCGGCGAACGGCGTACGGTTCATCCTCTACGCTCTCGATCCGGTCTTCAAGCGACCGATCGTCGAGCAGGAAGTCGGATACGCCGACTTCATGGATGAGTCAACACCGGCCGAAGACGCGATGCGCATCGTCGTCGTCATGAACAGCGCCCCCGACAGCCCGGTGATCGACTATCGGGCGAGCGCCTCGGTTGAAGTGCTCGGCGGCGTGACGATCGTGTTCCGCGCGCTTGGATTCGTGGACGACGGCAACCGCCGGTTGGAATTCGATCTCGAGCAGCGTATCTCCGAGAATGAGCGGCTCGAGCTGAATTACGAGCTCGAATCGGTGGACAGCGGCATCACCATCACCTTCACAGCCCTGGCGGGACCCGAAGTCGATGGGGTGCAGCTCATGCTCTCGGTGAAAAACGAGCGCGAGGAGATCAAGCTCACGTTGACCGTCACCGAAGCGGGTATTACGGGACAGCTCGTCTTGCCAGGCAGCGACAATCCAATCAACATTCAGGCCAATCGTGACGAGTGGTCCATCACGCATGAAGACGGCTCAGAAGTTACCGAAGACGAAAAGCAGGCCATCCGCAACATGTTCCAACTCATGGAGCGGATCGAGCATGTGGTTCGCAAGCTCATGCGGCCTGCCCACCGAATCCTCGGAGTGCCGCTCTTCGCACTCGACTAGGTGAACCGAGAGGCTCACCGCCTCCTAGCCGGCGCGTTCGCCGTCGCGGTTTTCGCGGCGTGCGACGCGCCGGCGCCGCCTGGAGATCTCATCTTCGTCGATGGACGCGCCGTTGCACCGGCGGATGATTCGCTCTTCGCGGTGACTCGCCCCGGTAGCGAGGGGTTCGTGGTGCTCGACCGCCGGTCGCGGAACGCCGATACGCTCGGGCGCAACCAACTTTTCAGTCCTTTCCACATCCAAGAACTCGGCGGTCGCTGGTACGTATCGGATGCGCGCGATGGTGAGGCCTCCATTGCGATCTTCTCGTCGACTGGCAATCTCGCGACGCGAATCATCGTCGATACCCTGGTGTCGGCACCGCATCAGTTCGCCATCCTCCCGGATGGGCGCATCGTCCTGGAAGCGCTGGACGACCGCTTGGTGACCCTGCCGTCCGATGGACCCGCTTCGACGTTCACGATCACCGAACAGGCCGAGCGACCCGGACTCCTTGTGGCGGCGGCTGGTGGCGTGTTGCACGCGCTCCCTGGCAAATCGCTCACCCTGTACAACGCGAACGGGAACCTGCGGTGGCGTCTACCCTGGCCATGGCACGAGCGCGCGTTCGTCGCCGACCTCGCCGTGGATGCGCAAGGGCGTTACCACGTCCTCGCAGGCGAGGAGAACCGAAACACGTTTGTCGTGTTTAGCCTGTCGCCCACGACTGGTGAGGTGCTCCGCTGGTCGATCCCAGGCCCTTATGCAACGTTCGCTGTGGACCGCATGGGCGGCATCAGGCCGGACACAACGCGGTGGAGGAACGGGGAGTAGGGAGGAAAACCCCTCACGTACGACGCACTGTAGCTCAGTATTTCAGTTCCGCCGCGGCTGCAAACTGTTTGAGGAGCTCTTGCTGCTCGCTGGTGAGCTCGTCCGGAATCCGGACGTCCACCTCGACGAGCTGATCTCCACGCCGACCATTCCGCTCGATCCCCTGGCCCCGGATGCGGAACTTACGACCGGGTTGCGTTCCCGGAGGAATCCGTAACACGACGTGCTTCCCCTCGAGCGTTCGCACCCGAATCTTGGTACCGAGGACGGCTTGGGCGAGATTGAGTGGAACAGTGCAATAGATGTCGTACCCCTCGCGCCGGAAGAATCGATCGTTTTGGACCTGGAAGGTCACCAACAGGTCGCCCGGCGGACCGCCACCCGCATCGCGCTGTCCCTGTCCCTTCAACCGCACGCGATCGCCGGATGCCGTTCCGGCTGGAACCGTGACGAGGATGCGTTTGGGGAGGGTGACCTCTCCATTGCCGCTGCACTTCTTACAGGACTCGCTCGCGACTTTGCCCTGCCCTCGACAAGCCGGGCAGGGACGATTCACGGCAAACGTGCCCTGACCAAAGCTCACCGTGCCGCGGCCGCTGCACTCGCTACACACGTTGACCTTGGCCCCCGGTGCCGCTCCCGATCCGCCACAGGTGGGGCACGCCTCGGAGATCTGGACGGTGATCGGGACTTTTCCACCCACCGCCGCCACCTTGAACGGAACCTCGACGGTTCTCTCAATATGCTCGGGAGTGCTCGTTCGGCGCCCGCGGCCGAAGATCGAGGAGAACAGATCTCCAAGGCCGCCAAACCCGCCAAACGATCCGCCCGGCCCGGTTCCAAAGTCCAGATCCTCGAAACGAAACGACGTGCCCCCACCACCGCGCGGACTGCGACCGCTCCACCCGCCCTGCGACCCCACCCCAAACGCGCCCAGCTTCCGCATCGTATCGTACTGCTTCCGCTTGGCAGGATCGCTCAGCACGGAGTTGGCTTCGGAGATCTCCTTGAACCGGTCAGCTGCCGTGGCGTTGTCGGGATTGGCATCGGGATGGTACTGCTTCGCCAAGCGCCGATACGCCTTCTTGATCTCGTCGCTCGTGGCGCTCTCGTTAACGCCAAGCACTTGGTAGTAGTCCTTCACCGCGGGCATCCCTACCCTCGAACCTCCTGGTCCTGATCCGCCGATTCGGAGAACATGGCAACCTGCACCCGCGCCGGACGAAGCAGGATGTCGCCGAATCGGTACCCCACCTGCATCACGGCGGCCACCGTGCCATCGTCCTCAGGACCGGTCGCCGGGACGGAACCGATCGCTTCGTGATGGTTTGGGTCAAAATCCTCGCCAACCGCCCCCACCCGCTTCAGCCCCGCGCTCTCCAGCTCGCGCAAGAGCTTCCGCTCGACGAGTTCCACACCGGCCAGGACGTCCTGCACCGTGGCCGCCGTGGGATCCAGATCCGACACGCGTGCCAGGTCATCCAGCGCGTCCAGCGTATTGGCAATCACCTCCGCCTGCGCACGCCCGCGCATCTCGCTCCGCTCGCGCACCGTGCGCTTCTTGTAGTTGTCAAATTCCGCCGCAAGCCTGAGGTAACGGTCCTTGGTCGCGTCCAGTTCGTCTGTAAGACGTTGAATCGCCTGTTGGGGAGGCTCGACCAGCGCTGCACCACCTTGGCTGGTCTCGGCTTCTCCTTGCGCGATCTCCGGCTCGGGACCGCCGCCGTCTTCCCTGGGAGGTGAGGTGTAGGCCGCAGCCGCCTCATCGGCAGGGCCCATCTGACCGTCTCCTGCTTCGTGCTCGCCGGGCATTCGAGTTTCAGTCATGTGTTTCCCATTATTCTATGATGTACAACCACTTACCATTCTCAGGCTTACAGTGAAATCTACATCAAGAATCGCAATCGGCGTACCAGCAGCCATCTGCCAGAATGACTGATGGGAGAGGGTCTCTCAACCCTACGTCTGACGCCCCGCATCTGCTTCAACGAGCAACATGCGACGCAACAGATCGAGTCCCGCCTGCGCGCTCCGCTTGCGTATCCAGGCCCGTCCACCCGGAAAAACAACCCGCATGGCTCGCTCGCTTCCAGGCGCTCGCGCGGCGAGCCAGACCGTGCCCACCGGCTTCCCGCTGCTTCCGCCACCCGGCCCGGCGATTCCGGTGATGGCGATAGCCGTCTCCGTCTCGAAACGCTGGGCGACTCCCCGCACCATGGCGACCACCACTTCTTCGCTCACCGCGCCATGTCGTGCGATGACTGCAGGCGCGACACCGAGCTCGCGAATCTTGGACGCGTCCGAATAGCACACCACGCCCCCAGCAAAGGCTGCAGACGCCCCGGCAATCGCGGTCACGCGTGCCCCGAGCAGACCACCCGTGCACGATTCGGCGATGCTGAGCTTGAGCCCGCTGGCTTGCAGCGCCGTTAGCACCACGGCGGCGAGATCCACGCCCTCTTCTCCGTAAAAATAGGGCCCGAGAAGCGGCAGCAGCCGGTCGCGTGCGTCCTGGAGGAGACGCTCCGCTTCATCGGATGGCACGTCCCACACTGTCAATCGCAAGTCAGCACCGATCCCCTGCGGCAAGTACGCAAGGGATACCGATGACAGGGAGGCCTCATGGTCACCCAGCAGATCCGCCAACGCGGATTCCGAGATCCCGGTTGTGCGCAATGTTCGTGACCGCGTGACCCGGCGCGAGCCTCCGACCCCAAAGCGCTGCTCGAGCCTGGGCACGACCTCCTCTCGTAAAAGACCCTCCATCTCATGGGGGACGCCGGGCAAGAGGATGGCGATGCCAGGCTTCCCCTCGAGCCACAGACCGGGAGCTGAGCCACGAGGGTTGGGCAGTATCCTCGCCCCGCGGGGCACCTCGGCCTGAGAGCGATTGGAGACGGGCATTGGTCCACGCCGAAATGCCGCGAACCGTTCCTCGAGGTTTCGCAGGTAGTCCTCGTCCAGCACGAGAGGAGCGTCGAAGATCCGCGCCACTGCGCTCTTTGTGACATCGTCACGAGTTGGGCCGAGACCGCCGGTGACGATCACCAGTCCGGCGCGCTGTAGGCCTTGTTGCACGACGTCGTGAATGTCCTCCGCTCGATCGGCGACGGTGCTGTGCCGTACGACGCGGACGCCCATCCCGGCCATGGTCTGGGCGATCTTCGCTGCGTTGGTGTCGAGTGTGAAGCCGAGGAGAAGCTCGGTGCCGATGGTTACGATCTCAAGGTCCATCGCCAGGGGCGCCACCCCCAACCGGCGAGCTGCCAAACAGCCGGCGGTATCGATAGATGTAGACGCCCAGGGAGTAGGCGGTCAGCAGCACCGCGATCCCCAAGGTGATCGCAACCACGCCGCCGTGGAAGCGATCCCAGAGCGCGCCCAACCAGCCGCGCTCCCAGCCGAACGCTACCCGCATGTCCTTCCACGCAAACCAGGCGATGGTCGCGCCGATGAAGATGTCCTGCACGATGGTCTTGGCCTTGCCCGCTCCGACCGCGGCGATCACGACCCCCCGTCGCTTGGCGACCTGTCGAAAGATCGTCATCAAGACTTCGCGACCGATGAGCAGGATGGCAACCCACAGCGGGAGACTTCCCCACCACGGGATTTCGTATTCGCGCATAGGATAGCGCGTGATCCAGTAGATGGGGATCAAGGTGGCGACCAGGAGCAGCTTGTCCGCCAGGGGGTCGAGCAGCTTCCCCAGGTCGGTAATCTGATCGCGCTCCCTTGCGAGCCGGCCGTCGTAGATGTCGCTCACGGCGGCGATGAGGAATACGACGAACGCGATGAGCTTTGGTTGATACCCGTTGATGAACGGGAGAAGGGCGATCACCGGGGCGAGCGCTATCCGGGCGATCGTCAAGATGTTTGGTAGGGTCCAAATCCCAGACTGGGTTGTCACTCCTAACTCAACGATTTGAGCACCATCTTGGCGACGGCTCGGAGCGTGTCGAACACCCCATCTCCCGTGATGGCCACCGATTCAAAGTACGGAACGCGCTCGATCCATGTTCCATTCATCTGCTGCACCAGCATCTCGCCGGGATGCCAGGGATCCGGGATGGATCTCTGCTTGACGGCGTCGTCCACCGGCCATCCGGGGTTCAGAGCATCCTGCAGCATCGCCACGGCGGCGGCGTTGGGGAGATCGCGCTTGTTGTACTGAATGGCGAAGGGAATCTTGGTGAGATCGTATCCGTACTCCGCCATGTTATCGTAGAGGTTTTGCATGGATTCGATGTTCGCTTCCATGCGCTCCGTCTGACTGTCCGCCACGAAGATGATGCCGTCCACGCCTTTGAGGATCAGCTTGCGGGAGGCGTTGTAATACACCTGACCTGGGACCGTGTAGAGATGGAAGCGCGTCTTGAAGCCGCGGATGGTGCCCAAATCTACGGGGAGAAAATCGAAGAAGAGCGTGCGCTCGGTCTCAGTGGCCAACGAGACCATCTTGCCTCGAGTGTCCGGCGCCAGTTTGCCGTAGATGTGCTCGAGGTTCGTGGTTTTCCCACCTAGCCCAGGTCCGTAGTAGACCAACTTGCAGTTGATCTCCCTGGACGCGTAGTTGATCATCGACATATCAGACTACGCTCCGGCTCACTCTCCGAAGAGTCGATCGATCTCGTCCTCAGCACCCTCGAGGAGTCCCGCGCCGGGCCGCCGGGCGTGGTCGCCGGCCGAAGCGGCTCGGCTGAACATCTCCTCGAAGAGCCTGGTGAGCTCGATTACCGTTTGCTTTACACGGAGTCGGACCATGCCTACGGTTGTTCGCTGATCGAAGAGCACGACGAGGATGACTCGTCGCGCGATGTCCGCCAAGTACATCGACTCGCGCTCGCCCTGATGGAACAGCGAGGCAAACTCCGGCTCGCCGATCATCTTGGCCAATTGATCGTTGGCGCTGAAATCGGCGGCTGTCAATGATGCGAACGCCGTGGGGTCGAACGAGAGCCGCTCCCCGGCGTTCGCCAACAGCTGCCCTGTGCGGTCCACGAGCAGAGCACACCGAGCGTTCGACTCCTTGAGGAAGGTCGTGAGCTGCTCGGTGATCCTGTGGTAATCCCGTTCGTCAATCGACCAGGTGCCAGCACCAGCCATGAATATCTCGTCTCAGCCGAGTTTCGATTCCATACGACGAACGATGGATTCCGCTCGCCGGCGCAGAATAGGATGTTCTTCCCAGGCCAGGTAATCGCGCAAGAGGCGTACCGCCTCAACACTCGGGTGCCCGTTCAGATAGCCCAGAGCCGACAGGCGGCGCAAGGGATGACCGCTAAACAAGTTGCGCCGGTACTTCCCCATGGAATGCTGGGCGAGTACGGCGCCGATTACGGTACCGACTCCGAACGCCATGAGCGCGGCCCTTGTCCGACGCCCCATCATGTGGCCATCTCCCGCCGGGCAGCCAAAGCCTGTGCAATCGTCACGCCGTCGGCGTATTCCAGATCGCCGCCCATGGGCAAGCCAAGCGCGATGCGGGTGATCCGCACACCAGCGTCCTCCAAGACTTCTCGGACGTAAGTCGCCGTGACTTCACCCTCCATCGACGGATTCGTCGCGACGATCACCTCGCGGACCCCGGAACCGTTGGAGAGCCTGGTCCGCAGCCCGGCGATGCGCAAATCGTCGGGCCCGACCCCATCGAGCGGAGAGAGGTGTCCGCCCAGCACGTGATACAGCCCGCGGTACTCCCCGGTCCGCTCGATCGGTAGGATATCTGAGGCTTCCTCCACGACGCACAGCAGACTGGTATCCCGGCGCGGGTCCGTACAGATACCGCACGGATCGGCCTCACCGAGGTTCCCGCAAACGCCGCAGGGACGCACGCGCTCCGAGACGACGCGGATGGCGTTCGTCAGCCGCGCGACGACTTCCGGCGGTTGCTTCAACAGGAAGTACGTCAGACGTGTCGCGGTCTTCCGGCCGATGCCCGGCAACTTGCTGAGTTCGCCGGTGAGATCGTCGATTGCCGACACACTCAGAGTGGAAACTGAAACGGCAGGGGAATCCCGCCGGTCACCTTGCTCAATTCGCTGCGATAGAGTTCTTCGGCCTTCGTCTGGGCATCGTGGATCGCCGCGAGGACCAGATCCTCGAGCATCTCGAGATCTCCATCCGCCACGGCAGTTGGGTCGATCTTGATGGTCCGGATCTGTCCGCGCCCATTCGCGGAGGCCTTGACCATGCCACCACCCGCGGAGCCGGTCACGGTCCGCTGAGCGAGCTCAGTCTGCATTTGGGTTAGTCGGCCCTGCATCTGCTGACCGAGTTGAAGCAATTGCGAGAAATCAGGCATCGGTTTTCGTCGCGTTCAAAGCCTTCATTATCAGTGGTTTGTGCAAGCTATCCCCGCCCCTGAGGCGCCGCAAGCAATTACTCCAGCACCTCCAAATCGAGTGCCTCGGCAACCGTGTCGAGCGCCGCATCCTTCGCCCGCCACAGCTTGAGCCGCTCCTCCTGATCGGTAGCCCGATCGAGGCGGCGCGCTTCGGACGCCGGTTGCGGCTTTGGTGTTCGTTCACCGGCCTCGCACACGACGCGTAACACCCAGCCAGTCATCCGCTGAATGGCGTCCGCTACGTTATGCGCATGCTGCTGTAATCCACTCAAGTAGACGTCGCCCTCGGCCACCTGCAGCACCGCAACCCCATCCTCAACGGATGTGGGCGTCGCGTGGGCCAAGGCTTCCCGCACCATCCGGCGGCGCTCTCCAACGGCTTCCAGCACAGCCGGCCACACCGCCCGCAAACCTGCAAGCGATGGGTCTTCATCGGCAGGCGGCGGCACCGGCGGAAGCGGTGGGGGACTGGCTGACTGCGACGATTGCTTCACTGGAGGCGCCGCGCGACCCGGGCCGGGCGGCGGTGAGGCTTTCGGCGGTATAGCTCGCCCGTGCAGAGCGGCGAGCACCTCTTCCAGCTCCACCGTCCGGTCCAACATCGTCCACTGGATCAGGAGTGTCTCAACGTGGAGCCGTACGTTGGGACTCCGCCGAATCACGAGCTCGGCGTCGGCCAGGAGTTTGAGCATGCGGAGCACATCGCCCTCGCTGAGACTGCCGGCGTGGCGGTCAACGGCAGCACGCAACGCGCCGGTGAGCCCCTCCGGCTCCCCACCGAGCGTGCGCAACATGAGGGCACGCAGCGCCTCCCCTGCCCCATTCACGAACTCGACCAGGTCGGCACCTGCTTCCACCAGACGGTCCACGAACGGAAAGACGTCCGTCGTCCGGTGTGCCACGATCATGTCGAGGAGTTGAGCGAAGACCTCGTCGTCGATGAGACCGAGTGCCTCACGCACCCGCTCCGCCGTGACCGGCCCTTCGCCAAACACCAACGTTTGATCGAGCAGCGACAGGGCATCCCGCATCGCACCCGCGGCAACGCGGCCGATCAGCTGCGCAGCGTCTGACTCGAGTTCGATGCCTTCTTGCTCCGCCACGTAACGCAGCCGCTCGACGATGGCGTGGGGACCGATTCGGCGGAAATCGAACCGCTGTACCCGACTTAAAACCGGCGCGGCAGCGCTGGCGATCTTTTGCGGTTCGGTTGTCGCAAACACGAACACCACTCGGCTTGGTGGCTCCTCCAGAATCTTGAGGAGCGCATTCCAGGCCTCCCGGGTGAGCATGTGCGCCTCGTCGATGATGTACGCCTTATAGCCACCCTCGGCGCTTGCTGCGTACATCGCGCGTTCGCGCAGCTCCCGGGCGTCATCGACCCCACGGTTGCTCGCCGCATCGATCTCGACCACGTCCAGATTGGCCGCGCCAGCCCAGATGCGGCGGCATGCGTCGCACGCGCCACACGGCTCGCCGTCGCCGTCGTTGCGGCGCTCGCAGTTCAGGGCCATGGCAAGGATGCGGGCGGCCGTAGTCTTCCCCACGCCTCGCGGACCGGTGAGGAGGTAGGCGTGGGCCACCCGGTGCTTCATCACTGCACCGGCCAGGCCCGTTGCGACGTGGTCCTGGGCGATGAGCTCCGAAAAACGGGTCGGTCGATACTTACGGGCGAGTGCAGTGCGTGACATTAGAGCAAAAAGGCCCCAGGCTCCCCGAAGCGACGCTCGTCATCGCTTAGCGCTGCTACCTTCACGGTCCTGACGCGGTTCGCGCGCCAGCGCCCTCCGGACCTGGGGCACCCGAAAACTAGTCCTGGTGCATGCGGCGGCAAAGGGCGTGAACCAAGTCGCCTACAGATGGCCACCCCAGCGCGACCAGGCTCCTGGGATGACCAGCACCAGGAGCGTGTAGAATTCGAGCCGACCCAGCAACATCAGCAGTGATAGGATGACGTGAGCGAGGCTTCCGAGGTCACCATAGTGACCCGTCGGCCCCACCGCGCCGAGCCCTGGCCCGATGCTGGACATCGCTGCGAGCGACGCGCTGGTGGCAGTCACGATGTCATTTCCGAGCGCGGCGAGCAACACCGTGCCAATCCCGTGCGTCAACATGTAAAGCGCCAGAAACGCCAGCACGTTCTGGAGGATGTCGGTACGAATGGGACGGTTTCCGAGCTTCATGGCATAGACGGCGCGGGGGTGCAGGGTCTTCCGCACTTCGTTCGCCGCGTGTTTGAGCACCACCACCGCGCGCACCACCTTGAACCCGCCACCTGTCGAGCCCCCCATGGCGCCAACGAACATCAGACCGAGAAGCACCACCTGACAGACCGCGGGCCACAGCGCAAAATCGGCCGTGACAAACCCGGTCGTGGTGTGCACCGCCGTCACGTTGAACACCGCGCGACGCAGCACGTCGCCTCCCCAGTCTCCTCCGGTCAACCCGAGCGAGAGGAAAACGACCAGGGAGGCACTGGCGGTACCAGCGACGTACCAGCGCCACTCGGCATCCCTGAGCCAGGCGTTGAGTCGACCCGTGAGGAACCGATAGTGCAGCGTGAAGTTCGTACCCGCGATGATCATGAAGATGACCGTGACCCATTGGATAGCGCCCGAAAACGCTCCAAGGGACGCCGTTCGCGTCGAGAATCCGCCGGTTGCCAGCGTGCTCATCGCGTGGTTCACAGCCTCGAACACCGACATGCCCAGCAGGACGTACACGACGGCCAGCAGCGCCGTGAAGAGCAAATAGACGCCCCATAGTAGGCGGGCGGTCGAGGCGATGCGGGGCTTCAGGCGCTCGCTCGGCACGCCGGGCGCTTCGGCACGAAACAGCTGCGCGCCACCCATGCCAATCATCGGGAGGATCGCCACGCCGAGCACGATGATGCCCATCCCCCCGAGCCAGTGCGATACGCTGCGCCAGAGGAGAATGCTGTTTGGAAGCGCTTCGATGTCCGCAAAGACCGTCGCGCCGGTGGTCGTGAACCCCGAGACGGACTCGAAGAGCGCCGCCGGGATCGTGGGTGCCACTCCGGTAAAGATGAACGGGAAGCTGCCGACGAGCACAACCCCCACCCACCCGAGCCCGACGACCGCAAGGCCTTCGCGCGGGTTGATCGAGATGTCGCCGCGGGTGATCCACCACAGACCCCCTCCAACCGCCGCGGTCACGACGATGGATGCGATCCACGGCCACAGCAACCCGTCGCTCACCGCGTAGCCGAGTGGGACCACCATCGCCGCCGCGGTCCACACGAGCAGCGCAGCGACAACGTGGAGAACCTCGAAGATGTTCACGAAGGAAAGAGCCGAGTAACAGCACGCACCGCGTCGGGGAGAGCAAACACGATCGCCGTATCGCCGTTCTTCAGGACGTCACGACCGCGTGGCACTCGCACCTCGTCGCCCCGCACGATGGCAGCGACGATGGCGCCGCTGGGAAACTTTGCTTCCGCGAGTGGCTTGCCATGCAATGGAGAGGACGCCGAGACATGGAAGGAGATCGCCTCCGCCTTGCTGTCCCGAAACGTTGCGACACGGGTAACGCTTCCGCGCCGTACATACCGTAGGATCGCGTTCGCGGCCGACAGCCGTGGGCTCACGACGGCGTCGATACCGACCCGGCGTGCCACCGGTAGGTATTGGATCTGATTCACCAGGGTGATGACCTGCCTGGCTCCCGCCTGCTTCGCGACCATCGCCGACAGGATGTTCGTCTCGTCGTGCTCGGTCAGCGTCACAAACCCATCCACGCCCCCAACACCCTCGAGCTCGAGCAGCTCGACGTCCGTGGCGCTGCCTTGCAGGATCAGCGTTTGATCGAGCTTCTCCGCCAGCTCCAGCGCGCGGCCACGATCCTTGACCAACATGATGGCCTGCACGCCGTGATGTTGCAGGAGCTGTGCGAGATAAAAGGCTTCATCGCTGCCACCGGCGATCATGACCCGCCGCAGGGCGCTTGGCTCGTGGCCGCACAATCGAAGCGCACGCGACAGGTCCGACGCCGGTGCGACCACATAGAGCTGATCCCCGGGCAGCACGCGGGTGGTGCCGGAGGGTACCAGCGTTTCCCCTGCTCGCTCGATCGCGACCGTGAGCATCGATTGATGTATCTCGTCTCCACCGATGTCGGCGAGCCGGCGGTTGGCGATTGGGGCATCCGGGGCAACGCGTAACGCGACAACTTCCACGGCACCGTCGGCAAACACCGCGATGTCCGTGGCCGCAGTCGATTGAAGCAGCCGGATCGTCTCAAGGGCAAGCTCGCGCTTGGGGTTGATCATCACGTCCACCCCAAATCGCTCTGGCTGCAGATGCTGTTTCTCGAGATAGAAGTTGGGATTCGAGACGCGGGCGACTTTGACGAGCGACGCCGTGCCACGCGCACTCATGCAGCACACCAGATTGACCTCGTCCACGTTGGTCACGGCGATCAGCAGACTGGCCTCTTTGAGTCCCGCGCGCTCGAGGACCGCAGGGCTCACACCACTCCCCTCGACAATCGCAACATCCAGATGGCTCGAGACGTAGTCGAGACGCTCCGCGCTCACGTCCACCACCACCACGTCTTCTTGTTCACTCGCGAGCCGTTCCGCCACGTGAAAGCCCACCTCACCCGCGCCCACCACGATGATGCGCATGGCTACCCTTTCTCGAATACCCGAGCGATGGTCTCCGCAGCGAACACGACGTCGTCGTGCGAAACATCCAGATGTGTCACGCAGCGTAGCCGACGCGCGCCGAACGGAACCACCAGGACCCTGGCTTCTGCGAGCCGGGCGACCGCGGCCGCCGCGGTCATGCCCACACCGATCAGATCTAACATGACGATGTTGGTGTCCGGCGGGACCGGTCGGATCCAAGGATGGTCCTTCAGGATGGCGGCAAGGCGCTGGGCCTTCAGGTGCTCGTCAGCGAGACACGGCAGGGTGTGCTCCAGCGCGTAGAGCCCCGCAGCCGCGAGGACGCCGGATTGTCGCATCCCACCCCCGAGTCGGCGTCGCACCTCTTTGGCGTGCTCGATGAAGGACGCCGAAGCAGCTACGCAACTCCCAACTGGGCACCCGAGCCCCTTGGAAAGCGAGACCATCACTGAGCTTGCGCCACGAGCAACCCGTGCCGGGGGCACCTCGAGCGCCACGGCGGCGTGCCACAACCGAGCACCGTCCAGATGCAGCGGTACGCGCTGCTCGCGTGCCTCGGCGACCACGGCATCCCACATGGACAGCGGCATCACGCGACCACCCGCCGCATTGTGGGTGTTCTCGATCGCTACGGCGGTGACACGGGGGAGATGCGGCGAGGGCTGACGCCACGCTTCACGGATGTGTGATGCCGACAGCAGCCCGTCGTCTGTGGCCACGGCGCGGACTTGGACCCCCGCGAGTGCCGCTAAGGCCGCCTTCTCGAAGTGCACGAGATGACTGTTCGCCTCCAGGATGACTTCGGTGCCGGGTTCGGTGTGGACCCAGATGGCCGTCTGATTCGCCTGCGTGCCGGAGGGGAAAAAGAGCGCGGCAGGCATGTCCAGCAGCTCGGCGACGCGCGCCTCGAGCCGGCGGGTGGTGGGGTCACCATCGAGTACATCGTCCCCCACCTCGGCTTCCGCGATCGCGCGACGCATCGCGGGTGAGGGACGGGTCACCGTATCACTGCGGAGATCGATGGGGGGGCGCTGCGTCGTCACCGCCAGCGCCTCATCCGAGCACGGCCCGTTGCTCTCGTTGCCGGCGCATCAAGTCGTAGGTTTCCGCCACCTCGCCTCCCAGCAAAAAGACACATGCGGTGAAGTAGATCCACACGACGAAGAGCAAGGCCGCGATCGCGTTGGCGTTGGAGATCAGGCGATCCACCGTGGCGAAGTTGGCGAGGTACACACCGTACAATCCCTTGGCGATCTCGAACCCCAACGAGGCCACCGCAGCCGCCACGATCGCGGTATCCCACGGGATGCGTCGCGAGGGTGCGATGGTGTACACCAGATAGAACAGCACGACACCGATCGCGAAGGTGGAGAGCTGCGTGACGAATCTCCCAAACCATGGCTCGTCGGCCGCGAGCAACGAGAAGATCGTGTTCGCAACGATCAACGCCGCGGCGATGACGACCAGCACGAAATCGAGGGCCTTCCCCACGAAATAATGCCGGGACTCCTCCGTGTCGAAGACCTCGTTGAGCGCATTCCGCGCGCTGCTGAACGCGCGGGTCGCGAACCAAATAAACAGCGGGATACCAACGATGGAGAACTCGCCACGACTCTCGACGATGCCGGCGATCAGCTCCTCGGCACGGCGGAACGGATCGGTCGAGTTCGGTGTCGAGGGTAGCAACAGATTGACAATGCGCAAGACATCGTCGAGGGCGGCTCCGCTCGATTCGACAACGTAGCCGAGGGCGGCAAGGACGAGGAGGAAAAATGGTAAAGAGGCGAGCAACGTATCGAAGGAAACCGCGCTCGCCAGAAACAGGACGTTGTCCTCGTATGCGCCTACGAACACGCGACGCAGAAACCCAATGGGCGAAAACGCCCAACCCCGTCGCGTGAGTGCGCTCAACTTACGATCGTGAGACGACCTCGCCTACTAGGCCTCGGATTCCGCCGACGGCGAAGCGGCCTTGCCGCCCCGCGTGGAGCGGGCCTCGTGCAGCCTGCGCTCCAGTTCGTCACGGGCCGAATGCACGGCGGCCTTACCCGCATCCAACGCATCCTTGGCTCCGGCTTTGGTCTCGGCAATCGAGCGACGCGCCGTTTCAAACCCCTCTTCCACTCGGGTCCGCGCCTTTTCGTATCCGTCTTCCACCCTACCCTGCAATGCCTCGGCCGTGGCGCCCGCCGCCTCCTTGAGGCGACGACCACGCTCGCGGAGCACCTCCCGCGTCTCTTCTCCGCTCTGCGGGGCCAGGAGCAACGCGAGACCGCCGCCGACGATCAGGCCAATCAGGAACGCGCCGAGACCGCCACTCGAACGCTCAACGACGATCACCGGTGATTCTTCACGCACATGCTTCATTGGTTCTCCTCGGGAATGCTCTTCCACACTGTCCCTCCCACTTTCCACGGGGAAATCTACCGCCCCGCAAATCGGCCGTCAAAGATTGGCGTCCGCGATTGCGTCATCAGAAATGGATACTCATGCCATCGTAAGCAGGCTCCACCCCTTCCGGCAGCCGCGCGGCCAGCTGGGAATGCGAGTACCGGTGGCTGAGGTGGGTCAGCACCGTCCGACGAGCACCGAGCCGCTGACCGAGTTCCACCGCTTCCGGTATCGACAGATGCGTCGGATGCGGGCGCTCGAACAACGCATTGACCACGAGCAGCCGCACACCGTCGAGAGCCGCCAACGCGTCCGCCGATACGTGCTTCACATCCGTGAGATACCCAAGGTCGCCGAAGCGATAGCCGTACACGGGCATGCCGCCGTGATCGAACTCGATGGGGAGCACGCGCATGCCAGCAACCGAAACCTCGGCCCCCGCCCTGAGTGGTTCCACCCGGAGGCGGGGCTTCGACGTCCCCTCCGGGGGCACCACGTTCGCATCGAAAATGTAGGGAAATCGCTGCTCGAGGCGTTTCAGGGTCGCTGGTGGCCCGTAAAGGGGCAATTCGCCCTGCCGTGCCGACAGCGCCCGCAAATCGTCGATACCATGCACATGGTCGGCATGTTCGTGCGTATAGAGCACCGCATCCACCCGCGGGATGCACGCACGCACCAGCTGGAGGCGGAGCTCAGGAGGGGTATCGATGAGCACGCGCGTGTTTCCGAATTCGACAATCGCCGCGACACGCGTCCGCCGGTCTCGTGGATCATCCGACTGACAAACCGGACAATCGCACCCGATGACGGGGACGCCAAACGAGGTGCCGGATCCTAAGACGACGAGTCGCGCGCTCACACCGTCTCGACCTTCAACAAGTTGGTCGTTCCGGGTACCTCGAACGGCACCCCCGCGGTCACCACGATTCGATCACCACGACTCGCCAACTGCTCTCGCAACAACGCATCGCGCGCGCAGTCGAGCATGGCATCGTACGTCGGCACTTGGTCGGCCAACACCGGCACCACACCCCACACGATCGAGAGATAGCGCTGCGCCGACGAATCCGTGGACAAGCCGACGATCGGGATGGTCCCGCGATGGGCCGCGATCTTCCGTGCCGTAAACCCGCTCTTCGTGAAGCACACGATTAGTGGAACATGCAGCGTATCCGCCGCCACACTGGTGGCCAGCGCGATCGCCGAGGCAACGTCGTCAGTCTTTTCATGCAGATCGCTCCGCCGACGCCGCGGGATCGCGCGGGTCTCCTGCGCCCGCTCGATCTCGTGGATGATCCGCGTCATGGCTTCCACCGCTTTGATCGGGTAGGCACCGACCGCGGTCTCCGCGGACAGCATGACGGCATCGGTGCCATCCAAGATGGCGTTGGCAACGTCGGAGGCCTCCGCCCGTGTGGGCCGCGGCGCGCGCACCATCGATTCGAGCATCTGTGTCGCCGTGATCACGGGCTTGGCGTGTTCGATGCCGAGACGGATCAGGCGTTTCTGGATCAGCGGAACCTCTTCGAACTGCAGTTCCACACCCAGGTCGCCCCGCGCCACCATGAGCGCGTCCGTCCGCTCGATGATGCGATTGAGATCGTGTAGCGCGGCCGCTTTCTCAATTTTTGCCACCAACCTGACGCTCGTCGATGCGATCCGGCGCACGGCCTCGAGATCTTCAGCCCGCCGCACAAACGAGACGCCGATCAGATCCGCACCGTGCGTCAGCGCTGCTTCGATGTCCTTCTTGTCCTTGTCGGTCACGGCGGGTGCGCTGACACGCACCCCCGGGAGATTCATGCCTTTGTTGCTCTTGAGCAGGCCCCCGTACCGCACCACCGCGTGGACGCGCCGACCGTCCACCCGTATCACCTCCGTGTTGAGCATCCCGTCGTCGAGCAGAATGCACGCACCGCTCTCCACATCATCGGCGAGCTGCTCGTACGTGGTCGGAATGTCTCCCTCACGGGCCTCGTCTTCCGGCGCGAAGACGATTTTCTCACCGACGTCGAGTTGCCGCGGCGCCTCCAGGGTTCCGACCCGAATGCGAGGTCCCTGCAGGTCCACCAACAGGCCAACGGGGCGCCGCAGCTCGTCACGCAACCGCGACACCACGTTCATCAACCGAATCCGCTCCTCCCGATTACCGTGCGAGCTGTTGATGCGCACGATGTTCACGCCGGCGCGAATCAGGTCCCGGACTATGTTCTCTTCCGACGACGCGGGGCCCAGCGTCGCAATGATCTTGGTACGGCGGAAACGGGGGTTGTAGCTCATGCACCACGACTCTGGGCCCCGAGCGCATCCACGAGGAGCGGAAGCGCGGCGCCCGCGTTGGCCGGCCACGCCACGGAAGCGTGAGCGGTGAGCGGCGTTGGATTGGGATTGATCTCGATCACGATACGTCCTCGTTCGATCGCGGCCCAGGCGAGGCTTGCCGCGGGATAGACCAGTCCCGACGTGCCCACCACGCAGACGACGTCACACGCCTCGATGGCCAGCGTGGCTCGTTTGAGCGCTGCCCGTGGGAGCACCTCACCAAACCACACAACCCCGGGCCGGATCGGGCTCCCGCACGCCGGGCACGCGGGAGGATCGACCTCGCCGTCCTCGGGCACGTCGATTCCCACGAGTAACTGTGCGTCGAAGGGGTGCCCCTCGTCCAGGCAACGGAAGGCACCCAAGGACCCGTGCAATTCAGTGACTGCACGGCTACCGGCACGTTGATGCAAACCGTCAACGTTCTGTGTCACCACCAGGAAGTCGTCGAAAACGTGCTCGAGGCGCACCAGCGCGCCATAGCCGCCATGGGGCATTGCCTGACAGGCCACCCGCCACCGCCACAGGTACCAACCAAACACCCGGGAGGGGTGACGACGAAACGCCGCCTCGGTTGCAAACTCCGAGGGATCGTATTGGGACCACAAACCCGTCCGCGCGTCGCGAAACGTCGGGACGCCGGACTCCTGAGACATTCCAGCACCGGTAATGACGACGACCCCGTGGGCTCCACGTATCGCCGCGAGTACGGTTTCGAGCACGTCAGGCACGTGAGTTTGGGGATGCAGTGCTCTTCTGATGAAACTCGGTGGGATCGCCGCGGATCAACCCCCTTGGGCGAGCACGGCGCTCGCGTCCGCCGGGTATTTCTGTTCCACGTAGCGGTTGAGAATCTCAATGAAGTCATCGACGATGCCGTCACCCCTCAGCGTGACCCTCAGTTCCCCATCCACGTACACCGGCGCTTTGGGCTCCTCGAAGGTGCCAGGTAACGAAATCCCAATGTCCGCGTGTTTGGACTCACCGGGTCCGTTCACGACGCATCCCATCACCGCCACGCGGAGACGCTCGACTCCGGGGTGCCGCACCCGCCAACGCGGCATCTGTTCGCGCAGGTGCTCCTGTATCTGCTCGGCCATCTCCTGAAAGAAAGTGCTCGTGGTGCGGCCGCAGCCCGGACACGCGGTCACCTGCGGCATGAAACTTCGCAATCCGAGCGACTGCAGGACCTGCTGACAGATCCGCACCTCCTCGGTGCGGTCGCCGCCGGGACGAGGTGTGAGTGAAACGCGAATAGTGTCGCCGATTCCCTCCTGCAGCAGAATGGCGAGACCAGCGGTGCTAGCCACGATCCCCTTGGAACCCATCCCGGCCTCCGTGAGACCCAAGTGGAGCGGGTAGTCGGACAGCGGCGCGAGCAAGCGGTACACATCCACGAGGTCCTGGACCTGCGACATCTTGGCCGACAGCACGATGCGGTCGTGTGGGAGGCCAACGTCCTCGGCGAGTTGCGCCGATCGCATGGCGCTTTCCACCATCGCCTGCAACGTCACGTCGCGGGCATCCAGCGGCTCCGGCCGCGCCGCGTTTGCGTCCATCAACTCGGTCAGCAGGCGCCGATCGAGCGAGCCCCAATTCACGCCGATGCGGATCGGTCTGTCGCACTCGATCGCCACACGCACAATAATGATGAAGTTTTCGTCTCGTCGCTTGCCACCCACGTTGCCAGGATTGATCCGGAACTTGGCCAGTGCCCGAGCACACTCGGGATGCCGGGTCAGCAGCAGGTGACCGTTGTAGTGAAAATCACCGATGATCGGAACGGTGACACCCTGATCCGCCAAGCGGGCGACGATTGCGGGGACGGCAGCCGCTGCCTCGTCGTTGTTCACAGTGACCCGGACTAGCTCGCTACCCGCCGCCGCCAGCGCGGCTACCTGCTCGACCGTCGCAGACACGTCGGCCGTGTCCGTGTTTGTCATCGACTGAATCGCCACCGGATGGCACGAGCCGACCGGTACCCCGCCGACCCACGTAGTGGTCGTCGCCCGTCGTGTAATCATTGGCATTGGCTGGAATATAATTGAGGCACCATTTCGCTTTGAGAAGACACGTAATTGCTACGGGCTAGCGGGGACGGCGGAATCAGCCGAAGTGCATCGAGCAGCGTGGGGTGATGATCTACCGTAGCCGATGCCGCCGATCCCGCTTTGATACGAAGACACGAGGGGGGACGAAAAGCGGGGCGCCGAGGCGCCCCGCGTGCTTGCATCGCTGTCCTATCGAGCGCTCAGCCGCACTCCGAGTAACCGCACACGTGACACTTTGCGCAGCCCTCGGCGAACTCGAGTTGGGACCCGCAGTCCGGACACGCCCCGATGAACTGTACTTCGGCGTCGCGTTGGTACTCGAACATCATGCCGCCCGGAGCTTGCGCCGTGTCGTGCTGTGACACCGGAGCCGGTGTTTCCTGGTCGACCGTGGGCTCCTCGTCCAGCAGGTCTTGTTGAATGCCTTGCTTCTCCTGCATCCAGCGTTCGATGGCGATGCCAATCGCGTCGGGAACCGACAGCACTTTGTTGGGACCCAATCCCGTCACGCGATCGGACGAGATGCCGCGCAGCTGGCGGTGGATCTCCTGCATAGGGATGCCGGATCGGAGCGCGAGCGAGATCAAGCGCCCGATCGCCTCGACGTCCGCCATGAGTGCCCCACCGGCCTTCCCGAGGCTGATGAACATCTCGAACGCCTGACCCTTATCGTCTTCGGTGAGCGTGACGTACATAGTGCCCAACGGGGTTTCGACACGGCGGGTGGTGCCTCGCAGCATCTCCGGCCGCGACCGCTTCTTCCGCCGCTGGAGGTTCTCGGTCTCAACCTCGTGGAGATCCTTCCGCGTGCGTTTGATTTCCGCCTCGAGCTCGGCGATCGTGGCCTTGAGCTCCGCCACCTCCTTCTTCTGCACCGACGCCGGCACGCCGGCATCCGACTCCCCCGATCCCGCTTTCACCTTCTTGGCCGTCTTGCCGGTGGAGAGGACCTGCATCTCCCGACTTCCGTCGCGATAGACGGTCACACCCTTGCAGCCCAGCTCGTACGCCAGGTCATAGATCTCGCGAACGTGCTGTTCGGTTGCCTCCTGCGGGAAGTTGCACGTCTTGCTAATGGCGCTGTCGGTGAACTCCTGGAACGCCCCCTGCATGCGGATGTGCCACTCGGGAGTCACGTCGTGTGCGGTCACGAACACCCGCTGCCAGCGTTCGGGCACTTCGTCGAAGTGAATGTGTCCCTCTGCGGCGATACGGCGCATCAGGTCATCTGAGTACCACCCCTCGCGGCGCGCGATGGCCACGAACGCCTCGTTGACGTCGGGCATGAGCACGCCGGCCTGGTTGCGCATGAACGCCACCGCAAAAAGCGGCTCGATGCCCGACGCGCACCCAGCGATGATCGAGATCGTTCCCGTCGGCGCCACCGTCGTGAGGTTGCAGTTTCGCAGACGCCGCATCGGACGGAGCCGGTTGCCTTTGGGGTCCCGCGCACAGGTCGCGTCGGGCCCCCAGATACTGCGCTCCCATTCTGCAAAGACTCCCCGCTCCTCCGCGAGGCGCTCGCTTTCCACCTTCGCTTCATCATCGATGAACTGCATCAGTCGGCGACCGAGCGCCACGGCATCGTCAGAGTTGTAAGGGATGCCGAGCCCAATCAGGAGATCGGCCCACCCCATCACACCCAATCCAATTCGGCGAATGCGCTGGGCGAGATCGTGAATCTCTGGCAGTGGGTAGCGGTTGGCATCGATGACGTTGTCGAGGAAGTGCGTGCATAGATGGACGGCTCGGCGCAGCCGGTCCCAATCGACCTCCCCGTCCTTGACGAACAACCCAACGTTGATCGATCCCAGGTTGCACACATCATACGGGAGGAGCGGCTGTTCACCACACGGATTGGTTGCCTCGTAGCTGCCCAAGTGCGGCACCGGATTGTAGCGATTGGCTCGATCGATGAAGTACACACCCGGCTCACCGGTCTTCCACGCGCCGTGGATGACCTTGTCGAACACCAGGCGCGCATCGAGCTGCCCTACCACTTCTCCCGTGCGGGGATGGATCGTGTCGTATTGCTCACCACGCTGCACGGCGCGCATGAATGCGTCTGTCACCGCTACCGAGATGTTGAAGTTCGTGATCTTGGTGAGATCGTCCTTGCAGGTGATGAAATCGAGGATGTCTGGGTGATCGACGCGCAGGATACCCATGTTGGCGCCGCGGCGTGTGCCCCCCTGCTTCACGACCTCAGTTGACGCATCGTACAGCGACATGAAGGAGACGGGGCCGGACGCGACACCCATCGTCGATCGGACGACATCGTTTTTCGGACGAAGGCGGGAAAAGGAAAACCCCGTGCCGCCGCCGGATTGGTGCACGAGGGCCATGTTGCGCAACGTGTCGTAAATGCCACTCGCGCCATTGGACAACGCATCGTCCACTGGGAGCACGAAACACGCGGAGAGTTGACCGAGCGGTCGACCAGCATTCATGAGGGTCGGGCTGTTCGGCATCCACACGCGCGTCGCCATCAAGTCAAAGAAGGTTTCAGCGAGCGTCTCGACAGCCCCGGGGCTGGCGCCGTAGCGCGCATCGGGTGCCGCGATCGTCCTGGCCACTCTCCAGAAGAGGTCGCCCGGCTCCTCCACGGGTTGGCCAGCGTCATCCTTGATGAGATACCGCCGGCGAAGAACCGTGGCGGCGTTTTCACTGAGGTCAAGCGGCGTGCGTGCGGATTCGCCCATCAAACCCATAGTCACTCACCCCCCGAAAAACGTGAAATAGCGGAACAGTCTACGAGCGCACCGTAGAAAGATAACTACTTGCCTTAGCGTAAGTTGTGCGATGCCCTGCGGGGCCGCGTTCGGCTGGAAGTGGCGGCGCGGGTGGTCAAGGTAGGTTTGGTCGATTCACCACGCAAGTGGTGTCGGATGCCGCGATATCACCAAGGGTCGCGTGTTTTCACATCACAAACTTGTTATACGGAGTACGGCGGGCGTTCGACCAGGCCACTGCGGTGCCGCTGCGCTTGCTCGACGTAATGTTGCCACGTGCTCTCGATGCGCGCGCGGAGCTCGTCGTCGACCGGCCGCACGACGCGGGCCGGGAGTCCGAGCACCAACGACCCTGGCGGCACTTCCATCCCCTCCGTGAGCAACGCGCCAGCGCCGATCACCGAGCCCGTGCCAACACGGACCCCGTTGAGCAGGATCGACCCCATGCCAACGAGGCAGTCGTCCTCGACGGTGCAGCCGTGGAGAATCGCCCGATGGCCCACCCCCACCCGGTCACCGATCGTACACGGGACCCCCGCGTCGACATGGACCATGGTGAGATCCTGGATATTGGTCTGGTCTCCGATGCGAATTGGAGCCATATCGCCCCGCACGACCGTCTGATACCAAATGCTGGCGTTGCGGCCCAGGGTGACTTCTCCGAGCACGACCGCGCTCGGCGCGATGAAAGCGGTCGGATGGATCACGTCGGCTTGTGGGGTTTCTGGTTATCGACCGGGTTCACCCTCGAACGTCAGTCGCACCCATGCCGCCACCGGCTTGCCCAGTTTCTGGGCTGGCTGGAACGGCATGCGCTTGGCCACCTGCGCGGCCTGCCGCGCGAAGCGTAGATCAGTCTTACTCGCGGGGATGATCCTGTCCACCCGTCCATCCGATTCGATCCGCAGCCACAGGGTGGCCGGGGGTGGCACGACTTTGACGCCGGCCGGAAGCACGACGACCGCAGGTTCGGCCGTCACCGGCGGTGTTTCGAAGCACGAGCCATCAGCATTATAGCTGGGACCGGGTAACTCGCAGCGATCTTCCGCCACCTCGCGCGAGAACACGCGACTCGAGGGGGAGTCGGCGGTCTCCTCTGCCCGGCGCATTTGCACCTGGACGATGATGCGCTCGCCGCGCCCCACGGGCACCGTGCTCGAGTAGTCCTCGTAGCCAAGGGCAGTCACGCGGATACGGTGCGAGCCCGCGGGAACGCTGATCAGGCTGCCCACGACATCATCGCCGTCCAGCGTCACCTTGCCCAACGCCGGGACACCGCGGAACTCCAGCGTGCCCGTGTTGGGAAGTTCGGCCGCCGCAGGCTCCGGGACGGGGGCAGTGTCCACCGGGGCTGGGGCGAGCGAGTCCGGCGCGGGCGGGTCCGCCGCCAGCGAGTCCACAGGTACCATCGAAAGTGTGTCGTCATGGGCGGGCAACTCCGGCTGGGGTGGTTCCTGCGCAACGGCTTCACCACCGCGCAGCGCCGTCCAAACGCCGCTCAGGCTGATGTCGGAGCCTACGAATGACGGGGGCCACTGGTCCCCCATGAGGAGGTACCAATAGCCGCCGGCTCCACCACCGCCGAGCATGAACAGAATGAAAAGTCCCACCAGCGCGCCGCCGCGCTTCTTTCGCTTTTGGTTCGGACGCTTCGTGCGGTGCGCATCGATCCGTGGAATCGGAGTCGTCGGCGTCGGCTGCGCGCCCTTGGTCGTGGCCGGTCGCCGCTGACCGGTGGACGCATGCACCATCATTGTCGGCGCGTTGGTAAACGCGGGTCGGGCGCGGGGCCGCTCGAGTGCGGTGATCAGCTCGGCTGCTGTCTGGTAACGATCGTCGGGGGACTTCGCGAGCATGCGCCGGATCACGATGAACAACTCACGCTGCTCGTGGGTCTCCAGCGTAGGTGTCGGAAGCGGATCCATGACGTGCTTGTACCCAATCGAGAACGCGTCTTCGCCGTCGAATGGCACCTTCCCGGTGAGACACTGGTACGCAACGACACCGAGTGAATAGATGTCGCTGCGGCCATCGATGGGCTTGGCCCGCGCTTGCTCAGGACTCATGTAGTGCGGTGTCCCAATCGACATGCCTGTGCCGGTCAGGCGCGACCCGGTCGCCGCTTTGGCGATCCCGAAGTCCGTGACCACCGCGTGACCCGCATCATCAAAGAGAATGTTGTCCGGTTTGATGTCGCGGTGGACGATGCGGTGCTTGTGGGCGTAACCGAGTGCACTAGCCGTCTGCACGAGGAGGCGGCGAATGGCCTCCGGCG
Organism: Gemmatimonadales bacterium; assembly: GCA_041577295.1. GTDB lineage: Bacteria > Gemmatimonadota > Gemmatimonadetes > Gemmatimonadales > GWC2-71-9 > JBDHDH01. Next base: position 56,663 of record JBFGJG010000023.1, read on the forward strand.
CGAGGGGGCCCTGCTTCTCTATCATTTTGGCGAGCGGCTCGCCGCGGAGATACTTCATGACGAAGTAGCTCACCCGCCCGGTCTGTCCCACGCGATAAATTGGAATGATGTTCGGGTGCTCGAGCTTCGCCGCCGTGCGGGCCTCCCGTTGGAACCGCTCCACGAACTCGGCATCGAACGCCATCGACAGCGGCAAGACCTTGATGGCCACCAAACGGTCGAGCTGCTTCTCCCGCGCTTCATAGACCACCGCCATCCCACCCCGCCCAAGCTCACTGCGGATCTCGTACTCGTGAATCAGGGCATCCCGAACGATCTCCGCATCCGTGCGGTCCGTGCGCACTGCCGCCATAGGCGTAGTGGCCCGTAAGTCCAACCCGCACGCCGGGCAGAACTTTGCACTCTCGTCGTTTTGGGTACCGCAACGTGAACAGAACATTGCACAATGCCCCAGTAACTCGTCGAACCTGCGACGCCGAACGTCGACGCCGCCCCTGTAAGGAGCAATCGGCGTGCCGCTAAGTTACTGTCTGGCATTGAGTTGTGATGCGCCTCACAGTTCCGATGTGGGCGCGGTCCGTGACAAAAACGGCGTGTCTAGGGAGCGGGGACCGGGGGACGGTTGGCTTGGGCACGCCAGGTTTCGAGGAACGACACCACCCCCTCGAGCAGACCGGTGGCGTATCGCTCCTGCCCGTCGGCACTGGTCAAGACCGCTTCTTGATCGGGGACCATGATGAACAGGCCTTCGGTCAAGACTGATGGCATCCACGTCGGACGGGCCAGGGCGAGATCGCCGCGGCCCATTCCCAGGTCCCGAAACCCGAGCTGCCGCACCAGCGCGCGGTTGACGGCGCGAGCGAGTGGTGCGCTACGCGGATGGAAGTAGTAGACACTCGTGCCGCTGTTGATAAACGGGTTCATGCCGTCCGGAAGTGCGTTCGCGTGGATCGAGATCAGCAGATCGGCATCGGCCCGCTCGGCCAGGCGAATGCGTTCGACGAGACCGATGCTCGCACTGGTCTCACGCGTGAGGGTCACAGCCGCACCACGCGCGGCGAAGAGTTGCGCCGCGCGCTTAGCCACCGCCAGGACGACCTCGTGCTCAGGCACCCCCGTGGGGCCCCGCGCGCCACCCGGAGGGTGCCCTGGATCGAGGACGATGCGCATTCCCGCGAGAACGTTTCGTCGCTCGATGCGCGGCGGCCGCCGAAACTCGACCAACAGATTGCGCTCCTGCCATTGCGTCCGATAACCCCACACTGGATGCGACAGATGCACCGTAATGACCGCCTCGTCCTCCGTGCGTTGGGAGAATTCGATGAGCCGAACGAACGGATCCGTGCCACCGTATTGGATCCAGTCCATGTCGATCGCTACACCGTAGAGCGTGATCTCAACTGTGCGCTCCCGTTCGTCCACCCGAAACGGAACGCGCGCCGGCAGCGGGATCCTCAACACGGCGGCGTGCTCGGTCGGGATGAGGCGCATGGAACGCGCAGTCCCGACGGGCGGTGGCGTCGTCGCCGGCAGTGGATGCACGTCGCCCGCATCGACCCACGCGGCGCTGGTTGCCGAGAGCCGCAGCCGAACCTGACTGTTCCGGCGGCCGCTGGCACGCGCAAGCGTGCTAGTTGGAAAGAACCAGTGATAGGTGCCGAAGGGGCTCGCTCGCCCAGCGAGCGTGCTATCGGTGTTTCCAACTCCAGTCGGATCGTCGTCGACCACGACCACCGGAAGTCGCCGCGGATCGACGGCGCGCATCCGGAGTGGCCATCGCGCGCGCACCGTGTCACCCCCCTGGATCGCTTCCACTATCATCCAGCCTGAGGTGGTATCCTGTGCCGTCGTCGGTGCGAACATCGTTCCCGGGTCGGGCCCGAGGGCACCAACCCACCACGCGAGGTAGCGGTCCGATCGGGGAGCGGTCCGCGACGGGCGCTCAGTCCCGAACGCCAACTCGCCCCACGATGGGGGTGTCGGCGCGGTGTCGGGGACGAACTCGACCACGCTATCGCCGATGATTCCGCGGACGCGGGCGCCCGGGGTCGCGCGCATGGAGAGGAGAACACCTTCGTCGGGTCGCACCCACCAATCACCGCTGGGGGCGAACGCGGTCGTGTCGATCCAGAGTGGTGCCCCACGCGGATCGAAGGCCGGGGTGAGCGCTGCGCGAAACTGGGCTCGATGTGTCGCGCCCTCTGCCCACGCAACCAGATCGAAGGTTGCTACCGTATCCGCGGCACGCACCTCGAGGGGGAGCCAGGCGATCCACCCACCCGTCGGATAGACCGGGACCGATTGCCCGTTGATGAACAACAACGCGTCACCTCTACCAACCGTCCCAAACACGAAGACCGAATCCGTTCGAGGCATGAGGTAGGTCGAGTCGGTGTGCAAGAATGTTCCCGTTGCGGGTCCCGCCACCGGCTGCGACGGTGGATAAACGATCTGAATTCGGAGTGGTCCCGCTGCCACGGGTGGCGGCGCGGGTGCGCGAGGGGTTTCAGGGCGGGGGCCCGCGCCGCCACCGCCCCGCGCGCACGCGGTGAGGGCGGCTGCGGCGACGAACGCCAGCGTCCAGGAGCGGAATGACCAAGGCACGGGCGCGGAAGCTACACAAAATCAACGAGCTACGTCAATTTCATTTGGTTGACCGTCATTTTTCGGAGGTATAGATTGGCTCACCGCCAACCGTTCTTTATTCGACACACGTCCGGCGAGTGAAAAGCTGTGCCCGTTGCGGGCGAAGCAACGACGACGCGTCGCGGTACTGCGACGATTGCGGGATGTCGCTCGGGGACGCGCGGAAGTCAGGAATTGCGATGACTGGTAGTGCTGTCGGTCAGGAACGCGGATCCCAGCCCGGGAAGTGCCCGTCGTGCGGTAACCTCGGAGTAGGTGGCTTGCCGTTCTGCCCAACGTGTGGCAAGCGGATGGTGCGAGGCACGCCTCCCGATCCGGCGTGCCCACACTGTGGCACCCCCCGCGCGGTCGGCGCGACCTTCTGTCCAGCGTGTGGACGTCCACTCGATCCAGGTACGCCGGAACGCCCGCAAACGGTCGCGTTCTCCCAACCGAGCCTGCGCGTCCGCGCCAACATTGCCTTGCTCGATGAGGACGGGCAGGTGGTCGAACGCCATGAATTGAAAGGTGAGGAAATCACCCTTGGGCGGGTGGGCGCGGATATCGAGTTTCCCGACGATCACTTCCTCTCGCCGCTCCATGCGCAGATCACGGTCCGCGAGGACCGATTCTATGTGCGCGACCTGGGAAGCCGGAACGGGACGTGGCACTTCATCAAAGAGCCGTTTCGCCTCTCTGATGGAGACATGATCCTCATCGGATCGCAGATCCTGCGCTTCAAGCGTCTGGGATATCCCGGTCCCCACCCACCCGAAAGCGACGCCACACGGAGGATGGGGAGCCTGGTGCCCAGCGCCGATATCGCCAAAATCGTACAGCTGCGAAGTGATGGATCGGAGCGCGACGGCATTCATCTCTCGCCAGGTCGCAACGTCGTCGTCGGGCGCGACCGCGGTGACTGGAGCTTCCCCTACGATCCCTCAATGAGCGGTGCGCACGCGGAGATTCGCTCGGAAGATGCGGACTTCGTGATCGTGGACCTCGGGAGCCGGAACGGCGTGGGCGTTGCGGTGCGTGGTGAAGTCTTGCTGGGACCGGATTCACGGATCCTCGTGGGCGATAAGATGCTGCGTTTGGAGATCCCGTGAAGATTTGCACGTCGTGCGGGGCGGAGTGGCCGGATAGCACCAACTACTGCCCGAACGACGGCGAGGGGCTCCGATCGGCCGAAGGAGACCTCGTGGGCAGTGTGTTGGCCGACAAGTATCGCATCGTCCGCAAACTCGGTGAAGGGGGGATGGGGGCGGTCTACCTGGGCGAGCACGTCAAGATCCATCGGTTCGACGCCATCAAGGTTTTGACCAAAGAGCTAGCACACAACGCCGACGCCGTCGCGCGGTTCAACCGTGAGGCGGCGAACGCCGCGCGCATCAACCACCCGAACGTCTGTGCCATTTACGACTTCGGGGAGACGGCCGAGGGACTGATCTTCCTGGCCATGGAGTACATCGAGGGCGAGACCCTAGCCTCGCTGTTGAAACGCGAGGGATGCCTTCCCCCGGCACGCGCGGCTGCCATCATCGCTCAGGCAGCCAGCGCCCTGCAGGCCGCGCACGACATGGGGATCGTGCATCGCGATCTCAAACCGGACAATATGATGCTGGCCCGGGCGCGGGACGGGTCCGACCACGTGAAGGTGGTCGACTTTGGCATCGCAAAGGCCGTGGGCGGCACCGAGGAGGGTCAGAAGGTCACCAAAACCGGACTGGTTATCGGCACGCCAGAGTACATGAGCCCGGAGCAACTCTCTGGCGATGTGCTTGACGGCCGCAGCGACGTGTATTCGCTCGCCTTGGTATCGTATCGCGCGCTCACCGGTCGGTTGCCGTTCGAGGCTGACACCGCGCAGGAAGTGCTCATCGCACGTCTCACGGACGAACCCGCGCCACTCGCCGAGGCCGCCCCCCAGCTCGCCTCCGCTCCGCGCCTCCAAAGCGTATTCGATCGAGCACTGCAACGCATGCCGGGCGACCGCTATGGCACTGCGTCCGCCTTTGCCTCGGATTTGATGAATGCGACACGCCAGCTCCCCGCCGCCGCACGTCCAGCGTCCACCGACGCCGCGACCCAGCTGGTGGATACCGCAGCCGGTGAGGTGCTGCCGCCCACCCGCCTGTCACCCGCCAGCACGCCGGCTACCCCGCAACCGGTTCCGTCGACCCGACCATCCGATGCTGTCCGCCGACCTGCGCCGGCGCGCGACGGGGGGAAGAAACCGGCTCTCGTGGTCGCCGCGGTGATCGGCGCGGTGGCCGTCGTCGGCGGTGGAGCGGCAGTGGTGCTGACGGGCGGCGGGGATGCGGCGACGGAGCCGCAACCGGCCATCGGAAGCGTCGCCACCGCCGATTCGGCCGCGCCCCGCGCGCAGACAGGTACACAGGGACCGGACGTTCAACCGATCACGACCCCAGCGACCACGCCCGAACGCCGTGCAGTCGACCCCCCGCCGGCGGGCGGGACCGAGACTCGCACTGGCCAACCAACTCGGGACCCTGCCCCGACGGGCGTGCGAACGGTCGACCTCGCTGCGCTGTCGGCTGAGTTAGATGGAATGATCGAGCGGCTCGACAATGAGAGCACGAGAGCCGAGGCGATGAATCGCCTCGAGCGAGTCTACTCCGATACGAGCATTCCCGACTCGTTACGGGCAAGCGCTGCGTCGATGTTGGCGTTCGGCCATCAATCGCAGGGCGACCTCAACGCCGCATGTGATTGGGTGCGGCGCGCCGCGCAGCGCGCGCCGTCGAATCCCCAGTATGCGCGCATGCTCGAGCAGTTGAGGTGTGCAGCGTGAGCCTTTTTCGTTGGGCCCGGGAGTCGCGGATTCGCGTCTCGGTGTTCGGGAAGACCGACGTGGGGCGGACGCGCGACCACAACGAGGACACGTTCCTCGTCGCAGATCTCACCGCGCAAAAGGCGTCGCTCCAACCGGATGTGCGCGAACACGAGCTCGGACCAAAGGGATCGCTGTTCATCGTTGCCGACGGAATGGGGGGCGCCGCGGCCGGGGAGGTGGCCAGTGCCATGGCCGCGCAGAGCATCTACGAGCACATGGCCACGCAGTGGAGTCAGGACAACGACACGACCCCGCAGCGGTTTGCGTACCGCCTCAAGGAAGCGGTGGAGAACGCCAACACCAAGATTCACCATTACGCCAAGCAACACCCGGAGCTCAAAGGGATGGGGACCACGGCCACTGCTGCCGGGATCCTCGGCGACCATATCTACCTCAGCCAGGTTGGTGATTCGCGCGCCTATCTGGTGCGCAATGGCGAGGCGATTCAGTTGACAAAAGACCAATCGCTCATGCAACGGTTGGTCGATGCCGGTGAGCTGACTGAGGAAGAAGCGGAGCGCAGCGAACGGAAGAACATCATCCTCCAGGCCCTGGGACCGGACGCCAACGTTCGGGTCGACCTCACCCATCAGCCCGTTCGCAAAGGCGACCTGCTCGTCATCTGCTCCGATGGCCTCTCCAACCAAATCAAGAAGGAAGAGATCGCGGAGCGCGTTCAGCAAGCCACGGACCTCGTGGCGGTCTGCAACGAGCTCGTCGAGATCGCCAACGAGCGTGGTGGACCGGACAACATCACGGTGCTCGTTGCGCGGTTCACCGGCGACGGCCTGCGGGATTCCACAATCAACGAGTCCGTCGGTCATCAGGTCTATCCACTACACGAAGACGACTCCGTGACCGAACCCGTGCCGACGTACCCTGATACTGTCGAGATTCCGCCCGAGGACCGGCCCCGGATGGTCGTGGCGGGGGTCCTTTCTGTCGTGCTCGTCGCGGCCGCACTCGCGATCGCCGCCCTCGGGTGGTGACGGGCTCGATGTGAAGCCGCAGCTCCGGATCCTCTCGGGTGCACTCGCCGGTCGGATCTACGTCTTTTCGAAAACCGAGATCCAGATCGGCCGTCAATCGAGCTCAGACCTACAATTCGATCCCCAACGGGACCTCGAAGTCTCCGCGCAACACGGCGTGATCATCCGTCAGGGTAGCCAGTGGGTGGTGCGCGATCTCGAGAGCCGCAACGGTGTGTTCGTCAACGGCCACCGCATCAAAGGGAATACCCCCCTCCAGGACACCGATCATCTTCGGTTCGGTGTCGACGGGCCAACCGTGGAGTTCCGGTTGGTCCCCGACAGCGTGCCCGACGGGATGGACGCGTCTGGTCCGCAGCCCGTCGTGCCGCGACCATCCCACGACGCAATCGCGGTCCCTACGCGTGAGCCGAGACGGGACAGCACGACGCAGCGGATACGCGTCGAGGTCGGCAAACGGACACGCCACCTTCGCTACATCATCGCAGGGCTCGTGGGTCTTGTGCTGGTCGCGGTGGTGGTCATCTCGATCAGCGGGAGAGAGGCACGGCAGCGAGAGGCGGAACTTGCTGAGCTGCAAGCTCGCTCGGATAGCCTTCGACAGACCGCTGATCAGGCATTGGCCGCGCTCGAGGGTCGCGTCGCGGAGCTCGGCACGGCCCTGCGTGCCTCGCAAGCCCAGGTGGCCCAGCTGCAAGAGGAGATGCGACAAGCCCAGCAAACCGGAAACACGGGAGAAGTGGAGGCGCTACGCCAGCGGCTCACCGAAGTCACAGACGCCCTCCAGCATCAGCAAGCGGCCGCCAGCGTCGATTATGCCCGAATCGTCGAGGCCAACCAGCGCGCGGTTGCGATGCTGCTCGTCGAGTATGGACCGGGTGATGTGGTCAGTGGAACGGCGTTCGCCGTTCGCCCCGACGGTACGATGTTCACCAACAGACATCTCGTCGCGGGTCCGGACGGAGACCGCCGGCCTGCGCGACTCGGGGTCCGTTTTGCCGACTCCGATCAGTTTTGGCCAGCTCGGGTAGCGGCAATCGCAGAGGACGTCGATCTCGCCATCGTAAAGGTCGACGTCCGCGGCACGGTTCCCACCGTGCAACGGCTCCACGGCCGACCCGACACCCTCCGCCAGGGCGACCCCGTGGCGGTGATCGGCTTTCCACTGGGAAGCGCGCTACCGATGTCGAGCCAAGGAGACCGAACCGTTGCGAAAACGTCGTTCGCTCCCGGATCGGTGAGCAAGGTGATGGGGGATCGCCTCCAGATTCTCGGCTACGGTGCACCCGGCTCGAGCGGCAGCCCTGTTTTCGACCGCAACGGGGAGGTCGTCGCCGTACTCTACGGCGGTGAGCCCGGCACCGAGGGCCGCATTCTCTTTGCCGTCCCAACGACGTTCGCGACCAGGCTGCTCGCCGCCCTCCAGTAACGAGGTCGAAACACCATTGCCCACGTAAGCGTGTTCTCAAAAGAGGACACACCGCAGGTTAGCTAGCGACGTAACTTAATATCAAAAAACAACTTGAGCCTTGGCACGCGTACTGCGTTTCCGTGCGTGGGAGGCATGGAGTCTCTCGAGATCGAGAGGAGAGTCAAATGCGACCTGTTTTGGTGAGCGCCATGATGTCCGTGGGCCTGGCGATGGTGGGAGCGACCCCGCTCTCCGCCCAGCACGTCCGGCTGAGCGGACATGTCCGAATCTCAGACGACGTTCATGTCGGGTTCTCGTATGGCAGACCGTACTACTCTGCTGACCGTCCATACGTCGGTTACTACGACCGGCATTATCGATACCGGCATCGGCATGGCAAGGCGCACCGGAAGTTGAACAAGAAGCACAGCCGGTACCACCGCGAGCTCGAGCGTGAGCATCGGCAGCTCCATCGCGACATGCGCCGTGGCTACGTGACCCTTCGAGAGCATCGCGAGTGGCACGAGGCGGTTGAGTACGACCATCACGACTTTCACGACGACCTGGAGCACAAGCACCAGCGCGTGCATCGCCGTGGCCATCACCACTAACTCGTGGTCCGGTGAGGGGCGGCAGGAGGCCGTCCCTCACCCATTTCTTTAGCTCGCTGATTTTGCTCGCGGCAGGGTTTCGAAGTCGTCCGTCTTGGGAAGGACCTGTAGTAGCTCGACGAGGCGTGGTGGCGGGGGCGCGAGCTTGCGCTGGCTGAGATTCATCCAGCCTCCTTCCGCTGTGAGGGTGGCGGCGAGCGCATCATCGCCCCGTCGCACGTCGTGGCACAGACGAAAACGGCTGCCGTCGTCGGACAACCCGCCGAGGCGATAATCCACCGTGATCGTTTCGTTCATCGCGACTTCGCGAAAAAACCGAATTTCTTCGCGAAAGATCACCGGCCCGATATCGTGCCGCGCGAACTCGGCCGCGCCAAACCCGCTTTGCTCGAGATACGCGAACCGCAAATGCGTCGCATAGTCGTTGAATGCGGTGTTGCGCAGGTGCCGGTTGGGATCGAGATCCGCCCACCGTACCTCGAACGTCTTGGTGAAGGGCTGTGCATCCTGGCCGACGGTCGTTGCGATATCCTGGCCCAACATGATGCGATGCCCATCGGGAGTGCGGATCCCAAATTCTCGCATGCCCCACGGTTTGTCCCCGATGCTCGAGGTTACTTCGATCTTCTGCTGCAGTATCTCCTCACAATACCCATCCACGTTGTCCACGACCAGGTACGCGACATATGAATGGTCTCCTAGTTCGGCGACCGGTAGCGCATCGGGGCACTCGCCGAGCATGAACATGCAGTGATCACGTTGCACGAATCGCCAGCCACCAACATCGAGGACCTCGTGAAAGCCCAGAACCGACGTATAGAACTGCGAGGATACGGCAGCATCCGGAACGGCGAGAACATGATAGTTCTTTAGAATTTTCGTCACGGCATCCGATGGTCTTGCGACGCTCCGTACTGCAGGACGCCGCTCGAGTGTGTGGAGCCAAACGTCTTTACCAACGACGCGACGAACGCACCAAACGAGACGGATGTGAGGATTCGGACGCGGCGGAACACGAGAACTCCTCGCGGGGCGGACCGCCGCATCACCTGTCGCTCAGCAAGATGGAGAACGAGCCGAACTCGTAGACCACCAACCCATTGCGTCGCCGCCCGGTGGCCTCGCCCGATTGCACCACCGCGACCGCCGAGTCCAGTCGCAGCAGTTGGTGAGGATGCGCGACCGCTGTGTTGTGACCGGGCAAGAGAAGCTGGATCTCGGGGACTAAACGGGCCAACCTAGCAACTGACGTCTCGTACGCCGCGAAGTCGGCCTCCGGACTGAATAGATACAGCGGCCCCTCGTAAAAGGTGTCCCCGGTAAACAACAAACCGTTATCGCGGTCTCGCAGTGCCAGCGCGTCAGGGGTGTGCCCGGGAACGTGCAGCACCTCGACGATCCGCCCCCCAAGATCAATCACCTGCCCGTCGCGCACGCTGACACTGAAGGCGAAGTCGGGGATCGCGTACGTCGCGGAGTCCATGCCCTGGGGCAGCGGACGGCAGAGCGCCTCGGCGCGGACGATCTCCGCAAGCTCTTCGTTAGAGAATCCCTTCGCGTTCTGGACCGAGAAGGGTGTGGGATAGCCCCAGATCTCAACGAACTCGGCGTTGCCACCGACGTGATCCGGATGAGTATGGGAGTTGAGCACGAGCACGGGTCGATCCGTCAGCCGTGACACCACCGCCCTGATCGAGGAGATTCCCATCCCGGTATCCCACAGTAATGCCCGCTCATTCCCCACCACGAGATACGAAATCACTTCTTCGAACTGATGTGGCTCGTAGATCGCGAAAACACCGGGGCGTACCTCGTAGACCTCGAACCACTCCAGGTCCTGTAGCCGTCGCTCGAGGGTGGAATAAATAGGCCGAGGGTAGCCGTCACACCAAGATGGACCTGGTCCCTCTGCCGGCCGATCCCCGGTAGCACACCCCGTCCCCGGCAACGTCAGGGTCCCCATAACGACCAGGGATCTCACTCGCACCCTAACTCGCCGCATGGAGTCAGTACGCGCGCCGCCAGGGGGACCGATCGTAGCGGGGTCAGGGGACCGATGCCGGCGCGACCGCCGAACAAGCCCACTCGAGATCCGCCCAGAGATCATCCGCCCCTTCGAGCCCAACGGAGAACCGGA
>JBFGJG010000024.1:0-67247 GCA_041577295.1 Gemmatimonadales bacterium
GATGCGTACCGATCGGGTGCGTCGATCGCTTCGTCGGCTACCGGAATGATGCCAATATTGTGCTTACCAGTGCTCTCTGCGATCAACTGCTCCAACCACGCAGGAAATGCGGCGAGGCTTGGGGTGGTAAGAAAGGTCACCTTGTCGCGGCCTGCAAGCGTCAACTCGCCCAATGTCGCGCCCAGCACGAGGCTGGGATTTGCCTCGTCGCCGATGCAGAACGAGCTGGCTTCCGCCATGGTCCAGGCGCGGTCGATCAGCCCGTGCACGTCTGCGCCGATGAGCGAAGCCGGTACGACTCCAAAAACCGACAGCGCCGAGTACCGACCGCCGACGTCCGGGGGAGCACGGAACACCCGTCGGAATTGGCGATCGTGTGCGAGGTGTTCGAGCGGGGTACCAGGATCGGTGATGGCGACGAAGTGTCGACCGGGTTGTGACACGGCTTCGTCGATGCGTTTCCAGAAGGTCTTGAACAACGAGAGGGTCTCGAGCGTCGTCCCCGACTTGCTCGAAACGATCACTAGGGTGTGCTGCGCATCGACCTCGCGAACGGCCTGGATTACCGCATCGGGGTGTGTGGAGTCGAGCATCGTGAGCGTCGGGTAACCCGGGGCGCTACCGAGCGCCTGTGCAAACACCTCCGGCGCTAGACTCGACCCCCCCATACCGACGAGCACGATGTTGGTGATCCCGTTTTCCCGTATCGCTTCGCCGACGGACCGCAACTCGCTCAGCTCTTCATGCGTCTTTTCCGGGAGATCGAGCCATCCCAGTCGGTCGGTCAGTTCGGGAGTTTCCGCGTCCCCCCAAACGGTTGGATCTCGGTCCCAGATCCGGCGGCCCACCCGGCGCACCTGCCAATTGGCCAATCGAGTCCTGACCGCGTTTTGCATTTCCCCCAATCGATAAGTCGCCGAGGTAGACTGCTCATGCTGCAAGTTGGCACGCTTTCGTCCCAGCGTGTGCATGAGGCTCGTGAACGAATCGGCGAACTGCTGCACTCCGTTCACGAGGAGCCGGTCGGCAATGGACTCGAGATCGATGCCTAACTCGCTCAAAGCCTCGATGTGCTGATCTGCCTCGTCAAGTCCCTCCTCGAGCGTCAGACGCGGCTGCCCGTGGTCGCGAAAGGCGCTCAGTGTTGCAGGCGGCATGGTGTTTACCGTTTCAGGGCCAATCAGCTCCTCCACGTACTTCACGTTGCTATAGGCAGGGTTCTTCGTGCTGGTGCTCGCCCACAAAACGCGTTGCGGCCGTGCACCCCTTGCAGCGAGGGCCGCAAAGTCCCGGCCGTGAAAGAGTTCCCGGTAGCGGCGATACGCTCGTTTCGCATTGGCCACGGCGGTCTTGCCCAACAGTGGCCGAGCCGATGGCGAGTTCAGATCTTCCAGGGCACGGTCGACAGCCGCGTCCACCCGACTCACGAAAAACGACGCCACGGATGCCACCGACTGCGGCGTCTTGGCGCGCCCCAGCCCATGCAGATACGCAGCCGCGACCGCCTCGTAGTGGCGAAGCGAGAACATGAGCGTGACGTTGACGTTGATGCCATCCGCAATGAGCTGCTCGATGGCCGGAAGACCCTCCACGGTGGCGGGAACCTTGATCATCAGATTGGAGCGGCGTACGGTCTGCCAGAGACGGCGCGCCTCCGCGATGGTGCCGTCGGTGTCGTGTGCGAGTGCAGGGGCGACCTCAAGGCTCACGAAGCCGTCGGCTCCGCTAGTGTGCTCGTAGACGCGTTGGAGGGTGTCCGCTGCGCGCCGGATGTCTTCGATCGCGAGCGCCTCGTACAGGGCCTTCGGGTCGGCGTGACGGTCGCGCGCGGTAAGCGATCGCAACGTTTCGTCGTAGTCGTCACTTCCGGCGATGGCCTTTTCGAAGATCGTTGGATTTGCCGTCACACCGCTGACGGCGTCCTCGCGCACGAGCCGGTTCAGCTCACCAGTGGTCAAGAAGCTCCGGCGGATGTAGTCGAGCCAGATCGACTGGCCGAGACGATGTAAAGCCTTGAGGGAATTCATCCCGGAGAATTAACAGATGAGCGACCTTCTGGCGAGTCGACGGAACATTCTGTGCCGCCGCGGCACGAGTCGATCGCTTCGGGAACCGGCCGGACAGCCTGGCGGTTCCGGCAGTGTGCTCATAATGTGGCTGACCCGACACGGACGAGGAACGACGCGATGAAAGAGGAGCGCTACGACGCCATCGTGATTGGCACGGGACAAGGGGGCAAACCGCTCGCGGCGGACCTCGCGCGGGCAGGGTGGCGGACGGCCGTCGTCGAGCGGGGACACGTCGGGGGCACGTGTGTCAATGTCGGTTGCACACCAACCAAGACCATGATCGCTTCGGCGCGTGTGGCACATCTCGCCCGTCGCGCAGGAGACTACGGCGTAGAAACTGGTCCGGTGACGGTTGATCTGGCGACGGTCCGCGAGCGAAAGCGTAGTATCGTGCACCAGTTTCGCACGGGAAGCCAACAAGGGCTTGAGAAGTTGAAGCATCTGGACCTGATCATAGGGACCGCACGGTTTGTGGGCCCTCATCGTGTTTCAGTCGCCGTGCGCGACGGCGGTCGGCGAACCCTCGAAGCGCCTCAGATCGTGATCAACACGGGTGCCCAGCCGGCGATCCCCAAAATCGCGGGGCTCGACGCGATCGAATTCTTGGATTCGACATCGATCATGGACCTCAATGAGGTCCCGGAGCACCTGCTCGTCATCGGTGGAGGCTACATCGGGCTCGAATTCGCACAGATGTTCCGCCGGTTCGGGAGCCGTGTGACCATCGTTCAGCGGAGTGACCAGCTCTTGCCGCACGAGGATCCCGATATCGCTGCGGCTGTACAGGAGATCTTGCAGCAAGACGGCATCGAGGTACTCGTCGATCACGAGGCCGTGGAAGTCGAGATGCGCGATGACCGGCAAATCGAGCTCCACCTCCGCACTTCTGGTGGACTAAAACGGATGGCCACCGGTTCGCATGTGCTCGTAGCCGTCGGGCGAGTGCCCAACTCCGAGATGTTGGAGCTGGCCGCAGCCGGGATCGACGCGGATAGCGCGGGATACATCCGGATAGACGACGAGCTTCGGACCAGTGCTGAGGGCGTCTACGCCATCGGTGATGTCGTGCGGGGACCGCAGTTCACACACATATCGTATGACGACTACCGGATCCTCCGTGCCAACCTGCTGCACGGTGAGGCGCAGTCGCGAGCCAATCGGTTGGTGCCGTACACCGTCTACATCGACCCACAACTCGGCGGGGTCGGTCTGAACGAGCGGCACGCCAACGACCGCGGCATCGCGTATCGTGTGGCCAAGATGCCTATGTCACACGTCGCACGCGCGCTCGAGGTCGATGAAACGCGCGGGCTCATGAAAGTGCTGGTGGAAGAGGACTCGGAGCGGATTCTCGGTGCCTCGATCCTGGCCATCGAAGGGGGGGAGCTGATGTCGATGATTCAGATCGCCATGATGGGCGAGCTACCGTTCAGCGCCCTTCGCGAGGGCATCTTTGCCCACCCGACCCTCGCCGAATCGTTCAACAACCTCTTTAGCAGCCTCGGAGACTAGGTGGCGGAGTCCTGGCGCACCCGGCTCGCGCGTTGGGGATTCAATCTCTTTCCGGCCTACCGCGGAACGGGCGGACGCATCGTCCACATCTCAGCGGACTGGCATGAAATCCGAATCCGATTGCCACTGAACTGGCGCACTCGCAATTACGTAGGCTCGATCTTTGGAGGCAGCATTTACGGCGCCGTGGACCCTATCTACATGATTATGTTCATCAAGATCCTGGGTCCGGAGTACATCGTGTGGGACAAGGCAGCGACGATTCGTTTCGTCAAGCCTGGTCGGAGTACGCTCTACGGCCGCTTCCACCTGTCGCCGGATGAGGTACAGCGTCTTCGCGACGCGCTGAAGGCTGAGCCAAAACTGGAGCGTAATTTTCGGGTGGAACTGGTGGATGAGAGCGGGGAGACCCACGCAACGGTCGAGAAAACACTGTACTTCCGCCACCGAGGCTCACTGCCATGACGTTTCGGTTTCTGGTCGACACGTACGACACGGAACGGCTTAAGGTCCTCACGGTCTGGAGCATGTTCCGAGATGAGGATCTCCCCGTGCGACCACGTGCCGGTGACCGCCGGGGTCGTAGCGTCCAGGAGCAGATGATTCACCAATGCGTGAGCGAGGATCTCTGGTTTCGGACTATTCTGGGGATCGATGTCGGCGCACCACCGCTTCCGGACCAGGAGATCCGTATCGAGTTCATGAGGCGGTATGCGCTGGACTCGGAGCGGCGTCTCGAGGCATTAGGAAGGCAGGAGCCCGCGTGGTGGGAGTCGACCTCGTCGTTCTTTGGCACGCCTCGAACTCGGGCATGGGTGGTCACCCGCCGCATCGCCCACACCGCGCACCATCGCGGACAGCAGGTGGCAATGCTACGCATGTTGGGGCGGTTCGTGTACAGCACCTACGGCCCGACGGCGGACACCGGTGGCCTGCCCCAGGACGAAGCCCCGACGATCTATCCGTACGCAAACGTTGCCGAACTGCTCGGGGGTGAAGAGCAGGGGGGACGGAAGGTCGCCCTCCCGAAGGCAGTCGAAAGGGTGGTCACAGAGAGGGGAGAGAAGGGATGAGGGGAATAGAGAGGATAGGAATGCTTGGAAGCCTATCCCCTCTATCCCTTGAACCCCCTCTCCCCCCTAGTATGTGATTGAGCCGGGTTGCAAGGTATGTTCCCGCTCGCCCCTCCCGACGAGACCCCCGCCGAGCGACGGGGTGCCCAATCACATAGTGCGTGTCCTGCGGAGAAGATACGTGAAGGTTTGCGTCAGGAGGTGATCACACCGTCCGCATTCTGTACGGAGGCGGTCTCGATTACGTCAACGGCTTGTAAACTGTTGCGTGACGTTACGCTTCCAGCCGGTAACCAACTTTCCGCACGGTGAGGATGTGGTGCGGGTTAGACGGATTCTCCTCGAGCTTTCTCCTGAGCTCCGCGATGTGCATGTCCACCGTGCGCGTCATCACGGCCGCACTGTAATCCCACACTTCCTTCAAGAGTTCGAGGCGGCTGGCGACCGCACCGCGCCGCTTGAGCAGTGCTTGGAGTAGATCGAACTCCTTGGGTGTCAGTGACACCTCATGACCAGCGCGCTTGACTGTGCGGGAGGCCAGATTGACTTCGAGGTGGCTGCCGATCCGCTCGATGGCGGTGTGGCTGCCGTTGGTTCCCACGCCGGCCCGGCGCAACAGCGCCTTGACCCTGGCTAAGAGCTCGAGCAAGCCGAACGGCTTGGTGACATAATCGTCCGCACCGGTCGTGAAACCCAGAACCTTGTCGGCCTCTTCGCTCCGCGCGGTGAGAATTAGCACCGGGATCTCCGAACCGCCGTCGCGCAGCGTGCGCAGTACTCGATACCCGTCCATCCCCGGCAGCATGAGATCCAGGATGATGAGGTCCGGAGCGAAGCGAGTCGCCTCTGCAAGACCGCGCGGCCCATCTGCTGCGACACCAACCTCGTACCCCTCGACCTCGAGCGCGGTTTGCAGGCCAAACGCCAGATCGGGATTGTCTTCTACCACCAGGATACGGTTCATACCCGGATCTCTTCTTCACTGGGGATGTCGGTGCCATCTGCCGCGGTGTCCTCGGGACCCCGCCGCCTGGCTCCCGGAATCTCGATCACGAATCGCGTCCCCCCGCGCGGCGGGTCCTCGATCCACGCGCGCCCGCCGTGCATCGAGATCAGCTCCTTGACCACGGCCAGACCTATTCCGCTCCCGCCGACGGCCGCGTTCACGTCGCGTTCGAGACGTCGATATGCCTCCCACACGCGCGCACGCTCTCCCGGGGGGATGCCGGGGCCCTGGTCGTCAACCGAGATTCGCACGCGACTGTCGAGCAGCTGTACCCGAAGCGTGACGGTCTGACCGGACGGCCCGTATTTCACGGCATTGTCTAGGAGATTCAGCACAACCTGTCCTAAGGCGCCACCATCGACATTGGCGATGATGCCCTCGTCCACCTCGGTGCGGAGATCGACGTTCTTGGCGTTC
Source organism: Gemmatimonadales bacterium (assembly GCA_041577295.1). Lineage (GTDB taxonomy): Bacteria > Gemmatimonadota > Gemmatimonadetes > Gemmatimonadales > GWC2-71-9 > JBDHDH01. The sequence continues at coordinate 6,078 of JBFGJG010000024.1, forward strand.
GCCAGCGGCCGAAAGCCTTCGGTGATCTCGTCCATGAGTGGGCCTAGATCGATTTCTTCTCGAGACAGCCGCGCGGTTCCGCGCCGCACGCGAGAAAAGTGGAGCACGTTCTCCACCAGGTGCGTCAACCGCCGAGCTTCTTGATTGATGATACGGGTTGACCGGATCCGTTCATCGTCGGTCCTGAGCTTTCCGGCATCGAGTAGCTCGGCGAACATGCGAATCTGCGCTAACGGTGTGCGCAGCTCGTGGGAGACGCCGGAAACGAAATCATCACGCAAGCGGGCGAGCTCTCGCTCCCGGCGAAGCTGCACTAGCGAGGCCGCGCCCACTCCTCCGGTGAGCAGGAGCAGAGCAATCAGAAGAGGTACGCGGGAGCGTGGTAGTCCGCCGATCACGAGTTGTGTGGCTGCCTCGGGCCGGATCGCCGCCTGCGCCACCATGCCGCCAAATCGCACGCCGAGCGTGTCTGTCGCAGCGAACGTTTCGGCGTAGGGGGCGGCGGAGTGGTAGACGCTGCGCCCATCCCTCGTGGTTACCGTGATGTACAGCAGGGAGTCCGTAGGTTGATCGCCCGCGATCGAGGGAGGAAGCAGGGACCGTTGGTCGAGACACTTTGCAAAAACCGGTTCCATGCCGGAGAACTTCGCGTGGAATCCGTAGGCTGCTCGTGGCCTTCCGTCAGTGCCGGCGACAAGCGAGAACGCGACGATATCTGACCGCTCCGCCAGCGGTCCTGCAAGAATGCTGAAGTTCCAGCGGTCCGTTTGGCCGGCCTGCGAGGCGAGCGTGGCGACGGTGTCTGCCAACCAGGAGATAAACCACTTTGGCGCGTCCGGTACCGTGGTCACCACGCTCCGGTCGCTCAGATCCACGCGGAAATGGAAATGCATCGCCACCGGTGGACAGTCTTTGCACTGCCAAGTCTTCGCCTTCTCGACGATATACTCGGGTGAGGGAAGTGCCTGACCCGGACTCGGGGGCTCGATCTTCTCCGCAACGGGCCACAGCGCTTGCTCCACAGCAATCTCCAAGCGTTCGCGTGCCCGGCGGGAGAACTCCCACGCGGCCAGACCGGCATAATCTCGCAATGTGCTCTCGACCGTTGCCCGGTGGGATCGGTAGGCGTCCGCCGCCTGGTAGGCCAACGCCGCCGACAGCGCGAGGGTTGCGAGCAACAAGGTCACCAGCAGAGTGCCCCGCGCGCGCCCTGGATGTCGAGGTTTCAGCAGCGGCATAGCGTCCGGTGCTCGGGTTTACGTCACTGACACCATCGCGTGCGAAGTATGCGCCACGGCGTCGCGACGCGGCACTTCACACCGGCGATCACGAGAGTAATCGGGCTCCGAAGTCACGGCAAGTCAAACGAGTAGGCGATGGGTACGAGTTTTGTAAGAAACATGTAAAACATCTCGTACCCCAGGACTGGGCGCCAAGTTGCACGTTCAGGGCCACCCCCTAGATTTTTCATCTCCGACCCACGAGTACCAACGTCCGTCACCCTCCGCCCAGTGGGAGCACATATGCGAAGCAAAGCGGTCGAAGCCGGGATCAATGATCAGATCATGAAGGAGTTCTACTCGGCGTATCTTTACCTTTCAATGGCTGCGTTCTGCGAGGCTGAGAACTTCCCAGGGTTTTCTCATTGGCTTCGGTTGCAGTACCAGGAGGAAATTTCCCATGCCGAGCGGCTCTACAACTTCTTGCTCAACCGCGGGGGTAAGGTAGTGCTGCAAGCGATCGCGAAGCCCCCCTCATCGTTCAAGGGCCCGTGGGAGGTCATGGAACAGGCCCTCAAGCATGAAAAGGAAGTGACGACGGCCATCCATGAGCTCTATGAACTGACAGGAAAGGAGAAGGATTACGCCAGCCAAATGGAGCTGCAGTGGTTCATCTCGGAGCAAGTTGAGGAGGAGCGAACCGTCGAAGAGATCATCGCGCAACTGCAAATGGCTGGGGATAGTCCACCGGGGCTGCTTCTCATCGACCGTCAGCTCGCGAGTCGTACGCTCTCAGGCACTTAACGAACCCGCTCGAGGAACTCGATCATGCATTGCCTTCGCCATCTTCCGACCGTTCTCTGTGCCGCCCTAGTGTGCACTGTCACAACCACCCTCGACGCACAGGCCGCTGCGGCTCAGGACGACGCGGTCTTTGCGGGACTCAGGTATCGCAATATCGGGCCGACCCGCGGTGGTCGCGTCACCGCCGTAGCTGGGCATCGTGCGCACCCGTCGACGTTTTACATGGGCGCGACAGGGGGTGGAGTGTGGAAGACCACCGACTACGGAATTACGTGGAACAACGTCTCCGACGGTTACTTCGTGACGGGCTCGATTGGTGCCATTCACGTGGCGACGTCGGATCCCGCGACGGTGTGGGTTGGGACGGGGTCGGACGGTATCCGCTCGAACGTCATTACGGGGCGCGGTGTGTACAAGTCGTCGGATGCAGGCGAGACATGGGAGTTCATGGGTCTGAAGAGCACGGGGCAGATCGGTGCTGTGCTGGTGCATCCGACCGATCCGCGTACGGTCTTCGTCGCAGCATTGGGGAGCGCGTTTGGACCCAGCCCCGATCGTGGCGTTTTCCGCACGCGCGACGGTGGACAAAGCTGGCAAAAAGTAATGTTCGTGTCCGATTCAACGGGTGCGATCGATCTGGAGTTCGCCCCGGATGACCCGCGGACGATGTACGCCTCGATGTGGCGGGGAGAGCGGAAGCCGTGGACCATCATTTCCGGTGCGCGGGAAGGCGGGATCTATAAGACCACCAACGGCGGCGACACCTGGAAGAGGGTCACGAACGGTCTTCCGCAAGGACTGATTGGTAAGAGCGACCTCGCCGTGTCGCCGGCGGACCCGAATCGGGTCTATGCGTTGATTGAGGCGCCGGAGCCGGCGGACGGTCTTTACCGCTCCGACGACCGAGGCGAGACGTGGCGCCTGGTGTCCAGCTACGACCGACTGCTGAACAGGCCGTTCTATTACACGAACGTCGACGCGGACCCGACCAACGCCGACATTGTCTACGTCAACAACGAGGGGTTTTACAAGTCCACCGATGCCGGCGCCAATTGGGAGCGACGTAGCACGCCACACGGGGACAACCATGACATGTGGATCAATCCGGACAATCCGGAGATTTTCATTCAGTCGAACGACGGTGGGGCCAACGTCACACTCAATGGCGGGCGTACCTGGTCCTCCCAACACAACCAGCCCACTGCCGAGCTGTATCAGGTGGATGTCGACGATCAGTTTCCCTACTGGCTGTATGCCGGTCAGCAGGACAACACCACGATCGCCGTGCCGAGCTTACCCCCCAACTATCCGCCATCAGGGCCGGAGGGTTACTGGTTAGCGATTGGTGGGTGTGAGACCGGTCCGGCCGTGCCTCAGCCCGGGAATCCCGACATCGTCTTTGCCAACTGCAAAGGACGCTTTGGCCGCTACAACAAGAGAACCGGACAGGAGGCGCAATATTACGTCGGTGCGCAGAACCTCTACGGGCACAACCCAAAAGACCTCATCTACCGGTTCCAGCGAACCGTACCGATCGAGGTGTCCCCGCACGATCCCAACACGGTATACCACGGCTCCCAGTTCGTGCATCGCACCCGCAACGGCGGACAAACGTGGGAGCGGATCTCACCAGATTTGACCGCGTTCCGGCCGGAGCGTCAGGTGGTATCCGGTACGCCGATCACGCGGGACATTACCGGTGAGGAGCACTACTCCACCCTCTACGTCATCGAGGAGTCCCCGTTGGAGCCAGGAGTCATCTGGGCGGGGGCCAATGATGGACCGTTACACGTCACCCGAGATGGCGGCCAGACCTGGACCAACGTGACACCGCCGGACCTACCGCCGGAAGGCCGGTTGAACCGCATCGACCCGTCGACACATCGTGTGGGTACGGCCTACGTCGCGGCGTATCGCTTCCAGCTGAACGACTTCCAACCCTACATCTTCAAGACCACAGACTACGGAAAGACATGGAAGCGGCTAACCACCGGTACCAACGGCATTCCGGCGGACTTTCCGACCCGCGTGGTGCGCGAGGATCCCAATCGGGAAGGGCTATTGTACGCGGGAACGGAATTTGGCATGTTCGTCTCACTCGATGACGGCGCGACGTGGCGGCCGTTCCAGCAGAACCTGCCAGCGGTTCCCATCACCGACATCCGCGTGATACGGAAGGACCTCGCCATCTCCACGATGGGACGGTCCTTCTGGATTCTCGACGATGTGAGCCCGCTCCACCAAATAACCCCGCAGATCGCGCAGGCAAGGGCGCATCTCTTCCAACCTCGCGACGCGTATCGCATGCGGTACAGTGTGCGAGGCTTTCGGGTGAACGTTGCTACAGACCCGGAATACCCCGAGCCTGGGGCGACGATCTACTACCACCTCGCTGAGCAGCCGTCGGAGGATGTCGTCCTCGACATCCTCGATGCCCAAGGGAATGTCATTCGCAGCTTTTCGAGCGCGGGGCCGGGTCAGGCACCGACGGTGGAGCAGGGGATGCGAGCCCCGGAGTTGGTCCGCGTTGGCACGCCTACGTTGGACAAGAGCCTCGGGCTGCATCGCTTCCTGTGGGACCTCCGGCACCCGGGCCCCTGGTCCTCGGGCGAGTCCGCAGGCACTGACGGTCCTTATGCAGTCCCCGGTGTGTACCAGGCACGGCTCACCGTGGGCGCATGGAGCTCAACGCAGCGCTTCGAGATCAAGGCCGATCCGCGCATCATCGCCGAGGGGGTGACCCTGGCCGACATGCGGGAACAGCTGGAGTTGAATCGAAGGATTCGGGATGCGGTGAGTGAGGCGCGAATGGCACTCGAACGGACACGCCAGGCGATCGAGCGCCTCCAGGGCCAACGCGGTGCGGAATCGGCAGTGGCATCACTGGGGCGTGTCGAGTCGCAGCTCGCGACTGCGTCGGCCGACGGGATTCGCTATCCCCAACCGATGCTCATCGCGCAGCTCGAGTATCTCTATAACATGACCACCACGGCGGATCAGAAGCTTGGCCGTGATGCGCATGAACGGTACGCAACACTACGGCAGGAGCTCGACGCCGCATTGGCGGCTCTGAGAGACGTACCGGGGATGGCTTCCGGCGAGAGCTAACCAAGAGCCTAGGACAACGAGCCGAGGCGCGCTCAGGGTCTGAGCGCGCCCAGCCCGGCTCGGGCGACGACGGCGTCCTGCGTGGACGCCACGCCGCTCACCCCGATGCCGCCCACGGTCTGTTCACCAACGGCAAGGGGAAGCCCGCCCTCGAGCGGGATCATGTCATCGACCGCCAGGAGGCTCATGCGTCCGGCGGCGACCCGTTCCTCGAGCTGTTTCGTGGCTCGCCGGAAGCGGGCAGCCGTACGCGCCTTGGCAATCGCGATCTCGACACTGGCCGGTGGGGTGCTGTCGATCCGCCGGAAGAGCACGAGATCGCCGCTGGCGTCGACGACGGCGATTGCCACGTTCCAACCATTCTCCCGCGCTTTGGCTTCGGCGGCATCCGCCACGTGTTTGGCGGCTTCGAGTGTGAGCACTTTCGTGTCACGGAGCTGCGCGTTGAGAGGCGTCGCACCGATCGCGAGCCCAATCGCTAGGCCGAGACGCAAGATCAGTGGCAGGTTGGTCCGCATACTCCCCATCTCCGCGTAGGAACGTCCCTTGTTGAACGTCGATCAGGTGGTGGTGACTTCGCTCATGAGTGCCAGCACATTCTCTTCCGAGTCGCGGAAGAACGCCAGCCAGAGCTCGTGCCCGTTGCCGCGATGGACGAGGTGTGGCTCCCCGTCAAACTTGACCCCCCGTTCCACCAAGGCTTGATGGGCACTGGCGATGTCCGGTACCCGATAATACACGATAGACGCGGGATGGTTGAGTTCGGGCTTTTCCGGCACACCGAGCAAGAGCCGCACCTCGCCACAACGAAAGAACGCCATCCCCGGTGGTGCCTGAAAGAGGAACGGTAAACCGAGGGTGTCACGGTAGAACTGAACTGCCCGATCGAGGTCACGTACCGCGATGTGGATTTGGCCGATTGCCGTCACGCCGGGTGTAGTGGTGGTCCCCATGTCACGTCCTTCGTTCGCTGCACTTGACGTTGAAGCGCGTGGTGATAATAGTTAGTTTGGCTAACGAAATGATATTATGGGTTCCAAGAGACGTCAAGTCATAGATGTGACCGCCGTAGCAGAACGGCTGCACTCGGCGGCCATTCACTTGCTGCGGCGGGTGCGTACCGAAGACGTCGCGTCTGGGCTGTCGCCGGCTCGTCTCTCGGCCCTGTCGGTGATCGTATTTGCCGGCCCTATTACCGTAAGCGACTTGGCACAGGCTGAGCAAATTCGACCGCCCACCGCATCGCGGCTCGCGAAAGAGCTCGAGGGGCAAGGGCTGCTGCGGAGAACCCCAGACGCCAACGACGGCAGGGTCCAGTGGCTTCGCGCCACCAAGGCGGGACGTCGACTGCTCGAATCGGGCAGGGCGCGACGGGTTGCCAAGCTTGCCGAGGCGCTCGGCCAGCTTCCCGCGGCGGAGCGCCGATTGCTTGCGCAAGCCGCAGGGGTGCTCGACCGTGTTAGCCGCGGCGAACCGTAAGGTGAGGTCTTCCCCTTACTCCTCACTCCCTCACTGTAGTCACGCCACCTCCGACTGACCCCGCGGGATGCTCAAGGTGGTCCACCGATCACCAGCCCAGTGGCGGGCGAGCAGTATCAATTGACCAACATGGTAGGCGTAATGCCGAACGGAGCGAAGCAGAGCTTGGTGGGCCGTCTGCGGCTCCCCCCGGATGTAGACCGTGCGGTGGAGATCGCTGGGCGAAAGCCCGTCGAGCGAGTCGTACAGTAGCGTCCACGCGGCGTCCCACCGGGCGGTGAGACTAGCGCGGCTGTCCGCTTCCACGATCGTGAACTCGGTGTCCCGATGACGATCGGGTTTCTCGCCGTCCGTGGTCAAGAAATCTCGCCACCGAGAGCGCATGTTCCCCGCAAGATGCTTGATCAAAATGGCGATGCTGTTGTTCTCGCCGTCCAGGGTGCGAAAGAAGTCCTCGTCCACAACCTGTGCGAGGGCTGCTTCGCCCAGCTCGTGTATCCTGCGAAACTCGCTTAAGATGTCGTCGAGCTGTGTCTTGGTCCCCATGCGACCCCTAATCCTGATCTGAGAACCTCATTACTCCCTCCTCGAGGCTTGTGGCAATCCCTCGAGGAACCGGAGCGGGATTTCGGTGCCCCCTATGTACACGCTCCAGAGTGGTGCGCAATCCCCAATCCATGAGCGACAGAGGGCACAGAGGACGCTAGAGCACACAGACGGCATGAAAAAAGCGCCGCCGGCTCCTGCTGGAACCGCCGGCGCCTTGGCTTCTTGTTTGCTATCGAGGGCTCACTGTTCACTGCTCACAACTTCATTCCTCACTGCTGGTCACGCGCACCGCGCAGAAATGGCCACGCGCCGTTGGAGAACGGACGCCACTGCTCCAGCTGCCTCGAAAGCCCCCCGCGTGCGCGTCCTGTACGTAGAGTGCGGTGAACCCGCCATCGAACCTCTGGACCTCGGTAGCGTTGGCCTCGGAGCCAAAACGGAGCGTGATCTCAGAGGGCAGCGAATCGGATGCTGATGCTATCCGTCGCTCCAAAACCACGACGCCAGGCCTCGAGGGATCTGATGACGCGAGGTCTCCCAGTCGGACAGCGCCGACATCTTCGAGCGCGATGGCAGCGGTTCCTAGCAGGGGGCGCACGGCGTCCGCCCTGGGGCTCGTGCCAGACATCTTGACCACGCGGTTGGCGCTGTCGGTGGCGGTGAGTGCGAGATCACCACCGACCGATGCGCCGGCACGTGGGCCGTCAGCAGCGACAAGGGTCAGGCGGAACTGCCCGGCGAGGGCCTCGGCGTGGACGCCAGCGGCAAGCTGTTTTTGGGTTACCGGCAAGCATGCCTGCGGCGACGCGTCCTTCACCCGGTGCGCGGCACACCCGCGCAGGATGACCACCAAGAGGACCAGACCGATAAGGCGTAGGGCGGGTACGCCCTGTCCACTGCTGACCGGCTGCCGGCTAGGGTCGTACAACGTTCACCGTACCGCTGAGGTCGATGCCGTAGACCGGTCCGAGCCACCGATCGTCACCGAGGACGATCTGGCTCGATGCCGGACTGGATCCTGCAATGGGGCTCGCGCCGAGGGAGTACGCGTCGGCGCCTATTTCACTCACAACGAAGCCGTGATCCTCCAGAGACGCGATGGTCACGATGCTGAGCGGGTTCGTCTGAGCGGGCTCGATAAAGCCCGTCATTAACTCCGCGTCGAACACGGATTCGCGCCAGTGACCGTCAGCAGTGCCCGTTCCACCGGTATTCTCGACTGGGACCTTTGCACCGGTGTACGAGGTGCCGCCGACGGCATCGAACGCCGAAACCGCCAGTGAACCGGTGAAGTGTGGATCGGTACCACCCTGTTGAGATGGATCTGCCAGGTACCCCTCGGTATCCCACAGCGTGCCGATCCCGAGGACGTGTCCCATCTCGTGCAGGATCACATTCTCGAGATCTCCGCTGGTCTCGAGGACCGCGAGGTCACCGGTATCGAAGCGCATCTGCCCGAGGACCGGAAGATTGCTGGGCAGCCGAATGAAACAGGGTCCCGCCGTGCCGAGCACGCCACCCGGTCCATCGATGGGCTCCAGGGTGACCAGAATGAGCAAGTCGTCGACAGTCTCGTTGATATCCGGTGAGTTACCGCCGCACTGACCGGGCTGGGCCGTTACCAACATGTCGGAGAGGTCGCCAACCACAATGGACATCCAACGCGCGACGGCGTTGTTGAACGCCTGACGCTGTGCGTTGGTTGCGCTCGTGAGATATCGGAGCTCGATATTGAAGCCCGAAACGCCCGTGGCAGTGAACGTCACCGACGGGAGCGACCCGACCTGCGCGGTGAGCTCGTTCGATCCCGGCGCACTGCCCAGGATCCAACTTCCAACGGTCGCCACCCCGTTGGCGTCGCTCGTAGCTGGCGATCCGCTAACTGTTCCGCCGCCACCCGTTATGGCAAAGCTGACCGACACGTTCCTAACGGGTTGTCCTTCGGCGTCTGTCACTCGAACGGCGGGACGGATGGGTACGGCACCGCCTGCCGTTGCGGACTGTCCATCCCCCGCCGCGGCCTGAAGGTTCGCGGGCGTCTGGCTTGGTGGTGGTGGACCTGAAGGGTCGCTCTTGCTGCAGGAAACGAGGACCGTTCCTAGCAATATCGTGCGGATTGCCCAACGCACGTGGATCCTCCCGAAGTTGCAAGACCAATCCTGGCGATGACCGGGTTGGTCCCGCCGCGCATCAACTTGTCGTTTTTCGGAGCGAATCGCGGTGACAGACCTCACAGGGCAGGTGTGAGCCGCCCCGGGTAACCTCTTGTATTCTAGTGAGTTGAAGCGATGCTACGTGCCAGCGGGATGACGTGTTTCGTTTTGTGCGCGGTGCAAAGACGGTGACTAGAAAGACGTTGACGCAGCACCGCGGGCCGGCGGCCCAACCACGGGATGTTCTTCCGAGCGATTCGCCTGGTACAGGCGATGATCGGCGAGCGTGAGAAGTGTCTCGGATGGGAATTCCACCTCCGACGACTCGGCGATTCCCGCCGATATGCGGATGGCGAGGTCGGGCTTCGCGAGAGCGGTGTGCGTCTGAGCCAGCCGCTCAGCGATGATGCGCCCTTCGATGGCTGCGAGGATGACAAACTCGTCACTCCCCCATCGTGCTACGGTGTCGGTAGGTCGAAAGCAGCGCTGCAGGGCCTCCCCAACGGTCCGGAGCGCTTGATCCGCGTCCTCCTGTCCCTGCGACTCTTTTATTGACCGGAGATCATCAATGCCCACCAATGCCACCGCGAAGTGCTGTCGTCGCGAAGTTCCCCCGAGTGCCTCCTTGAGTCGCTCCTGAAAGAACCGGCGGTTCACCAGACCAGTGACCGGATCCCTGGTAGAGGTCATGAGGAGCTGTCTCGCCCGCAGAACGATCGCCGTTGTGATGGTTGTGGCGAACGGGATCAAGAGCCCGTAGGTGGCAAAGGTTCCGACAGTGAGATCATGAAGGGCTACGAAGGCCACGGCGAGCTGAACCAGCGCGACCCCGCCGGCCACCAGGCACAGGCGAGGGTCGTAGCGCAGCCCCGTGGCAGCAACGGCGATCAGGTACCAGGGATAAATATTGGGAGGGGTGGCGGCGAAGCTCGGCAGAAGCGCGAGGGTCACCAGCGTGACATCGAGTGTGCTGCTGACAACCCCAAGGGGGAACGGTCGATAGACGCGCCGCGCAATCCGGAGCAGCAGTGTGGCCGCGACGCACGCGAGGCCCGACGAGACGCAGGACCATAGCCAGCGCGGATCGGAGGGGTTTCGCAGCACCGCAAGCCCCGTGATGACGAACAAGGCGCTCACCACGAGGAAGCGCAATTTGGCCGCGAGCAGCTCGCCAGCGAGGGCGGCACGGTCGAGTTCCGGTGCCCGTGCCAAAACCTGAGCGAGGAGACGGGGGATACGTTTGAAGAAGACCATCGCCACCGCGGCCTATGAGATCCTGTATCTATTCAGTTTCGGCGGCTCGAGGCGCGAGCTTGAGAGGGGTAGCCGCCGAACGTGCGGCGGCTTACGATGCCTTTTTCTTGCTCTTGCGGCGCTTCTTCTGTGGTCGGGGGCGAGTTTTTCCATACGACCCAGCGCGCAACTTTCCACGTTTGGTTTTTCGATCTCCCTTACCCATCTGGTCACCTCGTTAGTGTCTATGTGGAGACGGACTCCCTGGCATGAATGCCTAGAAGGGTCTTGAAAGTCAAATTCGAGGTCCGTCGTCGCGGGGCGCAGGTAGGCTGACCGCTTACCGTGTGGGATTTGCTTTCCCCGATTGGCTCACCACCAGTGCGAGCAGCTCCTGCGAAGGCAGGAAACCGTATCGTTGGTAGAAAACGCGGCTCTCAGGTCTCGTCCACAGGAATGCCGAGTGGACTCCTGCGCCGCGGCACCACGTGAGCGCGGCGGATAGGAGGGCTCCGCCGATGCCCTCGCCGCGGGCTTCCGGGATAACGTAGAGATTCGTGACGTAGGCATGCTGTTCTGCCTCGTCCACTGGGTTGGGTACCTTCTCCACCAGCTGGATCCAGACATGCCCACAGATTCGATCGCGCTTCTCGGCTATCCAAACAAACCAGCGATTGTCGCCGCGCAGGTGTGTGGTCATCCACGCTCGGCACCGCGTGATGAACTTCTCTCGTGACTCGAGCGGCGTCCCGGTCTCACTGCGAAATCGATATCGCAGGCTGGCCAGCACCGCGGCATCGTTCACGGTGGCGATCCGCACGGTGGCAATCGTGTCCGTCACCTCTTTTCGGCGGTTTTCGGTCGCTTTGAATTCAGAAACGACAGGACCCTGCGCAGCAAGAAACGAGGAGCAAGGCGCATCGAGCCCACGGATACCTTGTTGACGAGACCGGGGACGACGATCGTGCGACCGCGCTGCCAGCCGTCGTATCCCGCGCGCGCCACCGGCATCGAGGGGAGAGTTCCGAGACGGAAAAGGTTCGACTCCTCCATGTCCGCTGCGGTGGCGAACTCGGTGGCCGTGGGCCCGGGCGCGAGACAGGTAACGCGAAGATCGGTCGCCGCCAGCTCGGTTGCCAACGCCTCCGTAAACGACAGGACATACGCTTTCGTCGCGTAGTACACCGCCATGAGTGGCCCCGGTGTGAACGCGGCGGTAGAAGCCACGTTGAGAATCCCACCGCGGTTGCGGTCGACCATCTGTGGGAGGAAGAGACGGGTCAAGTGGGTCAACGCCGACACGTTGAGCGCGATCATGCGAAGCTGGTCCTCGAGCGACAGGTCGGCGAAGCGTCCTCGCAAGCCAAAGCCCGCGTTGTTGACCACGACGTCAATGACGGTGCCTTCGTCGGTGAGGTGCTGGTGAATGGTGCGGGGAGTCTCAGGCTGAGTGAGATCTCGGGGCAGGACCTGAACGCGAACTCGATGACGAGAGGTGAGGTCCGTGGCGAGTGTCCTCAGTGCTGCCTCACGTCGCGCGACCAGGACCAGGTCGTAGCCACCGTCCGCAAAGATATGCGCCAAATCACGACCGATTCCCGACGAGGCACCGGTGACGAGGACGGTTTGCGGCTCATGGAGGCTGGGCGTGCTCACCAACGGTCGCGCGGTACGTGAAGAGAGGGCAGCGTCATGGCGGCAATCGTAGACGCTGCCCCCGCGGGCGTCAAATCCGCCGTGCAAGCCTCAGGGTGCGTCAGTCACGACGCGCAAACTCGGGCTTGAGCTTGTTGCGAAACTTTTCGCGAAACTTCGCCACTTTCGGATCGATCACGACCATACAGTAAGGCTGCGCACCATTGCGTCGATAGTACTCCTGATGGTAGTCCTCGGCCGGATAGAACTTGTCCAGCGGAGCCACTTCGGTGACTATGGGATCCTTCCAGATCTTGGCTGAATTGAGTTCAGCTATCAGTTTCTCGGCAATGGTGCCCTGGTCCGGAGAGTGAACAAAGACCACCGAACGGTACTGCGTGCCGGTATCCGGTCCCTGACGATTGAGGGTCGTTGGGTCATGGGTGGCGAAGAAGATCTCCAAGATCTCTCGATACGACGTGACTTTTGGATCAAACTGTACTTGCACCACCTCGGCATGCCCGGTTGTGCCTGTACACACCAACTGGTACGACGGGTTGGCCACTCGCCCTCCTGCGTATCCCGAGGTAACCTGCGAGACACCCTCCACCTGCTCGAATACCGCTTCGAGGCACCAGAAGCACCCTCCGCCCAGTGTTGCCGTTTCCATTTATCTCTCCCCTGAGAAACGTTTGAGTTTACTTGAGTGTTGCTTGCGCGACGGCCTGTCGTTCGAACCAATTGTCTCGATACGGGTGCTTCCCTCGCACCAGCGCCCACAGACTCGCCACGAGATACGCCGGCAAGAAGACGGGCCCCCAGCGCTCGCACTGTTGTACGTGGACTCGCTCATGCGCCCGGGTCTCATGCAAACACTGTCTGTCCCGCCCCAGTACCACGTGTCCGAGTGCCAATGCCGCAACGCCGCCGGGCAGCGGCGCGTGGCGAAGGATCCATCCCAGCAGGCCTCCGTGCACCTCGAGCACCCCGTCCACGATCCTCGTTCCCCCTCCGGTGATGATACTCAAGCCGGCGCCCATTAAGCCGATGAGACTGGTGGGACCCGCCCACAGATACCGCAGAACGATCACCGCTCCCGCCGTCTCGCTTTGCGCTTTTCCTTTCCCCGAAGCGTGAAACGTAACCCCGTCCACGTGTCATTGAATGCGGCGACCTTGAAGTCCACGAGACCGGAGTCCTCCGCTGTGCGGCGAACGATGGCTTGTGTGAGATCCGACTCCAGCGATGACGATCGCTTTGGCCACGCGATCCACAGTCCCCCATTGTGTCCCATCGGTGCGAGCCTGGGCAGTTGGCCTGTCAGTCTTTTCAGCGAGGTTACGAACACAATGGTAATGTCTGGTTGGGGGGTGAGGTTCCGACTCAACTTCACGCCGGTGGGAAGGGGGGCCAGCTCTTCTGGGAAATTCTTTGGTCCATTGAGCACTGCGACGCGGCTACCAGGGTTGATGCCGAGCTTTTTGGAGAGCGGGGTCCGGGCATAGGCGCCGAATACCGACGGGAACCGGATGGGTTCTGATGGAGGATGACGTATAGCGCGCTTCAGCGCCCTGTTGATGCCTGCCCACGAGGCGTACACGGCGTCCGGCAACAGTGCCTTGACCTTGGTCACCTTTTCTCGCTCCCCGCCGACAAAGACGATCGGGATCGATCGCGTGCGGGGTGAGTGACGCAATGTCACCGCGATGTCTCGCCCTTGTGAGGGAAGTCTGGTCAAATCGATGACTACGGCCCGGGGCGGTTGCCGCCGCATCTCACGTAGCTCCTTCGGTCCGGGCACAGTGTGGCTCACGCGATAACCGAGGGCAGACAGCTGTGCTGCTCGCGTGCGCGCCTCATCAGCGTTCCAGTGGATCAATCTCAGCCGGAGTTTCTTCCGTGCGCCGGCACCCATCGATCAGCGCCTGCGAGGGGAAAGCGTATCGGTCGTTCGCAATTTCAAACCTTCCCTCGCTCCAGGCGCTGCAACGCTTGTGCGGCTCGCCAATCCCGGATCTCCTGTTTCTTCGCTTCGGCGACCCATTCGGCCAGCTCGCAGCGGCAGGCCCTCAGAGCATACGGCGAAAGTGAAAGCTCGTGATCTCCATGCCATGGCGAAAGTAAAATCGGTGAGCGGCATGTCGTTGGACACCGGAATCCAGGTCGATCTCCTGGCAGCCGGCGGCGCGGGCCTGCTCGGCGAGCCAGCGCAAGAGTTGCGCGCCGTACCCGCGTGACCGGTCTGCGTCGTTCGTCACGAGGTCGTCGACATACATGTGCCGTCCGCGCGCGAGCATGGTGGTGATGCGGAACCCCGCAACGGCGTGAACCCTCGCTTCGGCCTCGAGATAGGCCAACTGATAGCCGTCCTGTATCATCGAGCGAATCAACGGGACGAAGAACTCCTTCTCCAGATGCGGTCGGAGCTGAACCATCACGGCAAAGCAGCGGGCGATATCGTCATCGCTTTGGGCGATTCGGATCTGCACGCTATCCGGACTCCCGGTCATGAGAGAAACGCCTGCGTAATCATACGAGGTGGGCCCGTTGGCCGATGGCGTATGCATCCCGGACGAGTTGCTTGAACGCTGCGTCGAAGGCTGCAGGGCTCCGAATGCGCAGGTGGTGCGAGAAGGCGCTGGGAGGAATGAACTCGATCTTGCGGAGGGCGGGATGGTCATGCCGTCGTGTGAGCCACAGAGCGACGTCGAGCCACTGCTTTCTCGGCACGGTTCCGGCGAAGCGTACGCTTCCCTGAAACACAATCCTGGTCTTCTGTGCGTAGATGGTGGCAGGACCGCACTCGCGGACGATTTCTCGGAACTGCTCGAACAGCCTGCGCACGGTTGGATCCTTTCCGCGAAAATGGTCTCTCAGGCGGTGGCTTCCGCAAGAGTGCCACATGTTCGCACTGACAAACCGGTGACCGCACCGCGGACACTTCCATAGTGGCTTGCGACCCTTGAGAGACATCAGCGCCGTCCGTCCATCTCGCCTACGGCAGAAACTCAGCCGGAATGGGATTGTCATCGCGTTCGTTGTCGAAGATCCAATCGACTATCCACCACCGGGTGCCGTCGTGGTACATATGAATACTGTTGATACCGCGACCACCCACCGGACCACCAGGGCGTTCGGCCCATTCGTAGGTACTCCAAACGTGCGCGACACTGCCAAAGCGATGGGTCACACGGTGAATCTCGCGTTCGTAAAAGCCCCGACTTCGCGGTTCGCGGCAACCGTCATGGTACTCGCTGAGCGTGAGGTTGCGAATGTGCGGACGGCCCTCGGAATCTACTCCGGCAATGATGGCGCGGGCGTTGGGATCGTGGAGCGATCGGTCTCGCTCGACATCGCACGGCGCACCGGCTGGTCCCGAGACCACATCGTAGTATGCCGCGATGATGCCATCGAGCGTTGCCACGTCTTCTTGCGCGGGGAGAGGACGTTGCGCGCCGCACGGTGTGGCCATGACAAACGACATGATGCTCACGACGATCAGGGGCTGACACACGGCTCGAACCATCACTCCTCCTCGAAGGTCTACCTCTCGTTCGTATTCCAGAGACTCACGTTGATGCCCAGACGCGGACCATCGGAATGGACACGGCGTCGGCCGTAATCTTTGAACCGTCACCGTGCACGCAGAACTCAGGAGTCGGACCGAGCACCATCAATCTGCTCCACAGCGCCCCGGCCTTGCCGAGCACGGTGGCCATGTGTTGATCGAAATCCTCGTACGACCACCCGTCCGCTTTGGACAGCCACCACGCGTCTCGATGTTGCTCGAACCATGTCATTCCCAGCCTCAGCCGATAGAGACCCGCGGTGCCGACTGCAGTCATCGGCGCGACGCGGTCATGCGGTTTCTTGCGCCTTCCGGACACGGCGGCATCGTTCAAGGTGCCAAGGGCGCGAAAGTCATCGACAATGTACCAGTCCTCGTAGACCGCGACCTCACTTTTGAGCCACGGCACTGAGCCGGCCCGATAGGTGGCCGATCGCCGAAACCCGCTCGGGCGCCTGCCAAGCAGCGATTCGTGGAATGCAATGAGCCCCTCTTCGTAGTCGTGGGGCTGGAGTTCTGGCTTTGGCGAATGCCAGAAGACGTACGCAAGGGTCATGTAGTTGAGGGCTTCTGGTTCGTGTCGAGATATGTCGCGCTGAAGATGAGGTGGTCGTAGCCCGCCCATGTGATTTGACGTTCCTCTCGCATTCCGCTCCGTCGCGCGACCATGAGTGAGCGACCATTTTCGGGGCGAATGAGCGTAATCACGCGCCGTACTGCATGGGTGCTGAGGGCATAGTGCTGAAGTGCGACGGCCAATTCGGTGGCAAACCCCTGCTGCCAGTAGGGTCGATGGATCAGGTACGCGATGGCAAGCTCCTGTACGTCCTCGACCATGACCCGTACCAGCCCGGCTTGCCCAACGGGCATCCGGTTCTCTCGTCTTTCCACGAGCCACAGGCCGCACCCATCGCGACGATAGCGTTCTTGTTGCTTTTGAATCCACTCGACGCTCTCAGCTTGATCATACCGCTTTGGATAGAATCGCATCACGTCGGGATCGGCCAGCATTGTCGCAATGAAGTCGAGATCGTTCAGTGTCATCTCCCGTATCACGAGGCGGGCGGTCATGAGAATGACGCTAGCCGATCGCATTTCTCGTGCAGACACGCTGTGTGGTCGCGGTGGCCGCGTCACGTCGTCGTTCGCGCGATCGCGGTGATCCGGGCGAGATGGTGGTCGTCGTGCTCGGCCACAAAGAAGAATAGGTCAGTAATGGACATCGGCTGCTCGAGTCGTGGGTGAAGCGACGATCGCGCTAACTCGCTGTCCGACACCAGCTCGAGCCGCTGGACGATATTCGACCGAGCCCGGCGAAACTCACTCTGTAGCTCCTCGAGCTTTCGGTCGTTGTGATGGGCATCGTGTGTCCTACGGTTCTGGAGGTCGGCGGGCCTGAGTCGAGGGGCCCCGGCGAGGAGGTCGTCGAGTCGACGCTCCCACAAAGGCTCGAGGTCCAGGAGGTGACCGATGTTTTCCTGAATGGACCACGAGTCGTCTAGTGGCCGCCGCACAACCAGGGCAGGCGGCAGCGCACGAACCAATGCCTCCAACCGCACCGGGGTCCCGCGGATCCGTTCGATGATGTCTGGAAACGCCTCGGCTGGAAGGCCGAGCGTGAACTGCCGGTCGAACCAGCGGCGCCGTCGCGTCATCGGTCTTCCCCCCACACCTCGCTTTCGAAGCCGAGAAGCTCCGTATCGTCGTCCTGCCAGGCATCATGGGAAAGTCCCGCCTTCTTGCAGAGCCTTTGGAGCAACTCGTTCCGATCCCATTCGTAACGCACGGGTGCTTGCGGAAGGAGGAGGCCGAGGCTGGTTCCTTTGCGAATCAGCAAGCCGTGGTGGCCCAAGACGATCTCGCCGGGGTCGATGGGGTGCATCGATGTGAGCGCACTGATCTCGATGGACAGTTGCGGCACCTCAGCGAGTTCAACTCGAGCAAACCGTGGATCGTCCGTCGCGGACGCGATGGTCATCGCCACGACCGACTCGGCCAACGGCTGCTTTGCTACGCACTGTCCTCGACACCCACGAAGTTCGCCCGTTTCTCGCCGGCGGAGCGTGACGAACGTGGCACGGGGTTGAAGCAGAACCGAGGAGTAGGAGGATGGATTGGGGTCCGGTAGGCTTCCGGATTCGAGATAGCGAGTGAGCGCCTGGCGAGACAGCCGCAGCAGCGCAATGCGGTCGGCGAGCGGGATCTGCGTCGTCATCACATAGCAATCTAGCCACGCTCCGGAGTGCAGCGCACGCCGCGTGGGGGAACGTCACTCTTCGGCCGGCTCAAACGGCATGCCCTTTCCTGTCTCGCACAGCTGCTTGAGGCTCCACAGATAGTAGCCCCAATTGAAGTTGTAGGTACCGTACACCTCATCGCTCAACTCCGCCGCGTAATCTTGCTCGAACATCAGCTGTGTCTCGCCATCCTCATCGCTCAGGGTGAACGAGAAGGTGTTGTTTCTCCAGTTTGCGTGTCCATCCACGCATTGCCATTCGACGAGCTTGTTGGGATCGAGCGTAGTCTGCTTCATGTTGGGGTGAAAGTCGCCATGAAACGTGAAGTCGATGAGACCGCCTTCGTGCTCTGCCGCTTCCACCTGCGTTGTCCACCACCCACTGAGCCCTTTCTGCGTCGTGATAGCCTCATAGACCTCTTTCGGCGTCGCATGGATGTGCACTACATGGATTATCTTCTTCATTGATTTACTCCTCTCCCAGTCGGTTCGCTGTGCTGCAGCGGGAGGCTGCGATAGTTGACCCACGGTTGCATCAACTGCTTGGGAACATCAGAATCAACTGGCCTTCTCCAACGGCGCCGGTCAGGCCAGCCGCGAGTGACATATTCATGTGTCCGTGCGGTCCGCCACCTGGACCGCGCGCAGAATTCGGACAGCACTCGACAAAACCAGTGCGGCAATCCCCGCTCCCATAAGAAGGTCCCATGCCGGCATGTTCGTGACTGCCACGAGGATTCCGCCGACGATCACGCTCAGGTTCACCAAAACATCGGTCTGTGAGAAGATCCAAGTCGCCTTCATGTGCACCCCGGCGTAACGATGGCGACCTACGAGGTTCAGACACCAAACGTTGGCCCCCAAGGCCATGAGCGACACTACGATCATGTACAGTGGCTGTGGATCGCTGCCGATGATGAAACGCCTCACCACCTCCGTAATCGCAGCTAGTGCCAATGTGGCCTGCAAAAGCCCCGCGAGCGTCGCCGCGCGTACTTGGGAACGAGGACCGCGACTCGCCCCATACAGCGAAACGCCGTAAACCGCAGCATCGGCGAACATATCGAGCGAGTCGGAGATCAGAGCGGTCGACTCCACCAACCAGCCGGCCGTGAACTCCGTCACGAACATCACCGCGTTGATCACGAGGACGGTGATCAGTACCGACGTTGGAGTTTCGTTCCCTATCTATGCCTCCGGCTAGCCCTCTGGCTCGTCAGAATCTCTACCTGGCCATCATGCCGATTACGGCACCAATTCCCAGTCCGAGGAGGCCGCCCCCAATCGCCCCGGCGGCAATTGCTCCGGGTCCGCACCAGGCAGGTGAGTCGCGTTCGCAGCTGCCGCTGGCGAGCGCGCCGAACACCACGCCGATGCTACCGCCGACGATAGCTCCGATGAGCGCGCTCTGACGGACTGCGCTTCTCGCGCGCACGACCGGCAAGGATTCCGGCTTGGTGTTCTCGGCAAGCCATCCGGCCGGCACCCGACCCGAACGTGCGTCGATCGCGTTGTTGAGCAGATCGGCTGTGTTCACGGGCGCCCACGGTCCAGCGTCGAGGCGCTGGGCTGAAGCGGCCGTCGGAATCAGGAGCGTAGCGAGCAGCGACGCCGCGAGGCCCACGAGATGTCGTTGAGGCAACGAGAACCTCGGCGTGATCACCTTACGTCACGGTCCGCCTGAGGACGTGACCGACACGTCCAAGTCCCGCAAAAGTCCATCACGGAGGTCGTAGATCCAGCCGTGAACAACGAGCGATTGGCCGCGCTCCCACGCTCGTGTCACTGTGCTCGTGTTGCACACGTTGCGAACCTGTGCGATGACATTCAACTCACATAGGCGCCGCCAACGTGCTGTTCCATCGGTGAGCTGATTCAACTCTGCCTCATGAGCCTCTCGCACCGCTCGCACGTGCCGTAACCAGTGTTCCAACGGTGGCTCGAGCGGTGGACCAAACGCTGCCCGTACACCACCACAACCGTAGTGTCCACAGACGATCACGTGCTTGACACCGAGGTTCTCAACGGCGTACTGCAGGACTGATAAATAATTGATGTCTTCCGGTGGTGCGACGTTCGCAACATTGCGATGGACAAAGAGCTCACCGGGTGCGAGATCGACGATCTGGTTGGCTGGGACTCGACTGTCGGCGCACCCTATCCAGAGATACTCTGGCGCCTGGATGGCGCAGAGACGAGTGAAAAAGTCGGAGTCCCGAGCCACCTGACCCTGCGCCCACGACCGATTCTTCGCAAAGATCTGTGGGAGATAACGCATCCCCTGTTCTCACAGTGCATTCGTCGATTGTCAAGAGGACACGCGCTCGCCGGCCTGAACCACCCCGGCAGAGACTCAGCTAGGCCACAGCCAGCCGAACGATCCTGCGGTCAGCAATGCGTAGATGAGGCTATCGAACGTCGACTTGAGCGTTGTGCTCCAGGCACGCTTGTACCAAATCGAGTTCTGCCACAAGGCCACCCCGTAGGCGAGAAACGCGGCCGTCCCTGAGAAGCGAAACGCCTCGAGGTACGCCGCACCGGGGGCCAGCGCCCGGCCAGCCACGTACGCGGCCAAGCCACCGACGATAATGCAGTAGACGAACCACTGCACCAGGCTCCCGGTCATTCCTGGCATACCGGGCGGCAGCACCGTCATGAAGGCTACCGGTCCCTTCACGACCTTTTCTTGGAACTCCGGGGTTTTCATGCCGGCAGGCCCACCCGCGCAAGGAAGAACGTACTCTCCTGGCGGGATGTTGAAGGGGCGGAGGGCGTCCATCACACGGTCCTCGTCGGGCACCTTCTTGAAATCGTTGTGGTGGTAGGGCAGGACCATGTGAATGATGGAGCTGGCAATGAACACGAGCACGGCAGACAACAGGATCGGGAGCCACAGCGAAGCGATCGAGACCATGTTTCCCCCCGGAGCAGAGATATTTGCAACCCGCGCTAAGACGTCGTGTGATAAGCTGGGCTGAAAACCGCCACGCCGCCAGCACCCCGTCGCTGTGCTTCGTTGGGGATCTGGGCCTTCAGGGCATCATTGGGATCTCACTGATCGGGCACTGCGGCAACATTCCACGTTGGGCCTTCGTGAGCACTTACCCCATGCTGCGTCTGATCAGTCGTTCAATCTCGTGTGGATCTACTTGCTCAGCAGGTTGGGGGGGCCTGGCGGCCGCAAGTTGTTCGGCGAGCCCAGCCACCGTAGGAACTCGGAAAAATGCATACAGAGGGAATTCGACCTGGAAAGCGTCTTGGATTTTCACGAACACTTCCACCGCGGAGAGCGAGTCGCCCCCCAACTCGACGAAGTTGTCGTAGATTCCGACCCGGTCGACGCCCAGCACCTCGGCGAAGAACTCGGCAAGCACTTCTTCCTGCGCCGTCCGCGGCGCGACATAGGAACCACTGATATCGGGGCGACCTGCGTCCGGCGCCGGGAGTTTCTTGCGATCCACCTTGTTATTTGGAGTCAGCGGGAACTCATGTAGGATCACGAAGGTTGCCGGCACCATGAAGTCGGGCAGTAGCTGCTTGAGAAACGCTTTTAAGTCAGTGATCGTCGCCCCCTGTCCGTCATCGGCAATCACGTATCCTACCAGACGCTTGTCACCTGGAACGTCTTCCCGCGCAACAACCACGGATTGTTGCACCTGAGGATGCTGATTCAGCACCGATTCGATTTCACCCAGTTCGATGCGGTGCCCACGAATTTTCACCTGACTGTCTAGACGACCCAGGAATTCCACGATGCCGTCTTCGCGCCATCGCGCCAGGTCGCCAGTTCGATAGAGTCGCTCGCCGCGGCGAAATGGATCGGACACGAACCGCTCCTCGGTGAGTTCCGGGCGATTCAAATACCCTCGCGCAACCCCGTCACCACCAATCATCAGTTCACCCGGCACGCCGACGGGCAACAGTTGGAGGTCGGGGTCCATAATGTAGATCCGCGTGTTGGCAATTGGGCTACCAATGGGGATGCTTCGTCCGTGCACTGGCCCGACTGAATGCGTGCAAGACCAAATCGTGGTCTCCGTCGGTCCATACATGTTTATCACGTCTCCCGATATTAGGCTCGTGAGTTCCGAAGCCAGTTCGGTCGGGAATGCCTCGCCACCCACCAGCATGGCCTTCAGCTGTCGCAAGCCTCGGCGAGTATCTGGGTTCGTCGCGAGCATAATCGCCATCGAAGGTGTACACTGTAGATGCGTGATCTCGTGCTTCTCCATCAGTCTTGCGAGGGAGTGATCGGCAGCCTGGGGTGCCGACTTCGCGAACGAATTCGCCTTCTGTCGCAGCGCGTTCAAGTATGGTAGGTGCTGCAGCACCGTCTCGGACGGAACACCGAAATCGATTAAGCATGCGATCTCATTCACTCCTACCGATTTGAGCTTGTCCACCATCGCCAAGCAGCTCTCGGGCGTTCCAAACAGACCACTGGTGTCGTAGTACCGAGTGAAGGAATGCTCCAGCAGGGCGTCCATGTCGCGTTCCGACAGAGTGTCAAACACATTGTCGATGCCCTGGCGCGTGGTATTCCGGAACGCCGGAAAACTGGACGCGTGCTGCTTGACGAGATTGGTAGCGCTGCGAAGGTAGTTCTTGAGTGGCTCGTGCACTTGCTCACGCACGAACGCCTCGTCCGGGGCGATGAACGTGTGCAGCATCAGAGTCACGTGCCCCTCACCTGAATGCACCGCCTGGCGGCGCGCTTCGCGATAAATCGTCAACTTCTCGGCCAGTTCTTCGATCGTCTGACCGAGAAGGTGGGTAAGCATGTTGGCACCGATTCGGCCGGCAGCACGAAATGTTTCGGGGTTACCCGCTGCCGTTACCCAAAAGGGCAACTCTCGTTGCACGGGACGGGGCAGTATCTGGACCTCCACGTCTCCCTTCGGACCAGGAAATGAACGCTGTTCACCTCGCCACAATGCACGAACAATCTCAATGCCGTCATAGAACTTCTCGTGTCGTGCTTCGTAATTACCAGGCGCGATGGCAAAGTCATTGGGTTGCCAACCCGACGCGAAGGAAATGCCGACGCGCCCGGCAGAGATATTGTCCACCACGGACCACTCTTCGGCTATTCGAATTGGGTTGTGCAACGGTAGTACGCAACTCCCGGCGCGAATCTTGAGTTTCTCTGTGATGGCGGCTAGTGCGGCGCCAGCGACTGACGGATTGGGGTACAAGCCGCCGAAGGCGTGGAAGTGTCGCTCAGGAGTCCACACCGCCTCGAAGTCGTTTTCGTCAGCGAACCGAGCTCCCTGCATGAGCAATTTGTATTTGTCCGTTTGGTTCTCTCGTTCGTCACTGGCAAAGTAGAACAGGCTGAAGCTGATCGGCTGCTCGGCATGCTGCATTGCCGGTGTCCGAGGTTCCGAACCATGCAGCACGAGACGAAACCCACGAGATAGAGTCCAAAAGATTTCCAACACCGAGATGTCAAACGAGATGCTGGTCACGCCAAGCCATGTGCCAGGCTGTTTACAGGACAGTCGCTGATCCATGCCCACAAAGAAGTTCACCACGTTGCGATGCTCCACCATCACCCCCTTTGGCTTCCCGGTGGAACCGGATGTATAAATCACGTAGGCTAGATCGCTCGCCTGCACGGGGGTGGTGGGATCCGACTGCGGCTGGGCAATCAGTTCGTTTTCGAGCGAATTCAGAGCGATAAATGGGGTGATCGCTCCGGGGAGATGCGCATTATAGTGGGATTGCGAAACGACGGCGCACGCTTGCGCGTCCTGTACCATGTACGCTAACCGCTGGCGGGGATAGTCGGGGTCCAACGGTACATATGCCGCTCCGGCCTTGAGGACGCCCATCATTGCAGCGATCATGTCGACGCCGCGATCCATCAGCACACCTACCAGCGAACCCGGTGTGACACCCCACCCAATCAAGTAATTGGCGATCTGGTTAGACCGCACATTCAATTGCTCGTAACTCAGCGTCTGGTCCTCAAAGACTAAGGCGCATTCGTTCGGCGTGCGTCGTACCTGCGCTTCAAACAGCTGATGTACCGTTTGGTCACGAGGATAACTCGTGACAGTGTCATTCCAGACGTTCAGTACCTGGTTGGCTTCCCAGTCGGACAAGAGCGCCAGTCGATGAATCGGCTTCTCGGAGTGCGCAGCGTCGTTCAGAAAGGCTTCAAATTGGACTTGCATGCGGGCAATCACATCGGCGTCGAAGACTTCGGGTCGGTAACGCCACTCTACTTCTGTCCCGTCGTCCGGGATGACGAAAGTCAGGTCGGCGGCATCCCGCATAACTTTACCATTCGACAGCCGATCGACACGTAATACGGAGATCGCCGGCGGCTTTTCGTGCCAAAGGCGGACGCGGTCGGATAAGTGGGGATGTCTGGCCGCGATGTCGAGTGCGTACTTGCCTCGCTGTCGCGCGCGGCTGTACTCCTCGGAGAAGCGACTCCAAAAATCCGCCAGTGTGTCGTCGGGATGACGGTGAATCGCAAGCGGAAGCCTGCTTGAAAACAAGCTGGCCACAATGCCACGGGGGTCGTCGGACACTGAAGGGTGGGCGACGAGCGTGAATTGATTCTTCCTGCCAATGCGGCTCAAGTAAGCGGCAAGAACGCCGAGCAACCTATCACCAGGACGCGACTCCGACTCATCGTCGAGAAAAGGTATCTTGCCGGTGATCGCCTGATGGCTGAAGCTAAGGGGATCGGCGCCGTCGCGTGACTCGAGCGGCTTTCCGCAGGGCAATTCCATTGTTTCGAGTCGCGTGAGTCTTCGTATCCAGAAGTCTTCATTCTTGCAGACTGTTGCATTGTACTCGGTGAGTGCAGCGGCCTCCTCGACGCTCAGCGTGCGAAATGAGTCTCCCTCAGCCAGGCCGAGGCCTTCCGCTAGGTCCGCAGTTGTCAACGGCAGGCCGAGCAACGTGCGAACACTGCGGAGTTGCACGTCCTTGGTGCCGGTGGATACGACCACGCCGGCCTCGAGCAATTCTACGACGGTACCGGGAGGAGACGTTGATTCAGAGTTCAGTAGTTCGACCTCGGCAACGATGATCGGTGTACCGTCGATCCAGGTCTTGGCCGTCGTCAGCGGGTTGGGATAGGGTCCAAAATCCATGGCACGGACCAGGGCGGTGATGTCTGCGGCCGGTCGAGACCAATCGATGCTTCCGGCGGCGGGCGGTCTCTCATGCTTGCCAAAATAGCGTCGGGATCGTCCATCCTGGGGACGAACCTGAGTGCGACCATGGCGCAGTTCATCCACGAGTGTGCCGAAGCTCTGGAATGCAGCCTCGTAACACTTTGCGTTGAGCGTCAGGGCAGTCTCGTTCTCGTCCACTGAGAAGCGGACCTGCTTCAGGATGGCTCCCGTGTCCACCGTTTCGTCCATGAGGTGCCATGTGATTCCATGTTCCGATTCCCGATTCACCAACGCCCAGGACGGTACGTTCAAGCCCGCATAGTCCGGCAAGATGCCGTCATGGAAGTTGATGGCACCGTGCTGCGGGAGCTTCAAGACGTCGGCGGCGATCACCGCCAGATTCGCGATGCTAAACAGGTAATCAAAACCGTCCGAATCTGTGTGTTTGAGCAGATCATTGGCGGAATTGAGGTGGAGCAAATTCTGTCGACTTGCCCACGATTGCACAGCGGGATCGGTGGTGACAATCGCGCGAATCTCATGACCGTTGTCCAGGAAGTGCTCCGCACACCGAATGAGGAGAGACTGGCCGCCTACAAAGACTGCACGCAACGGAGACGGATGGGGTATCATCTCGATTCCTTCACTGTTTGCCCATTCCCATAAGAGTGATCTCGCAGGTCGACCAAAACGCGACGAGTCGCCATCACCAGCCTACGTGTGGCTGCTCAGGGGAAATGCCTTCGCTGGGTTACCGGTCGCCAACGATTGCTCCGGTATGTCGCGATACACCACCGATCCCGCTGCGATTTGGCATTGATCTCCCACACGGACGTTGGGCGTCACCACGGCATGGCTTCCGAGGAAGACCTGTTGGCCCAGGGTGCTTCCTCCGTTGGCCACCGAGTATGGAGAGAACACGGAACAGGATCCGACGCGGGTGTCGTGCCCAGCGGCTGAATACAGATTCAGCAAGACGTGCTCGTCGATCTCGGCATAGGACCCCACGTTGGCGAACGGACCGACAATCGAACCGGCGCCAATTCGAGCCGAACGTGCTACGTACGCGGTGGGGTGAACGTGCGTGAAGAATTGGGCTCCACGATTGGAGAGACGGTGGGACAAGAGTCGTCGCAGCCGAGGATCGCCTAGCGAGATCAGGAATCGGTCGTCTGCCTCGATTTCATAGCTCCGAGTGTCCCCGATCACCTCGACAGCGAACTCATTGTCCGACGCACCAAGTTTTTCAGGATCGTCATCCAGGAATCCCTTTACTCGGTAGTCGCAAGTTTCGGTGCGCGCATCCTGGACATATTGGAGCAGTTCGCGAGCAAAAGCGCTCGCTCCGACAATTATCAGATCAACCACGCGCGGACCCTCTCGCGAATCGGTCCCACGGTTTGACAAGGAAAAAAGGAGTGGTATTTGTCGCGCACATTTCATGCCGTCACGAGCTACTCAACCAGTTTTTCTTAGTCTCAAGGCACTTGTCTTCATTCACTAGCAGCGTTCAGAGGCGCTGTGGCGGAGTCCTGAGCGGCGGGTGACAGGCGGCTCCGGGGTCTAATTGGGGTGTGATTCACGTGGGCGATGCGCTTGCCGGAAACGGCAGTGCCAGCGTTCCTCCCGGAGCAAGCGCTAACCAGCGACCGTGTAATTCACCGCGCAGTTGTCGAATCGACGT
Source organism: Gemmatimonadales bacterium (assembly GCA_041577295.1). Taxonomy (GTDB): domain Bacteria; phylum Gemmatimonadota; class Gemmatimonadetes; order Gemmatimonadales; family GWC2-71-9; genus JBDHDH01. The sequence goes on from JBFGJG010000024.1 coordinate 32,883, forward strand.
GAGCTCGCGTTCCTCGAGCGGCCGGAAGGCAGCGATGGCGTGGCACGCGAGTGCAGTGCTCAACGCCTCGTTGAAGTCGGCAACTGGGAGCATGTGACCGGTCCCGCGCTCGAGATCGAGGAGGCCCACGATGTGCTCCGCCCACAGGGCTTCAACCGGCATCCGCTGCCGCTCGTCGCGGTCGGCGAAGGCAGCGAGGCTCCACCCGGAGGCCACGAGCCCAAAGAAGGCCTCACGAAAGCCCAACATGCTCTCCACGGCGTAGTGGGTGATGTCGTGGAACGGGAGGTGGGGGTGGAGTTTGCTCCAGGTGCGGGAACCGTCGGGTCGGACACAGGTGAGCGTTGACCGGCTGTCACGACCCTTCTTTAGCTGTGCCAGCATCTCCTGTGAGACCGGTAACCTACTCATTGTTGCTACAGGGTCAGGGCGATACCGATTCTAGCCCCGAGACCAAAACGCGCAACTCCTCGTCGGGCATGGCAGGGCGATAGTCGATGCTGACGAGCAGTGGATATCCCAACCGAGGATCATACTCGACGGCGAAGACGGCGGGTTCTGCCGCCAACGCGCGGTGGAGCAGCCCGAACATCCTCCCGACCGTCAGATAATCGCTGAACCATGTGGTGTCTGCCGGGGTTTCGCTGTCTGAATAGACGATGCTTCCGAACTCGCCGTCGCTGACCGAGATCCTGACGGGGCGTGTGACATCGCGTGCGCAGAAACAGCTGCGCTGAAGGTCGTAGGCATAGTTGGCAGGTGCCGCGGCAGCCCAACGTGCCTCGGCGGCGATCAGATCTTCTTCCCATTGCAGATCTAGCGGCGAGGTTGTGCAGGCGATCGAGAGGCTGACTGCGCAGAGTGCCGCGCAGCGGAGAGGAACTTGACGAACTCGGAATCGCGTCGAATCCATGGTGCTTTGTTTTACCGCAAATTGTACATAAGCTCAACCAGTCTCATCGGGGGAAGCGCCCCACGAGGTCCCCGGTGTATGGCGCCTGACCCGCCCACCACGGTTAGCAAGATTCGGTCCTCCGGTTGGGGCAACCAGCCAGGTTCGCACGAGTGTTGAAGTTACGGGCCCAGACGTCGGTCGCCGGTTTTGACGGTCGCCGGCTTGAGATAGGGTTCGTACGCCTGGGCTGCGTCCTTGATGGTGAGAACCCCGGGGGTTGCGGCGGCCGATGGTGTTCCGCGTGCTGCAAGCGCTTCATCCGCGCAACATTGTCCGCCACAACCGGAATCAAGCCGCACCACCCGTGCGGGATCGTGTAGGCTCGCACAGGGCTACTGCCGGAGCAGGGTTGATCGCCCGTTCTCACTGAAATCGTCCCGTATCGAAGATCAAGAGAATGCGGATAATCTTTTCGTCCCGCACCTCGAATAATTGAGACATGTCTGCACGCACGGTGGGTTTGAAAAACTCATAGATTAGATTGACCCACGGTCCGTGCTCAAATGTGTGGCGGAGCTCGTAATGGCAATCGACCGGCGGATCCGCCTTTAGGCTTTCCACGTACTCTCGGGCTGATGCAAAGTGGTAGAGCGGGCCCGTGAACCGCAGATCATCAGCGACGATACTGTACAGGCGATCGAGGTCTCGCCCCGAAAAGAAGATCTCCATGTACCACATGCTGAGGTCCGTGGGCGTCACGTGCGCCTCCCAGTTGAACGAGTGCCTTCCAGTCTCTGGACGCGAATTCGGCGGGGATTCGTGCAGTTGGTGACTCGAGAGGATGAATGGTCTGGAAGATCCGGATGATCAGCATCCACCGGGTGCTGCCACGAGTGGGAGTATCTGTACATCAGCGAACGTGGGCGGCTCCGGCCACTGCTCCCAAAGAGTCGACATAGCCTCACACGAGGACAGCGTAGCCGATCTCAGCGAGCGGCCGGATCTTGCAGTCGCCCCGCGAGCCCCCGCTTGCGCGTTCGAGCACCGATCGCGCCCTGGCCTGCAAACCGGATGAGTTGATCGACACGCATGGCGGAGTCATTCAACGCTGCGCTCAAGGCCTTTCGATCCGGCTCGTCGTAAGTTGCAAACAACCGCGCACCCTTGGCGAGCGCCTTGGCCCGCCGTTGCAAGTGCCAGATCCGATTGCTGTGCAGGTCAGCAAACTGCCCCACCACGCTACGGCCACCGCAGTTTGACAGGGTGCACCGCATACCGGCGTCGCTGATCTGTTCGATCGACGCCAGATTGACACGATCGTTGATCTGGCACGCCTCGCGGAGCTGCTCGATTATCGGCGCATCGCCAATCGTCGATCGTTAGGCCTTCGGTGACCGCCGGATATGGCGTACCGATTCGGAGATCAACTTCTCCAGAACTTTGAGATCGACGTCATCGAGGCTCTTGATGTAGAGACAAGATTTGCCGGTCTTGTGCTTGCCCAGTTTCTTCAGCAGGGTATCATACCCTTTGAAGCCCGACATGATGTAGAGGGTCAGGTTTGGTTTCCGCGGGGAGAATCCGGTGATGAACCATTCGCCTTCGCGACCGGTAGCGTACTTGTACTGATACTTGCCAAACCCAACCATGCTCGGGCCCCACATTGTAGGTTTGGATTTGGTGATCCGCTTCATCATCTGAAGTACCTTGCGGCAATCGCGGCGCCGTCCCTCGTCTGCGACCTGCTTCAGAAACTGCTCGACACTGCGATTGGTGGGTTTCGTCTTCAGCTCTGCCATTACACGCTCCTCATTCGAACGCCGCTGACTCGATGGCGGTGCAGAGAAACGTTGACCGCCGGTCCCCCCTGGCACAAGTCGACCGCATCGGTCGCCACCGCAGGTTTCCGGTGCACCAGCAGCTGGTCTACGAAGCCGCCTGGGGCACCGATCGCATGAGGTAGACGCCGACGAGAACGGTCCATGCCGCCGTCCCGAGGACGAACAGCCCAAATCCGTGTACGCTGGTATCCAAGAACCCGATGAGAACACCAGCCAACGCCGCGAGGCCAACCAAGCATCCAAGCCAGCCAACGAAGGGCTCGATCGCACGTGACCGGATGATAGCGCCGCCCCAGAGGACCAACGCAATCGAGGATGCGTACATGAACACCATGGCGAACGCCATGTTCAGGTGTCCATTGTAGCTCAGTACGACCTGCAGCGGTTGCTGGGCGTTCAAGTCCTGGGCGAACCGCTCCGCCACGATTGGTGCAACCAACCCGCTGACAACCGCCGCGCTCATCACCGCCGTCATCCCAAAGCCGTGCGTCACCAGCGCGGCCGGTGCAAGGACGTGATCCTTTTTGAGCCGCTCATACAGACCGAGGAATCCGAGAAAGCTGATTGGGATGCTCGCCAGCGCCAGGCTATGTGTACCTATGGCGATCGCCTTTTGGCGCACCAGTGCCTCGAGACTGTCCGGCGAGGGATGCAGGGCCATGGTTACCAGAATACCGAGGGATCCGATGATCAGGGCAAGGCCGCTGAACCTATCACGGGTCATGGAGTACGCTCCCTTCGTGACGTGTTGGGTGAGAAAGTACGGCGAGTTTAAATGGGTACAAGCTCGGTGGTGGTGGCTCGTGACTTCGCCCGTCCGAGGTCTTTGGCGTATTTGATGGAGCCGGGGGTGCTGTACTTCTCGAGGTATGCGCGGTCCACGGCAATCTTCAGCCGCTCGCTTCGCGTGCGTACGGTACGAACCGCGATTTCTCGCCCTTCGATGTTTACGGCACCGCGTGGCTGCTCGAGCGATGCCCGGTACCACCCTTGTGGCTTGAGGCTCCAGGACCGCACGAAGACGCGGGTTTCCACCACGACGGCCCAAACACCGATAAACCTGTGCTCGGTACCAACGCGGATTCCCAAGATCTTGCTCTGGTGAATCGCGGTGAGGACGCGCTTGGAAAACCGGGCCCGTGTGGTCACGGCAGCCTCCGCTATGAACCTAGCCCGGTGCGGGCCGGATCACGAGCCGCGCTTGCCGGCTGCTCGCTTGGTCGACCGTTTTCTGAAGTGGGAGCGGCTCTCCAGGAGGAGCCACGCAGCGAGCGTGGCTGCCTTTTCGTCGGCGCGCCAGGGTCCGGGAAAGTCCGGAGACAGCTCGACGACCGCGCGCTTGAGTTGCGATGCCGACCGCTTCAGCCGGTCCGCGCCCGTCGTAAGCAGCTCTTTTTCGACGTACACTTCAACAGGGACTCGCCAGCGGCGAGCCGCGGCTTCAATGATGTCTCGGTAGAGTTGACCTTCGAATGCGTGCGCGCGGATGTGCGGGTTGGCAATCGTCTCTGGTGCGACATCGCTCCCCGCCACGATGCCAATGCCCTCAATCGGATGGCCGGTCGCACGATAATCTCGCATCAGCTCACTCAGCGACGCTCGCGCATGACGCTGGACAATCCGGATCAACCGTCGCACGGCCTCTTGGTCGGCACGGGCTGTTCCAAACCCCGCATGGTATGGCTGTCGTGAATCGGGGACGGACGGGTCGCTGAGCTGGACCTGTCGACTTTCGACGACGCGCAACCTGCTCAGAGGTCCGCTGAGCAGAACGCTTGCGGCCCACCCGGTTTTCACACGGAAACCCATGGCGGCCGGTGGCAGAGGTCGGTCAGGTGTCGGAGGTTTCATTCACTCCTGGTGCCGCATCGCACCCAAGCATCTGGTGACCACAAGGGTCATCACTGCAACGGACAGGCTGAGAGGCTCCTCGAGCGTGAAGAACTCCAGGAGCATGACGAGGGAGAGAAAGTGAAAGAGGCTGCCACCGACAATTTGCTTCATGCAACCGGTGAAACCTCATCAGATGCTACGAGCAAAAAATTACTGGCTTCCGGTTTGCGGGGGTAGGGAGGGGGTGGCGATTCCGCGGTTGGCGAGGTAGTGCCAGAAATCCGGTAGATCTACGACACCGTGCTCCAGCACCGCTTCGTAGACATCGCTGCTCGTGAAAGAGCGACGGTACTGTGGATGAGCGTGCACGGCTGCTTTGATCGCGAGGATATGTTTTCGTGCGTCCTCCGACAGACGCTCCCTCAGGGCAGCCATGCGCTGCCGGGTGTGCTCGTCGATTGCTGGGGTCACGGCCCAAACGTCGATCTTCCACGGACCGAACGGCTCGTTGGTAAGGTGTATTCCCCAGTAAAAGCCAGCCGGCAACCCCGCTGTCCGTACCGATGTCTCGTCGCGGAAGTGCATCCGGTGCGGGTTGAGCAGTGTGAGGAGTTGGCCTCCCAGGGCAAAGAACTCATCTCGGTTCATCGAGGCGCGAACCACGTGGACATCGAGATCGCGCCACGTCATCAGTCCCAGCGCGTAGCTGCCGTAGACGTGCACCGTGCCATACGTAGCCAGGAGGTCATGGAGACCGGCGGATAAGAGGTGCTTAGCCTCGTTGCGGAGTGTTTTATCGAGGGAATCGCCGTTGGTAGCCAATGCGTCTTACATCGCCTATCAGACGCTAGTCAGTTCACGCCCGCGGATTCGCCGACCAGGGCCATGCATTCGACTTCGACCCGCGCACCGATTGCAAGACCGTTGGCGCCGAGGGCGCTCCGCGCCGGAGCGTTCTGGGGAAAGAACTGAACATACACTTCGTTGAATGCTGGCCAATCCGCAATGTCTGCGAGGAACACAGTACACTTGAACACTCGTTCCATGCTCGAACCGTTGCGCTCGAGTATCGACCGAATGTTCTCGAGGGTCTGCCGCGTTTCTCCCTGAATGCCACCGGAGGCTAGCGTCAACGTACCGGGGACGTTCCCCACCTGACCAGACAGGTAGAGTACGTCACCGACCCGCACCGCATCTGAGAAGGGCAACGAGAGCGCTCTCGTTTGTTCCGACGAGAGAAACTCGAGGGTCGGCGGCTCGTGGTTCACGTCGGCTGCGGTACATCCGAGGACGAGCAGTCCTACCGGCAGCGCTGCCGCAGTTCGGCACCAGGCCCTCAGTGCTCCGATCATGATATCCTCCGTGATTTGGCTATCGGATCGATCGCCATACGGCCAGTTCTTCGCGGTTTGGTCCCGTCACGATCGGTCGCCGCTCGCTACCGTCTGGCCTCATGACCCACACGTCGCTGTCCACCGCTGTCGAGTCGCTCACTGTTGCCGTGTACAACAGCCATTGGCCGTCGGGTGACCATCGGGCGTGGCGCTCATCCGGACGCACGTTGGGGAGCCGCATGAGTCCAGTGCCGTCCCTGTTTACGATGAAAATGCTGACAGTATCGCCCTCCTGCCCGTTGAACGCGATCCGCGCACCGTCTGGCGACCATGCGGGTGAGTCGTCGTGCCCGGGACGATCGACGAGCTGTCGGATCTCACCGGTCTCCAGCGTGAGCACGTGGATGTTTCCATCTTCATCCGGCCGAGAGGAGTAGGCAAGCGCCGCGCCGCTAGGCGACCAGGCGGGAGCGTCATCGTAGTGGTCGTTCTCGGTGAGGCGCCGGACGACCCGGGTCCCAGCCTGCAAGAGATACAACTCACGATTACCATCCCGGTCCGATACGAAGGCGATATCTCCAGCGGCGTTCGCGACCGGGTTAATGTCGCGCGCCGGGTGCTCGGTGAGATTCTGGGCCGTCAGATCCGTGAGGTCGATCGAATAGACGTCGTAGTTTCCGCTGCGGTTCGAGTAGAACAACACGGTGTCACCGCTGAAAGTCCATGTTGGCCAGTAGTCGAGTGCAGGATGATCTGTAATATTGATGCGCACCGTATCATCGATTGTTCCTCGGTACACCTCGAAGTTTCCGTCAACCACCGCAACATACACGAACTCGGAAGACGGAGTCTCGCCACACGAGGTGGCAGCGACCGGTATGAGCAGCATTAGAAGACGCACTAGCTTCATAACATGTTGGGCTGATTGGTGAACATGCGATCGCTCGGTGAGTGGTCGGACGGCTTGATCAGAATTTTCCTGTCATCTCGATATCGGCTGGTGCAAGCGCGAAATGTGTTCACGGGGCGGCGGCTTGCCTAACCCGGGGGCGTGGCGGCCCGCGCACGCTGCCGAGCGCCAAACACGATGCCGGCGAAAGTGAACACGATCAGTAAAACCCACATCCAACCGGGGGTCCATTGTGCCATCTCCGGCTGGGACACGATGAAGAACCCAATGGCTGCCGTTTGAATCACGGCGAGGGCAAGCCCATGTCGCAACGGTTCATATCCTGCGATCACCGCCGTCAGGTAGCCGGCACCCGCGGCCACCAGCGTGTTGTACACGAGCTTCGCGGCGAGGAACCCGGGCTGGTTGCGAACGCCGTAGTACGCCTCGGGATCCCTGGTGAAGCCACCGCCGACCGCCGTGACGAGCCCGAGCTCGAGCGCTTCGACGACGGCCGAGATCAGGATAATGCCGACGGCGATTGCAGCGACGGAGCGAAACGCACGCTTGGCCGTCATCGCGTTACCATAACGACGAGAGCGTTTGGTCCGGTAGTCCGGAGCGTTTCACGCGTAGCTCATGGCGGGGAGGCCTGCATGCTTCCGGAGCATAGCGAGCTGACCAATGTGGTAGCTGTCGTGCTGTACCAAGAAGGTCAGCACACCAAGGAGCGTGGCATTGGGCATCGGGAACCTGGTATCGACGGGTGCGTCCAGCTCAACCGCCGTGATTGATTCGAGTCTGTCCCGCAGCGCGTGTGCCACGTCGCTCCACGCTTCCTGAACCTGATCGAGCGAAGGCAGTTCTTTGATTTCGTCTATGCTCTTGGCGCCAGCGAGAAATGCAGCAATGGGGTTCGGATGCGATACCCCCAACATCTTGAGTAGATAGAAACGCGCGTCGGTCAGATGCGCTGCGATGAACGTCGCACTGTTGGTATCTGGTGACGGACGCACCGCAGCCTTCTCGTCGGGTACGCCATCGAGACAGTTTCGTAACAGGCGGGTGTTCAGCTTGAGTATGTCAGCAAGTGGAACGATGCGCGCGTCCATGGGATTCCAGCCTTGCCAGAGTTCGGGGTCGCAATACCCCCTCGTTTAGTTCGTATCTTCTATCCCTTCTACCACCTCGAGTCCGAGCGAGCAAGAGCCGCCCGATCAGTAGCGTTCCAATGCCTCTCGATCGACGAACGTACCTCGGTGAATTACCAGCGCGATACGCTGGGTGTTGCGGATGTTCTCGAGCGGAGAGGCATCGAGTACAATGAGGCTTGCCTGATCTCCTGGTGACACACCCCACGGTCGACGCATGAATTCACCGGCGCGGGTCGTGCCGGCCGCGAGCGCGTCCCATGCTGATAGACCGGCTTCCACTAGCAGGATCAACTCGCGGTGTACGGAATAGCCTTGGAGGGTGCCGAAGTTGCCAGCGTCCGTGCCGAGGAGAATTGGCACGCCCGCATCGTGCATCGCTTTGACTGACTGCAGGACTGTTGGGCGAGCGGTCCGTAGCCTTTCGAGCCGCGCGCCGCGTTCGGCGGCGCGATAGGCATCAAGGACTTCTTCTGTCGTAAGAGAACGAGCCAGCACGGCGTTGAGAACTGTTGAGTCGGTCACGAAGTCCAAGTAATCGAGCTCCACCGCGAGGGTGGGAATGCTATAGACGCGTTGCGCCGCCATTATGCTGGCGAGGTCAGGTGGGATTGGCCCGAAAGGCACGTGGGTGACGGCCGATGCCCCGACCGCGACCGCGTGCCGAACATCGTCCCAGGTACTGACGTGAATGATTGTGCGAACATCGAGTTCGTTTGCCGTTGCGACCGCGGCCTCCAGCGTGGCCCGGTCGATGGACGGCATGCGACCAGTGGGTGCGTACACGATCTTGATCACATCCGCTTCCTTTGCGACAAGCTCGCGCACGTGCTGTCGGGCTTCCTCGGGCGTATCCATCGTGCGCGTTGGGATCCCGTACTCAGTGCAGTGTCCGTTGGTAGCAGTGAGGCACGAGAGGCTGGCGAAGAGATCGGCACCTCCCACCTCACCGGCGCGTTGGCGGCGCCGCAGCTCAAACATTGACTGCTCCAGTCCGAACAGGTCGAGAAACCCGGTGACTCCAGCGTAGAGCGCACGTTGGGCGACCGCGGCCGTTCCAACTCCGTCCATCACGCGTCCCGGTGCCATGTTGCCGTACGAGTGCGTGTGAAGATCATTGAGGCCGGGGATTACCCACTTGCCGGTAATGTCGATCCGGTCACCGGAGAATTCCGCAGGAGGCTCAGCCTGCTCGCCCACGATCACACCATCGCGGATCAGCAAATTGGCCGTGCGGACGTCGCGAGTTGCGGGATCTACGATGCGGCCGTTAACGAGGTACAGATCTTGGGCCGCGGCCACACCAGACACCGTAATGTTGAGCATGGTCGCGAGGCAGGCCCCGGCTAGAACGCGCAGCTGCATGAATATCCTCTTTTAGAGCACAAGAACATTTATACCTAGTAGGACACTGAGCGCGTAGGTGTCGGGGCCAAACACGTAAAGCTCGGCGAACGGACGTACGCGCCGGAACGGGGCGTGGACACGGACTACGGCAGCACCCAGGGTATCCCACCAGGTCAGCGCTGGCATGCCGGGGTCCTCCCTGTGGAATCGGGCCGTCGTGAACCCGAGACCAACCGAGGCAACAGAGGCGGGACCAAAGGGCGTAACCCGTACGGTGACAATCGTTCGCCACGCGGAGCCTGTCACTGCGGGATCAGATACGTCTGGAAAGGTGAAGAAGCGCGCGAGACTCGCGCCAATCGATACCGGACCTGCTATCGGAATCAACACTTGAATGCCGAGCCGCTCCTCAATGGGTTCGTCGCTGTCTCCACCAAAACTGAATCCGAAATGTGGACCGACCTCGAGCCCAGCCGTGGACTGCTGGCCTGAGAGGACGCCCGTGGAACAGGCACCGATGATGAGTATCAGCACCCAGGTCTGTCGCATCACGAGGGTTACTCCCGCTTCACCGCCGTCATCATCACCGCCTTGACACCGTAGGCTTCAGCGGCGTTCTGCGTTGACGTCTGGCGGAATCGAAATCCCGGCACCACCGCGGACCGTGCGCTCGTGAAGCCAGTTTTCGTCCTTGAGGACCGCCTCCAGGGGCGCCTGGGCAGCGGCGGCGTCGCTCATGAGTTCACTCCTTGGCGGCTAGTCCGTTTGTTGTTCCGGCGCGTCGCGCGCCAGCTATCAGCGAGATGACATCGAGGTTACGTGTGGGGTCTGCCAGTCAGACTGCTTTCGAGACCACTCCACCCCATCCCATTGTCCCGCCGTGATCGTGTGACCGCGTTCGGATGGATGAATATGTCACCGTAGCGAAGTATTGCGAGAACGTACGCCGGTCTATTGTACCAGCTTGCCCAGGTCAACGGGGTGTCCCCGTTCACATCCCGCGCGTCAATGGTTGCACCGGCGTCTACCAGCAGCTGGATCGTCTCTTCAGTGCCAAACGCCGCGGCACGATGGAGCGGTGTCTCTCCCTTGGTCCGGCAGTCGCGCATGAAGCATCCTGTTTCTACGGAGGGCTTGGTGACCGCGTCGGGGTTGGCACCGTTGGCAAGAAGGACCCGAACCACCTCGGTGTATGCGGGGCGATTTGCTTTGCACAGTGCCGCGTGCAAAGGCGTCTCTCCCGTACCGGGCAGAGGGTGGTTGGCCTTCGCACCCTGTTCGAGCAGAAACTGACATAGCTGCCAGTGACCGTGGAAGGCTGCTCCATTCAAATCGTAGTTGTCGCCGACGGACTCAAGCGTCGCACCGTGCTGTAGCAGGTAACGCACGGCGCTCACGTCGCCGTAGTACGCGCACCACTTGATGAGGGGAACGCCGTGTTGGTCTTGCGACGTGGCTGCATGACCAGCGGCCAGGAAATCGAATACCAGGTCGGTGCGTCCATCTGTAATTCGATCGAGCATACGCTGCCTCAATAGGAATCGTCGTTCTCGAGTTGCGGGGGGCGGTTCGCGGCGGCGAGCGCTCGCCTGCGCGCGGCGTCGAGCGCTGCGGCGAATGCGACGGCGAGTTGGCGATTCCCACGATCGATATGGAGGGCTAATCGTGCACCCTGAGCGGTCGGGATGCCATCGAAGGCTTCGAGGCGCCTGGCCCAGAGTTGCAATCGTGGGTACCACCATCCGCCCGTTACGCGCATTCGCGAGATCCAGCTGACTGGAATGTCGGCGGTCCCGACGGGTGACTGATCGACCTCATCCTTCACGCCTGTCAGCGTCAGCGCCTGCGTTCGCCTCGTGGCCGACCACTCGAGCGTGATCGTGTCTCCGTCGAGGTGTAGTAAGCCCTCGAGGCGATAAGAGATCGATCGCGCTCCTGTGAGACCGAGCGTATCCCGGCCTGGCACCTTTAGCCGAAAGGGCAGTGGATCGGGGGTAGCCATGTGATCGTTACGCCCAACGGTGGCCTATGGTTTCGGCGTTGATACCGGAGCTCCACTGCTGCGAGCGCTTCCGCGAGGACCTTAACGGCGACCTCGCGATCGTGCCGCTCGTCGTGCACGAGCACAGCCGCCATTCCGCCGTGTCCCCATTCGCGCACAATTCGATAACGACCCGGCAGTGCTTGGTTGAGCGGTGAACGGGGATGGTCGTCGAGGGAAAATAAGTTTGGAGGGGGTACGAAACTAGGTTTTGACACACCCGTGCAGCCCTAACCCGGTGTCATCAGGTAAGGGGCAAGAAGGCACCGGTGGACGAGCGCGAGATGGTGTGCTCCGTTCATGAGTCAATCTCTGCTTGGTGCCGTCGTCGAAAGCGGTACCAGCCAACTCCGGCCCAGGCGATGAGCAGGATGGCGACAATGAGCAGCCCGACCCCCACTCGCCACGATACTAGCAAGCTCAGCAAGCCGAGCGCTCCGAGGACGGCGCCGTAGCCGGCGAGCACGTCGGAAAGGTCGAGATGACAGTCGTCCCACGCGAGCACCTGGTACCAGAGCCCGACGGCGGCGAGACGTCTCAACCTTCGGATCGTGCCCTCTCGGTATCCGCGTTCAGTGAGAATCTGATCGGCGAGCTGCTTGTCCCGACTCGTATCGGTGTCGAGAAACGGCAGGCAGATGAGGGCTGAGGTCGACTCTCGGCGGAGCAAGTCGAGGCGGCTAGGCGTTCGGTCCACCGAGGAGTGTTGCACCCGGCAGCTACTTGATCCCGACCACCATGGAGTCGGGACCGGCGAGGTGCTCCACATACGTGTCGCGGAAGCCCGCGTCCTCCATCCAGTCTGCGCAGTCGGCGCCCGTGTAGTCGAACCCTCCCGGGGTTTCGATCAGCATGTTGAGGCTCATCAATAACCCAAAGGCATTCTCGCGACGTTCGTCGTCGATGATGGCTTCGTAGACGATCAGCGCACCTCCCTTAGGGAGCGCGGCGTGAGCCTTGGCGATCAAACTGCGTTTCTGCTCGAGATCCCAATCGTGCAAGATGTGGCCCAACACGAGGACGTCTGCCTCGGGCAGCGGATCCTCGAAGAAATCACCGGGATGGAATCGCAGCCGGTCCACGAGATCGTGATCCTGCACGTACTGCTCGAAGATCGGACCAACTGGGGCCAGGTCGAAGCCGCCGCCCGTGACATGTGCGTGAGCCAATGCCACCTGGACTGGGACGCATCCCTGCGCGCACCCAACGTCGATGACCGTCTCGTGGTGCTTCCACGGAAACTTCTGCGCGATCGCTTTGGCCGCTCCCATGCTCAAGCCGGTCATCGCCTGGAGGAACTGCGCGAGGCGCTGCGGTTGGTTGTATAACGTTTCAAAGAAGTTTCCGCCGTTCTTGATCTCGTTCTGCGGCTGTCCAGTCCGCAGTGCCTCGGTGAGCCCTCCCCAAAATGGGTAAAGGCGTTTGCTCGCCATCTCGAACATGCCACCGATGTAGCTCTTTTTTGACTTGTCGAGGAAGAAGTCCGACTCGGCGGTGTTCTCATAGCGCTTGCCATTACGTCTCAGCATGCGCAATGCGACCAAGGCGTCGAGAAAGTCCTGGGCGCTGCGTGGGTGGAGTGCGAGACGCTGTTGCAACGTCTCCGCGTCCAGCGGTCCCTTCGCGAGCTCCGTGAACACGCCGAGCTCGACGGCGCTCAGCAGCGTCCTGGCCCCCCAAAACGCCAGACCGAGCTCGACGATCGGTCCGGGACTGAGCGTCTGCGGTGCCGTCGGAGTGCCCGTGGTATGCGACATCGTCTGAACCTCCTCTACGAGCGTAGGCGGCTTAGTCAGCCGGTTCACCTCGGAGCGCTGCCAGCATCGCGGGACGGGCGCGGACCGGTTCTGAAGTGAGCCATTCCGGCTTGATCGTCGCGCCTGCTTTGACCAGTGCGACGACCACCGCATGATGGCGGCCGACATTCCCTGGCGCGGGTTCGTGCCACCCGTGCAGCGCCCAGCCAAGCGGTGTTGCGTTGTAGCGTGAGTCTGTGACATCGAGCGGCGCCCGTTGCTCGATTAGTCGCCGGACGAGGCGATCGTTGCCGAGTAAGGCTGCCCAATGAAGGGCCGTTTCTCCGAACCCTCCGCGAAGATCCAGCCGCGCCCCGGCGTCTAACAGGGCGAACGCCACTTCGGTGGCAGCAAGACTTGCGGCGGCGTTCAGGGGATCGCCGTTCGCATGATCGACATCAGCCCCCGCCTCGATGAGCGCTTCGGCCAGCAATCGCTGACTATCTTCCCCGGGGAGTGTACCGTGGAACACCACGTCGCATATGAAGTGGAGCGGGTGGGACGCGCACTCCGGACTACCCCACCGGATTGGTGCATTGGCCCGAGCAGGATCTTCGGCCAGGAGGCGTCGTAGAGCTGCCGCGTCACCCGTCTCGATAGCCGTCTTCACGTCCATCATGGCGTATCGTATGATCGCGATGTGAGGAGTCTTTCATTCGGCCCGCGAGTGATTGCGGCGCTCACCGGCGCATGAGCTTCACAGCTTGCATAGGGCCCGTTCCCAGGGCGTAGGCCATCTGTATCATCAGCTCTGCCAACGGTTCGACGTAGCGAGCGTTCTTGAGCGGTCCGGCGTCCACCGGTTCAAAACCGATTTCGTCGATGAGCCTGGCCACGGTGCTTTTGGCAGCAGCGTCGTCTCCACAATAGAAAACGGTCGCCCTCTCCGGGCCGAAGGCCGCGCTGGAATGCACTATTTGGGCAAAGATGGTATTGAACGCCTTCACGACCTTTGCACTCGGAGTTAGCTTCGCGACCTCCTCCGCTCCGGACGTGGTGTGTCCAACCACCAGGTCCATGAAGTCCGGCGTCAGCGGATTGGTACAATCGATCAAGACCTTTCCCTTCAGCGAGCCGGCGGCCGCGAGGGTATCAGCGACGCCGCTCCAAGGCACCGCCAGCAGCACGGCATCGCCGAACTTCGCGGCCTCGGCAACGCTTGCTGCCGATGCGTTGTGTCCAACCGAGCTGGCCAGTTCTTTGGCTTTGGCCGGGTCTCGCGACCCAAAACGAACACTGTGGCCCTTCTCCGCCCAGCGCTTACCCAGCCCGCTACCCATATTGCCCGTTCCGAGTACAGCGATTTTCATGAGCCCGCCTTTCGTTCACGATCGTCAGCAGAGAGCGGGTAGCGGCGGGATGGGCTTGCAATGGCATGATAAGCCGTTCCCCTTTGATCCGTACTCCTAACTGCAGTGCGGCTCACATCGGCGCGATGTTCCAGATATCGACGACCAGCTTCCAGCTACCGTCCGCCTGTCTCTTCCACAGGTGAAAATCGCGAATGGTCTCGGTCAGGGGGGTTCCATCGGGGCCGGTGATGGTGATGTTCGCGGTCCCATAGGTGTAGCCCATGTCGCCGCTCGCGGCCACGTCGACGGTGCCAGGGGTGAACGAAACGGCGAAGGCTGGATCTTCCATGAACGCTCCGGCCGTGGCACGAATGGCCTCGCTGCCTTTCGCGACCGGTAGATCGGGTGGATACATGGCAGCGTCCGAGGTATACATCGCGACGAAGCCTTCGAGGTCCTTGCTCGAGGTGATCTGCGAGTACCGGCTGTCGGCCTCGCGCAATGAGGCACGTGCTGCCTCGAGATCGATCACTGGGGCACCGGTGCAACCAAGTAAGGCAGCTCCCAGCGCGAGGACGGTTGGAACGATGGGAGTGTGCATGATCCCTCCGAAGGTGTTTTTTGCGAGGGCGTGCCGAACCTACGGCTCGGTCCCCCGAAGCACAAGCACCGCGGGTGAGAAAAGCGCAGAAGGTTAGCGGCTGGACTCCCCACGAACCGCGACATGTCTGACCATCTCGTAGTCACCTGGCGTCATTTCGTGACAGAGGGCCTGAAGCGCTCGAAACGCCGCCTTGGCTTCGGGGCTGTTTCGCATCGCCGCGATATCCTCGCGATCGTCCCACGGGCCAAACGAGTGAAACAACGTGCGGTCCGTCGTCGAGCGAATGAGCGTTCCCCAGATGGGTGGATTGGGAAGCGAAGAGAATGTCACGGCGAGCGCGTTCCATGCCTCGATAAACGCTTCTTCCTTGCCTGCAATAACGTGGTACGTCGCGAGTGTATATGGGTTGGCCATAGGCTATGTCTACGCTCTGGAGCTTTCGCCGGACGTGTCCTTGGCAAAGCACAATGTGAGTCCGTTACAGTCTTCGACGACCAGCTCTCGGCATAAGTACGATCGGTCGACGGGTCCTTCGACGATCTTGGCTCCGCTGGATCCGTATTCTCGGAAGAGATCGTCCACGTCATCGACCCAGATGTAGGCGTTGTATCCCAAGGGTCCGTGACCTAGCGTCACCGCTGTCGATTCGGGTGCTGCACCCAGCTGAATCAGGACACCATCGCGTTTCACGTGTACGAAGACCGGGGGCGCGCCGAAGTAGTCGAGGATTTCAAACCCCAAGACGTCGCGGTAGTGCTCGGCAGTCCGCACGACATCGCTCACGCGGAACTGGGGGTGCACTGCGAGGAACTGTGGCGTCAACGCGCCCCTCGAGATCGGCTTTCGTACAACCGCTTGAGCACCTGAATCTGGCCGACGTGATAGACGTCGTGGCTCACGATACCAAAGAGGAGATCCACATACCGGTACTTTTTGCTACCGGGCGCCGTCTCGTCCAACAACCGCGGTTCGAACCCACGAACCGTTTCCACGAGCTGCCGATGCTCAGCTTGTAGCAACGCGCGATCGGCCTTCCACTGGTTGGGCGTTGGTTTATCAGGCTGCGCAGGCCAATTGGACGGTGACCGTGGAAACGCGCCTTGGGGTGAGCCGTCGAGGTTTCTCCGGACTGCATACTTCCAGTACGCAATGTGGAGCGTTAGCTCCCATATGGAATGTCGCTTGGGCGAGGGTCTCCAAGCGGCTTGCCCAGGGGTGACACCGCGGAGCGTACCTGCCACGGTCGCGCCGCCATACCACAACTTCTCGCCCGCCGGCGGATTGAGGAGATGGAGAATCTCACGGAGACGGGGATCGTCCACGGCGGCAACCTCGGAACCGAGTGACCGGTGAGAAGAAATATGTCCTGTTTAGTCAATACGAAGAAGGGGGCTGATCTATCCGCGACCGGGACGCCGCGGGACCCAACGGCTCACTCGACCACAGTAATCCTCGTATGTCGCACCGAACATTCTGCGCAAGGTTGGCTCTTCGTAGGTGACCACGAACAGATGCACCAGTCCCCACGCACCGACAGTGAGCAAGACGACCGCTGGAGACCGGAGCCACAAGGCAAAACCCAAGAGCAGAATCAGACCGCCAACATACATCGGATTGCGGGTCCAGCGGTATGGGCCGATGGCCACGAAGTGGCGCGGGGCGTCGAACGGTGCAGGCGTTCCTCCACCCCGGACCACGAACACCGCCGCGCAGGCGAGCGCGAGGCTTCCCCCCAATACCATGAGTGGCAGCCCAACACGTTGCAGCCAGCCCGGGAGTGGATCTGCGAGTTGGTGATCGAACCGCCGCACCGCGAGCGCCAACCAGCCCCAGAGGAGCACGAACGCGGTCATGTAGAGAGCTGCGCGCAGCGCGACGAGCACGCGTTGCATCAGTGCTTCGCGAGCCGCTCCTGAGCATGGCTCGCTCGAGAGAAGTACCGTGTGAACACAGCCTGCTCCTGACTCGGCAATTCCACAAAGGCCTTCACGAATTGTTCCGTTCGGGTTGAGCCAAAGCGTTGCGCGCCAGCCTCCAAATACGCTCGCACTTCGGACAGCTGACGAATCCCACCGGCCGCCTTCACGCGACACCTGCCGTCCACCACCTGGTACATAAGACGAACATCGTCCAGGGTAGCTCCACCGGGTGCGTAGGCAGTGGAGGTTTTGACAAAATCCGCACCAGCCTGCGCGACCCATTCACAGGCTCTGCGCTTTTCCTCCTGCGTTAGCAAGCAATTCTCGAGGATGACTTTGACCGTCGCACCCTCTGCGGCCCGGATCACGCCTTCCAAGTCACGACTGAAGAGCGCTTCCTCTCCGTTCTTGAGGGCCGGGATATTCATGACCATATCAAGTTCTTCAGCCCCGAGATCGAGCGCTTCCTTGGCTTGATATTCCTTCATGGTGGGTGTCTCATTGCCGTGTGGGAAACCTACGACCGTGCCGACGAGCACACCGGACCCCCGCAGATTCTCCACCGCCAAGCGAATGTAGTGCGGCTGAACCGTGAGCGATGTCGTGCCCAACCGTGCTGCGGTCTCGGCGAAGTGACAGACCTCGCCTCGCGTGGCGTCTGGACGAACGATCGAATGATCAAACAGTTTGGCGAATTTGGTCATCCTTCCGCTCCCCCAAAGCGTGAGAATACCTCGCCCCGGTAGCGCACTGCGGTTGCAGGGGCGTTGGCGTCCGAGAACACAAACTCGAGGACGGCGCCCCGTCCCGTGAGCTCAACACGCAGCCGGTTGGTGGCCGCGTCGAAGACCTCCGCAAGGCTCTTGGCAGCTCCCATCTGGACTTCGAGGGTTTCGCCGGAGACGCTTACCACCATTCGCCCGAATCTGCGGTTCTCGAACGTTCCCGCGTAGCGGTCCAATGGAAGGGGTAGGGGACGCTGTCGCCCGCTTCGCTCCGCCAGGTGTGCCGTTAGCCGTGCGCGCAGATCGCTGGCACGGCTGATCTGCTCCTCGAGACGCATCGCGTACATCGCTTCGAGGTTCAGAGCGCCGCGCAACCGGTCGTAGATGTACGTGGCCACGAGATCGGCAGCAGGTGAAGCTGGGCCGCTACCGTTCACGAGCACGACGACGCCTAGCTGATGCGCTGGCATGAACGACATATGTGAGCGGTACCCTGGAAACGCGCCGAAGCGGTGTACGAGGGTGTCACCATCATAGAGGCCAAGGTCCCACCCGTATCCCCATCCAAACCGTCGGAACGGGCCAAAGCGGCGGTCCTGACGGGCGTGAGTCTCCTGGGTCTCAATAACAGGGCGGCGAGGGAAGACGCGCTGATCGTCCAGGATACCGGCGCTTTGGTGCATTGCTATGTAGCGTGCTAGATCTCGTGCCGATGCAAAATGCCCACCTGCCGCGTGCATGTTCGCATCATTCTTCCCGAGCGCAACGCGGCGAAAACCCTCAGGTGAGGTTACATGAGGATGAGCGATTCGCTCCACGTCGAGGCGCGAGACATGTGCACTTGTTTCCGTCATTCGCAAGGGTCCTAACACTTCGCGCGCGACGACGTCTTTCCAAGAAGTCTTGTACCGGGCCTCGAGCACGAGGCCAAGGATGTTATAGCCGAGATTTCCGTAGACGAATGCGCGGCTGGCGTCGGACGGCGGGTACTCGCTCAGCAGATCGAGCAACTGCTGGCGCGTGAACTCGCCGGTATATGCAGTCCGAAAGACGACGGGTCCACCGTCCGCAATGCCGTGGGTCATAGTCAGCAAATCCTCGATCCGAATTGAGTCTGCGGAAAGTGGCGCTTTCAGATAGAGCTGGGGCAGATATCGGCTGACTGGTGCAGCGAGGTCGATTTCGCCCCGGGAAGCGGCAAGCGCGACCGCCAACGCGGTCAGCGACTTGGTGCTGGAGGCGATGTAGAACGGGGTGGCCTCCCCAACGGGCCGTCCTGTCTCGAGATCGGCCACGCCAAAGCCCTCGACGTATTCGACACGGTCCCCGCGTGCGACCGCGACCCCCATGCCTGGGGTGAGCCCTGCGCTCACGATGCGGCGCGCGAACGCCGCGACATCACTCCGCCAATCGTCGGGCGGGATCGCTGGCACTCGATCGGTAAGCGACCCTTCCGTGTTTACTTGTGCCTGCGGTGCATCGGCAAACCACCACAGGCTAAGCCCTGTCAGGAATCCAAGAAGTGCCCGTCGCATGACTCTCGCCATTACCGCGACGCAAAATCGTCGCGCTCAAAGGTCAGTCCTTCACCATCGGCCGGGATGAAAATTTGATGCACCAAATTGCGCTCGCGCACCAGTTCCGAAAGCTGTGCTCGTGACAGCGTGCCGAGGTCCGCCCCATCCATGTGCACGGCCACGACGCGCATGCCAGGGACGGCCATCGCCGTTGTGCACACGTCGTCGCCGGTCATCGTCACGGGTCCGCCGTTGATCATGCGCGCTGCGCCGGCATTGACCACCGCAACATCCGGTTGGAACCGTTGGAGAGTCTGCTGTAACTCGGGACACCACACGGTATCACCGGCAGCGTACGTAGTTGGCTCGTGGTCATTTTGAAGTACGTACCCCGATACCGTACCCATAACCTCACCGATCGATCCGAGCCCATGACGAGCGGGGACGCGCGTAATTCTCAGGTCGTCCAGCGTCAAGGTCTCCACAACGGGTCGAAGGTCGCTAAATCCTGTTTCGCGGAGCCACGCGACGTCTGTTGGCTGGCATATGACGGGAAGGTTCCGAGGCAAACGGCGCTCAGCTTCGGGGTCCCAATGATCAGGATGCAGGTGGGTCAGAACGATGCCGGTCAAAGATGCCACAAGCTCGTCCAGTGCGTGAGGTGCCAACGGCAGATCGACGGATGGTTGACGCTGCGGGTTGAGTGATCCTGGTGCTGGGGGCATGGATCCCTTCGCACCAAGCATCGGATCTACCAGCAACCGGTGGCCCGCGTACGTGAGTACGACCGTAGCATGACGGAGCAGGAGAATGTGCATCCGGCAGCTTTATGTTCCCGCGACCGCCTCGATCTCGACGACGAGGTCTGGAAGAACGAGTCGGCTCACACCGATTAACGACTGTGGTGGGCGGGTTCCTGCATCACCGATCCAGGTCGCATAGACATCGTAGTTAGCGAGGAACCCGTCGATGTCCGTCGTAAAAAAACGTAGCGACAGGATGTTGCTCCGGTCCATCCCGGCTTTCGCCAGCACTGCGTCGACGTTGGCGAGCGCGACTTCCATCTGTCCTCGGATCTGATTCGGGTGTCGGACAGCGATCCCCATCTCGGAGCTTGGGTCGGGAGCAACGGCGACCTGTCCAGAACAATGCAGCATCCGTTTCACTCCCTCAACAACTTCTCCCTGATCCATTTGAAACTGCAATCCCCAATCCCACGGGTTGACGGACGTCCGTTTCATCGGCGGAATAGTTCCTTTCTATGGAGCGTATTTGGTTGACAGGCAGGATGTGAGGCTTACTGGATCTCACGCCTGTGCGGGGCCCACGGACAATCTCAGTGGCGTAGCCTCAACATAAGGGAGCGTGCGTGGCAGCGGGACGCAAGAGTGGGAGCTCTTGGGTTGCGCTCCGCTGTCACGGCTTGCGGTTCCACATTTGACGTCTGATCAACCAGTCGCCCGAGGGCTCACGATGCAGCAGCCATGTCGCCGTGAGCCCAAAGTTGGAGGTGGCGCCATTTCGGTGTGCCACGGTTGACACTTGGACGTCCGCGATGCCATAAACCCAATCCTTGGCAAGGGCGAGTGCGTCGCGGGGGGTGAACCTGACGTCCCACCGTGCCTGATCATAATCGGCCTGCTCTGAGCGCCGGATTGCCTCCGGGCCATACTCGGGTAGCGCCCCCGGAGGCATCCGGACCGCATCCTCAGCAAAGAGCCTGGCATAGCTTGCGGAGTCGCTCGCGTTGACGGCCAGAGCATATGCTCGGCACAAGGCCGCGAACACCTCGTCAGCAGTCTGCATACTCTTGGCCCCTTACTTGGCCCCCTGCTCGAGCCGGAGAAACCGCGCTGCATTGTTGTAGAGTATGTCTCGCTTCTGCTCCTCCGTGAGGAACTCTGCTTCCTCGATCGCGGCGATGCCCTCACCGATCTTCTCGGGCCACAACATCTGGTCCGAGCCGAACATGAGGCGCTTGCCGAGGCCCGCATGAACCAGCCCTTTCAGATACTCGTAGAAAGCGGAGCGCGGAATGACCCACGTCATGGTGGAGAGATCCCCGTGGAGTTGAGGATACTGGTACATCATAGCGATCATCTCGCTGAGGTAGGGATAACCGGAGTTCTCCAGATAGATCCGAAGGTTCGGATGGCGAGCCAACACCTCCTCCAGCAATAGTGGGTTTCCAGCTGCCGAACGAAACTCAGGCAGGTAAGGGCCAAATCCCGATGTGTGAATCAGCAGCGGAATGTCGAGCTCTTCGGCAAGCGCAAAATACGGTTCGAGCGCTGGGTCGTTGGGAGCGTAGCCGTGGAGCTGGGCCGCGATCTCTCCCATGCCGGTGAGGCGTCCCGCGAGGTATTCTCGCCTCAACGTCTCCGGGTTGGGATGACCCGGCTCGATGATGAAGGGTGATGGGATGAAGCGATCTGGCGCCGCCGATACCCACTCGTGGACGGTTTCCATCCGGGCTCCACTGAGGAAACCTTTCACCACATTGTATTGCTCCATAGCCCGCAACGTCCGCTCGAGCGTTTCAGCACTCGAGGCGCTCGCGTGTCCTTCCCCCCGACACGGATCCGGACGGCACAACGCGGGGATGCCAGGCGGCATTTCTGGCAAGTGCGCGTGCATGTGCATGTCGATGACCGGAGGTCGTGTCTGCGCGTAAACCGGTGTGCTCCAGTAACCGAATCCGATGCAGAGCGCAGCGAGCGAGAGTAGGATTTTCATGGTAGATCTCTCCCAGTTGTTGGTCACTTCGATTCGGGGGCGTCACTGAACACGGCGCGTAGGGCTTTGACGAACGCCTCGGGTTGCTCGAGTGGAGGATCGTCGGCAGCGTTCTCGATCACATGGAGCGGCCAGCCGTAGCGCGCACTGGCGGCCGCGGCGACGTCTAGCCCCGTCGCGAGATCGTGTCGTCCCCAGATCAGGGTCGTGGGAACGGTGATCTTCGCCAGATCCGATGTTGGAATGGCTGGCGCTCCGAACTGCTCGAACAGGCTCTGCTGTGTCGCGCGGTGGCTGGCGATCTGGGCGAGCTGAAGGTTATAAGCCCTGAGCCGTTCCCAGCGCTCGCCCAACCGATGACGCAAGCGATCGAAATCGAATGCGCAACGCTGCCACAGGCGGTCATGCGTGTCTTCGCCCGGTTGGGTAACGAACGCCGTGAGCGCGTGTCCGAACTCGGGTGTTGGTTGGAACGGAGCCAGTCCAAGTGCATCCGTCAGGACCAGCTGCTGGATTGCATCCGGTCGCTCGATGGCAAAGCGGGCAGCGATGGCGCCCCCGATGATCTGGCCCACGAGCGTGGGTGGGCGGGTGCACGTACGTTCGATCAGCTCACCCAGCCAAGCGATCACCCGGTCGCGGTCGATCGACCCCTCGCGCACGTCGGATGTTCCGTGGCCTGGTAGATCAGGAGCGATTACGCGGTGTGTTTGTACCAGATCGGGAATGACCAGCATCCATTTCGCCCCGTACTCCCCCGGGCCATGGAGCAGTACCACAGGCGAGCCAGCGCCGCCTTCGAGGACCGCCGTCGAGATGCCTGCCAGCTTGAGGCGTCGTTCGATGACCGGGAGGCTGGCCAGCAGTTGATCGCGGACGGCTGTCGCTGTCGATCTTCGTGGTCCCGTAATCGTCTGTTGCGAGTTCATTCTTGCCTCCACGGTCGACCGTTGACGGCTAGCTTGGTCATCACGGTACGAAAGTCCCGTGGCCAGCGCATCGGGAAGAACAACCAGCTGACGTGGGTTGGGTGGAGTGGGTAATTCTATGTAGGCAGGCTAAACCAACTCGTGCTCGTAGGCGTACGCCGTCGCTGCGGCCCGAGTTGAAAGACCGAGCTTGGTGAAGATGTTGCTTACGTGGCGTGCCACGGTTTTCTCGCTGATGGAGAGGTCATCGGCGATCGTTTTGTTGGTCTTGCCCGCTGCGACGAGGCGGAGGACCTGCAGCTCCCGCGACGTCAGACCGTGTGAGTCCGCGGACCCCGTGCTGCGCGTCAGCGATTCGAGTCGGGCAAGGTCGGGTGCTGCTCCCAGGCGCTGGAACACCGTCTTGGCCGCGTGTAGTTCGAGCGCGCAGCCGTCATCATCCCCAAGCACCCGACAAGCGAGGCCGTTCAGCACTCGCACCCGTGCCACCATGTATGGGGCGTCGACGCCCTGCCACACCTTCAGGGCGTCGCGCAGCGAGGCGAGCGCGGCGTGCGCGTCTCCTTGCGCGAGCTCAACGGCGCCCCGTGACCCGGATGCCATCGCAGCGAGCACGTCGGTTGGGAAGCTCATCGAGATCTGATCCAACTCGGCACAAGCCGTCGCGGCCTCCTGGACGTCGCCGACCGCCAACATGATCTCGACGTATGCCGGCAACAGCCGCGCGCGGTCGAGCGGTCCTGTAGTGGCACTCAGGACCCGGCGGATTGCAGCGTCGGCTGCTTGGAGACGGTCCTGGGCGAGCCGTAACAAGGCGAGCCCTGGCTGGGGATCCCTCCCGCCCTGACTCGCCTCCCGATACGCTTCCTCCGCTGCGGCGAACTCTCCACGCAATCGGTGTACCTCAGCCTGCTGATAGAACGCGGACGCGGGAGGTCTTCTGTCGAGGCTGCGAGACCGCTCGCATGCCCGTCTGGCCTCCTCGATGGCATCGGGCCACGCGCCGCGGAGTTGCATGATCTCGGCGCGGCGCACCAGGCAGGTCGTGGTGAACGCCATCATTTCTGGTTGCTGTTCACACCATCGTGCGAGCGCCGACGTCCACTCCTGCGCGCGACCCAACGCGTAGGCGATCTGGCACGCCTCGATCACGCTGCAATAGACGAGGCCGCTAACGATCGGCGACAGTTCCCCCGCGACAACCGCGACCATTGCCTCGTCGAGCAACGCCAAGCCCTCCTCGACTTGGCCTTGGAGAATGAGCGCACGGCCCTGGAGCTGCCGGGCACACGCCACGAGATCGGCATCGCCGAACCGTTCGCCGATTGAGACTGCCGCCGACGCGACGCGATGTGCGGCAGCGACGTCACCTTCGAGGAAATGCTTTTCGGTTACCGGAAGCTGGAGATATCCCTGTTCGACGCAGTCACGACCCTCGAGCAGCCGCTGTGCGCGGGCGAGCCATCCCACGGCCTGTGCCGCTTGACCCCGAAGGAGCAGGCTGAGACCAGCCCAGAAAGCACAGCGCGCTGCACGGACTTCGTCGTCGGCGGTAAGGTGAGCTTGGTGGGCACGTTCGAGTACGTCCACGAACTCGTCGTCGCGGCTGAGCAGATATGCCGAGACCGCCAGCAGCTCGAGATCGTCGGCGCCAAGCGGGGTTGTTTGATCCGCAAGCAGGAAGGACCGGTGCGCATCCGCCCATGCCCGGCGTCGGTAGCATTCGCGACCCTGTTCTAGGTGGCGGTGCGTATCAATCATTGGGGCTACTTGACGGAAGCGTTGGTCGCCGGTGGAGAGACTGATTCTCAGTCGACTCCATAGGAATCGACAGTCGTGTATTCACGCTTTGATCCGTCAAAGGCGTCGAAGATTTCACGATGACGCTTCAGGCCATACTCGTCATCACGCGTCTCGTACTCGCGAACCCACTGGATGAGCTGATCGAGCATCGCACGTTGCTCCTTCGGTGTGGAGAACTTCTCGGGCTCCCAAGGGCGCGCCTGGCAGTGACGCACGCAGGTGTCCACCCCCGGGTTCAGAAAGCGCAGTTCCGTACAGTGGGGGAGCGCGGCCTCGACCAAATCGCTATAGCACCCCTCAATCACCCATTCGTCATTGCGCTCCAAAAACTCTCGTAGCTCAACGAGGCTTGCTTTGAGCGGCATTCGTTCGGTGCCTTCATTCCATGCAATCTCGTCTAACGACAGGCGCGGTACGGCCGTATTGCCAATGAGCCGCCGAGCCATCGTGCTCTTGCCGGCCCCGGCGTTGCCGAGGAGCACGATTCTCATCATTCGAGATAATCACGGGTCATGTCTCGCAACGTGCGGGCGAATAGAGCCACAGTTCACCCCGGGTTGCTGCATACGCTTCCATGCTACTCACGGCGACGATCGTACTCAGCCACGAGACGCTTTGGAGCGCTGAGACGCCACGCCTGCTCGAGCACCGCGCGTAGATCTTCCTCGCCAACGCGGGAGAGCCGAACGAGCACGCTGGGATAGCCATGGTAGTGGTCGGTCGTGAAGAACGTCTCCGGCTCTGCCAGCATGCGAAAGTCTCGTTCGTCGAAGCCACACTTGACGACCAGTATCTCGTCATCACGGAGACGTGCCAGAAACTTCCGACGCACCCTGAAGCCAGGGGTTCCGTAGCAAGGGCCTTCTTCGACGCCGGGAAAGCTCAAGAGAAGCTCTCGTGCGATTTGAGCGGTGACCGCTGGTCGGTTGGCTTTCATTGTATGACGCACTCTTCGCAGCGTACGGTGCGCAGCGGTTCACCATCGATCAAACGGGCGATCCATTCACGGAGCGAGACGCCATCTTCCTCATATTGGTAGAATCGATCCGTACGTAGGAGCCCATGATCGGCCCCGGACACTATAAAGGAACGGAAGTTGTCGAACCGCAGGCCGAGCGTGTCGAGCATCTGGTAGGTGACGTGGCGCCAGCGCGGTGAACCGGAAATCAGATAAAAGGCGCTCTGGATGGCATCTCGGTCGGACGTGATCTGTGCGAGGCGGACAGTGCCTTGAACGGAAGCGTAGGCGTGGGCAGCGAGCAAGTTGGGCGGTGGCGCATCAGTTTGCCAGATGGCGCGCAACACGGTGGGGGCTCCCCAATGCTCGAGGATGGTGGGGTACTCGTGGAGCAGCGGAACGCCCGAATCACCGATCATGATCACGGTCGCATCCGGAAACAAGCGGTTGATTGCCGGCGCGTAGAACAACGCCCCATAGGAGCCGGCGCTTGCTCCTGCGACCACCACACGGCGGGGCTGGGCGCGTGGGGTCAGCCATTCGAGCACAGCCGTCACATTACGATGGCCGTTATGAGCGACCACGGAGGTGGAATCATCGCCGTACTGTCGTGTGGCCGCCCCGACGTGTACGTCGCCAGTACAATACGGCACGAAGACGATTCCAAAGTTGCGGAACGGATTCTCGATGTTGGATCGATCAAAGATGCCACGGAATTCCCGTAGCTCGTCACTGGACACGCTCGTGTCGAACAGGCCCGAACAGCTCAGCCAGTCCCAACAGGCGCCTCCTCCCTGGAAGTAGATCAGGAGATCTTCCGCGCCACTCAGCTGCCGATGAAAGAAGTGAAACGGGGTGCCGAACGCGCATCCAGTTTCGCCAGCTGGGCTCTCGCGGACCCACGCGTCTCGAGACGTCGTTGGTGATTGGGCCACGAGCTGGTACGGGGTCCCGGCCATGTAAACGAGGGTGAGGAGGACCAGGTACCACGTCGAGCCGGGGTTAATCGAGCCCACCGGCGGATTTGAGTAGCCGCCGTGCGCGAGCGGCTCGCACAACGTTGGGGTCGGCGTCGGTCGGTACGGCCTGGAGCATGGCAATGTATTCGCCGGGGAGCCCGTGCTCCCTCGCACCCATGACCACCAGTTGCTTGTACCAGTGAAACGGACGCAGGGACGAGTCGATAACGCCGGATGCCGCGACGTATGTGAATGCCTCTTCAGCGCCGTAATCGGTGTGAACGACGATCCGTTCGGCGTGGTACTGCGAACCGAGTCCCTCCACGTTGTCGAGCCGCGCTCGATGGGCTGGATCGATCTCGAACACCACTCCCCAAACGAGGTCCTCGTCACGCTCGCCGGGGTGAATGGTGCACTTGCCAGAGCCGTCGAGACCTCGTTTGTGAAAGCGCATCGACCGCTTTCGCAGAAAGGCCCTCATGCGTGCGAATGCCGACGGCGCGCGCGCCTGCAATCGTCGCGTGCACATGTTGGAACCGTAGGCGAAGTAGAGGCAGGGGTCCACGCGGAGATCTCCCTTGGTGGCGGTGCCAAAGGATTGAGTTAACAAAGTAGCTCAAAACCGCCCGACGATGCTAGGAAGGCAGGACATTGGATCTTTAGCGTCCTTCCTGTTCGTAAACATAGTGAAACGTGCGCGTTCGCTCTTGGTACACGGTAGCCTGGCCTTCACCCGGTACCTCGATGTCACCGCCAAAAACCTGGATGATGTCGAGGCGGTGTGGGACCATTCCCCTCGGTTCGGTTAGCAACCGGATGTAATTCTCCAGATCCAGTTTTCGGTAAACGATCCGTCCTTCGGCGAGCTCAGGGGCGGCCTCACCAAAAACGGCTTCCAGAAGGGTGGCGAGAGAATCGGCGTCTGGGACGGATATCATCTCGAGGACCACACACGATGAGTCGGTGCGCTCCTCGGAACATGGAGCGCGTTCCAAAAAGGAAAACTCGTATACGAAAGGAATCGTGCGACCCGGGAAGATCGGGATGGGCTCATCGGCCTCGAGTTGATACACGGCGCCGAGTTCGAACTCGGCGTCCCTCCACAGGCCAATCAATGCATTCCAATCCTCGAGCGCTTTCGCTTCGAAGTAGGCCTGAGAGAGCATGCGCTCGAGCAGGCGATTGAATCCCCCGGCCTCGGGAGGTAGGGAGTCCAGCATAGGTTGGAGCAGGGCGCGGACCTGAGCGACCATCTGGTCAATCCCGGAAATCTCGATGACGTCTCCCGCACTGTCGATGACCAGGGCCGGCATGAACGTGCCAATCTGCTCGGTGAGCTGCTGCATGATCTCTCCACCGTCCTGCAGGGGATCGCCGACCAGCTCGAAGTCGTCGAACGATACGACCCGGCCAGCACCATGCTCGCGCACGTGCATCGAGTAGGTGACAGCCGCGCCGGTCGTATCGACGGATTCGCCGTTGTCGCGAATCTGTTCCCGAACATGGGTGATGCGCGCCGAGAGACCCACCGGCCAGTGAAACGACAGCGTGACGACGTCGACGGAATCGATTTGAGCCCCGAGGGGGCCGGCGAAGCTAAGCACTCCCAGCAGCGAGATCAGCGTCTTGGTGCCTTGCATACGCCTCCACGGTAGATCAAGCCACAGCACGGGCCGGGACGATGTTCGCGTTCTGCCGGAACAAGTTCTTTGGGTCGTACTTGATCTTGAGCGCGACGAGCCGGTCGTAATTCAATCCATATGCTTCACGCACCCGCCGCTCACCTTCCTCCACTGCGTCCTCCAGCGCGTTGACATAAAGTGCACGCTCGACGAAAGGGGATGCCGCGGCCCAGCACTCTCGCGCCCACTGGACCATGCTATCGATGTTGGCTGGGTCGTCCGTCGCTGGGTGGACCAACATATCGAAGTGATCGTACCGGTGCGGGAAGGCTGTCTGGTCTGCGGGGATGCGGCTTGCGGTTCCGTGGAGCTGCTGAAACGCGATGTTCGATACGGGGGTCGGCAACCGGTTTCCATACTCCAGCACGATCCCAATTACATCATCTGACAGGGAGCGGACGTTGTGCGCCTTGTTGTAGTAGTATCGTCCTGCAGGCCACACGTCGTCGAGAAATGCCTGCATGGCTACGTATGGGCGGGGTTCAATGAGGTCCACCAGCGGCGTTGCGAAGGTCCGCAGCGGCTGCAGCACTTTTTCTCCTACGCTTGGCGCACCGCAGTGAGATACGACAATCCCAAACGCCGGGGTGCCATCCGGTGCGGTGAGCACCGTACCCACGGTTGTAACCTCGTCCGGAGCACCCATCGAGAACTCGTTGAAAAAGCGTAACACCGCAGCATTGAGCGGGTAGACAACCATACCGCCCATCACCGTCGTGACCGGGTGCAACACATATTCGAACCTGGTGACCACACCAAAGTTTGCCCCTGCGCCTCGCAGGCCCCAGAACAGATCGGCATGTTGGTCGGTGTTCGCCTCGAGCACGGAAGCATCGGCTGTCACCACCTCGGCAGAAACCAGGTTGTCGCACGCTAGTCCGTACTTGCCTGCGAGCCATCCGTAGCCACCGCCGAGCGTGAGGCCGGCGATACCCGTGTCGGTGTTGACTCCGAGCGTGGTCGCGAGACTAAATTCGTGCGTGGCACGATCGAACTCGCCGAGTCGCAAGCCAGCTTCCGCTCGCGCCCTGCGAGTCTCCGGATCGACGCTTATGTCTTTCATTGGAGATAGGTCGATCATGAGGCCACCCTCGCAGACAGCCTTTCCAGCGTAGTTGTGCCCACCACCGCGCACCGAGAGCAGCAAGTCGTGTTCTTTTGCAAAGTTCACACAAGCAACGACGTCACTCGTCGTCGCGCACCTCGCTATTAGTCCCGGGTGCTTGTCGACCATGGCGTTCCAAACAGTTCGGGCTGCATCGTAGCCCGGGTCCCGCGGCAACAGCGCCTGACCTCTCAGCTGCGTGGTGAAGTTACTGAGTCGAGACCGAGAAATCCGTCGCTCTCCGCCATCGATGGTGGCAAGCTGTAGTTCTCGCATGGAACCCTCCTCCACACGCGAACGGTGTGGCTAAACGAGACACACTAACGGCGTCGTTGCGCGAACAGCCATTGGGTGAACCGATCGGAGGCATACGCCGCATCCCATGTCTCGTGACCAAGCCCCAGGTATTCGGTGTACGTCACGTTCGCCGAGACAGACTGCAGCGCGGCCGCGGGCTCACGCGATCCGGTCACCGGTACGACCAAATCCATCTCTCCGTGGAAGATCCAAATGGGGAGGTTAGCAAGCCGATGGGCGAGTGCCTGCATGGGTGGTCCATCTTCGAGCGGCACGACTGGAACGGAGCCCGCAAAATCGGGCATGTCTGGCACCCAGCCGCATATCGGCGCAATTGCAGCGAAGAGCTCCGGGTGCCGATATGCGAGATACCAGGTCCCATGCCCACCCATCGAGAGGCCGGTGAGGTACACCCGCTTTCGGTCGACGCGGAATTCACTGAGCGTGTGTTCTAGTGCTGCAAGCGCCATCTCGGCCGGTACGCCGACCCACAGAGAATCGGCTGGAACTTGCGGAAAGACCGCGATGGCGGGGTAGCGCGCTGGATCCCGACGGATCGCGGGTCCGAGACCCACCGTGGTCTGGAGAAGACCATCGCTGCCGCGTTCACCGGCTCCATGGAGAAAGAGGATCACCGGCCAGTCGGTGCGGGTCTCGTAGTCGGCAGGGACGTACACCTGATACCGATATTGCTCATCCGCAATGGTGACCGTCCGGTCGAGGAACCCAGTGCCGCCGCCCTGAGCCCTCATGGGATTCGTGGTGAGCAAAAGAGCGGCGGTAACGGTGAGCATCGTTCCTAGCACGATATCCTCCGGAGTGGAGATCTGTCCTATCCGGTCACTCTGTGCGCGCCGCTGAAAACCCCCCGTCACCCGTCAAGAGACCGAGCTGGCTCATCGCATCGAAACGAACCGAGTAGGGCGCCATGCGCACCACCTTCCCGTCACGCACCTCAAACACTATGCAGTCCGGGAGCCGTACGCTGCGACCGGTCGGTGGACGCGAGAGACCGGGAAGCCGGATCGGACCGGTGTTCGTTCCTTCCCGGACCACCTCGGCGAACCCGTGGGCTCCGTCCGCAAACGCGTTCGTTACGGTGACCCTCAAATCCGGAAGCGCCTCTAGGGTGGTGCTGACCGCTTTGACGATGGCCTCCGGTCCAGTGACCGTTTCGGGACCACCCGACACCTGAGGACAGCGTCGTCGGCCAGAAGTTCGCGAAACGCGTTGAGATCATGCCGGTGGAAAGCGGCAAACACTTGTCGAATGACGGTAAGGGTTTCGCTCGGTGTGGTCATGACCGTCAAAGGTCTAAATGTCGGTTGCGCGATTCGCAGGAAGATAAGATCCCAATGGGCCTCCGGGCAGAGATACGTCGCCCTCGAAGACGCCGCCCGGGGAGGGATCAACAGGAGGGAGTTCCCTCCTCGAGCAGCGATTCCCTCCCTATGCAGGGGTCAGCTGGTAAGTTGTTTATCTGTAAAGCGATAGCTGTTTAGAACGGACCAGAATCTGGATCTGTATAGTAAGTGTCTAGCTAAATTACTTGTCAAATGTAGCACAACACGTATATTTTGGGCTTATGCCTTCCCACTGCTCCGGAGAGCATGACAATGGCGAAGTATGAGCAAACCGTGATCATCGAGTGCCCCGTCGAGGACGTGTTCGCGTACATGACGGACATCGATCGTGAGGCAGAATGGCAACCCGCCATTCGCGAGGCGAGCCAAAAGCCTGAAGGATCGCCGCGGGAGGGTACGGTCCGACGCTACGTGAGCGAATTCATGGGGCGGCGATTTACCAACGTGTACCGCAACACCGCCTTCGAGCC
This sequence comes from Gemmatimonadales bacterium, assembly GCA_041577295.1. GTDB lineage: Bacteria > Gemmatimonadota > Gemmatimonadetes > Gemmatimonadales > GWC2-71-9 > JBDHDH01. The sequence goes on from JBFGJG010000024.1 coordinate 64,370, forward strand.
AAATCGACGGATCGCCTACGAGAGCACGCCCGAGTCTGATGTACAGGCAACCGGTGAGATCGAGTGGGAATCCGCCACAACGGGCACTCGCGTGACCATGCGGGTCGAGCCTCGGTTGAGCGGGTTCATGCGCTTGCTACCCGCGGCGTTGCGCGATCAGGTCTTTGGTGGGGAGCTTCGATCGGCCTTGCTACGTGTTAAGGAAAAAATGGAGGCGCAACCGAGTCGGCGCGTTGGCCAGTAAGAGACTCCGTTTTCTTGCTGGTGGCGCGACGTCCTTGCCGAGGCACGTGGGTTCGCAAAGAGATCAGGCTGTTCCCAACTCGGCGAGGCTGCTACTCGATTCGGATTTGAGCCCGGCACTCCGTCACTACGTCTGCGGGGACCAAGCGCCACGCCATCCAAAACAACAGACCAACCACCACGAAATCGTCCACGTGTCCAACAACGGGTAGCCAGTCCGGCACCAGATCGATTGGCGTTGCGGCGTATGCCAATGCCGCGGCTAGGAGCCATTTGGATGCGCGGGGCGTTTGTGGGTGCTCGAGGAGCGCCCGCGCGAGGCGGAGCTGCCGGAGCGAGCGTGCGAGCAGTCGTTTCATCGTGCTGCCTTTACCTCGACCAGAAGCACACGAACCACTGTGTCACCCACGAGTGCGATGAGAGAACCAACAACAGGCAGTGCATATCGAACGAACATGGCATGCTCCATTCCCGTGGGTGTCAACCCTTCATTCCAGCCCTTGTCCCCCTACGGGCTCCGTCACGACACGCTCACCAAAACTGGCGATCAGCGGCTTCCCCTGGGCGATGGCCTGTTGTACGGTCGGAAGTGACAGCGCGGCGCGGTGATTGGCTTCGCTTTCCCAAACCTCGGTGATCCAGATGGCGTTGCCGTCCTCCTGATCCTTTGCGATTACGTAGCTCAGGCACCCCGGCATGGCAGCTGCACCCTTGAGCATAACGCTTATCAACACATCCCGTTGACCAGACACGGCCGTCATTTTTCCAATCAAGCCGTACATCAGTCTACGACCTCCTTACCTTTCCACGAAGCGGTAACTGGCATGCACATCGTAGTCGATGTCATGCTTCTTTTTCAAATCCTTGATATGGTCGAGCGTCTTTTTGGTGTGCGGGCTCGCAACACCGCCGCCGACTTGCTCGAACGTGTGGAGCAAGGTCTCCTCTAGACAGCTATCCACGCTCATTCGCTTGTGCTCAGCGAGATCGCGCAGGAGGGCCGCAAGCCGGCGTTCGAGACGGATCGAGACTTCCACTCTTTCAATCAGGAGCGGAGGACCGGCGTTGCGTAACTCAGTTTCGCATTCCGCTTCGTCGTTGAGTCCAGCGCCGATTCGAAAGATGTGGCCATCGGGATGGCGCACATGAAGCTCGCGCATGTTCCACGGTGTATTCCAGGGTGGCTGAGCAACGGTGACGCCTTTCTGCTGTGCAAGGGCATAGGCAGCATCCACCTCGGCGGGTGTGGATACGAACCACCCCAACCAAGTCCCGGTTCCCCCGTGGCCAGCGCGACACCCTTGGCAATCCTCGCAGAGAAAGATTTCACAGGTGCCGTTGCCAACAGCGCCAAAGTCCGGTGGCTCGCCAAAGTCCCAGCGCTTGGTCCATCCAAGCTTCGCGAACCATGCAAAGCTCTCCTGGAGGTTGGAGATGTTGAGGATCGGTATGACCCCTTGGACGTTCATACGAAGTGCTCCGGTCGCGTTGAGACCTCAGGCACCGCCGCCGACGGCGATGCCCAGCTTAGTGCGAAGCCACTCTGCTTGATACTCGAAGTACCCATCCACAGGCTGGCTGGGTCGTGGTCGTTCCCAACTGCCCCCGGTCCGCGCTTTGCGCATTCCGTGATTGGCTCCCCGAAAGACTTTCCATGTGAAGTCGCGATCCCATTCGTCGGCGATGCTGCGGAGGTCAGCGATCCCTTGTTCCCACGGGACGCTCTGATCCAGGTCGCCGTATATCCAGAGTCCTGGCATCCGGAGCTCCGCAATGAACGCGGACGCGTCGAGGTCTTTGGGCTCGGCCGTGGCCATGCGGCGGGCGATTTCTTCGCGGCTCAATCCGCTAGAGCGGCCGTACGAATCCCCCGTCAGGTCGCTGTAGAGGTTTTCCTCCGCGATGCTCACAGTCGGGCCGGAAACGATGATCGTGAAGGCAATGCGTTCTTGGGCCATGCTTGCCGCGATCGGAATGATCCAGCCGGCCTGGCTAATGCCCCACAGCCCGATTCGTGACGCGTCGATGTCAGCTCTTGCGGCGAGGTGCTCGACCGCTGCGAGCACGTCCACTGCGTACGTCACCATCGAGCTGCTATAACTCCCAGGGTAGGTCCCGCCAGATTTCCCCACCCCTCGTTTGTCGAACATAAAGAACGCCACGCCTCGCGGCGTGAAGTAGCGAGCAGCTTCTCCTTGGTACAGATCTGAGCGATCGACGCGTCCCGAGCCGTGGACGCCGACGATGAGTGGGTGCGGTCCAGGGCCTGGTGGCAGATGCAGCGTGCCGATGAGGCGGGCACCGCGGCTCGTGAACGCCAGCTCTTCCGTTGCGGTCGGGGTCGTTTGGGCACTCGCTCCACATGCCAACACGCACGCGACGACCGCAAGACAACACCACTGACGGGCTTCCCCGAAATTCATAGATTGGCGTCTGCAAAATCGAGGGTGGTGTTCCTGTACCGCACGATTCGGATGGTCCTGGTCGCGATCCTCGCCGTGCTGGCCATCCGAAATTTGAAGCGAACACACGACGTCGAAGAAACATGAAACGGCTGACCCTGTCGACGAGCTGCGGTACCTCACAAACGGACGGTAAGACTTCCGAAAGAAGGATGCAGTCTTATGGGGCAAGC
>JBFGJG010000025.1:0-66807 GCA_041577295.1 Gemmatimonadales bacterium
CCCCAATCAATGTGACTGCCATAGCCGATGGCCACGACCAGAATCGCGCCAAGGTCGTCAACAATAGCCAGCGAAAGCATGAATACACGCAGGCTGGTGGGAATGCGTGATCCCAGGAGCGCGAGACTGCCTATGACGAACGCGGTATCGGTCGCCATTACCGTGCCCCAACCACCCTCGCCCGGCTGGCCAAACCGCAATGCCAGGTAGAAGCCTGCGGGCACGAGCATGCCGCCCAACGCAGCCGCAATAGACAGTGTGGCCATACGTGGGTTTCGCAATTCGCCAAGCACTAGTTCACGTTTGAGTTCCAGTGCGACGACGAAGAAGAACAACGTCATCAAAGCGTCGTTGATCCACTCTCTCAAGGAGCGGTCGAACTCAAACGAACCGACCCGAACTCCCAATCGGGTCTCCCATGCGTCCAGGAATTGGTGGCTCCACGGAGAGTTGGTTAGGACCAACGCCACAATGGTGAATAACAGGAGCACCGCGCCGGCGGCGGCTTCGATGCGCAAGAAATGGGTAAACGGCTTGGCCATCCGATCTATAAGTCCGGCGGGCAACCGCCCGAGCGCTACATGATTCTGCAGATCTTCACTCATATCCTCTGCCTTAGAAAAAAGCTCCTACATCCTCCATCTTGACTCCCACGGTCTCGTGGTTCGGAAGCGCTGTGGAAGAACCACTCGCCAAGGCAAATATTGAGTGGACGCCTGAAGACGACTCGAACGAGAGGGGGGTGAGGACATGACACGCAAGCAAGCTAACAACGGTCATCGAAGGTGCTACGGTTTCAGACGGCAAGCCCGAAGACCCCGGTGCTGTTGGCAAACGTGGGCGCGCCACGGATCTGACAGCCAGACGGGGCCAAAGCCACAGAGGCGATCTCGACCGCTGTTCGCGCTAGGCGGCCACGGGGGCACCGCTGGGGCCGTCGACGGCGACGTGGACGATGCGGAACCAAACCTCGGGCTCGGCGAGGCTTTCACGGCAGGTTAGTAGACCGGTACATTCGAAGAGTTGCGTCCCCCTAAGAAACGAACGCCCGGTCCTTACGGACCGGGCGTTTCTGCTCGGGATCCTCTTCGTGTTAACGCTGACGCACGGAAGTCCCGTTGCCGGACTTGATCTCCACCCGGCGCGGCTTGGCCCCTTCAGCCTTTGGAAGCGAAATGGTCAACACGCCATTGCTGAAGTTTGCCTCGACTCGATCGGCGTCCACCGTGCGAGGGAGCGTAAAGCTCCGCTCGAAGCGGCCGTAGCGACGCTCGACGAGGTGGTAAGACGACCCTTCGGTACCTTCCTGAATCTCGCTCTTCTTCTCACCACTCACGGTGAGAACACCGTTCTCGACTCGAACATCGACGTCCTCGGGCCGCAACCCGGCCAGCTCCACGTCCACGAGGATCGTGTCGCCGGTCTCGCGAACGTCCACGGCCGGCATCCAGGCCGTGGTGGCCACGTCGTTGGTCCCAAACCGATCGATGAGCCGGTCGAAGTCTCGCCTCATGTTGAAGATGTCATCCCAGAGGCTCACCGTGCCACGACGGGCAAGCGCCGGATACAGCATAGGAACCCCTCCTTCTGATACGTTAACGGTTAAAAGGTTTAACGGATTGCTTGCGAAGCACCTGAACGCTTGTTCGGCCCTCGCGCGCTCACACATATGCACGCCCAGTGCCAGCGATTTTTGCCAAAATGGCTGATTTCTCGGGCGCGTAAGTGCCTCGTTGACAAGTGATATGACAGAGTGGCTGCGGGAACGGCAGGTGGTGATGGGTGATGTAGGGACTAGGTGGTGGGGAGTAGGCCTTTTCCGCCTACTCCCCGTTTACTGCCGCCCGTATGTCCTCGATCGCTTGCTCCATGCGGTCCAGGTGCGTCCGGAATGAGAGCACGCAAATGCGCAGGGTGAAGCGGCCGCGGAGCACGGTCCCGGTGAGGTAGATGCGCTTGCGCCGATTGATTCGGTCGATCAATGCCCGGTTCTGGCGATTGGCCGTCTCGACATCGACGCCGGGCGTTGCCAGCCGGAAGGCCACCAACGAAAGGTCTGGCTCGGCGACGATCTCGATGCCAGGAATCGTACGGAGCTGTTCCGTCGCCCACCGTGCGAGGTCGAGTTTCTCGTCCAAGGCCTCCGCGAAGGCCGCGGCACCGGCGAGCTTCAGCGGTAGCCACAACCGGACGCCGCGAAACGGGCGTGACAGCTCCGGAGAGATCTCACAGAAGTCGATGAAGGCTGGATCATCTTGCATTGCGGGGAGGTAGTCCGCACCGAGATGCACCGCATGGGCCCTTCTCAGCGCCTCGCCGTCACGCACCAGCAGCGATCCCGTTCCGTACGGGAGGAAGAGTCCTTTGTGCGGATCGAGCGTGATCGAGTCCGCACGCGCGATCCCTGTCATCGCCTTCCTTCCCCGCTCGGTCAACATGAAAAACCCGCCATAGGCCGCATCGGCGTGGTACCAAAGTCCCTCCTCCCGGGCGACATCGGCCAGGGCTTGCAGGTCGTCTACGGCGCCCGTGTTGGTGGTACCCGCGCTACCCACGACCATGAAAGGTGTCATGCCCTCGCGTCGGTCGGCGGCAATGCGCGCGATAAGCGCATCCATATCGATCCGGAAATGGGGATCACAGGGCACGACGCGGACGTTTCGGTCCGCGAATCCGGCGAGAAGTGCGGATTTGAGCACGGAGTGGTGCACTTGGTCACTCGTATAGATCGTTCCGCTGAGAAAATCGGTCGGCAGCCGTTCGCGTCGTGCAACCACTATTGCTGACAAGTTGGCGAGCGAGCCGCCACTGGTGAAAAAGCCACGGGACTGCGGTGGGTAGCCGACGATCTCGCAAAGCCATCGCACGGCGTTGGCCTCGATTTGGACGAGCCCCGGCGCGGCAATCCACACCCCTACGTAGCGGTTCACGGCATCCGCCATGAGATCAGCGACCGCAGTGTGGAATAGGCCTCCGCCAGGGATATACGCGAGGTAGCCCGGTCCGGCGGTATTGTAGCTCTTGGGGGTCGCACGCTCGAAGAAGAGATCGAGCACGTCCTGCAGTGCCGCCCCTTCTTGCGGTAGGGATTCCTGCAACGACCTCGCAACGTCGGCTGCGCCCTCGTGATCGGCGCTGGGCTGCTGCGGGAGCGACTCGATGTGCGCAACGATACGTTCCATCACCGCGTCCACGAGACGATGCATTTCGGGACCGGTGAGCTCCAGAGTACTACGGCGTCCTGTCGCCGTCGTTTCTCTCATCGTCGGCGCGTTGGAATCCTTGCTCTTGGAGCGAAAATGCATGCGCGCAAGGTAGTTTGCCTGACAGCCGCCAACCAGCCTCCGCCGTGCCATGATTCATCGCTCGGCCGCTCCCCGCTACGAGCGCCATAACGTTATCTTGACCCATCTTTCGCCTGAACGCTCGAGGGACATCGCCATGCCGCTACCAGCACTCGCCTCACGTGTGATCTCGCTGACCGCCGCCGTTGCTATGATCTGCGTCGGGTCTGCCACCGCACAGAACGAGCTCGGGGAGCGCCCCTTTGGAACCCTGCGCGAGCAGGCGTCGCTGCAGCAGTCATGGCTCGAACAACGGATTGAGACCGTACTTCCCCGCTTGATGCGGGAGTACGAAGTCGATATGTGGATCATCCCGATGCGCGAATACAATGAAGATCCCATGTACCGCGCACTGTTCGCGCCCACGACGTTCGCGGCACGGCGTCGTTCGATCTACGTCTTCTTCGACCGTGGACCCGAGAGCGGCGTCGAGAGCATCGCATTGGGCGGGACATCTCAGGGCGGCGTCTTCGAAGCGGTACGCGAAACCGAGCCTGCACCGGACGGACGACCGCGGGAGCTGTGGGGACCCTCACAGTGGGGAGTGCTCGCGCGTCTCGTCCGGGATCGTCAGCCACGGCGTATCGCGGTAAACATCTCTCACGTGCACAACTTTGCCGACGGCTTGACGGCCGGCGAGTGGGAACAGATGCGGGAGGCGCTCGGCCCGGACATGGTGGCGCGGGTCATTCGCGCGGAGGGGCTGGCGGTCGATTACCTCGCGCTGCGCGTGCCGTCAATGAACCCCACCTACCTCCGCATGCAGGAGCTCGTGCACGAAACGATTGCCACGGGATTCTCCAGCCAGGTCATCACCCCGGGCGTCACCACCACCCAAGACGTCGTCTGGTGGTTCCGCCAGCGCGTGAACGACCTGGGCCTCAGTGCCTGGTTTCACCCCTCAGTATCGATTCAGCGGCAAGGGGTCGACATGGCCGATTCGACGAATGCGGTGATCGAGCGAGGAGACGTACTGCACTGCGACTTTGGCATCACGGCACTCAGACTGAACACGGACACCCAGCATATGGGGTACGTACTCCGCGAAAGAGAAACAGACGTTCCGGAAGGATTGAAGCTCGCATTGCGCAACGCGAATCGTTTGCAGGATATCTTGCTCGCAGAAATGCAGCCTGGACGAACGGGCAACGAGATACTACGAGCCGCGCAAGCCGTCATGCGCGCAGAGAGCATCAACGGTACGATCTATACCCACCCCATCGGGGACCACGGCCACGGCGCCGGCCCGCTGATCGGCTTGTGGGATCGACAGGATGGGGTACCAGGACGAGGGGATATTGCCATTCGGGCTGGTACCTGGCACTCCATCGAGCTGCAGGCGACGACCCCCGTGCCCGAATGGGGCGGCCAGCCGGTCCGCATGGCTCTGGAGGAAGAAGCGGAACTCACCCCTGAGGGCAGGATGCGGTGGGTGCTCGCACGCCAAGAGCGATTTCACGTGGTGAGATGAGCGAGTAGCACGGTCCACCGATCACGGTCATTATGTCGACCATTGCCGATCTCCCGACCCCTGCGCTCCTGCTCGACCTGAACCGTCTGGAGTCCAACCTGACGCGGATGGCCACACGGGCGACGGACCTGGGCATTGCACTGCGACCTCACCTCAAGTCACACAAGTGCGTCGAGATCGCGGAGCGGCAGCGAGCGCTCGGAGCCGTCGGTGTGACCGTCTCGACCCTCTACGAGGCTCGCATCTTCGCCGATCACGGGTTCGACGACATCACATGGGCCTTTCCCGTCATTTTGACGCGTCTCGAGGAAGTCCGTTTGCTCGCCGCGCGCACAACGTTGCGGGTGGTGATCGATTCGCCCACCGCGCTGGCCGCATTGAAGCAAACTGGGTTCCCGTTCCACGTGTGGCTCAAGATCGACTGCGGGTACCATCGGGCCGGCGTGGATCCAAAAAGCGACCTTGCGGTGGAACTCGCTCGGGCCATCCATGATTCCCCCACCCTGAGCTTTGACGGGATACTCACGCACTCCGGTCATGCGTACGGCGCACGGGGACACACCGAGTTGGCAAAGGTTGGCGAGGAGGAGCGACGCGTGATGGCGGACTTGGCCAACCGGCTTCGCGGACTGGGCGTCGACGTCTCTAGGGTGAGCGTCGGTTCCACACCGGCGATGAGCGCGGTCAAACATCTGGACGACGTCACGGAGGCTCGGCCGGGCAATTACGCGTTCTACGACTATTCGCAAACCGTGATCGGATCGTGTGGACCGACGGACTGTGCCTTGACCGTCTTGACCAGTGTCGTGTCGTCTCAGCCACGTAGCGGTCGATCGGTGATCGACGCTGGCGCGCTCGCACTTTCCAAGGATCGAATTTTACGCGGCGCGATACGTGAATCGTTCGGTGAGATCTACACGGACTACGACCGAGGCGCGCTCGATCCGACGATGTATATCACATCGGTGAGCCAGGAGCATGGGCACGTCAACGGAAACATCCCGGTTGGCACTCGGCTTCGGGTCTTGCCAGTTCACTCATGCCTGACGGCAGCATGCTTCGATGAGTATCATGTAGTTCGAGGCAACCAAGTAGTCGATCGATGGACAATCTGGAGAGGACGGTGACACGCGTGCGGACGGGGATGATACAGGTCATGCTGTCAGCGACGACGGTCGCGGTGTGTCTCACACCAACTGCTGCTGCCCAAACGGTGGCGCAACCTGCGTTGGAGTTGAGGATAGACTCGATAGCTCGGGCGGCCGTTGTGCGTGGCATGAGCGCCGGCTTGTCGATCGCCGTCGTTTTCAGAAGTGACACATTGACGCTCGACGGATTTGGATACGCTGATCTCGAGCTCCGGGTCCCTGCCACGGCGCGAACGGTCTATCGCATCGGATCGCTCACGAAACAGTTCACGGCCCTAGCGATCATGCAGCTCGTGGAGCGTGGTCGGCTGAGCCTGGAGGACGGGCTGACCGATCTCCTCCCCGAGTTCTCCGAACGCGGGAACGGGATCACGGTCCGTCACCTGCTGACACATACCTCCGGGATCAAGAGCTACACCGAACTCGGTATGCCGTGGCGTTCCAAGATCCGGCTCGATCTCACACGGAGGGAGATGGTCGAGCTGTTCAAAGACGAGCCGCTCGAATTCCGGCCAGGAACACGCTACGCGTACAGCAACTCGGGCTATTTCCTGCTCGGGATGATCATCGAGGAGGTGAGTGGCCAACCCTACGACGAGTACCTCCGCCAACACGTCTTCCGACCGCTCGGGCTATCCGCCACCTATTACTGCGACAACACCACCATCATACTTCACCGCGCGGAGGGCTACACGCGCACGAGTACCGGGCTGGCAAACGACGAGCCGATCAGCATGACCCACCCCTTTGCTGCAGGCGCGCTCTGCTCGAACGTCATCGACCTCCTCGCGTGGCAAGCCGGACTGCTCCAGCATCGGCTGATCCGGCCATGGTCGTTTGAGCAGATGACCACACCAGCGACCTTGTTGGACGGCCAACGCACGACGTATGGCTTTGGGCTCGGCGTAACGGAGCTGGACGGGCACCGCTTATTCGCACACGGTGGTGGGATCAACGGGTTCAACGCCTACATGGCTCATCTCCCGGACGATTCGCTCACCGTGATCGTCCTAGCCAACACGGAGGAATCCAATCCGTGGGACATCGCCAGAGACATCATCCGGGTCACGCTCGGTACCATACCTCCGCCGATTGGTGAGGTACCCCTTTCCGCGGAAGACCGGATGCGCTATCTCGGCTACTACAAAGTCGGCGACCTGCAGTTACGTGTGTTTGAGCGCGGCGATCACCTGATGGCGCAGGCCCTGGGACAACCCGCGTTCGAACTCGTTCACCAGGGGCGGCACCGTTTCGTCGCGGGGTACGATCACACCGTCGAGATCGAGTTCGAAGTTCGCAGCAACCTCTCGGTAGGACTCACCCTCACTCGTGGCGAGGAGGTGATGCACGGACCCCGGCTCCCGGAAAGGCCGTGAGGGAGAAGCAGTGAGGATTACCCCTTCAATCCCTTCTACCCCTTCTGAAAGACCACTCTTCCCTCCACGATCGTCAGGACCACGCTGACCCGTTCCATTTCCACGGGATCGATCGCAAAAATGTCATCCGACAGCACCACCAGGTCCGCATACTTCCCCGGCTTGAGCGTGCCCAACTCACGATCGAGAAAGCTCGCGTACGCATTGGTGGCGGTGTAGGCCGTGAGCGCCTCCACAACCGAGATCTTCTGCGCCGGCACCCATCCATTGGGGGTGGCCCCGTCAATCGTGCGCCGTGTCACTGCGGCATACATACCGAGCAGTGGATCGATGGGTGCCACCGTCCAATCGCTCCCAAACGTAAGGCGTGCACCGTGATCGAGTAGGTCACGGAATGCGTAGGTCGTTTGGATACGCCGCGGACCGATACGTTTCTCTGCCCAGCGGCCATCGTCGATCGCGTGGTATGGCTGCATGGATGGAATGACGCCATCCGCCCCAAACCGCTCGATTGCTGATGTGCCGAGATGCTGTGCATGCTCGATCCGGAATCGCCGATCGCGGGGGCCATTGGCCGCCGCCGCTTGGGCAAACGCATCGAGCAGCCAATCGTTCGCTCGATCACCGATCGCATGCACGATGACATGAAGACCCGCCGCGTCCGCCCGTCGGATGGCGTCCCGCAACTTGGCGGTATCGGTGACGGTGAGCCCGGCGGTCTCAGGGGCATCGTCATACGGACGGTAGAACCAGGCGGTTGTCGAACCGAGGGATCCATCCACAAACGCCTTGACGCCACCCCAGAACAGCCGGTGATCGCCGCGGCCCTCGCGTTGTACAAGGGTGGCGAGACGTTCCCAGGAGTCCATCGGCACCACCGCGTAAACGCGGAGCGGTAGTTCTCCACGGCGGGCCGCCCGCCGGTACGTCTCGAGCCCCTCCCACGAACCCATATCCGTCACGAGCGTAACGCCACGTGCCACGGCGTGCTCCGCCGCGGTGCGGAGCGCACGGTCGAGCTGGGACTCCGTGGGGCGCGGGATCACACGACTCACCAGACCCATTGCGGCATCTTTGAGAACACCCGTCGGGCGCCCATTGCCATCCCGTACGACGGTCCCTCCCGGTGGATCGGGCGTTTCGCGCGTCACGCCCGCGAGCGCGAGCGCCCGGGTATTGGCAAGCGCCATGTGCCCGTCGAGCCTGCTGACGAAGACCGGTGTCTCGGCCGTCAGCGAGTCAATCCACGCCCGATCCGGAAGCTCTCCACCCCACGCTTCGTGGTCCCACGTTCCACCGGTGATCCACTCCCTCCGCCTGTTCGCGGCAAACGCTCCGATCCGTCGGGCGAATTCTCCTTGCGTGCTCGCATCCCGAAGCTGCACGCTCGCGAGCGTGAAACCGCCATCGATGAAATGCGTGTGATTGTCGATGAACCCCGGAACTACTCGACGACCCATCAAATCGATTCGCCGCGTGTCCGGACCCACGTGCTGAACGACGATCTCGTCACTGGCGACGGCAACGATCCGGCCGGCACGAACCGCGATCGCGGTGGGCTCATCTGAACCGGTCGCCGCTCCGGGACCAGTCCACACGCGCCCACCAAACAACACCAGATCCGCCGGCTGGGAGGGACCGGCGGGAATGTTAGACATGGGTGCCCATATGACACCCGCAACGGCTGCGAGAACGAGACGCGACCGCACGATGACGCTCCGTCAGTTGACGATGAATAGACACGGTCGAGGAGATCTACCCCACCAACCGGTGGGTAGGAAGGGGTTACCGGTCGGGAGGACGCCGCTGAAAGTAGAGCAACCCACCCCCCACGGTCCCCACTATCAGGTCGAGCTGACCATCCGCGTTCATGTCGACGAAGGCGGGTGCCGCGAAACCGGGCACTCTGACATCGAGTGTATCGCTGGGCGCGAACGCAGGCGCGACAGGACTACCCACGTTCTGATAGACCAACAGGTGACCGGTCTCCGTACCGATAATCAGATCCTGGTCACCATCGTTATCGAGATCGGTGAACGTCGGGAAGCTGCGCCGTCCGACGTCGATGCCTTCGAACTCATCGGTGACCAGCTTGAACATCGGCGAACTAGGCGTGCCGTCGTTGCGATAGAAATTGATCGTGCCCGACGCCTCACCCACGTACAAATCGAGGTCCCCGTCGGCATCGATATCAACCAGCGCTGGGGTGCTGTTGCTTCCGCGGGTCAGCGTCACCATTGCAGAATCCTCGAGCACGAACTGCGCGGCTGTTCGTGTTCCCACGTTGCGATGGAACTCGAGACTCGCACGCCACGACCCGAGAATCATGTCCACGTCGCCGTCCGCATCGAGATCTCCAAACGTAGGGGCGTAGTGATACTGACCTTCGAGATTCAGTGCCCCGCCGTGTCGAAGCACGGGGGTGCTGGCTGTTCCGATGTTTTCGAAGCGATAAATCTGAGACGTCCGAAGCAGTTGCGGGTCGAGCTTGTTTGCCAATAGGAGGTCCGGATCGCCATCCCCATCGAGATCCGCGGCGGCCGGAACGCTCTCACTGCCCACGTCCACCGTCCGCAGGAAGCGGCGGGTCCGCTCCACGAACTGTCCTACCGGGCCCTGCTCGAGATGGTAGAAGTTATCGACGGCCGTTCGATTGGCGTTGAACGCACCACCGAGCACCCCGACGAGGAGGTCGAGATCACCGTCGCCGTCGAGATCACCGAAGGCCGGCGCATTGTATCCGCTGGTTTCAATTGGATTGCTCTGCGGAAACGGCTGCGGTTGGCCCCGCAACGAGGGAACCTCGCAGCTACCCGTATTCTCGATGAACAGCAGCGTCGCATCGAAGAAATCACCCCAGAAGAAATCTTGGTCGCCATCCGCGTCGATGTCGACAAATGCCATGGTGTTGGCACCATGCATAGTGCCAAATTGGGAGATTATTTCGATGTTCTGAAACCGATCGGTCACGAAGCGGAACCGTGGGGCGCCGTCAGGGCCGAGACCAGTCCCGGCGTAGTGAATGACCGTTCCCACCAGGCGGCCGATGAAGAGGTCGAGCACACCATCGCAGTCGATATCGGTGAAGTTGGGGATGTTCTGCCGGTCCGAGAAGATTGGCTCGCCGTTCACGTCCCGCAGCGTATCGACAACCAGAGCGAAGGCCGGTCGCTCCTTGGTGCCTTCGTTTCGGTAGAACCGGATGTAGCTGAACGGCTCTTCGGTGAACAGGTCGGCATCACCATCCAGATCGATGTCCACAAAGCGGTACCACTCCCCGACGGCTAACTCGTGGAACTGGTCGCTGCGCCAAACCCACGACCCCCCGCCCTCTCGTGTGGTCCGCTCGAAGAACATCACGCGACCAGTCAACTCCTGGGTGAACAGGTCCACATCTCCATCGCCGTCGATATCGACCAGTTGCGGTCGCGGGACGTTGAACCCTCCAAGAAACGGATGATCGTAGTCCACGCCTTGGGCATCCTGCACGCGAAACGGTGCGACCTGCCGTTCGAACAGTCCAACAGCCGCACCAGCGGGAGCCGGGACCGATTCTGGTGCGCGCGTGGCGCAGGCGGGGACAGTAAACCCAACCGCTATGCATGCAGCGACAGCGTGTGCGGAGAGATTCACTCCGAACCCGGAATGATTTCGATGCCGGACGGGCCCGGACCCACCTCTATGATCCGCACAATGGCGAGGGTCCGGGTATCGATGACGGCGACATTACCCACGCGTTTCCACTCGGTCGTGGCCGCGGCGGGTGCGTACTCGCCCTTTAGGTTACGGTTGGACACATACAGATATCGCCCGTCTCGTGACACCGTTGCGCCGTGCGGCTCCGCGAGCCCCTTCCCTCCGATGACCTTCGTCACCCAGTCCCTCGTGTCGACTGCGGTGACCGTGTTCGCCAACTGATTCCCGAAGTACAACCAGTGTCCGTCTGGCGAGAAAACCAGATGCCATGGTTGAGGATTGACATCGAGCACGCGCGCGAGTCTCGGCTGCGACGGGCTTCCCAGATCAAACACGAGCAGCTTACCGGTGTGTTCGCCACTCACCACCAACGTGGCACCGTCAGGCGAGACCGCACCGTGGGCGAGAACGTGATGCGGACCTTCCACGGAGGTGAACGTCACACCCTGATCAGCGACAGCCATGGTCATGATCTGATTCTCACCCAGGCTCGCCGTGTGCACAAAGCGGCCCTGGGGGTCGGCCGCCAGCATATGTGGGCGAGGAAATACGACCTCGACTTCCTCGATGCTCATGTCGGAACGGTTGATGATACCGAGCCGCGCGGGCGGACTCACGGCTGTCATCGAGCGCCCAACAAATAACCAGTCCGCCGACGGATGCACGGCCAGCATGCCCGGTGTCTCGAAATCCACCTGGCCCACGAGGCGGTCCTGCCGGTCGAACTTGAGCACTTTGTTCGCACCAATGAGCGACACGTACCAGAACGACCCATCCGACTCGACGGCGATGTGATGCGGCTTGGCGTTTTCTCCGAACCCGAGGCTCTCGAGGTCTATCGTGCGCACGACCTCGCCGGTCGCAAGGTCGATCACGGAGATGCTGGCTCCCTCCTGGTTGCAGACGTAAAGTAGATCGCCCGTTTGAGCCTCGAGGCTGCCCGGACCCACCCGCGGCGCGCACGCGACCAGCACGACAGCAACCAAGATCATCCAACCGATGCGTCGAGTCATATTCGTTCGCCATCATTCGAGAGTGTTACCAACAGTAAACGGTGAGCGGTGAGGAGTCAGCGGCCTCACGCTCCCACCATGTACCCCAATCCCCAACAACCCTTCCTTGGGGGCAGCCCGCAGCTTCGCCGCCGAACCTCAGTAAGAACTCGCTCTTCCATATTCCCGACTTGTGAATAGATTCACAAACGAGCCCTCGCCACAACGCTTGCCGGTCATCGCCGTAAGCTGTTGTAAAAACTGACTTAACATTTCATTTGCGGCTTGGTTCGCGATTGCGATCCCCCGTGCGGGCCTTTTGCTACCCTGAGTGTCCGGCAATGGCTAAATTGGGGACATGAGTCTTCGGCCAATTTACGGGCACGACGGCTTGCGCAACCGGCTGGCTGGCACAGTTGCCTCCAGCCGGTTTCCACAGGTAGCCATTTTGGTGGGCCCGCGGGGAGTTGGAAAGCAGCGCCTGGCGCTTTGGCTCGCTCAGGGGCTGCTCTGTAGCAAGGGATCCTGGCCCTCATGCAGTGGGTGTGAGGCGTGCCGCAGGGTCAACGAGCTCACGCATCCGGATCTCCATTGGTTTGTGCCAGTGGTTCGTCCCAAGTCCCAAGATCCGGACAAGCAGGTTGATGAGGCGCGGGAGCTGCTCGGCGAAGTCATGGCGGAGCGCCGGCAAACCGGCCTGTGGGGGCCGCCAGAGCGCATGGCAAGCCACGCGCTGGCCTCGGTGCGGTTGCTTCGAAGGGTGGTCTCGGTGACGCCGTTCCTGGGCGCAAGGAAGGTGATAGTGCTCGGCGATGCAGACCGCCTCATCGTGCAGGAGGCCAGTCAGGAGGCCGCCAACGCGCTACTCAAGGTGTTGGAAGAACCACCGACGGACACGGTGATCCTGCTGACGACTTCGGATGCGGAAGCGCTGCTGCCGACCATCAGATCGCGCGCCGTGCCGCTGCGCGTTGGGCGCATCTCGGATGAGGCGGTGCGATCGTTTTGTGAGAAGGAACTGAACGCAACATCGGACAAACGAACGCTCGACCGGCGGGTGGTCCTCGCAGAGGGTTGCGCGGGACGCGCGCTCGTCGACGGCGACGACAGCGCCCTCGATCGCAGCGCACGCGATTTCCTCGACGGCATTCGACAGGGTGCCGACACCTGGGCGGTGCAGGCGTTGGGGCAGACACCGTGGGCCGCGCGAGGCGATTTCACCGGCCTGCTCGACGCACTGCTAGTCGAGTTCCGCGCGCGACTACGTGTTGCAGCCGAACGCGACGGACCCGAGGTCCAGAAGCTGATCGAAGCGATTCGACTCGTCGAGGAAAAACGTCTCGAGGCTCAGGGGAACGCGAACCCGCAGCTCGCGCGCGCAGTGCTCGCTGGAGAGCTGGAGCGAATGTTGTGAAACTCTCGCACGTTGATGACACCGGTCGACCACGCATGGTGGACGTCGCGGGGAAGGCGGAGACGGTGCGTACGGCACGTGCTGAGGGCTGGATACGCATGTCGCAAGACGCCTTGAAGCTGGTCAAACGAAACTCTGGACCCAAAGGTGACGTTTTAACTACTGCCGAGCTGGCAGGAACCATGGGGGCCAAGAAGGCAGGTGACCTGATCCCTCTCTGCCACCCCATTGGCCTGGATCATGCGTCCGTGAGCACCAGGGTGGACCCGGAGCTGCCGGGTATAAGGGTGGTCGCTCAAGCGAAGGTGGTGGGACGCACCGGGGTTGAGATGGAAGCGTTGACCGCGGTAACTGTGACCTTGCTTACGGTGTACGACATGGTCAAGTCCGCTGGTCACGAGTTGGAGATTGGAGGAATCCGGCTCACAGAGAAGACGGGTGGCCGGTCGGGTGATTGGAAGAGAAACGACAGCATTGAAACATAGAGGAAACAGCAGATGTTATTTGTGCGCCTTCAAATAGAACGTTCTCCCGTGGTCGCGGCGTGGCGTCGTCTTTCGGCTACGCAAAGGCTGATGATGCGCGGCGTGGGAGTATTCCTCGCGGTTTTGCTCATCGGCGGTGCCATTGGGGGCTGGTCGCAGCGCGCCATCGCGTCGGACGGTCGATCCCTTGCCGCTGGCAACTCAAGCCTCTGGTCACAGTGGCGGTTTCTACGTGACCAGCTGGACTCGGCGACCGGTGAACTGGAACTGGCTAAGCTGCAGCTCGAGCGAGCACAGGAGATCGTCCATTTCTCGGGTCGGTATCAAATTCCAGCCAATCTCGCAGAGCTGATCTACGATCAGGCCCTCGCAGTTGGCCTCGATCCAGAGCTTGGTTTTCGACTGGTGAGGCTCGAGAGCCGCTTCGATCCAAAGGCCACGAGCTCCGTCGGCGCGGTTGGTCTGGTGCAGGTCCGTCTTGGCACCGCTCGCTGGTACGATAAAGAGATCACACTCGAGGAGCTGTATGAGCCGGCTACGAACCTCGAGATAGGTTTCCGCTATCTCCGTCACCTCATCGATCGGTATGGAGACCTCTCGCTCGCGCTGCTTGCATACAACCGAGGGCCACAGCGCATCGCGGATCTGATGGATGAGGGTCGTGACCCACGCAACGGTTACGCCTCCACCATTTTGGATGGATACAAAGCCGGGATGTAGAATAGTGACTGGTGACTGGTGAAGGGAAAATGGAAAAGCGGTGAGTAGTAGGAGAAGACTACTCACCGCTTCTTGCTTTGGAGGAGGGGGCGGCGGCTGGTGACCCCAAGACTGACTGCCTTCTCCTCCTTACTCCCGCTTACTCCCTACTGCCTTACTCCCCCTACTGCCCAACACTGCTTGTCGCCGTGACCCAGAGACGCTGGCCAACGCTCAACAGGGCATTGTCGTTGCTCATGCCATTCCACTGCCTGAGGTCACTGAGGCTCACCCCGTAGCGATTGGCGATACTCCACAGGGATTCGCCAGACCGAACCGTGTGAATCCCGGACGCGGGCGGCGAGACCTGGGTTGCCACAGCGCGGCGCGGCGCCCGACGGGTGACACCATTGAGGGGGATGATGAGGCGTTGACCGACGCGGAGACGCCGCGGATGCACGTTGTTGTTGGCCGCTCGGAGCAAACTTACGCTCACGCGATAACGCGATCCGATTTCCGACAGCGTTTCGCCGCGGCGCACTGTGTGGTAGACGAACGTGACACGCTCGTCCGCAGGAAGCTCTGCGTACAGCTGTGCAACCGTGACACCGGTACCGCGCGGCACGCGCACTATTGAGGGTCTTCCAGGCGGCGTAACGCGACGAATGTAATGCGGGTTCAGCTCGACGAGTGCGGATAGGGTCGTGTCAGCCAACTCAGCCAAGACATCGAGACCCGTGGCGTCAGGCACCGTGATCTCGTCGAATAGAAACGGTTGCAGGTACGGGATGCTGTCGAATCCGAACTGCAGCGGGTCCTTGGCGATTCTCGCCGCGGCGATCAGTTTGGGCACGTAGTCGCGAGTCTCACGCCGCAGGTAGCGTCGGTCCGACAGATCGAAGAACGTGGCATCCGAGATCGAGTCCGCACCCGGTAACCGCTTGATGCCGCGAGAGACACGTCCTTCACCACCGTTGTACGCCGCAGCCGCCACATACCACGAGCCAAAAAGATCGTAGAGATCGGACAGGTAGCGTGCAGCCGCATCCGTGGCCTTGAACGGATCTCGACGCTCATCCACCCAGGCATCCACCGTGAGTCCGTACCGACGCGCGGTGCTTTTCATGAACTGCCACATCCCAACCGCACGCGCTCGGGACACCGCCGTGTTGGAGTATCCACTCTCGATCAATGCGAGATAGACGAGATCCTCGGGGAGTCCGTGCGCGCCAAACTGAATGCGAATCATCCCTTCAAAGCGCTGCATGCGTCCCAGCCAAATCGTGAAACGATGGCGTGCCGTGCTCAAGAAATACTGCTCGTAGTACCGCACGCGGTCGTGATCGGCGAAGGATTCGACATCGATATCAAACCGCGGCCCGGCCACACTCGCCGCTCCGCCGCGAGGGGCAACGGCGGCGATCCTGTGGCTATCCGCGAGATCGGGAGCGGCAACGACGCCACGAACGTGGACACCGCCCTTCCCAAGACCGCGGAATTCCAGTTCGTGCAACGCACTGAGCGCGGCCTGGTCGGCAGCTGAATCCTCGGGTGTCGGCGGGGGGGCCGGGACGGCGACGGGCTCTGGTTTTGGTGGTGTCAGGGACTCGGCGGGTTCTAGGGCGAGGGGTATGGTTTTGGTTCCACCGCAGCCGAGCGCCCCGAGCATCAGCGCCGCGGCGGCAAGCCAGAGCGGCGCGATTTGCATGGGTTGGGGCGTCACGTGGGTCTGCATCATCCTTGTCCATCTACCTCATGTGTACGATGTTGCCGAGCAGTCGGTTCGTAGCATTCAGCACAGCAAGCACTGCGCCACGATGTACTTCCTCCTCGGTAAGGCACGATCCCACGACCCTCCGAGGTGTATTCCCGTTACGGCACGATAGCGACACTATCACGACAGTAGCATCGAAGGCCTTCACCGCTTTCACGCCG
Source organism: Gemmatimonadales bacterium (assembly GCA_041577295.1). Lineage (GTDB taxonomy): Bacteria > Gemmatimonadota > Gemmatimonadetes > Gemmatimonadales > GWC2-71-9 > JBDHDH01. Next base: position 16,561 of record JBFGJG010000025.1, read on the forward strand.
AGCAGGTCGAACGTGATTTTGGCACCCACCGCCTCCTGGAGCGCGTTGACGGCTGCTTGGGCGCAGCAGCGAAGCTCGGCTGGCTGCGAACCGAGCCCCTCCGCGCTCCCTTCGAACCGCTCGCCTGGCTGCCACTCCAACACGACACGTGATCGACACCGGCCATTCGGAAGTCGCTCGAATTCGAAATCGAGAAACTTGAGTCGTTCGCGATGTGTCCCGCTCATGACGTGGTAACCGAGTGGTTACCCCACCTCGTCAAACGGCACCTCCAGCTGGCCGTGTGACACCTCCGCAATGGGACGGAGCAGGTCCACGTCGAGACGGGGTTTGCCAGCTTCGTCGATCATGCTCGTGATCAACAAGATGTAACCGTCGTTCAGGACGACACGCATCGTCCGACAGTCGGATCGGACCTCCACATCCAGGATCTCCTGTCCGTGGAGCTGGCTCACCGCTTCGGCGATCCGACGTAAGTCCTTGACAGGCGTGACTGGCACCGTGCTGGCTCAGGAGAGGTGTTGAGTGAGTATTTCTCGGAGCGTATCGTCTGATAGCCGATCCGCAGCCTCAAACAGCGATGCCTTGGAACTCGACTCCATGGGGTACGACGCCCATAGCGTCCGCGGCTCGTCCGCTTCGCCCACGGGGCGAAACGACAACATGAGTTGCCACATCCGAACGTTGGGCCGTCGCTCCGCCGCTGGATGGACAAACCACCGCTGTCCTTTGGCATCGATCACACGCCACGCCATCGTCCCTACCTCCACGAGCTACCTTTCTGCTAAACCGCGACGGGTGAACGGCACCGCCGCCGGAGGAGCGGCGGCGGCGCGCAACTCGCCTATATTGAGAGCGTGCCGAAGGCGGGTCAAGGGCACTGGATTCCCAGCGCATGCATGTCGTCTACCGTGTCCACGTCTCGGAGCACCGGCAGCAACGCCACGCTGGCGTGCGCGCGCCCAAGGTTGGTGAGCGTTTCGTCTAGCACCGTTGGTCCCCCCCATGTAATTCCGTCGAAGACACCAGGAACGTCACGATTGAGACCAATGAGGTAATACCCTCCATCGACGGCGGGACCCAACACGACATCGGCCGAGCGAAGCGCCGTGATCGCGTCGCTCACGATGGAGACGTCCACACCCGGTGCGTCTGCACCGATAGCGACCACCGGTCGATCACCCCGTTCGAAATGGACCGCGAACGAGTGGCGCAGGCGCTCCCCGAGATCTCCACCCGGCTGTGGCTGGTACTCCCAATCTCCAAGCCAGGCACGCATTTCCTCCACGGCGCCGCGCGGTTCGTACCATACGGTCAGTGGGAACTGGGCCCCAACACGTTGGACCACGGCGCGACCAAGCGATCGGTACACGGCTGCCGCCGCTTCTGGCCCAATGGCTTCAGCCAGTCGCGTCTTCACCACTCCGGGACGCGGAGCCTTGGCCAACAGCAACACGGCCGTCAATGGGGTTCCGGCGGGTACCACCGCGCGAGACGCTCCGGCGACACGCCGGCCAGATATCCGGTGATCAGGGCGACGTTGCGCACCCACGTGAAGTAAGGACCTTCACGCAGCCACCGGCGCGGAGAAACGCGCACCGGAGCACTGAACCGGGTGAGCTTCGTCTGGCGCCTGAGGATTCGCAGGAATGCGACGTCCTCCATGATGGGAATGTCGGGAAAGCCGCCCGCGGCGTCGTACTGATCGCGATGCAACAGGAGGCCCTGGTCACCGTACGGGAGTCCGCCAAGCCGATCACGCAGCCGCGCGCCCAACTCCAGCAAGCGAAACCATGTGCCCGCGGCGTCGATTGCGAAGCGCCAAACCGCGGCCGTCGGAACACCTGTGCGCAGCGTGTCTTCGATTGCCCTCCGTGCAGCCCCGGGGAGGCGAACGTCGGCATGAAGAAAGCACAGCCACTCTGCCGTGGTCGCCTGGGCACCGGCATGCAGTTGACGGGCGCGCCCGCGTCGGGCGTGCAGCACCCGAGCGCCAGCTGCGCGCGCGACGTGAACCGTTTCATCGGTGGACCCGCCGTCCGACACTACGATCTCGCACGGTATCGTGAGCTCATGCAGATCGGACAACAGGCCATCCAGTTGACGGGCCTCGTTCAACGTGGGAATGATGACGGCGAGGGCTGGCAACTGTGCGTTAACCGGTCCCGAAGACCGCAGTGTCGTTCAGCGTCCAATCGTATTCGAAGTATCGCACTGAGAGGCCTTCGTGAGCACGGACGAACGTTGCGTCGTTCGAGGAAAGGTACGGGATGAGAAACCGAACCACGCCACGCTCTCCCCCAAAGTCGTCCTTGTACCAATCCAGCACCTTATTGAGATACAAGGTCGGCGTACCCTCCAGATCGAGCCGATAGTGTATCGGATCTGTCACAAACCGCCTGACCGCGGCGTCGAGCTGCTCATCGAGCGACTCACCCGTGTACGCCTTTGGCGCGAGCACCGGGCACGACCGGGAAGCACAGTTCACGGCGAAGTGAATCCGCGGATCGCCCATGGGACGAATGATCTGATGCTCGATCTCGTCCAACGCTCGATCCTTCCCCGCCACCGGACAAAACTCCCGCTTCCAGGTATCGGGAATCTGGCGGATCGAGTTGGCGGGTACCCCTGCCACGGTGTTCGCGAGCCCGGAGAGAAGGCCGCGCTTCTGAATAGGATAATGGTCGATCACGAGCCGCAACGCACACGCATTGTATGCATTGATCCAAAACGCGAGTTGTGCCGCGCGTGGCGCCGAAGTTAGCGCCCGGGCATCGGTCGCACCCAGGGCGGCGATGTACTCGTCGAGCTCAGCCCGATCGTTTTGGAGACCTTCGTAGTCCACCAGGCCGTCGTGAAGGAACCGCTCCAGCACGCGATCGAAGATCTGATGGGACGGAAGCTCTTGTCCCTCGACCGGAAGCCCGGCCGTCATAAAAAGCAGCAGCGAAAACACCAATCGCATCACGAAACCTCTGTTGACTGTGTCTTGGGCTTGAAACCGAGTCGGCGCGCGACCACCGGAATCAGCGCCAGCGCCAGGAATAGTGCCCCGGCGACCCACAGCCGGGTGCGAGCCTCCGCGTTGGCAGAGGTTGAACCCTGTACCAGCGCATCCGCAAAGAATGTGTACACCAGCGTTCCGGGAAGGATACCAATCACGGTGGCGAGGGCATAATGGCGCCAGCGCAACGCCGTTAGCCCAGAGCCAAAGTTCAACGCATTGAACGGCACGAGCGGTATGAGACGGAGCACGAGCAACCCCATGAATCCGTGTTGTACCGTTGCTTTGTCAAGACCTTGGAGACGAGCACCGACAATCCGCTGGATCCCGTCTCGCCCCAACGAACGTGCCAGACCAAAGGCCGCGTTGGCACCGATGTTTGCCCCCACGGTGTTGAGCACTGCACCCAACCAGAACCCGAACACCGCACCACCGGCAATGGTGAGGAGCGATCCCGGGAGGGCTACCGCCGTGGCGGCGGCGTACAAGAGGACGAAGATTACCGGTGCCCACATCGAACTGCGCACGGTTTGCAGGGCATCGATCACACCTTCCCGCGTGAACGCTTCTCCCAAAGGTGTAGCCCGCACCACAAGTGCCGCGCCCACCAGGATCCCGATGAGCAACGCGAGCTTGAGAAACGGATGCTGCCGCTCTACGTCAGCCATCGCACAATTCGGCGCAGCCAATCACCCGATCGACCCGCGAATTTCTCCCGATAGTAGTTATCGGCGGCACGCTTTACACCCTCCGACATTGTCGGGTACGGGTACGTAAGCCGCGAGAGCTTGGGAAGTGGGATTCGCTGCTTCATCGCAATGACGATAGGCATCAACAACTCCCCTCCACCACTCCCCACGATCGTCGCTCCGAGGATCTTCCCTCCCCGTCGGGTGACGATGTGAACGAACCCCTCGGGGTGTCCCGAGACGATCGCACGATCCAGATCCGCAAACTCGTATCGGTACACCGCGATATCTCCATGTCGCTCCCGTGCCTCTCGCTCGGTGAGGCCCACGTGCGCGACTTCGGGATCGGTGTACGTCACCGCTGGAATCGTCGTGTAATCGACCTTTGAGTTGAACGGGAACACGGCATTGCGTAACACGAGCTTCGCGTGGTAGTCGGCAACATGCGTGAACTGCGGCCCACCGGCCACGTCCCCGGCCGCCCAAATCCCCGGAACGCTCGTCTGCAGCGCGCGGTCGACCACGGGAGCGGGGCCATCCGTCTCGATCCCGGCAGCGGGCAGACCGAGTGAATCCGTCGCTGGCCGGCGACCAGTCGCGACAAAGATCTCGTTGACGACAAGCGCCTCGCGTTTGTCATCGCTATCTCGCACGTGGACGATCTTCTCACCTGCCGATCCGACCTCTACCGCTTCCACGCGGGTCGCGGTTCGCACGGCTATCCCCTCCTCCCTCAGCAACGCCTCGAGCACCCCTGCCGCCTCCGGCTCCTCACGAGGTAAGACGTGCGCCAGCATCTCGATCACGACTACGTCCGCCCCCAAGCGCGCATACACCTGCGCGAGCTCGAGGCCAATCGGCCCACCGCCGATCACCGCCATACGCCTGGGCAAGGTGGTTTGGTCGAACGCGGTCTGGTATGTGAGGTACCCCACCTCAGCCAGACCCGGGATCGGCGGGACCATTGGGACCGCCCCGGTGGCGATCACGATCCGGCCGCTCTCGAGAAACTCCCCGTTCACCCGCACCCGTCCGGCCCCGATCAGCTCGGCGTCGCCAAACAACACATTCACACCCATGCGGCGGAAACGCTCGGGGTCATCGTGTTCCGCGACGCGATCCCTCGCGGCGTTCATCCGCTCCATGACCGTCGCGAACGCATGGCACGGAGCAGCACCCTCGAGACCCAACTCCTGGGCATGGCGCATTGCGTGCGCCAGCCGAGACGACGCGATCATCGCCTTGCTGGGGACGCACCCAGTCCATAAACAATCACCGCCGAGGGCGTCGCGCTCGATCAAGGCAACATCGAGTCCGAGACTGGCAGCGCCTGCGGCGGTGACCAGCCCCGCCGTGCCACCGCCAATCGCGATCAGGTCATAGCGTTCCATGCGCTCGCCCGTAGGAACGTATCCTGGAAAGCCCGAGTTCCATCCCTCGAAACTCCCCCCAAGGACCGCAAATGCGCAATACAAAAGCGCCCCCCATTGGGAGGCGCTCGCAATCCAAACCGACTGCCTTTACCTGCGGCTACCTGGCGAACCTGGTAAGGTACCCGGTGGCTCCGAGCCTGGTGGTGCCTGCGATCCGGGGGCCGACCCTCCCAATCCAGGTCCACCAATGGCCGATCCGGTCCACGGGCCGTGCCCCTCCTTACCTGCGTGCTTGTGGCTGGTGCTCTTCCCCTGTCCTACCGCTTCCAGCGGTGCAGCCATACTGTGGATGACGGGTGCCGCATACACCGCCCCTTTGGCAAGGCGCCGAAGAAACGCGCGCCGGTCTTCCTTTGTCATAAAGCCTCCTGTGCCACAATCGGCGTCGCGTGCTCCAAAGCGACCCGTCCACGAAGCGTGCTCACCACGAACCGCTCCGCCTCCGGCTCGGCGAGATCCGGTCGCACGCGACGGACCTCCCGGGCAAGATCGCGAACCGTACGCTTGCCGTCTGTGAGCTGAAGCACCATCGCCTCGAGCGCACCCCCGGCGTCGAGTCGGGGAACGAACGCCGACGACATCGCTTCGAGCTCCGCTAACGACGCTGGCAGTCCCGCTAACTCGTACCCACGTCTCGTCGTTACGCCATCGGTCAGCGTCCACGAAAGCCAGCCCGGGCAGCCGTCCGGCAGCGGGCGTGGCTCGACGGTGATCCTGAGCCGCCGCCGGGCGAGGAGCACGAGCGGGGCCTCGATGGGAAGGAAGAGGTGCCCCCACGAAGCGGGGTCGGCACCAGGAGCATTCGATAACTGCTCGCCTCCGCCGAGATCGAGATCAAACCACAACGCGACGCCGTGAATCTGGCAATCGTGCGTGAACGTCCACTCGGCATGCCCACCAAGCGCCGCGGTGGTGGGGACCTTGTCGAACTCCACGACGCCAATCGCGGCCGGCGGGCCCGCCAAATCGGCCGGGGTGAGGTTGCCGCTCAAGGGAGCATTGACGAGGTACTCTCGGCTGGGACTCCAGTCGATCCCGTACGATGAATCACCGGGCCCGAGCTCGGCGATTTCGCTCCAAGCGGCGGCTGAGCTCACCGGTGCGATATGCACCGTTCCTCGCGCTGGAACGGCGCGAGCGTTCGGCTCCGTGTAGCCCCGGTGGACCCACCGGAGTAGGCGAAAGGTTCGAGCGTCCAGAAGCCGCGGTGGGAAGTCCTCGAAAATCACCACGTCCGCGGGCTCGGGGAGTTCCACGGCTGGAATCCACCCACGGATGAATTCGACACGATCGCGGTAATCGTTCACGGCGGCTACAGCGTTCGCGACGTGCACGATTGGGTGCCCGTCGACGGCCCACACCCGTGCCGCCCCTGCGTCGGCGGCGAAGAACGCAAACGTGCCAAGACCCGCACCCACGTCGAGCACCCGGTCACCCTGCTGTACGACACGAGCGACGGCGCGTTGGAACGCCGTGATGCGCTTCTCCTGCTTGAGGAGGTCGCGGTAGTACTTAATGTCGCTCAAGCAGCAGCCCCTGTTCGCGAAAGCGTGCAATGGCCGCTTGGACGTCGCTGAGCACGCGGTCCCGTGGCTGCGGTGGCTCGAAGACCGTCGCTACATGATCGGTGATTTCATCGATATCGCGCTCACCGGTGCACTCCATCCAAATGAGCGCAGCAGTGAGATTCAGGGCGTGGAGACGGTCCGAGACCGGATCGAAGATCACCCAGTCATCGTCGAGTTGCCTGAACAGCACATCATCTCGTGCCCGCGGACGGACCCGCAATGCATCGTTTTCCATAACTCACTGCAAGATTGTAACGACCGTTCTCGAGGGCAAGCCGTTCATCGCTGAACCGCCTTTTTCGCGACACTGCGAGTGTGACACACCCACGCCCCAAGGTCCGATTGGGCGTCCGGCCAGCGCCAGCGGAGATGGGCTCGCGGGGGCAGTACGATATCCCGAATCAGGGCCGGGAGGTGCGCCGTCGTGTCCAGGAGGAGGAACCGACGAGCGATCCGGCGTGGCGTGACTTCGACCCGCTCCCCTTCCGGCCCACTAGCAGCCCACGCCAACCAACGGTGGAGCACGAGCGCATGCTGCAAGCGCTTTCCCCGCCAGTCACTGGGCGGAGGTCCCACACCTGCAAGCCGTCCGAGTCCGAGATCCCGCGCCATCATCGCATTCAACGCGCGGAGTGCGCGGCTCACACCCAACGTTCTGGCGGTTTCGACGAGGGATTGCACTTGGGCTCGCGGGATATCGCCCCATAAGAGTGCCAGGTCGACCAGTCCGCGGACGTGGAGCATGTCATGATGCACCAAGTGATGGAGGATGAGGGCCGAGTGTCGCCCGATCGACGGTACCGGAAGCGATCCGTCGTCGCTCACGTCACGCCAGATTTCTTCTGGAATGGGTGTATCGACCCTCGGTAACAGATGGCTCAGTGGTTCAATACCCCAGTGCACATCCAGCGCGATCGCGTCCACCTCGACCCCTGCGTTTCCACGCGCCATCGCAACGCCCGGTCTGAGGGCACTTGGCCCGCTTTGCTCGTCGGACGGAAGCTCGTGGAATCCGAGATCGTTTAGCGCACCCTCCGTGAGCTTTGCGGCAGTCGGATGGACGTAGAGATCGATGTCGGATAGCAGGCGTTCACCGGGCTGATATACGCGCCCCAGCAACGCGATGCCGCGAGCAAAGAAGTGTGGGACCATGAGCTTGGCGAGGCTCTCGCTGATTTCCTGCGCCGCATCGAGGTACAGGCGTTCGCACAGGCGTAGCAGGAGCTCGCGTTCGGCATCCTCTGGGGGGGAGAGGCGCCGTGTCTCCAAGCGACCCAGGATACCCGAGATACCGAGCCGACGAGCGAGCTCGAAGGTCGCGTCGCTTCCACCCATTCCAAGGTTGCCGGCCGCTTGCGTAACTCCTCGCGCCAGACGGGTGATGACCGGTGCGGTCACGTCAGCATCGCTGCCAGACATGCCGCACCCTCGTCCGCGCCGCCAAACGTCATCTCCAGACAGCGGGCATGCTTGATCAGCTCGCAAAGCCGCTCGAACGAGCGTGCTCGCGAGAGCCCCGTCGCGCGAACGCTGTTCATGACCCGTTCTAGCGCAGTAAAGCGGCTGACGTCTCGCAGCGTCGCTTTGGCATCCCGTTGGTGTCGAACGAAGGCGAGCACTCCAACCGGCGCGGCCTCGGCCCACCCGCTGACCGGCGACGGATCAAACCACGCCTCGTCGCTATCCGCTTCCCAAAAGGGCGTATCCGCGGGAGCGATGCCCCGTTCACGAAGCAACGCGGGAACAACCTTGAAGAGTCGCCTGAACGAAGTGGCCCGCGCGCGGTCGTCGATGAGAACGATATCGTCGCTGAGCACTGGAAGACCGGACACGGAGAAACTGAACGCAAGGCTCGACTTCCCCGCCCCCGAATCCCCAACCACGAGCACCGCGCGACCCTTGCGCACCGCCCCTCCGGCGTGGAGATGCGCGAAGCCGCCACAGGCGCTGAGAAACGTCTCCGCAAGCGTATACTCCACGACGATCATCAATTCCTGGCTGGACGCGTGCCGCTCGTCGGGATTGCCGGCCCGCTGTAACAGCCACCCATCTCCATCTCTCACGATGTGAAGATCACGCTCATTCGGACGACGGGTGGGCACGGTGATGGCATACGGCTCGAAGAGCGACCGGACGTGTCCAGCGAGGACAGCATCGTCGCAGATCACCTGTGTTTCAACCTCACAAACCCGGAAACAAACCACCGCAGCAGTCTGATAGGCTACCATTACCAGAACAGCGTGAACTGTCCGCGGGCGCCACCAAACGACATTCCGTCCCCCTCGCCATCGAAATCCGTTGCCGACCCCACGCGCACGGCAAACCGCTCGCTCCCACGCCAGCCAACATCGTAACGGAAGCGATACTGTATCCCACCGAGCGTTCCCGAGGCCGGCACCTGTCCTTCTCCCCGCGGATTTCGGGCGCCGTTCCACGCAAACCCGCCGGCAAGGAGAAATCCAGAGGCCGCTCGATAGGTGAGCAATACATCGGCATTGAACGCGGCAAGCAGGAAATCGACGTCGTTCGCCTCACCCAACAGAAATTCTCTGCGCTCCGGCCGCCACGTATGGCGGAGCCATCCTTCCAGCCGCCACCGTGGACCAGGATGCACGAGGCCGAACACGCCAACGGCGGTGGTTTGCTCCGTGAGCCGATAGCTGACCACCGGAGCGGTGGGCGAAAGCGGTGTTCGCACGGATCGGGCCCATACAGTGCTGGCAAACGCGCCGGCGCTCACATTTGGTCCCATAGTCCATTCCAGGAGCGTTCCGGCATACGCAAAGCGTTCACGCTGGCGGAGGCCGGCGGCACGATCGCGTCCTTCGTACGCCAAAATCGTCGCCGGCCGCATCCACGCTACGAAACCCTCCATCCGGACGGTCTTACTCACTGGTAGGGAGGTCGTTGCGCGGATCGCGATGGGCTGACGTTCGTACTCGAGCGTGCTGTCGACGTCGACTTGCCGTTGCGCATCGAAATTCAGAAAGACCAGATCATTCATCGGATCCAGGACGGCGGCGGTCACATTGAGCCTGGCTCCGCCGGGGTGACGCCAATCGATCCCGGTCTCGAAGTCGGTTCCGGGCTTGCGTGGATCCACGTGCCCTCGTACGAATCCGGTTGTCGTGGAGGAGAATTGTCGGTGGATGGAAAGACGCACCGGGCTCCGATTGGCTACCGGGAGGTCGACTTTGTTGAAGCGCACACCAATCGACCAACTCGCGCCCACGGGAACGAGCACCTTCATTTCGCTGTCCATGATGAGGTCCCGCTTCGTAATGCTCGCAACGCCCCACCGGACCCCGTTGTCGCGTCCGTACCAGCGGTAGTCTTCCCACAAGGAGAAACTCGCGGAAAGACGGTCCAGGAAATACTTGTCGTCAACCCGCTGGTGAAATCGCTCGAGAATCCCTCGATCGCTCAGACGACCCCCGAACGCACCGTTGCGATCGAGGATCTGGAGCCAAACGTCTTCCGCCCAACCCTCCAGCGTTGCGTGTCGAAGCTCCTCGAACGCGCCTTGGGCTGGGGCGTGCGCTGGCAACGCGAGCGTCAGGATCGCGATGGACGTGCCGAAGCGCCTCATCTGCGATCCTGGGGAGGCGAGAATCTGTTCAACTGAAACGTCGGTTCGTGAGGCTGGCGCCCAAGCACCATGCCGGCCACCAACTCACCAATCGCCGGACCGTGCTTGAATCCGTGCCCCGACCCGCCACCGATCAGCCACACATTCTCCGCCCGCGGGTGACGATCTACGATGAAGTGCGTGTCGGGTGTCATCGCGTATTGACAGACACGCGCCTCCAAAAGCGGCGCGTCCATGAGTGCGGGAAAGCGCCGGCCCATATACTCGCGGAGCCAGCGTAACTGGTCGAGATCCGGCAGTCGGTCTTCGCTCGTCGGATCAAACGGCGCTCCTGGTGTGTCGTCAGCGATCTTGAAACCGCGCCAGTCATTCCCCGGGACACCGTAAATGAACCGCTCGCCGTGATCCGCCCAGACTGGAAAGTGGGTTTCGTCAAACCGGGGATCGCCCGGTGGCGTGGCGAAGAAAAATACCTGCTGGCGCGTCACGGCAATCCGGTCACCGAGCAGATCGGGGAACAGCTGGGGCATCCATGGGCCGGCGGCGAACACGAAGACGTCAGCATCCACCAAAGTTCCATCGGTGAGCCGAATACCGCTCGGAGCGTCAGTAAGGCCTGGCATCGGCTGCGCTGCCGCGGCACGATAGGTTCCCCCGAGCGCTTGGAACGCCATCACCACCGCCTGGCAGGCTTCGCGGGCTCGCAAGTAGCCCGTCTCTTCCTCCCAAAGCACCCATCGCACACCGTCGAAGTCGATCTGCGGATATCGCGCGCTCGCTTCATCGGTGGAGAGTTCGCGGAAGCGCACCTGCTCCTCCTCGAGCACGGGGAGCGCCGCGCGTTCGTACGCGTCGTCCTTGCCCACCATCCACAAAAGTCCCGTTTTGGTGAACAGCTTCCGCTCCCACCGCAGCTCGTGTTCGCGCCACAGCGAGAGTGCGCGTTTGGCAAGGCGCACATAGAGACGTGTCGGCCCGTAGGTGGAGCGGAACACCCGAGTGTCGCCACCGGAGCTGGATCGGGCGTTTCCTGGTCCCCACGAGTCCAAGAGCGTCACCCGGGCCCCTGCGTACCGCAGAAACAGGGCGGTCCAACCCCCAAAGGCACCAGCCCCCACCACCACCACGTGCAGTGTCGCCCTTTGGAACCGCGACGCTCGCCGACCGGCTGTCACCTCCCCACGGTCGACGCGTAGAGCGTGTTGAAGATCAGTTTGTACGTACCGTGCGGCTGGCCGCGAAACTGTGGGCGAAAGGCGAACAGCACCACGGCACCGCGGCCGTGCCGTACACGTACCATGGCAGGCCGCCCGGCCAGGAACGCGTCCTCGCCCATCGCCCAACCGCTCGCCAGCAGCCCACCCCGCGCGTACCGGGCAATGACCTCGACCGGCGGGGTGGGCGCATCCGGCGTACGCACCGTCCCACCTTCCCGTCGCTTGGACAGCTCGACGATCTCGAACACTCGGCTACGCTGGAACGAGACCGCCGTTTGCGGTTGCATCCCGTGTGCGAGGGCATTGGTCACGTCGATCGTCGCATGAACGAGCGATCCGGGAATGAAGAACACGTCCGGAGGCACGTCACGAACCGAGTTGCGGAGCGGCAGCCCCAACTGCGCGATGGCAAAGTCGCTGGCATCATCAAACGCGATGAGCGTCCCACCGTTGCGCACGAACTCATCCAACTGGGCGACGCCACGACCTCCCACACCACCGACATACTCCTCTGGCATCGTGCCAGGCCCGTGTCCGTTCAGGATATCTTCAGCCGCCTGGTCCGGTAGGATGATGGTGTGATACTGGGAGAGGTCTCCTTCGCGGAGATCACGGTTATGGATGCTATCCACCGGAAAGCCATAGCTCTCGAGGAGCCAAAGGGTCCACCCCATGTCGTCGATGGGGATCCACGATTTGTACAGGGCGACCCGCGGAAGCGAGATCGTGTGGAGCTCCACTGCCGGCGCGGCAGCTAGGCCATCGACGGTGATTCCAAGCTCGCTCGCCAACGTCCGCAACCGGACCTCGGTGCTGTCACCCCGCCGGATGACAAACGCGCCCGACTCGTGTTCCCGGCCGCGATCGCTGAAGCGCGATGTCGCCCACGCGACCCGTTCTCCCATCCGTAAGAGCCGATTCACAGCCGTTACGCTCTGATTGGATCGTCGTGTCAGTGCCCAGCCGTATTCCCCGCTCGCACGCACGGTCCCGGCGGGCGTCGGCAAGGAGTCCTCCACCACCGTTGTGGTCGCGGTGAAGGGCTCGTTGACGCGAATGACCTCGACACCCATCTGAGGGGGCAGCGTCCACCCGGCAAGGTCGTAAGGCGTCTCGGGCGGACCTCCCGGGTACTGACGCCGCTCTGGGTACCGTTGGGGCTCAAGCAGGTTCATGAGATGTGGCCGGAACGCCTGGCCCGCATAGAGCACGTACGTACCCGCCGGAAACTCCTTGCCGGCCGCTTGAAAGGGCCGTGACGCGCGCTGGAGTTCGATTCCGCCCCGCCATAAGACGTTCAGCAACGCCCGAGCAGTGCCGAGATCCCACTGTTCGGAAGGAATGACGTACGCGTACGGATTCCCTCGCTCGCCTTCCTCAATTCCATCGCGACCCATGCGGTAGAAATTGTAAAGCAGCTCTTCCTTGTAGTTCGCTGCCAGGTTGAGCGTGGCGATCGAGGCTTCCAGCATGTAGTCAATGGCATCACGAAAGTGCGATTCCGGTGCTACCCAGGGGTACGGATAGAAGATGCTGGTCCCATCGGTCCGCGGTGCTTCGCCTCGTCGCATGGGAACGAATTCAGGCCAGTTTTCCGTATCGTAGTAATATGGCGTGGGCGATGCGTGTGAGGTTTCCGTGAGAATCCCGATCATGTTGTGGTAGTACGGGGCCAGGCGCATTCCGCCATTCCACCACATGCTGTAGATGGCCCGCGACACGTACCCGGGCATGTGCTTGGTTGCGTACCGGCTCGCCATGGCAGCGCCAACCATGTTGACTCCGGCGACCACTCCCGGGTGAATATCGGGATTCACGGGATCGGCATACGGCGGAATGAAGATGCGGGTGTGGGACGGGCCGGTCTGGTGCTGATTGTACACGATCTGCGGATACCATTCGTGATAAAAGATTCGAGAGGCCGCCCACGTCTCCGGCTGCGTGATCATGAACCAGTCACGGTTGTTGTCTGTCCCCACGTAAGGCTGTCCGAGCCGCGGCGGATCGGTCGTCTCCCACGGGGTGCCCCGGTACGTCCGATACCATGTGACGTCGTTCTCGGACGCGTCGGGATTCATGTGCGGCATGAGGAGCGTAACGACCTTGTCTCGAATCTTTCGCATCTCCTCGCTGTCCTCGGCTGCCAGACGGTAGGCGAGTTCGGGCATCAGTTGTCCCGTGGCGTACTCTTGGTCGTCCAGCCCACCATCGATCCACACGACCGCCCTGCCGTCTCGCGCCAAGCCGCGTGCCTCGTCGTCGTCCATCCGGGCACGGCCGAGCCGACCGCTGATCGACCGCCAGCGCTCCAGATTGCGCATGTTCTCCTCGCTCGAGACGACGATGAGATACAGCGGCTTTCCTTGCGCCGAGGTTCCGATCTCGCTAATGCGCACGCGATCGGTAGCAGCATCGAGTTGCTGGTAGTACTCGAGCATTTGATCGTAGTCCGCGAGCTGGTAGTCCTCGCCGGGTTCGAACCCAAATACCTCACGCGGATGGGGAATGTCCTGCGCAGTGGCTGGAGCGCTACACACCAACAAACAACTCGCCCCCAGCCAGCGCATGAGCGAGGCGGGCTTCCTACGGTTCACGGAACGCCTCCTTGGGTACGGAAGGTGGAATCACGACGGTGTAACGCACGGGAAAGGTGGCCGGGACCCACATGCGGGTCAACGCATGCACCAGCCCCGCGCAATGGTGATCGTTCCGCTGTCGCGGTATCCTTAACGCGAATGCGAACACCGGTCGGGCCGTGACCGAAGATCGAGATCCTCCCGTCGCCGAACGCCTTGCGCGACTCGAAGAGCGCGTCGACAAGCTCCAACAGACTCTCAAATCGCTGATCGACGCACTCGCCCTGCGTGAGCGTGGGATGGGCAGCCCGCGCCCAGAATCTAGCACCCCGACCTCTGCCAAGCTGGTCGATCCTCCTCGACCTCCGAACCTGCCGGAACCAACGCCCAACCCACCAGAACGGCCCGCAAAGCCTCCGGGACGGACGACGGCCGTCGAGCGCCCACGTTGGTATGTCGATCGTGGCAGTCAGTTTTGGCTCAACAAGATCGGGATCGCACTGGTGCTCTTCGGGGTGGTGTTCCTCTTCAGATACTCGGTCGATCAGGGATGGCTGACCCGTCAGGTCCGGATTGGGTTGGGATTCGCGCTCGGCGTCGTCCTCTGTCTCGTTGGGCTGCGCACGTATCGGAAGCGTCCGTGGTTCGGTCGAGTGCTCGTGGGTGGTGCGATCGCGACGTTCTACATCACGACCTACGCCGCATTCCAATTGTTTGCGCTGGTCAGCTACGGCACGGCACTCGCCCTCATCGCTGCGGTGAGCACCTTTGCCTTCGGCCTCGCGCTGTGGCAGAACGAGGCAACGCCGTCGGTAATCGGAACGGTAGGTGCGCTTGCGACACCATTCCTCCTCGTATCTGATGTCGGGACGGTGAGCCGACTCGCATCCTATGTCAGCATCGTGATCGCGACGACGGCAGCGATCTTTCTGTTGAAGGGTTGGCGGTCGCTGCTCTGGACAGCCGTGTTCGGCGGATGGGGTGGGCTGGTGGTAGGCCTGACGATGCGCGCCGGGGTCCCACCGCAGGCCGGCGCTGACGCGTTGGCTCTGCAAATCAGCGTGCTGATCGCGCTCGCCGCCTTCTGGATGATTCCCATCATTCGTATGGCGCTCCAGGCGAGCGAACCCGATCCTTGGCAAACACCATTCACATCCCCGAGGCCTTTGCTCGAGCGCCATGCTCATATTCTGACGGTCGTCACCCCGGTCGCCGCCTTGGTGTACTCCATGAGCCTGTGGCAGAACGTGTCCCCGACCACCTGGGGATGGATTGCCGCTGCGGGCGCCGCGCTGGATACCGGTGCGTACATCGCACTCCTGCGGTGGGGCCTCGGCCAAAGGCTAGCGTACACGCACGCCATAGCGGCCACGGTGTTACTCACCATCAGCGCCGGTCTGTTGCTCGATGGCGGGGTGTTGCTCGTCACCTGGAGTGTCGAAGCCGTGGCACTACACCTGATCGCGCAGCGGCTGAGCGATCCACTGGCGCGCATCGGTGGTCACGTGCTGTCGATAGGGGTGGCCGTATGGCTGCTCCAGCGCGTCACGGGAGAGATGGCAGTCGGATGGCCTGTGCTCAATGCGCAAGCGCTCACCGACGTCGTCGTGCTCGCGACGGTACTTGTTTCAGCAAACGCGCTCACGCGTCGCGACCATGCCGCGCTGTATCGCTTTGTGGGGTACGCGGCCGCTGCCGCTTGGCTGTCGCGCGAGATGGACGGCGGGGTCTTGCTATTGTGCTGGGCGCTCTTGGCGCTCGCCTTGCTCGTGTCGGGGAGCCATCGGGATGAGCACTCGACCGCTCTAGCCGGACACGCGCTTTTTATCCTCGTGGCAGTTTGGTTGAGTGCCCGACTCGCCACCGGTCAACCTGACGGCGGGTTGATGGGCTTGGCACTTCCGTCCCTCCCCATCGTCAACGCCATCGCCATCGCCGACGCGGTGGTCATCGCGCTGGGACTCACGGCGGCGAGAGTAGCGCTCGACGGCGTAACCGCTCGATTTTATTACCTGCTCGCACATCTGGCGATCTTGGGTTGGGTCTGGCGAGAGCTTTCCACACTACCAAACGGCAATGGCCTGGTGACACTTACCTGGGGCTTGTACGCCGCCGGGCTCCTGCTGCCAGCGATCGTCCGTCGGTACGAATTCGCTCGCGTCCTGGGCATCGGCACGCTCGTGCTCGTGGTCGCCAAGCTGTTCTTCGTCGACCTGGCCCGCGTCGATCCCCTATGGCGCGTGATGCTCTTTCTGGGATTTGGGGGGCTCTTCCTCGTGCTCAGCTACGTGCGGGATCTCTGGCAGGAGGGCGACTGATCGCAGACTGCAGATCGCAGATTGTGAATCGTCCGTCGTTAACTCCAACCTGCGACCGGTCCGCCTATCCTGCTGTTCCCGCTCATGCCGCCTGCTTACGGCATAAGCGGCGTCGCTCGTGGCCTGAGAATGAATAGGCCCTCGGACATGCTCGTCACAGTGACCACGCCACTCTCGTGGAACGGATATGCTGTCCAGGCGCCGGCGAAGCCGGGTTTGTCGACACCAAACGGCATCGTATCGAAATAGCCGACCTCAACCGGGTTAGCCGCATCGCGAATGTCGAGCACCCGCAACCCCGCGACGTAGTTGGCCTGGTACATCCGGTCTCCCCGTACATAGAGATTGTGGTCGGTTGCGCCCGTTGGTCCGTGATACTCCGTGAGCAACACGGGATCGTCCAGGTCGGATACGTCAAAAACCAATGTCCGGGTCGTCTCGGTCACACCTGTCAGCTCATCCAGCTCGTCGTCCAAAAAGAAGTAGCGCTGATCGCCCGTCAGCCACCCCTGGTGAACATAGGAAATGCCCGGATACGTCATCAACGCAATGATTGCGGGAGCAGACTTGTCGGAGACGTCGACGATGGTCAGTGCCGTTTCATTCGATGCAATACAGATCTCTTTGTTCCGGTGCTCCTCATCCGGACCGCGGTACACGACACACTGCGCGTCGTGTGTTCGACCCGGCGCAATGAGCCCATGGGTTGGATCCACAAAACAACCCGCAAAGGTGGGGTGCTGCGGGTCACGAATATCCACCATGTGGAGCCCTCCGCCGCATGTCTCGCCCCCACCACTGCTCCCAACGGTGTACGCGAAACCGGTCTCCGTATTGACCACGAGGTTGTGTGCGCTCCGAATGCCATCGTAGCGTGCGTCGGGACCAAAGCTTGGGGGTGGACCGGTTAGACCGCGTAACCGCGCCAGATCGAACACCCACATTCCGGGCTGCGCACCACCGTCAGCAACGATGAACGCGTGATCGCTGTAGACCTTGATATCCCGCAGGCCGCCACGGAACTCAGGAGGTGATGGGAGCTCCGCTACGTAGACCGGATTGGACGGATCGGTGATGTCTACGAACGCCGTGCCGTCAGAGCGCCCAACCAAGACGTAATCCCGACCGGTTTCCGGATCTCGCCAGCCCCAGTGATCCGTGACCCCCGTGCCACGCTCACCACCGAGAGCGGTGATCGGTAAGAACGCCAGAAGATCGACCTCATGACACGTGAAGCTGGCTGATTTGCCCTCGTCGCACGGGACCTCTCCACCAACGATCGCTGGCAGGCTTTCGTCGTCCCCCGCAATGGTGGCGGCCGCATACCCCTGCGAGTTTCCCGTGCGGCTGAACACGATTGCCTCACCGATGAACCGATCGGCGCCGGGAGCTCCAACGACCGCGATGTCAGAGGCGTGCGCAACCGACCCACCCAACAAGTCGCCGGCAACAGCGTCAGACGCCTGCACTACCGTTCCGGACCCCCAGCCGTCAGCCGCTTCGTGTCTCACGTAGTGGAACACGAGACCGGAGCCACCACCGCCGCGGGGGGCGCCCACCCACAATTCCCTGGTCCCGAGCGATACCGCCGCACCAAACAACTGGCCGGCAGCAGAGTCGGGTGGAGCTAGTCGCTCGGTGAGCGTCCACGACGCGGGCGCGTTGTCGCGACGAAAGACGACTACCGCGCCCGCCGATCGGTTCGCTCCCGGCGCACCGATCGCCAACTCGTTTTCCGTCGCGGCGAGTGCCGCTCCGAAGCGACTGCCCGACGGTAAGCCGCTCGCAGCGAGCTTTGCCTCCCGACGCCACTTGCCATCAGTTCCGCGAACGAACACATACACCGCACCGCTGGCACCGTGGCTCGGCGCACCGACGACGGCCCGACCAGCGCTCACTGCGAGCGTCGCACCAAAGCGATCGCGTCGCTGCCCGTCGTCGGCTATGAGCATGGCTTCTTGCGCCCAGCTGCCCGTGGTGCTCCGGCGGTACACAAAGACCGCTTCCTCCTCGGTGTTGCCACCCCAGTTGGCGACCAGTGCCATGTCGGCCCCGAGTGCAACCGTTCGGCGCGCCGGGCCAAAGCGCAAGGACTGGACAAGGGCTTGCGGGCTCACGGCGCCGCGGGGCTCACGCGCGAGACCGGCGGGCTCGAGACGCGCTACCTCGCTCCACACTCCTGCAGCATCTCGCTCGAACACGTACGCGGGTGCGCCTCCTTCTTCACCCGCCGCCACGATGAGGCGCGTTCCACGCACCGCCACGGACTGGCCAAATCCGTCGTCCATGACCCCATCGGACGCGCGCAGTCGCGACACGACCGCCCACGTACCCTCTCCCGATCTGCGAAACAGGTAAACCGTCCCGGACCCACGCTGAGATTGTGGCTGGGCGACGAGAACGTCGTCTCCGCTGATCGCGACGGCGGATCCAAACTGCTGAGAGGCGAGTGTGGTAGGAACTGCCGCGGTAACGACGACTCCGAATGCGATCGAGCGGAAGAACATGGAAACCCCTTTGGATTGTTGATTGCTGATTGTCGATTGCGGATGTTTGATCGTTGAACCTCCCACTAGCGATCAGCAGTCCGCAATCAACAATCCGCAATCTATCGCGTCAGCGCACTCGAAAGGACAGCCCTACCAGAAACGTGAAAACTCGATTCTTGAGCTGGCTCGCATCATCCTGGAGGATGTCCACCAGTCCGTGCGTGTAACGGCCTTCGAAGCTGAGAATCGTTCTCCCAACGTCGATGTCGAACCCGCCCCCGATGAGCAGTCCGAAGTCGACGCTCGCGGTGTTGAGAGCATCTAGACCATCACCCGATTCGCGACATCCCACCTCTACCTCGACACCGCCACCCTCCGCCTCCAACGTGCACGCCAACTCAAACGCGACTGCCGGACCGGCGGACAGCGTGGGACGCACGTTTCCCCCGGACACCGGAATCCGGATCCGGGCCAGGAGTGGCATTTCCAGGTAATCGTTCTGTAGGCTGACCGTGAGCCCCTCGTCGGGTGCTTTGACACCTTTTTGTGCATACAGTGCCTCGATCTGCAATCCAAACACCGGCCCCAATCCGATCCCCAGGCTGGCACCTCCGACGATACCCGTCCGTGTCTCTTCCTGATCGAAATCGTCGACCGCTGTCTTAGCGAGGTTGACGCCGACCTTTCCACCAATGCTAATCTCCTGGGCAACCGCTACGGTGGCGGTGAGCGCCGCCGCGATGGTGAGCGCGACCGTCAAGAGAAACCAACCAAACAACTTGCTCATGTAGCCCCTCCAATTCAGTTACAAGAAACCCTCGGAACAGCGAACGGCTCCAAGGGACGGCGGTATCGGTTAGTACAACGGTTGAGGGTAGTAAGTTCTGACAGGACGGCCTGCCGCGTTCGAGTACCGACTGCCCGCCCTGCGCGGCTGCTACGTCGCCACCGCGGGATCAGGCATGCTGGTACCGCGCATGTCCGGGAAGACCCATACCCTGTTCGTGACCGGGATCGTGAGCGCTCAAAACCTCGGGGAGCTGAGGCCTAACGAGCCGTCGAGCGATTGCTTACGCGGCCTTCCCGAACGAGCGCCGCGTGTTTGGGACAGAGCCACTCTTCATCGTCGACCCGTACAGTGGCCTCTTCACCGCAGCGGATTCGAGGATCGGCGACGTCGCTGCCCGCCGGTTCCGGCTCGTAACCCACGACGTAATGGCAGACGCGCTTCATGCGCTTCATACCTTGAAACTCGCCAGTATCTGCTCAACCGCAAGTCGGCGCTGGGCCAACGAATCAGCCCCGGCGTCCCCGCCGGGGCTGTCGCGAAACATCCGTCGGTCACGAGGCGTGTCAGCGTTTCGTCGCCCTGAAGGCCCCCGTGGCGCTCGAGCCGCTGAACGTCGTGTACTCCCAACTCCCTACCAGCCGGCTCCCATCGAGAGACGCTACAAGGGTCACGTTGTTATCGGATGACTGTGGATTGAGGTTCGCACTCAGGTCACCGTCCTCCACGCTCCCTTCGAGAGTGCCTTCGCCAACCTGAGGCCCGACGACCGTGTTGCGATCTGCTCCCTCCACCCAGTCGATCTCCCACGTGCCCCGTACGCTCCCATCGTCTTTGACGTCCAGGACCAGTTGACCTTCCAACACCTGGGCGCCGTCTGCATCAAAAGCCACGTATTCAAACGTTCCATCGAACGGCTCGAGCTCGGACGGCAGCGACGAGCAAGCCGTTACAGCAAGGATTGCTGCCAGTGCAACTGCGATGCGCGACATTCCAAACTCCGCGAAAGGGGGCTGTGCCCCGTAACGAGCACATAGTACCCGCGCTGTTCCGTCAGAGTTTCCACGGTCGCGCAACCCTACCCAACGACAAGCAAAACCAAATAGGCGCCGACTACCCCCAACCATGGCAGTCGGTTCCATCGCCACAGGTGACCGGCAGGGAGCCCGTCCATCGGTGCGAAGACGAGTACCGTATCCGTGATGGCGAACGCGAAACCGACCCGGCGACCGAGTTCGGCGATTGATGCGAGTGCGGGAATTAGCGCCGATGCCAGGGTGCATAGCGCGAGCACGAGGATCGATGCGCCAACCCCGCCGGCGATGATCGGACCAAAGACCGCTCGCTCCCGTTTGTAGTCAAA
Organism: Gemmatimonadales bacterium; assembly: GCA_041577295.1. Taxonomy (GTDB): domain Bacteria; phylum Gemmatimonadota; class Gemmatimonadetes; order Gemmatimonadales; family GWC2-71-9; genus JBDHDH01. The sequence goes on from JBFGJG010000025.1 coordinate 37,594, forward strand.
GCGTTGATCGGCCACGTACGGTCCACCCGCCAACGCAGGGATGAAAGGGCTGAACATGATGGCCAAGAGTGCAGCGAGGATGTTGCCAGAAACCCACGGACGAAACACCAAGCCGAGACCGGCACGAGCGGCAGCTATCCAATGACCGACCGCACGAGCTGCAATGTACAGGACGACGATCATGAATCCGGCGATGATACTCTCGAGCCCCACATTCGTCAGGGCGTCGACGTTTAGCGTGTCCCACATCAACTCTCGAACGCGGCTCAGCGGAAGGAGAACGAATCCGAGGAACAGTGCGACCACTGCGAGCGACCCACCGCCCGGACGTTGTGCAGGTGTTGCCGCAGGATCATAGCGCAACACAAAGGTGCCGATCCCAAAATGCGGGATCTTGATCAGCAGCTGCGGCCATTGCCATCCAAAGGCTCGGATCTGGTCGTTGGTTGTCCAACGGCGAAAGCCTAGGGCGATGCAAAGTTTCCATGACGGCGAATTGTAGGCATCCACATCCGTGGTGACGATGCGGTCGCACCCGCTCATCTGAAGCTGCGCTAGCGAGCGCTCGAGCAGCATCCGACCAATCCCCCGCGTCTGCTCGCTCGGGTCCACAACGACCCACTCCAACACCCCAATGTGCTCCTGCCCAACGCGGATCTGCTTGACAGTGACCGCGCCAATCACCTGGGCCTGCCGCTCTGCGACGAATCCATCGAGATGCATCGAGCTGCGCATGAGCCACGATAGAAACGGTGCGAACGCGCGCCGGGCCAAGCCGTGGATCGCATGGCGGTCACCAGCCCTGATGGGCCGAACTGAGATTGGCGCTGTACCCATGATGCCTCAAAATGCTGAGGGCCAGAGCACCCTACGCAACACCGTGCGTCCCGGATTCTCCAGCCCCGCCTTCGCTGCCTCTCCTGCTAATCAATACTGGCCAGCATCTCTCCCCGGACGACGGTCTCGACGAGTCGTACGAATTCCGCACGATATCCATGAGGGTCCGGGCCGAGCGCACCCCGCGCGGTCGCAAGCACATCGGCCATCGACCACGTGCCACTATGTTCCGATTCGCGCAGGAGCATGCCAAACCCCGCAACGGCCGACGCAAATCGGAGATCGATCGACGATTGCTCGATGCGATCGGGCACTGGGTGCTCGAGCAGCACGCTTTGGTCGCGATCGGGAGCTTTGTAGCGCAGCTTCACGTAGAGCAACTCATTACTTCCCGTCATGCGAGTGGTGGCGGGCACTTGGTAGCGCAACGTGTCGAGCCCACGGAGGGTCACACCGCTTTCGACACCCGTCGGAACGACCTCGTACAGTGCGGTCACGGAATGCCCAGCGCCTAGCTCACCGGCGTCCTTGGTGTCGTCGGCAAAATCCTCGTTGCGGAGTAGACGGTTTTCGTAGCCAATAAGGCGATAGCCCTGCACACGCCCTGGGTTGAACTCCACCTGAACTTTCACGTCTTTGGCAATCGTTAGCAGCGTGCCCCCCAACTCGGTGACAAGTACTTTGCGGGCCTCGAGCATACTGTCGATGTAAGCGAAGTTGCCGTTTCCGTGATCGGCCAACTGCTCCATCTTCGAGTCCTGCAGGTTCCCCGTGCCAAAACCGAGCACGGTGAGAAACGTCCCCTGACGCCGCTTGTCCTCGATCAGCCGGACCATCTCGGCGTCGCTCGACGGCCCGACGTTGAAGTCACCGTCCGTGGCCAGGATCACACGGTTGTTTCCTCCCGCGATGTGATTTTCGTGCGCAACGTCGTACGCCAGCTTGATGCCGGCACCACCGGCGGTGGATCCGCCTGCTTCCAATCCGTCGATCGCTTCGAGGATGGTCGGCTTCTGGTCACCCGGCGTCGACGGAAGCACGAGCCCGGCTGCGCCGGCGTACACCACGAGGGCAACCCGATCCACGGCACGCAGTTCGTTGACGAGCAGCCGGAACGCGGACTTGAGCAGTGGGAGCTTGTCCGGAGCCTGCATTGACCCCGACACATCGATCAAGAAGACCAGATTGCTCGCTGGGATGTCTGCGAGATCGACCTTCCGCCCCTGCAAGCCAACGCGGACCAACCGATGCAGGGGGTTCCACGGCGCGGACGCTACGTCTGTTGTGATCGAGAACGGATGTTCATCGCGTGGATCCGGGTAATCATAGTGGAAGTAGTTGACCAGCTCTTCGATCCGGACCGCGTCGGCGGGTGGTCGCTGGCCGTTGGCAATGAAGCGACGGACGTTGCTGTACGATGCGCGATCGACATCAATCGAGAACGTCGAGAGAGGGTTGGCCGCCACCGCGAGGAATGGATTCTCGACGATGTGCGCATAGGACTCGGTATTAGAATTGGAGTTGTAACGACCCGGTAAGTCTCTCGCATCTGCTAAGCCACTGACCACATGCGAACCCGTCACATCGACCCTCGCTTGGCGAGGACGCACTTCGCCTTCGGGCAGGGCTGCGGGCGACGCGTTGCCGACCTCGTGCGCAGACCCCTTTTCCACACTGTCCCCCGCCATCCGGTGCACGCCGTCACCAGCCATCTGCGCGCACGTAATGAATGCGACGGCGCTCGCCGCCATCAGTAACCCCTTGGTCATCCGGTCCATCCTCGGCTCCTTGTCATCGTACAAGCCCTGTGATGCACCCTGTGACGTTCGAGAGGTGGTTGATTGCACACCGGTGGTGATTCACCGGACCGACAGGATTGCCCCGCCACGACGGTGCTCGCTATACTTGAACTCCGACGGGGACTACGGACACAAGTGCCCGCGGCCCACCGCCAGTCACGATTCTCCCGGAGTGAAAACTCATGCGCTCGCTACCGTTTCTCGGGTGCACCCTCGGTGCACTCACGCTCCCAATGTGCGTGGATGCGCAGGCGCCGATGCCGAAACCCATGCTTCCAGACGCCCAGTACATCGCACTCGCGCAGTCAGCGGGTCCGATGCACGTCGGCGCTCACGCCTCCATTGCCAGGATGGATGACCGCGGCATGCTGACCGAACTCCGATCCGGCACGAACGACTTTACCTGTATGGTTGGGGTCCCAGGCGATCCCGAAGCACCGATATGTATGGACCAACCCGCGTTGCAGTGGCTGCTGGATGCCATGAGAGGTCGGCCCGAGCCTAGCAACACGGTTCCCGGAGTGGCTTACATGGCCAAGGGGGGCGTGCACCACGAGACCGCCGACGGCGAGATCGTGATGGGGCCAGGAGCCAACACCAAGACGCATCGCGAACCGCCGCACTGGATGCTCTTTTGGCCGTTCGATCCGATCTCCACGGCCATACCGACTACGGAGAATGCGAGCGGGGTGTACATCATGTTCGCCAACACGCCGTACGCGCATCTCATGGTGTACCAAGATCCGGCCAAAATGCAGCCGGCTATGAAACACTGATTGATGTTGCGCGCTGCTTGAAACGACGACGGGGGCGTCCATGGCGCCCCCGTCGCATAGGTCGGAATGAATCTTCGGCTTTCGATTGTCCCCACCCTCTAGCTGTTCTTCTTCGAGGCCGCCGTGAGCTCGAGGGTGGCCATAATGCTCTCGAACGTCTCGAGATTTCTCGGATAGTGCTCGTCCAGGTTGAGCAGCTTGAAGAGGTACAGAACCTTCCCATCGGACACCGCGAACACATCGAGGGTCTTGCCTGCCCCAGTCCTGGCCGTACCCTTGCCCCGAAGTCGTAGGCCCGAGCAGCCGCCAAGGGGAATCATCTCGCCAGATGGTTTCTCACGAATCGTCCGACCGGGCCCGAACATCGGATCGGTACCCATCAACTCGACGATCTTCTGGTGGGATTTTGCGTCGAACCCCTCGCAGGACATTCCCTTTTTGGCAGGGAGGCGCTCCATGATGAACCCGGCGATCCTCCCCACCTCCACGTAAGCCAGCTGCTGGGCCACCTTCTCCACGCTCTCCTTGGCACCCGATTTCAACGCCTGCGCATCGATCTGCGTGGCGCTGAACACCACCGGTGGACCCGTTTCACTCGCTTTTCCACTGAGGACCGCTCCCTGGTCGAACACGCTCCAGCCACTCGGCAAGGCCACTACAAACTGATTTCTCATCCCAACATAGGGCTCGAATTCCTCCGTCTCCTGCGCAACGACGGATGCCGAAGAGATCGTGAGCGCTACTAGGGTGCCGAATCCGTGAACCAACAGCCTGTGGTACATCTGTTCCTGTCTCCTTCGAGGTGCAGCGCACCGCGACGCGGATCCCCTACCCGGATCCTTATAAGCAAACCCGCGGGGCGTGCATCGCCGCGCGGGGACCATAGATCTGCCCTTGAATTGCACGCGACCGGGTTTTCGGTCGCGCCGAGAATTTACCACGATGACCGGGCTGGGGATCGAACCCAGGACCTACGGATTAAAAGTCCGTTGCTCTACCAGCTGAGCTACCCGGTCCGTTCTGGCACCGACGAAAGGTACAACGGCGAGCAAGTGGCGGCGATGAAGGCAGCGCGGCGCGGACGGCGCATCGCTCACGCCGAAGCGGATGCGAGGTCTCCTCCTCATCTTCGCCCGGCTACGTACTTCTCGACGCCGTCGATCATCGCGTCGAGCGTAGATCGATCGTACACCCTGCCGTTGAAAACGACATGGTCGATACTTCGGCTGTGACCGATGTCGGCGAGCGGATCGGCGTCGAGCACTATCAGATCGGCCACCTTGCCGGGTGCGATGGCTCCGTAGTCAGCCGTCTTCCCGAGGAATTCGGCTGCGCGATACGTTGCGGCTTTCACGATCGCCAGCGGGGTGAGTCCCGCCGCCCGCAAATGCTCGAGCTCTTCGTGATAGCTGAACCCGGGGAAGACCATGGTGTCGAACACGTCGGTACCCACCAGGACCTTCACCCCGGCCGCGTGCGCCATCCCCGTGACACGTAATCCCAAATCAAAGAACTCGCGGTAGAACTCGAGTAGTTCAGGCGGTCCGTTGCGTGTGTTGAGAAGGTCTCGGTCCCAGCCGCGCAAGCGGGAGGATGGCACATATCGGCGTCGAGGATCATTGCGGTACGTGGAATCGCGCGCGAATGCGTCCATCTCTCGCGTAAGGTGCGTCGGAACCAGGTAAACATCATGTGCCACGAGCGCTTCGAAGATCGCGAGACAGCGAGTCTCGTCGAACTGCGACACCACCGCGTCACGGAAACGGGCAAACAGCTCACGGTCAAACTCGCCCTCACCACGAGCGACGTTCGCATTCATGGCTCGAAACGCGTCGTATTCGGGGTTACACGCCAGCCCGGGCCAGCGGGCATGCTCGATGGTGCGGACACCAGCTCGCGCTGCGTCGATGGGGTGGACTCCCCACGGCAGATGCCCCGACACCCGAACGTCCAGCTTGCGCGCCTCGTCGAGCAGCCCGAAGTACGCTTCCGGCGGGAGTGACTGATACGCCTTGATGAAGTCCACACCGCGCGCCACCAGGTATCGCGCCACCTCACGCGCTTGCTCTTCGCTACGCGGCCTCCAGTAATCCGGATGCTGCGCCGGGTAGCCAAATCCCGCCGTCGGCCCGTGCAGCACCGCGCTCGAAAGAGCCTGGAGCCGCGGTGCGACGACCTCTCCCCGTTCGATCCGGCGCTGGAGATCCCGCATTTCGGAGAGCGATCGAGCGCCAGACCGACACGGCTCCCAACAGTCGGCCATGAGGTCACGCACGCTCGTAATGCCGTGGGCGATCATGAGTGGTGCCACGACACGAAGTAGTGTCTCTTCGTCGCGATTGAAGTGGACGTGCATGTCCCAAAAACCGGGAAGGACGAACTTTCCGCGTCCGTCGATTCGGTAAGCACCCTCGGGGACCAGGGCGCCGTTTGCCGGACCGACTGCAACGATCCGATCACCTTCGATCAAGACCGTCCGGTCTGGGATGCGCGCCTCACGCTCGTCGAAAGCCGCCGGATCAATCACCGTGACATGTTCGATAGTGATAACCGACGGATCGCGTGCCTGTCCTTCGAGTTGGCGCACCCACAGACAGACCAGTACTGCGAGAGCGCCCATCGGCACGCACCAGCCGGTGCGCGCGATGCGATTCAGAGTCATGCCATCCCCGTTTCCTTTTGGTTGCCCGTCCAGCCGAGCACAAAAGGCACCCTCACACTACTCGTCTCGAAGCGCGATCACCGGATCCACGCGCATCGCTCGGCGGGCGGGAACGTAACACGCCGCCGTCGCAGCGACGAGGAACAGCGCTCCCATGACGAGGTTAGATGGGAAACTTTGGACGGTTGCGGTTGACCAGATTGCTCCACACGACGACCAGACGATCGGGCTCGTGGTACGGTAGGGGGCGGATCAGCACCGCTCTGACCACGCTGAAGATCGCGGTGTTGGCGCCAATCCCGAGTCCAATCGTGACGACGGCGATGACCAGGAAGCCGGGACGCTTGGCGAGCGTGCGGAGAGCGTAGCGTGCGTCCTTCAACAGTCCATCCATGTCCGTCTCCGGGAAAGGCGAGACGTTCTGAGAGGTTACTGAGATCTCACATTAGGGATAGACAGTCGGAAGGGACGGATGGTTGCGTGCCGTCTGACCAGCGAAGGTTACGCCGATCAGCGCGGCTCGCTAAGGCACGAAAGGTACTAGCCCTACCGGGCAGACTCCACGCGGAGGCGAACCAGATAGCTCTCGACCGGTATCTGCTCCGTCGACACAGGGTCCGGGCTGACCTCCAGTAGTGTCACGCGCACGGCGTTCCAATCCGCAAAGCGAGGATCCTGTGTCGAGTTGAGTTCGAGCGGGTGGGTAGGGCCGGTGCCCGCGGCGATGCCTATGCGCACGCGAGCGTTTCCTTCCCATACGCAAGTCACGTCCGTAGGACACCGCGAGTCTTCGAGGACGTCATTGAAGCTCAACCGCAGGATCCCACCGTCCACCCGTTTTTCCTCGCCGTGGCGCAGGACGATCTCCGTGGGGAGCCCGGCCATCGTGCTCGCTTGCTCCTCGACCGTTTCGACACCGCCCGTTCCGCCGCATCCGACCACCACGCATAACGCTGTTCCCAGCACCAGCGGTTTCATTGAGTGATCTCCGAAGGGGTTGCTGAATCCTAACACCGGCTGACAGGGAAAGTTGCTCGTACGGGCGTTCTCGTTCAGCCGTGAAACCTCAAGACACGCGGCTTGGCAGAGGAACCGTCTCGCTCGTGGTTCGGTGTCTTGCCGCACCGACCAGCACCCCAAGCGCACGGCGCCGACATGCCGGACACTCCACATCCACCTCGAGCACCCGCCATTCACGCCCGGGAACGCGAGAAAACTCACGGCGACTCACCGCCCCCCGGAGCGCCTGCTCCGCTCGACACGCCAGCACGCGCATCACAACGCTGTCTCTGGGACAGCGAAGGGTGGTCAGGTCTTTGGCGGCTTGGTGAGCGAGTTTTTCGAGGCCTAGGGGTGTGTAGTCGGACATCGCGCTCAAACGGTTTTCGGAGATTCGCCTGCAGTGGCTCACCGGGGGAGAGACCGGTTGCCGGAAAGGACCTCCAAACTACGAGGAGCTTGGAATGAAACAAGCGCCGCGCTTTGTTCGGGTGACGACCACCCTGTTGAGGCGATGTGGACGACAGATCCTCGAATGGCACAAGCGGTTCGGCGCCGTTTCCACTCCATGTGGACTTGTGGATCGTATCTTTCCACAACTTCTGGCCTCGAGCAGGTCTGTGGGCAGCCTCGCTCGGCGCTGACCCGTCTGGAACGCGGATCACCACGCACCGCGCATGAAGCGCTGCGCACCATCTTCGGAGGTCCGATGAGCAACCGCATTGGCGTTCTGGTCATTCATGGAATGGGTGCCCAACGGCCAGGTTTCTCAGAAGCCCTGACCGACGAGATCAGTCACCGTCTGTCGGGACGAGCGTCCCGACTCGTCTGGCAGGAGGTTCACTGGGCAGACGCACTGGAACCTCGCGAAACCGAGCTCTGGGATTGCATGCAGGATGCGCACGATCCCGGAGACAAACCCGTGCCACTGGATTGGCGCCCGGTCCGCGAGTTCATCGTGCACAATTTTGGTGACGCGATTGCATACCAACGAGACTGGACACACGTGACCAGCGCCTACAACACCATCCATGACATCGTGAGCACACGACTTAGGGCGTTGAAGCAAACGCTGACGGACCCGTCCGCCCCCATTGTGATCATCGCACACTCTCTGGGGGCACACATCATGTCGAACTACATCTGGGACAGGCAGCACCCCTCCGGTGACACGCCAGACCGATTCGAGGCGATAGACACACTGGTCGCGATGATCACCTTCGGCAGCAACATTCCGCTCTTTAGTCTGGCGTTTCCAACCGCTTTGCCGATCGATTTGCCCGGAACCGGAGTCGAGCACCCCGCGATACGAGCCGCGGCCAAGTGGCTCAACTTCCTCGATCGCGATGACGTGCTCGGCTGGCCACTACGCCCCTTGTACGAGAAGAACATCGGCGAGCTTACCGCAGATCAGATCTCCACCGTTGCGCGGATCGAAGATCACGAGATCAGGGTTGGGTCCATCTTCACCACTTGGAACCCGTTTGCACACCAGAGTTACTGGACCGACAACGACTTCACACGGCCCGTAGCCTCGTATCTTGGCGCCCTCATCTCCACGTTGGACGGGTGACGGTGCTGCCGCGGAGAACCACGATATCGCTCGGTAACACGCGTCGTAGGGTATCCGTTCCAGGGAAACCGAGGCGGCTTCCACCGTGTTCACTCGAGGTAGTCTGAACTGGGAGGCCTCAGTGAATTCGCATGCAAAGAGCCCCGCGCTGACCTTGCTGCTCGTGCGCGTCGTCGTGGCGTCCATCTTCCTGTGGTAATGGTGTACCAAAGATCCTCGATCCCGCGATGGCGGTGACAAAATTCATCGGCTTCGGGTTGCCGGGAGCACTCGGGCCGGTCATCGGTGTGGTCGAAAGCGTTGCCGCCTTGCTCCTGCTTGTCGGTGTATTGCACTGGTGGGCGAGCCTGGGACTGGCCATCATCATTCTGGGAGCGCTCGTCACCGTTCAGATTCCCGGAGGGATCACCTCCGGTCTGGAGCGTGATCTCCTCATTCTGGTCGCCACCCTGGACCTGGCCGCACGACCCTACGCCGGGCCTGCGCTTGGCCGTTCGCCGGTGTCATACCTAGGGAAGCAGCTGTTGGCAGACTCCTAGCGCCGCCGAATGCGAGGCTGCGCAGCCTGCTCGCCGCGACGATCGCGCACGCGAAATGGGGCAAGCACGGTTATTACCTCGTAGATGTTGTCGGCGATGCGGTGGTCAAACGAACGCTGTCGGAACTTCCGCGTGCGGAGTCGTTAGTCGACGGTAGTGGCTGGCAACCGGGTCCCCGGCGCCCGTTCTGGGCTGGGGACCCCGTCCTCCTCTAAGGCTCGGTGCACACGCCACCGGTTCCGTCGGGGTGCGGTGTGCACTCCCTGCTGCAGCACTCGAGATCCCCGATACACGATTCCCCCGTGGACTTACAACCCTGTACCCCACGTGGGCGCCTTCCCTGAAGCCACGCACAGCTTCCCCCACCCATGAAACCCAGGAAAAACACCACCAACAGCAAGAACCGCCGACGCTCAACCTTCACACGCGCCTTTCGACGAACGCCACATTAGTATTCTATGCGGAGCCACAAGAGACGAGGAGATCGTCACATGAGTTTGTCGTATACGAGTTTCGTAGAACGCGAGAGCACACACGCCGTATTTCGGAAACACGTCATCATCCCAATGCGTACCGCGCAGAGCCCGGTTGAGCAAGCACGCATGGTCAGTACTGCCATGTCGCTGGCCAACGTTGCTCGCAGTTTTGATCCAGCGTTCGACGTGCGGGCTGACCCTGGGAAGACTGGCGAGATCCTATTGGAGTTTGAGCTCAATTTCCCCGATCGCTTCGCCACCGCTGTCAACGAGTGGATCGCGGAAGAGGTGAAGAAAGAGCCTGCGATTCTCGAAGTCCTGGCGCCTGCCCATCGCTGATCACCTACTCAGAGAATGGTCATCGACCAACTCGGCCCGGACGGGCGATACACGACACGCCTGTTGGAACCCCCAGATCTCCGTGCGCTGCAGGCGTTATTCGAGCGGTCGACGGACTACTTTGAGCTCGTCACGGGAGCACCGCCACGGCGCGATGAGGCGGCGCAGGCGTACGTTGCAGGCCCACCAACGAAGCAGGTACACGACAAGCGCATCATCGGCGTATTCGGCAGCGAACAGGCGCTGGTCGGCGTGATCGACGCGCTCACCGATTGGCCACATCCCGCCACCTGGTCGATGGGAATCTTACTCATCGATCCCGCGCATCGCCGGCAGGGACTCGGCACCGCCGCCCTGCACGCCTACGAGCAGTGGGCAAAGACATGCGGCGCCCGAAAGCTGCGCACGGCCGTTGTCGCACACCACGATTCCGGAATCCGATTCCTCGAGCGGGCCGGCTACCGCCTGGACGGACAGCTGGAGAAATACGAGCACGTCGCCCAGCAGCCTACGGTGCTGTTTCTCAGCAAGGACCTCGGATAATCCCTCGATCCCCTCTATCCCGACTAATCCCCCCTGGTCCCCCTTGTCACTCTCCCGAGTGAAAAAGCTTGTTCTTCAGAGAGAAAACACTACTTTGTGGGCGTGCAGTGGCTGGTTGTATCCGTCCACCACGATATTAGAGGTGCAGATGGGAGCGAAACGGAAGAAGAAAGCAACCAAGCGCCGCGCGACCAAGAGACGACGTACGAGCGCGCGGAAGCCCGCCCGACGGGCCAAGAGGAAAACCACGAGACGAAAGGGGGCGCGACGAAGAGTGGCGACCAAAAAGAAGGCGACGAAAAAAAAGCGAAAACCAAACCCGCAGTTCATGAAGCCAGTTCAGCCGGACGCTCACCTCTCGGCGGTGGTCGGCAACAAGCCGATTCCGCGAACCGAGATTACGAAGAAGCTGTGGGCCTACATCAAGCGGAACGGGCTTCAGGACTCGAAGAACCGCCGAATGATCAACGCCGATGCGAAGCTCAAACCGGTGTTTGGCGGCAAGACCAAAGTCAGCATGTTCGAGATGACCAAGTTGGTCAACAAACACGTGAAGTAACGCAGCACCCTTACGCCGTTCCAGCCCTGCATTTCGGGGGGCCGGCGCGCTCGCCGGCCCCCAGTAGGGGCCGCTCCGAATCAATCCACGCTGCCACATTTCATTACATCAGACAGAGTCAGCACGACACGTAGGTCAGCCGCCAAGGTTCGGTAGACCAATGAGTTACGATGCTGGACGGCATTGGCACCTCCCTTGCCCTTTCAGCGGGCCGTACACAAACAGAGCGACTAAGCGACACGCTTTTCCAAGGGAGGAAACTCGACATGCGACGCACCATTTTGGCCATCACCGCGGTGACTATGCTCGCCGCCTGCAGCGACGCCTCGCCGGACGGAGCGCGAATCTCTCTCTCGATTTCCACGGGTGCCGAGAACGGTGCTGCCGCGGCTAATCAGGGAATGTTCTTCAGTGGCACGGCAACGGGTCCGATCAGCGACGGGCAGAACGAGTTGGTGATCGAGAAGGCGGAGGTCGTGCTGCGGGAGATCGAGCTGGAGCGCATCGAGACGGGCGACTGCGACGAGGCGCTCGACGACGATGCCTGCGAGGAGTTCGAGGTCGGACCTCTGCTCCTCGACCTGCCGCTCGACGGGGGTACCAACCACCAGGTGACGATTCCCATCGAGCCTGGCACGTACGACGAACTCGAGTTCGACATCCACAAAGTGAGCAACGACGACCCCGAGGACGCTGAGTTCCGGGCGGCCCATCCCGACTTGGTCGGAATCAGCATCCGGGTCCAGGGCACGTTCAACGGCGACCCCTTCACGTTCGTAACCGACCTGAACGTCGAGCAGGAGTTTGAGCTGAACCCCCCGGTCGTCATCGACGAGGAGACGGTGACCACTAATGTCACCGTGCGGATGGATCTCGCGGCGTGGTTTCGGGACCAGTCGGGCAACCTGATCCACCCCGCTCAGGCGAACAAAGGGGGCGAGTTTGAGAGCCTGGTGACCGAGAATATCAAGCAAAACATCGAGGCCTTTGAAGACCGTGATGGCGACGGCGATGACCAGGACGAGAGCTAAATTGCAGGACCTCCAGAGGGCTCGGTCGGACACCCCGGCCGAGCCCCTTCCGCCGCCATCGAGCGCGATGGCGCTCCGCGTGAAGGAAGGGTGACCAGGATGCGAGTTTGGCATTGGATCACGCCGGTGCTGGTAACAATCACGATCGCCTGCGGCGACGGGACCGGCACGCAGCTGGCCGGTAACGTCGCCGTTTCCGTTGCCACACAATCGCCACGAAGCAGCAATCCGGCCGCCGCGCTCTCGCGAGCTCGAGCATTCGATGACACGATTACGAGCGATGGGGACACGATTATCGTTACGCGCGCCCAGCTCGTATTGCGTGAGGTCGAATTCGCGCGGGACGAGACCGCGTGCGCCGTCGAGAACGACCCGAGCTGCGAGGACGTAGAGTTCGGTCCAGTGCTCGTGGAACTTCCGTTGGTCCCTGGAGCAGTGCGTCAGTTCGCCGCCGAGCTCCCGGTTGGGACCTACGTGGAGGTGGAGTTCGACGTCCACAAGCCGGATGATGACGACCCCCAGGATCTCGATTTTCTCCAGCGGCATCCGGAGTTCGTTGACGTCTCCATCCGGGTCGAAGGAACGTTTAACGGCGTCGCGTTCGTGTTCATTTCAGACCTCAATGTAAAGCAGGAGCTCGACCTCGTCCCGCCGTTGATCCTCGAAGAAAGCATGGCAACCAACGTGACCATCTTTGTCGCAATCGACTCGTGGTTCCGACGCGTCGATGGTACGCTGGTCGATCCCGCCACGGCGAACAAGGGTGGCACCAACGAGAATCTCGTGCGCGATAACATCATCGCCTCGTTCCGGGCTTTCGAGGATCAGGACGAAGACGGGGACGATCGGGACGGCTGATCCATGACGGTTGCCTCGCTCACCGTGATCGAGCTGTCGGACTCGTTCCGCAAAGCCTGGGCGGAAATCGCTCAGGAGCTCGACCTCGAGCTCGAGGTCCAGTCGCTAGAGGACACTCCGGCATCCGACACGATTGCCGTGCTGATCGCCGCTGGCGGCGAAGAAGATCGGGCGCTCGATCTGGTTGCCTCGGTACAACGCCCGGACAGCGCACCGGTCTACCTCGTGGGCGCGCAAACGTCGCACCGATTTGCTGTCGAGGCCCTACGACGGGGAGCGGACGACTACTTCGCCCTCCCAGCCGATCTCGACCTGCTGCGTCGAACACTCTCGGCCCGTGCGGACGCTCGCCGGCAACGCGGACCCCAGGGCACACCACAGACTGCTGATGCCTTTCGAGGACTGCTCGGGAGGAGCACGGCGCTGCGCGGATCGATTGAACAAGCCGTCCGCGTCGCACGGCACGGGGGAGTCACCGTGTTGATCCAGGGTGAGACGGGAACCGGGAAGGAGCTGCTCGCGCGCGCGTTACACGATGCGAGCCCTCGTGCGCGCGGTCCGTTCGTCACCGTGAACTGTGCGGCGATACCCACCGAGCTCATGGAGAGCGAGGTCTTTGGGCACGAGCGAGGCGCGTTCACCGACGCACATGCGGCCAAACCTGGACTGTTCGAGGAAGCCCACGGTGGAACGCTGTTTTTGGACGAGATTGGCCATCTGCCGCTGCAACTCCAGGGCAAACTGCTACGCGCTCTCGAGGAGCAGCGCATTCGCCGTGTGGGAGCCACGCAAAGCCGCGAGGTCGACGTGCGGATCATTGCCGCAACGCATGTGGACCTGGCTGACGCCGTCCAACAGGGAGCCTTCCGGGAGGACTTGTTCTATCGACTCAATGTCATCGTGCTTGAACTTCCTCCACTACGCGAGCGTGGGGACGATGTCCAACTGCTCGCGGAAACATTCGCGCAGGATCTGGCCAAACGGTACCAACTGACCGTGCCCGGTTTCACGTCGAGCGTGCGCACCAGCCTTCAGTCACACAGTTGGCCTGGGAACGTGCGGGAGCTTCGCCATGCGATCGAACGCTCTCTGCTACTCTCGGACCCCGGCACGCTCGATCCCAAACACTTCGCTCCTCGACCGGCAACTGCGACCGAGAACGACGTGGTCTCATCGTTTTCAGGCACCCTCGATGAAGTGATGGCCGCCGCCGCCCGGTCGGCCGTCCAACGTCACGGTGGCAACAAGAGCGCTGCAGCGCGCCAGTTGGGTATCTCGCGGGCCCGGCTGGCACGTCTACTCGGTCTCGTGGAGGAATGAGGATGCACGAGGATCCGCTGCGCCCCGCCCGTCTGGCCGTGCAGGCCGGCCGATTCAGCGACGCGTGGGACGCATTAGCGCACCTCCGCGAGCCCGTGCGTCTCAGCCCCGAGTGGATGCTGCTCGCTGCGGTGACACACTTCCGGCTCGGGGAGTTTGCGAGGTCACGCGCGGCGGGGCTACAGGCCCGGGACGGGTTCCGGACCCGTGGGGACGTGGACGGGGAGATGCGGGCCGAGAACACCGCAGCTGCCGGGGCGTTTGCCCTGGGAGATCTTGTGGCCGCGGAGCGGGGCTTTCAACGAGCGATGGCACTCGCCCACCATCTCGAGGACGCATTTACCACCGCCCGGTGCGCCAACAACCTCGGCAACGTCGCGTACTACCGAGCCAAGCATGCACAGGCACTCGGCTTTTATCGCTTGGCCACGACTGGTTTCGAAAAGATCAGGTCATGGAAGGGCATGGCAGAAGGTTGGCTCAACACGGCCATTGTGTGGCAAGAAGATGGGAATCTCCGTGAGTCCCGCGAGGCCGCAGATCGCGCAATCGACTCCGCCGAGCGGGCCGGGGATGCGCGGGTTCTGGCTCAAGCGCTCGCGGCGCGGGCCGAAACGGCGCTTGCCCAGGGTGACCTCCAACTCGGGCACGCCCTGGTGACCCGTGCCCTTGATCTCGCGCGGCAGTCGGGCGACCCGCTCGCTGAAGCTGACGCGCTGCGAATCCACGCCAACCTGGAGCGTACGTCGGGTGGGCTCCGGCCAGCGGAGGACGCGGCGAAGCGCGGATTAGAGATCGCCCAGCGGCTCCAGCACCCGTGGGCCGAGGGAGAGTTGTATCGCGATCTCGGATTGGTGTACGCCGCCCAGGGCCGATATCCCGAAGCAGCCGACGCGTTCGAAGCCGCCGGCAGTGCGTTCCGGCGGCTTGGGGCAGTCAGCCGGGCGGAGGAGATGCAGGAGAGGGCTGCGGCATACCGGACACGGTCATAGCATCCGCAGCTGCACGACGGGCGTAAACGACCGGCGATGATGGGGAGTTGGCCCTTCGAGGTCGAGCACATCGAGATGATCCCTCGTTGCGTACCCCTTGTTCGCCTCCCACCGAAACACCGGGTAGCGTTGCGCGAGCTGGATCATGAGCCGGTCCCGTACGCACTTGGCCAGCACGGAGGCTGCCGCGATGGAAGCGCATCGTCGGTCGCCGCCGACCATCGCCTCGTGCTCGGTGCCGAGCTCGGGGAGCGGTGTCCCGTCGATGAGGACGTAATCCGGTGTGCAGCTGAGCCGCTCGAGCGCGCGACGCATCGCCAGGGCGCTCGCCCGCCGGATGTTGAAGCGGTCGATCTCACGCACGGACGCCGCGGCGACACTCCACGCCACAGCCCGCTTGCGAATGCGAACGGCGGCCACTTCGCGCTGGGCCGCCGTCATGAGCTTCGAGTCCCTGAGTCCTTTGATGCCGATGCGCCGTTCTCCTGACGGGAGGATCACTGCTGCCGCCACCACCGGACCCGCCAACGGCCCGCGACCCACCTCGTCGAGACCGGCGACCCACTGAAATCCCTTCGCCCACAGCGCGCGTTCGCGCTTCAGCGTCGGGCGGCGCAACTCAGTACTCTTGACGCTCCCGAATCCGCGTCGCCTTCCCCACCAGTGCGCGCAAATAGTAGAGCTTTGCGCGACGCACCCGACCACGCCGCACCACCTCGATCCTGGCAAGGCTTGGCGAGTGCAGGGGGAAAATGCGCTCGACACCAATACCCGCTGAGATCTTGCGCACGGTGAAGGTCTCACTGATTCCGCCACCCCGCCGTCCAATGCACACACCCTCGAAGACCTGTACGCGCTCCTTATCACCCTCACGCACGCGAACCGCAACGCGGAGTGTGTCACCCGGAGCAAACTCTGGGAGGTCTTCCCGTAGGCCCTCCCGCTGGGCCGCTTCCAGTTTGTTCATATTCCCATCCTCGATGTCACCGAGTCTCGGAAGACTCGTGTTCCGCTAGATACCGCTTCCACATATCCGGGCGCCTTGCGGCGGTGAGCTGCTCCGCTTGAGCGCGCCGCCACGCAGCAATTTTTCCGTGATCGCCCTGCAACAATACGTCAGGCACTCGCATTCCGCGATACTCCGCGGGTCTCGTGTACGTCGGCGGCGCCAGCAATCGGTCATAAAACGAGTCGCTGGCCGCCGACTCATGATCGCCCAAAGCGCCCGGGAGCAAGCGCACCACGGCATCGATCACGCACAGCGCTGCGAACTCGCCCCCACTGAGGACGAAATCCCCAAGTGAAACCTCTTCGGTCCCGGAGCGCATCGCGATGCGCGCGTCCACGTCCTTGTAATGCCCGCACAAGAGTGTCAGCTGCTGGCCCACGCTGTACCGCACCGCATCTTCGTGCGTGAACGGCTTGCCCCGAGCAGAGAGCAGCACGACCGGTGGCTCCGCACGCAAATGGTCCAGCGCCTCGTAGAACGGCTCCGGCTTGAGGACCATGCCCGCGCCCCCACCATAAGGAGCGTCGTCCACCGTGTGATGCCGGTCGTGCGTGTAGTCCCGCAGATTGACCACCCGGCACGCGTACAACCCAGCATCGGACGCCCGGCCCAGAATGCTGGTGGCGAGCGGAGCACGAAACACCTCCGGGAACAGCGTCACCACGTTGATGGTGAGCGCGCCGGAGCGACCGGTACCGGTCGTATCGCCAACCATCACAGCTCCAACAGTCCTGCAGGTGGCTCGATATCGACCACCCGGCTAACCCGATCGACCTGACGCACGAAGGCGCGACGGAACGGCACGAGGACCTCCCGGCCATTCACGTCGATCGCGAGCAACTTCCCTGCTGGAACGTCCAGCAGACCGGTGACCCTGCCTATCGTCTCTCCGGCGGACCGGACTGTCATCCCCGGGAGCTCGTGCTCGTACGCTTCGCCCTCCGCTGGGGCTTCGAGTCGATCTCGGGGCGCGCCAAACACGACGTTGCGCCAGCGCTCGAGCTCCGTCCGGTCAGCCACTTCGCGAAACTTCAACAGCCAGTGTCGGTGATACTGACGACTGCGCTCGATCGTGAGCGGCTGCCCCACGGGCCTGCCGTCATCATCTAGCGGCGTCAATCGCTCGCCGACGGCCAGTACCTGCTCCGGCGTGTCCGTCAGCACCCACACAATGGCCTCGCCCTTCAAACCGTGAGGCTTCCGGAAGCGCGCCACGGCGAGGAAGGCGCCTTCCATGAGAACGTTCAGGCTTCGGTCGCTTGCTGCGCGAACACACCCGCCTTCTTGAGCAACGAGCGGGCGGTGTCAGTCGGCGTCGCCCCCTTGGAGAGCCACAGCCGCGCCTGCTCCAGGTCTACGGTGATGATGGGTGGATCGGTCCGCGGATTATAGTGGCCGATCGTCGCCACCGAGTTTCCGTCTCGAGAGGTGGACTGCTCCGCGACGACGATGCGAAATTCTGCCTGCCCTTTGCGACCGACTCGTCGCAATCGAATTCGTGTTGCCATGATGCCTACTCGGTTATGTCTCTGTACGTTGCGTGCTTTTCGGTTGCTGCATCAAAACTTCATTCCCAGACCCAACCCCCCGCCCTTCCCCATGCGCTTCATCATCTTGCGCATCTGATCAAACTGCTTGATCACCTGATTCACCTCTTGGACCGGACGACCCGCACCTTTGGCGATCCGGGCCCGTCGCGACCCATTGAGAATGTCGGGCCGCTGGCGCTCTTGCGGCGTCATCGACAGCACGATGGCCTCGACGTGTTTCAGTCGGCTGGGATCGACCTTTGCCTGCTTCAGCATTTTGGTGTTGACGCCCGGCAACATGCCGAGCAGGCCTTCCAGCGGCCCCAGCTGTTGCAGCTGCCGCATCGCGGAGAGAAAATCCTCCAGGTCCATTCCTCTCTTGGACGTAGCCTTTTTGGCCAACCGCTCCGCATCTTTGGCGTCGATCGCTTCCTGCGCTCGCTCGACGAGCCCCACGATGTCGCCCTTCTCCAGAATGCGTCCGGCCATCCGCTCCGGGTCAAACGGCTCGAGCGACTGCAGCCCCTCGCCGACGCCAACGAACTTGATCGCCGCACCGGTCACACCATAAATCGACAGCGCCGCACCACCGCGGGCGTCGCCGTCGAGCTTGGTCAGAATCACCCCAGTGATCCCCAACCGGTCGTGAAACCCCTTGGCAATCCGCACCGCATCTTGACCGGTCATCGCATCGGCGACGAGCAGTATCTCGTGAGGCTCCACCGCCGCTTTCAGCCGCGCGAGCTCGTCCATCATCTCGTCGTCGATCTGCAACCGCCCGGCGGTGTCTACTAACACCGAGCGCGCGCGCTGATGCCCAGCTTCCTTTACGGCAGCGCGCACCAAGTCCACCACATCCAGCTGCCCGCTGCCGTTGCCATCGGAAGGCCCGTAAACCCCCACGTCGACTTTCTTCGCCAGTTGCCGCAACTGCTCCTCGGCAGCGGGCCGATAGACGTCCGCGGCGACGAGGAACGGGGCCTTCTGCTCTTGCTTCAACCGACGCGCGAGCTTCGCCGCGGTGGTGGTCTTACCGGAACCTTGGAGACCGACGAGGAAGATCACCGTTGGGGGGACCGACGCGAACGCCAGCGGCTCACGCTTCTCTCCCAACAGACCGACCAGCTCGTCATGAACGATCTTGACCAGCTGCTGTCCTGGATTGACCGTCTTGAGCGCGGGAAGCCCAACGCTCTTCTCGCGCACGCGTTCGGTGAACGCCCGCGAGAGCTCAAAGCTGACGTCCGCTTCCAGGAGGATTCGACGTATCTCGCGCAGTCCCTCACGGACGGCATCCTCGGTGAGGACCCCACGTCCGGCGAGCTGCTTGAGCGTGGCCGACAACCGCCCAGAGAGGGTGTCAAACATAGCCTCGCAATATAGATAGAGGGGATAGATGGGAGTAGAGGGGATAGATGGCCGGGGGGGCCCACTCCCTATTCTCCCTACTGAAAGGTGCCCTACACGCTCAACGGGTCGCGGTCCCTGCACCTCCGAGCTCCAGCGACGTTGCTTCTGTCTCGACGAGCTCTCCTTCAGTCCGGGCGATAAAGGTGGCGCCGGTGAGATCGCCGGTGATGTTGACGGCCGTTCGCAGCATGTCCAGGATCCGATCGACGCCCAGGATCAGCGCGATTCCCGTCTCCGGAACCCCTGCGCCCTGTAGCACGAGCGCGAGCGTAATGATCCCGGCGCTGGGAACGCCGGCTGCCCCGATCGAAGCGAGCGTCGCTGTGAGAACAACCGTCAGCTGCGCCGTCCAGTGCAGATCGATTCCAAAGACCTGCGCGATGAACATGACCGCAACGCCTTGATAGAGCGCCGTACCGTCCATGTTGATGGTGGCTCCCAACGGGAGCACGAAGCCGGCAACTCGCGTCGAGACACCGAGTTCTTTCTCCGCGACCGCGATCGTCACCGGAAGGGTGGCGTTGGAGCTCGAGGTCGAGAATCCGAGCAGCTGTGCCTCCCGAATGCGACGGTAGAAATAGAACGGGCTCACCCGGCCCAGTACGCGGACGATCACGGCATAGGTGCCAAAGGCATGGAGCAAGAGCCCGATGACGACGGTCACCGAATACACCAGAAGGCTCTGGAGAATATCGAAACCAAACCGAGCCGTCACGGCAGCGATCAACGCAAACACCGCATACGGCGCGGTCTTCATGATCCAGTTGACGACCGTCATAGAGATCTCGTTGACGGCCTCGAAGAATCCGACGAACGCCTCTTTCCGGCGCTGGTCTAACAATGAGGCCGCGGCACCAATGACGAGCGTGAAGACGATCATCGGCAGCATGTCGCCTTCTGCTGCCGCTTGGATGGGGTTTCGTGGAATCATATCGAGCAGCATGTCCACGACACCCGGCGCTTCCTGGGCCAACTGGATCCGCCCCTCGGCCTCACCTGCGTACGCCTGCTCGAGTGCTGCCTTGGATTCCTCGGCGATGCGGCTTCCCGGCTGGATGATGTTCGAGAGAACGATCCCGATCGACACCGCGATCGCGGTGGTGGTCAGATAATACGCCACGGTCTTGCCACCGATGCGACCAAGCGCCCGGAGATCACCGAGACTCGCGACGCCAACGATCAGACTTGCGACCACGAGCGGGATCACGATCATGGTGATCGCCCGAATGAAGGCCGTACCCAACGGCTCGAGCGCGCGGGCGATGGTCACCCCGGTGGTCCACCCGGTTTGCACCGCGATGATGTTGACGCCAATGCCCACCACGGCACCCGCGATCAAACCGATGGAGATCTTGGTGTATAGTTTCATCGTGCGCTCGACATCACCTGGGTTGACCTATCAACTATCAACACCGGATTAACCGTGGCCGCTGACGCATCGTTGGTCAATGCTCTTGTAACGATCCTGTTTGGCGCGCTCGCTGGCGGGATCACCAACGCGGTTGCCATCTGGATGTTGTTTCACCCCTACGAGCCTCGGGGGGTCCGGCCGCTCATGTTCCAGGGAGCGATCCCAAAGAACAAGGCACGGTTGGCACGCACCATCGGCCGGACCGTGGGTCAGCGTTTACTTACGTCCGAAGACCTCACCCGTCAACTGAGTGCTCCTGGAGTACGCGAAGCCTTCGACGCCGCGGTACGCCAGTTCGTCGTTTCGGTGCTAGAGACCGAGCGTCAGAGCCTCCGCGACGAGCTGCCACCCGCGCTGTTGACGGAGCTCGAGCGCGTGGTTGCTGATATCGCACCCCGCGTGGCTGACCGTGTGAGCGAATTTGCCGCCACCGAAGCGTTCCAATCTGCCGTACGCAGCTTTCTGGAGCGCACCCGCGACGAAATCGCCGACCGGCCCATCGGCGAGGTTCTCACGGTGGCTCGGCAAGCCGCCATCAAGGATCAGATCGAGCAGTGGGTTGCGGATGCCGTGGCCAGCAAAGGGCTCGAACGCACCATTCACGAGTGGCTGGACCGACAGATCGCGCGCCTCGTCGAAGATCGCACTCCGTTGCTCGAACGGCTTCCGCCCGGCCTCATCGCAGCACTCGAAAAAGAAGTGGCTGATTATCTTCCCCTAGCGCTCGACCGGCTGGCCGCGACGCTCACCAACCCAGAGGCACGCGCACGTCTGCAGCGGGCCTTGCACGACCTGTTTCAGCGATTCGTACGTGACCTCCTCCTGCACGAGCGAATCGTGGCACGGCTCGTCGTCACCGAGAAGACCGTCGAACGTCTCCTCAACAACTTCGAACGCGAAGGTGCTGACAACCTCGCGCGGCTCCTCGACGAGCCACCCGTCCGCGCCCAAGTCGCACGGTCGATTAACGATGCGGTCGTCAGCTTCCTCCGCCGACCCATGGGAGAGCACCTTCAGCGGCTCGGACCCGAGCGCGTTGGCGGTATCCGCGATACCGCCGTGTCCCATGTGGTGGCGATCCTGCGCGATCCAGCCACCCGCGCGTACGCCATCGAACGGGTGGACCGCGCCCTCGGCGCGGCCGAACATCGCACCTGGGGCGACCTGTTGCGGCACGTCCCCCCCGAGCGCGCCGCAGAAATGCTCGCACAGGCCGCTCAGGTTCCCCGGGTCCGTGAATGGATCGCCGAGGCGACCAGGTCAGGGCTCGCCGCCGTGCTCGACCGACCCATCGGCCGCCCCTCCAACTGGCTCCCACCGGACAGTGTGGAGCGAATCGCCAGTGGCCTCTCCCCAGCCCTCTGGTCGTGGATCCAGCAGCAGATCCCCACGATCGTGGCACGCATAGATGTCCAGACAATGGTCGAGGAAAAGGTGCTCGGATTCTCACTCGAACGGATCGAGCAAATCGTTCGCGCCACGTCGCAGCGTGAGCTCAACGTGATCGTCCGACTCGGCTATGCCCTCGGCGCGATCGTCGGCGCACTCGCTTATGGCGTGTCACTCGTACTCCCCTAAGGGCAGTCCCCGCCCAGCCCAACCCCCCTGGTAAGCAGTGAAGGAGAGCGGAGGCCACCCCACTCCCCCCTCCCATTCACTACTCACTTCTCACTACTCACCACCGCTTTCGGGAGGTCCGCCTCCCCCTCCCATCCCACGGGCACATTGACCACCCGCACACCCGGTACCTCCTCCACCATCACGCGCTCAACGGAGATCCGTCGGCCCGGCACCGACCAGTGGGTACGCAGCAGATTGGCAAACCGATCGGCCGCCAGCTGTTCGTCCCACACACTCACCCACACCAGGGCGTGGTCCCTGGGCCCCGCCGCAAGCACCGCGTAACGGTCCCCGTCCCAGCCCTGAGCCCCGGTGCGCGCCCTCTCGTCATCGCCAGTGAGGGTGGAAAGAAACACACGAGTTTCAAACTCCCCCAACCCATCCTCGTAGATCACGTCCCCTCCTGGAGCAAACGTCAACGACACGGGCACATCGCCGGCGTCATACCGCTCCGGGTGGAGGATTTGCTCCGTCGAGCTCGGCAGGCGGGTACCGAACGGCACGGTGTCGCCATGTTGTTGGACGAACCAAAAGACGAAGTCCGCACCCCCCAGGTATGGGAAGACCAGGGTCTCGCGAATGATCAGCGGCGCGCTGGCATACACGGGCATCCGCTCCTGCTGCTCGCGCACCGTTCGCCAGTACGAGCTCCAGGACTGTCCGAGCGATTCGAGATCCATATCGGGGAACACCACCTGAAACGACGCGAGCGTCGCCTGTCCCTCGAACACCGCCTGAGCCGCCATCTTGCGGTCGTTTTGCCGCTTCAGCGAGAGCAGCGAGTCGAGCGGCACGTATTGCCCTTGCAGGGCGTGCACCAATTCATGCGCCAGCGTGAACTCGACGAGACTCGGATCCGCTGTGTCGACCATATACAGCATGGCGGAATCGGGATCGTAGTATCCCACCACCTGTTCGAGATAGAGAGCAAGAAGTAATTCGCGCACGTCGAGCGTGTCCGGAATGAGGCCGAGGATCCGGTAAGCCACGAGCATGCGCTCCAACTCGTCAGGCGGGAGCTCGTCATCGAGTTTGTGGGTGAGATACTGGCGGACCTGCTCGGAGCTGCGGGTGGCAACGCGCGGGTCAGATTTGAAAGGAAGCCCCACGGCTCGTTCGACGCGTGGGGTCAAATCTCGAGCCAGCGCGCGAAGATCACCTTGTGCGCCGATCTCGCGCTGTGCGCCGCACGCAACGCACGCAAACACCACCGACCACACGACGAGGCGAATCATACCGCTTCTATCTCCCTTGCATGCACGTGCGCTCATCAGCGACCGTTCGTACGCCCCGCGCCTGCATTCGTTCAGCGCACCATGTTCCACGTCAAAATACTAACCGCCGGGCATGCCTTGCACACCCGGCGGTTTGTGTTTGTTCCCAACAGCCAGCGGGTTATCCGCTGCGCCGCAGCTTGATGCTCCCGTTCACCGTTTCGAACCTCAGCTCACGGCCACCGGCCCCGATCACACCCTGCATACGCTTGGACGAAAACCGTCCCGAGATCGTCAGCGGAAAGTCAGTTTCGATGCTGCCGTTGACTGTGCTTGCTTCCACATCGGCATGAACCTCGCCGGCGAGAGTAACCGTGATGCTCCCGTTCACCGTAGAGAAGTCCAGTCCTCCAGTCCAGTCGGCGCGACCCATCTCCGCCCGGATGGACCCGTTCACCGTGCTGGCAGTGGCGTAGCCCGCTGTGCTCACGTGGACGCTCCCATTCACCGTGGCGGCCGACACATCACTTTCGAGACCCTCAGCCGTGACGTCCCCATTCACCGTGTGACCCTCGAACCGCACCCCGGCAGGAATCCGCACGGTGAAGTCCACTTTAGTGTCGTTGTCCCTGACGTTCATCTTGCCACCGCCCGGCCGGCACTCATTGACGTCGCGCCGGCTGGGATACACCGCACAGATCGTCACCCCGTCCTCGTGCTGCACCACTTCGATCGTGACATCGGCCGGGTCCCCTCGCCGACCTTCGCGCTTCTCGGCGGACACCTCGACTTGGGTCCCCGAGGAGAGCAAGGCTCGCACCTCACCATTCACCCCCCGGATCTCGACGGCATCGCCCCGGTCGATCTGACCGGTCCATCGGAAGTCCTGAACCACGGTCCTCGACGACTCAGCGTGTTCAACGGGCTTCAGTCGGTGTAAGACGCCATGGGGGTGCCACACCGACCAACCAATCACACCGGCGACCGCAACGATCGGAAATATCCGCATGAGTCTCATCTCCTCAACACTCTACCATGATGGATCCGCTTCGCAAGGCTAGCGACGACCCACTCCGGGTCGCCGCAATCGAATGCTGCCACCAAACGACTCCAACTCGAGTCGTGCACTCCCGCCTCCGAGCGTGAAGCTAAACCGCTTGTCCTTGGTACCCGTGATCGTAACGGGGAAGTCGGACTCGAAGTCACCACTGAACGTCGACACGGTGATCGTGACGTTGGCACGCTCCGGAACGGAAACTGAAATGTCGCCGTTATGTGTATTGAAGTAATACCGCCCACTATCGTGAATGGTGCCATCATAGCGAATGTCTCCATTCACCGTGACTGCCTCGACCGAACGGGAATCCACCATCTCCAAATCCACCTCGCCGTTTACGGTCTCCGCACTGATCTCACCGATCACATTTCTCACGCGGATCTCCCCATTGGTAGTCTCCACCCTTACACGCCCACGGGCATTACGCACGTCGACATCACCCTGGACCGACACCGCGTTGACGAATCCTTCTCCCCCTTCTACGTAAACATCCCCCTGAACGGTTTCAATCTGTACGGTGCCCCGCACACCCCGCGCATCCACATCCATGTACGTGCCGTTCACCTCAACGCTCATCGTCGCCGGCAGGGTGATGGTGTACTCGACGGCCCTGGGCGTTCCCCAGCGGGACTTGACACCCACCCGTACCACCGAGCCCGACGTGCGAATATCCAGCGTTTCGCGGCTGGAGTGATCCGCCACGACCCGCATTTCGTTGCGATTCCACGTTCGCACCACCACCTCGCCTCCCAACCCGGAGATGGCGAGTCGCGCATCGGGACGAACGGAAAACACCGTATCAGACTGCTGGACCATTGCCAGTCCCAGTAGAGCCCCTCCCAAAATTGCTGTGACCATGAGCTTCTATCCTCGATAAACGTGCGCCCGCATGCTCAGCTCGTCGCGCGGACGAGCGATGCAGCACGGCTCAACAGATGAATCTTTCTCCGCATGGTGTCGGCCAGGTGGCCGTTTAGATACCCATTCGCCGGATCGGCCCGGAGAGCCGCCTCGGCCTCGGTAATGGCCTGATCGATAATGGCCAGACTCTGGAAAAGTGCCTCGACGGTGGTTGAATCGAGCTGATGACGGTGCTCTGACAAAACATGCTCGAGCTCTGCGATCGTCTCCGCGTACTGTGCCGCTTCGATCACCGGCCGTACGGGCACGTCCGTCGTGGACTCCGACACGGTGACCACTGCTGGGCTGGGGAGTGCCTGCGGCCCACGCGCCGCCAACCATACCGCTCCACCCGTGACCATCATTAGGGCGATTCCAGCGGCGAGTAGCTGAGGCACCGACGCCGAGACGCGCCGCCGAGTCGCGAGGTCAACCACCGTGGTGGCCGGCTGCGCACGGGTGGAACCGATCCGGGTGCTGATCCCTCCCCACAGGTCGGCGACGGGTGGACGGTCCTCCAACGCCCGCGCCCTGGCCACGACGCTCCGCAGATCCCGCAGCGTCGCGATGCAGGTGTCACAGCGGCGCAGATGCTCCTCGAGCTCAACCCGCTCGGCATCGCTCAGCTCGCCGTCCAGGTACTCCGACAGCCGGTGAGTCCATTGATCCGTCATGGTACGTCTCCCTTATCGATCCAGATGCTGGCGCAGCGCCAAACGTGCCCGGTGCAATTGTGCCTTCGACGTCCCTGTCGCGATGCCCAACATCTCGGCAATCTCGTGATGCTTGAAACCTTCCACGTCGTGCAACACGAAGACCTCTCTCGCGCCCTCCGGTAGCCGGCCGATCGCGTTCTCGAAATCGATACGCTGTTCTGGGCTCACCGGGCGCGCCTCCGCGCGCGCGAACACTCCCTCCCCTTCAACCGTTCGCGCCCAACGCCGCCCCCGCTTGGCCCGGCGGACCAGCATGACGTTGATGGCGAGCCGATGCAGCCAGGTGCCAAAGGCCGCCTCGCCACGAAACGTGCTCAGCTTTTCCCACGCGCGGACAAAGGCATCCTGCGTAGCCTCGTCGGCTTCATCATGCCCAACCATGCGTCGCGCCAAGCTGTGCACTCGCGCGACGTGCCCGTGGTACAAACGCTCGAACGCATGCACGTCCCCACTGGCCGCCAGCGTGGCGTCCACCGCATCCGGATCCGCGCGTAGCGTATCCTGTTTGCTGCTCAGGGTTTGCACCCCTCGGGCCTGTTCCGCTGCATGCATTGAATTTGACAGTTGAACAGGGTGAATGGTTTACGGACCATCGCGCACCAGAGTTGCAAGCCAGGTGGCAATCGGAACCTCCACCACGAACGCAATCGCAGCTGCAGTGGCCAGCACCGCGCCCAGCGGTACTCGCCCGGTCCCGGCCCCCCAAACCCGGGCCACCGCGTTAGTAAGCCCACCGAGAATCGTCCAGGCGAGGAGCGCGAGCACCGCAGCCCGCCAGCCCGCGAACACGCCGATCATGATACCCATCCACACCGCACCGCTCCCCCATACGCGTGCTCGCACGCGTCTGCGATCGCGACCTATCACCACTGCAGGAATCCCAAGCGCACCGAGGCCGACCAGGGCACCGGCCAGGGCATCGTGTATGCCGGCGTACCCCTTGGGTAGTTGGAGCGCGAGAGCGAGGACCGACCCCACGAGCGTAAACGCAGCGGGGATCGTGCGCGCGGTCGCATCGGTCACTGCAATTCCTAGTAAGAGCGTTGCGAACACGGCGGCCCGGAGCGCCTCAACCGACACGTCCCAGTACCATACGCTCGCACTCCACAAGAGCCCGGTCGCCAACTCGACCAGGACGTACTGCGGTGAGATCTTCGCGTCGCAATGCCGACACCGCCCGCGGAGCAGAAGCCATGACACGACGGGGACGTTGTCGTACCACGCGATTGGGCGGAGGCAGCTGGGGCATCGTGAGCGCGGATGGGTGACGGACTCCCCGCGTGGGAGCCGCGTAATGCACACGTTTAGGAAGCTTCCGAAAATGGCCCCGAAGAGCCCGGCGATCAGAATCACCAACGGCTTTGGAAGCAGTTCGAGTTCCGTCAAGGCCGGGAGATCGAGTGAACGTTCATGCGCCCAACAGCACGCGCACGTACCAGTCGATGACTTGTGAGCCAAAGAGGAAGGCCACCAGCGCACCGCCGGCGAGGAAGACACCGAACGGTAGCTTGAGATACTTCTCGCGCTTCAGCAGTGCGATGGGTCCAACCACCAGCACCCCGAGCACCGATCCCAGCATGATGGTGAGCAAGACGCCTTTCCATCCGAGGAACACACCCACCATCGCCATCATGTTGATGTCTCCGGTGCCCATGGCTTCCTGCTTGAGCCACCAGGACCCGACGGCTCCTACGAGCCAGATTAGCCCCGCCCCGACGAGCGCGCCCACGAGCCCAGCGACCAGGAGATCGCCACCGCCAAGCACCGCTCGCACGATCCCTAATACGAACCCCCCGAAGGTGTACTCGTGAGGGATGATCTGTAGCGCCGCATCGGTTACGGTGATTGCGACGAGCAGGGTCACGAACAGGAGGTCGATTACGGTAGGTACGGCGAAACCAAGGTGCCAGACAGCTGCACCCCACATGATCGCCAGACCGAGGATGAGGAGACCGTACCAGCGGCCAAGCCGCACGCCGCACGCGGAACATCGCGCGAGGAGCGTCACCCAACCGGCAAGCGAGACTCGACCGCCGCTCAAGTCGGCGGCGCAGCCCGGACAAGCACGCGGACGTCGCAACGTGGCCAGGTGCTCACGCACCCACTCATGCGGCCAGCTCCACACGGCGGCGCGCCAGCTGCATTGGAAGCAGCTGGGAAACTGTACGAACCATGCGAGGAAGGGGAGGTTCCAGGAGAAGTTCAGCGCCCCACCGCACGCTGGGCACCGCGGGTCGTCCGGTTCGGCCGTTCCAACGACGGCGAGCCCCACCAGCGAACCCAGCGCGCCACCCACCAGAGCCGCCACCACCGTCGCCAGAAGACTAGCGGGCACGTTGGACCTCGTAGAGGAGTATCCCGGCCGCGACGGCGACGTTGAGCGATTCGGCCCCTCGAGCGAGCGGAATCGCAACCCGACGCTGGGCGAGGGCCGCGATCTCATCACGGACGCCTATTCCCTCGTTCCCCACGACGATCGCCAAGCGTTCCACTGGATCGAGGCGCTGCAAGCTGGCCCCGTCGGCATCGGCTGCCCACAACGTGACCTCGTGCTGCCGAAGCCACGCGGCGAGTTCCCCATCTGTGGCAAATGCATGCGCGAGGCGAAACGATGCACCCATCGCGCCGCGAAGCACCTTGGGGCTGGTTGGATCCGCCGTGCCTCTCAGCAAGATGGCACAGGGGGATCCGAGCGCATGGGCGGTTCGCAGCAGCGCGCCGACGTTGCCCGGATCCTGTACCCCGTCGATCACGAGGACCGGGAACTGCGCATGTGGAATGAGGTCTGTGAGCAGAGACCGCCGCGGCGTGATCACCGCGAGGATACCCTGTGGGGTGTCGGTGTCGGCAAGCTCCCGGAGTTCGCGCTCCGAGACCTCTTCACTTGGGATGGCACGGCTCGCGAGCTGCTCGAGCAATGCGGCCCCTCGTGGGTGGGACTGAAGAGCGCTGCTGACGACCACGCCGCGGAACTCCACCCCCGAAGCGAGAGCGTCCTCCACGAGACGAATTCCCTCAGCCACCGCGAGGCCGCGTCGCTTGCGG
>JBFGJG010000026.1:0-64175 GCA_041577295.1 Gemmatimonadales bacterium
CCAGCTAGCCGAAGGAGTGGTGTTTGTGTTCGTGAATGGCCGGCTCGCCGTCGACGGAGGGTCGTTTACTAGGTCGATGGGGGGGAGGGTGTTGCGAAAGCACGGGGGGACCGGCGCACAGTAGCGGTGCGCTTGGACGGACGCCGCGGCGAACTCGATCATTGAACGGTCGCTCGGCGTTTGGTCCGGAGACCGGTCGAATGACTCAATCCATTGTATTATAATAGGTTACACAACGTAACTAGAGAGAAACTGTGCCATGCTCATCGATTGTCACGTCCACTTGAACAACTATCACGAGGAGATTTTTCGCCCGATCCAGGATTCGGCGGCGGATCTGTTTCGCGCCATGGAGGAGAATGGGGTTGCCCACGCCGTCGTGCTCACCTCATATGTCGCGAACCCTCAACGTCCGCGGGTGGAGGAGGTGTTGAGTGCCCTCGGTGGGGATCCACGGATCTCGGTGGTCGAGGGGTTGCGGTGGCGCGGGGACGAGCGGACAGATTTGTTCGAGATGGAGGATCGCATCCGAGCGGGGTTGGTGAAGGGCATCAAACTGTATCCGGGGTACGATCGTTACCCGATCAACGATCCGTCATTGGAGAGCTTCTTCCGGTTGGCAGCCAAGTACGACGTACCCGTCATGATCCACACTGGAGACACCTACAGCAAACACGCAAAGGTACGACAGGCTCACCCGCTTCTGGTGGACGACGTCGCCGTGGACTTCCCGGACGTCAAGTTCATCATGTGTCATTTGGGAAACCCGTGGCTGCTCGATACGGCCGAGGTTCTGTACAAGAACGACAACGTGTTCGCTGATATCTCCGGACTGACTATTGGGGAGTTCTCAGCCGATTTCGAACGGTACACGCTCACGCGCGTGCGGGAGATGATCCATTTCATGGGGGATCCTTCGCGGCAGCTGCTCTACGGTAGCGACTGGCCGCTCGTCGGAATGAAGAGCTACCTGAAGTTCTTCAACAGCCTGGAACTTACGCCCACCGAGCACGAACAGATCGGGTGGAAGACTGCGGCGAGACTGTTCAAGATCGACGTGGCGCAGCTCGAGGCGTCGGGCCCACAGGCTCCACGAACGGCCGTCAGTTCCCGCGGCGAGCCCGGCCGCCACACTGGGTGAGCGAGGAGTGTATATGCGCCAACCAGTCGCTATGTTCTGGGTGCACAATTTAAGGCTGGGGCGGTAGCTCAGTTGGGAGAGCACCTGCTTTGCAAGCAGGGGGTCGTGGGTTCGAATCCCATCCGCTCCATTTCCGCAGGGCAGGTCTTGCTTTCATCGGGCGCTCAGGAGTCCCCGGCGTTAGCGGTTGTTGCCCCTTTTCACCTTGCGACGCCTGCTACGCGTCAGTCTTGACAAGGACTTGACTGGCACGCCAATCTTCGATTCTGGGGTCCCGCCCTCACTTGCTCGGGACCCGAAATGCAGGACGCCATTGACGAGCACATCGATTGGCACTCTCCGTTGGCTACGGCCATGGCTCGTGGCGCTTGTGGTCTGGTTGAGCGCAACGACGGCGGTCAGCGCCCAGGAGTCTGGCGAGCGATCGAAGTGCGAGGGGTTACGGGGTGCAACGCTTACCGATGCGCTCCAAGGGCGGCTTCCCGGCGTGAAGGTGACCGTTGGGGGTGGGGCGGCAACCGGAGGGGGAAGCATTCGCATCCGCGGCAACAACAGCGTGGGGGGGAATGACCCGCTCGTTTACGTCGACAATATTCGTATTTCTCCATATCACTCCAGAGGACCGCGAGGCCTGTTCTCCGTTCCTCTCCTCGAATTCGTAGACGTTTCGCAGATTGGGCGGATCGAGGTGCTCAAAGGTCCCACGGCGACGATTCAGTATGGTGATGGAGCAGCCGCGGGTGTGATCCTCATCTTCACCAAGCGTGGTGGGAGTGGGGAGGATGGCGTAGCGGGCTGTGAAGAGGAACAAGCCCCCCCAGCCGCGCGCGACACGGCACGCGCAGTCGGGGAAGCTGCAGCGGCCCTAAATAACGAATCGAATGTGAGGTGAACGGAGCAGGGGACACGCCCCCTTGCTTCCGAGTTCATACCCCCGTTTCACTCTCAACAGGAGCAGCCCAGCATGAGAGATTTCAAGTCGTATTGGCGACGCGAGTCACGAGTGGGCCGTACGCTGTGGTCGGGCTCCCTCGCCGCTCTTGGCGTCGCGCTCGGCCTCTTCCTCGTTGCGCCACCCGCCTTCGCCCAAACGGGCACGATCGAAGGCCAGGTGCGCGCCGCGGGGAGTGACGTATCACTCTCCGGTGTACAGGTGTCGATCGAAGGCACCGACATCGGGACCGCGACAGGGCGTGACGGGCGGTTCGTCCTGCTCAATGTGCCGGCCGGTCAGCACGTCCTGCGGGCTGTGGCCATTGGGTACAAGGTTGGAACCGTGCAGCTCACGGTACAGACCGGGATGATGACCAACGCGGACATCCAGCTCACACGCAGCGTCCTCGAGCTCGATGCCGTGGTGGTGACCGGGACCGCGGGTCAGGCTCGGGTGCGAGAGGTTGGGAACACCATCGGTCAGATCAACCTCGAGACGCAGGTCAAGGATCCACCGCCCAACGTCGATCAGCTCCTCCAGGCGCGTGTGACGGGTCTGCAGGTCATGCAGTCGAACGCGAATGCCGGCTCTGGAGCGCAGATACGCCTGCGCGGGGCGGTCAGCGTCAGCCAAAGCAACCAGCCGATTATCTACATCGATGGCGTGCGCGTGCGCAGCGAGGGCTATGCCCGGAACGGCCCGCCGCAGGGTGTCGACTTCATCGGCCGCTCGCCCAATGTCCAGGCGAGCCCCATCAACGACATCAACCCCGCCGACATCGAGCGGATCGAGGTCATCAAGGGGTCAGCGGCCAGCACGTTGTACGGCACCGAAGCAGCGGCTGGTGTGATCCAGATCTTCACCAAGAAAGGATCGCGCGGTGGCGAGCCCGTCTGGAATTTCCAGATCGATCAGGGGTTCGCATCCACCCGGCCGTTTGGCACGGAGGGTGATCCGTATGTCCGCATGCGCGCGAGGGACAACCCGGAGGGATTCTGCCCGGATCGTGTGGCGGAGGGACTTCGGATATTCGAAGAGTCGGGGACGGCCCCGACCATCCCGGCTGCACCCGCTGACGGCGCGTGTTCGTGGATTCGAACGGGTTATCGTCAGCGATACTCCGGCTCGGTCGCGGGTGGTTTCGGAGACTTCCAGTACTTCGTCTCCGGTGGTTACGAGGACAACGAAGCGACCATGCCGCTGGATCAGGAGCGGAAGGTCGTGACCCGCGGCAACTTCACGTTCAACATCTTGGACAACCTGCGGTTTGACTGGAACACGTCGTACACCAACCTCGACATAGAGAACACCCCCGCCGGTAACAACGCACAGGGTCTGACCCTGAACGTGTTTCGGGCTGGGAGGAACTACCGGTCGTCCGGCAACCCCTACGTGATCGACTCGTTGCTGAACCAAGAGATCACGACCACGATCAACCGGCTGACAACCGGTGGAACGGTTCACTGGACGCCTATCAGCTGGTTCAACAACCGGTTCACGATTGGCTACGACCTGGCGCAGCAGGAGAACCGGAACCTGCGGCCCTTCGGCTTCGTCAGCGCGCAAGAGGGGCGGCTGTTCGACGAGCAGGTTCAGTTCACGACCCTCACCGCGGACTACGTCGGGAACGTCGACTACCCGCTCGCAACGGAGTTGCGGGGAACGTTCTCCTTCGGCGGACAGAGTATTACCACGGAAGAGATCCGCACCTTTGCGTGGGGCCGTGGGTTCCCGGGTCCTGGTGATCCGACGGTCACCAACGCGGCGCAGTTTATCTCGCAGGAAGACCGGATCAGAATCGTGAACGCCGGCTTTTTCTTCCAGAACACGTTCAAATGGATGGACCGGTGGTTCCTGACCGGTGGCATCCGGTTTGACGGCAACAGCGCGTTCGGGACGAACCTCGGACTCGAGGCGTATCCCAAAGGCAGCCTGTCGTACGTGATCTCGGAAGAGGACTTCTGGCCATCGGCCTTGGGAGACATGAAGCTCCGCGGGGCCGTTGGCTGGTCCGGACGCGCACCCGGCGCGTTCGACGCGGTCCGAACCTGGAGCGCCATCCCGTTTGCTGGGGACCCGGCATTCCTGCCCGAGAACGTGGGCAATCCCGATCTCGGTCCCGAGCGCACCAGGGAGGTCGAGTTTGGACTCGACGCTGCGTTCGTCAACAGCCGGGTGAGCTTTGAGTTCACGTGGTACCACCAGCAAACGGACGATGCTCTGTTCAACGTCCGACAGGTGCCTTCCAACGGGTTCGTGCAGAGCCAACTCACGAACGTCGGGAGGATCCGTAACACCGGGATCGAGACGTCCATCAATGCGGCGATCATTGACGCCCCCAACTGGGGCTTCGACCTCGGAACCAACCTCTACACCAACAAGAGTCTCGTCATCGACTTGGGAGAGGCCGTCCCATTCTCGGTGGGCGCGGACGATGTCTGGGTCGAGGAGGGATTCCCCGTGTTGACGGCCAATGGTGCAAAAATCAAGAACCCGGACGCCATCGCAGATCCAGATATCAGCTGCAACGCTGACGATCCGTGTAACGTCAACGGCGAATGGATGTTTGGACCCACGCAGCCGGAGGTGATTTGGGGGGTCAACGGCACGATCAGGTTCCCCAGGGGCATCACCCTCTCCGCTCGTGGGGAGTTTCAGGGCGGGGCGTACATTTACGACAACGCCGCCAACAACGCCCTCGGGCGCTCGGTCCTTTGGCCACTGTGCGAGCGAGTCCTGAACATGAGCGACGGGGCGTTCCTCGTTCCCCAAGACCAGTGGACAGCGCGGGAGCGCGCCGAGTGCGATCTTCCGCTGGCGGACGAGTTCGAGGGAAGCCTGTGGTTCAAGCAGGATTTCTTCAAGCTGCGAGACATCACGCTGACGGTACCGTTCGGTCGACTCATTCCACGGACGCAATCCACCACGCTCAGCATTTCGGCGCAGAACTACGTGCGGTGGATCAACAGCGACCTCCGGATGTTCGATCCCGAGATGTCTGCGCGAAACAGCCTGGATGAGCAGAACGTGAGCATCAACGAGCAGATTCCGCCGCCGGCCCTTATCACCTTCTCGCTTCGCGCGACGTTTTAGGGGGGGGACATGGGTAATACACCGAACACAAGGATCGACAACATGTCGCATCGCTTGAAGAGCTTGCATCGATCAATGGGGATCGTCGCGCTCGCGGGGATTGTCGGTGTCGTCGCCGGTTGCGACACATCCGTGACCAATCCTGGACCAACGCCCGACGAGTTCCTCGACGATCCGGTGTCGCAAAGCGCAGTCGTAGCCGGGGCGTTCCGCGCGCTTTCGGACTTCCTCAACACCGACCGCAACAGCAGCTTCGTGGTGTACCACACCGCGGCACTGACCTTCGAGATCAACCCAGCCGGGTCCACCGGCAGCTTCGGTATCCCGCCTGTCATTCAGGGAGGCACGATACCGGAGACCGAAACCAATGCCGAGTGGCAGACCGGCAATGAGGCCCGGTTCGTTGCCGAGGACGCGTTCGATCGGTTCACCGACCCCGCGCGTGCGGGGGACGTGGGACGTGTCGCGACGCGTGCCCAGATCGCGTTGGCGGCGGGATTCGCGAACAGGATTCTCGGTGAAGTGTTCTGTGAGGCGGTACTTCCCCCAGCCGCCGATGGGAAGAATTATCCCTCCGCTCGGAAGACTGGAACGCTCGAGGAGCGCTCGGGCAGCCTCTCCCCGCATACGGATTACCTCACGCGGGCCGAGCAATGGTTCACCATCGCGAACGATATTGGATCCAGTGCCGTGCAGACCGCCGCTCGGGCGGGCCGCGCTGCTGTGCGGGCGCTCCTCGGCAATTGGAGTGGGGCTGCGTCGGACGCCGCATCCGTGGCGGACGACTTTGTCTTCCTCGCGTCGTATTCCGATCAGGACCAGGACCAGTTCAATGCCTTGTCCTGGGCATCAGCTCTGGAAAACGCAGGTTCGTCGCCGTATCGGGCCCACACCCAGTGGGCGACGTTTGCGGAGAACTACTTCTTCACAACGGGAGATTCCCGGATGGCATGGGATTCCACGGCTCTCCAGGGAGACGCCGCGGTCGCCAAGTTCGGCGGTCGTGTCCCGTGGTTCCCCCAGGCCAAGCATCCGACGGTGGAGTCGCCCGTCAGGCTCGCCTCTGGGTGGGAGATGCGTCTCATCGAAGCAGAGGCGGCGCTCGATGGGGGGAACGCGGGTGCTGCAGTCGATCTCATGAACATGCGTCGCGCTGACTTGAGTCTCCCGCTCTTCGACAACACCGTTTCGGCAGATTCAGCCTGGTCACTCCTCAAGCTGGAACGGCAAGTGGAGCTGTGGCTCGAGGGCCGACGCATGGGCGACGTGAGACGGTGGACAGCCGCGGGCCGGCCGGGCGCATTCGCGGACGGGCTCTACGACGTTGACAGCGATGCGAACGGCGTCAACGACACCCGTACTGAGACACTCTTCGCGCCCGTGGCGCGTTCGCTGTGCTTCCCGGTGGCACGCAGTGAGCGTGAGACCAATCCGAACGTACCGCTCAACCCGTAACCACGCGGTGGGGTGTTTCCCACGCGTGATGTAGTACCGCGACCCGCCAGCCCTCGAGGGCTGGCGGGTCGACACTTTTCGAGGACGTGACGCTCGATCACTTTTCGTGAGTAACTGCCGTATCACCCACCGCGTTTCAGCTAGAGGGAGTAGGACGATGAAAGCGAAGCTCATCGTGCTGTCGTCAGCCATTGCACTGCTGGCGGGCCCACTCGCCGCCCAGCAGGTCCCCCATCCCAGAGACGTCTTTGGGTTCGAGCCCGGGGCCGACTACGAGATCGCCGACTACTCACAGATGCTGGAGTACTACCGGCAGCTAGACGCTGTCAGCGACCGAGTTCAGATGATCCAGATCGGTGAATCGGCCCTGGGGCGTCCCATGCTTTTGCTGTTCATCTCCAGCGAGCAGAACATGCGGCAGCTCGACCGGTGGCGGGACATCAGTGCGCGACTTGCGCGTGCGCGGGATCTCGACAACGAGCAGGCACGCCGGCTCGCGCAGGATGGAAGGGCGATCGTGTGGATCGACGGCGGATTGCACGCCACGGAGCGCGCCCACGCCCAGATGACGACGCTGCTCGCGCACAAGGTGGCCACCGAGGAATCCGCCGAGATGCGAGCGATTCGGGACAACGTGATCCTGCTGCTAATGCCGGTCATGAACCCTGACGGCCTGGACATCGTGGCCAATTGGTATCGGCGTAATCGCGGTAATCCGTTTGAGACGACCAGCCCGCCTGAGCTCTACCACCACTACGTGGGGCACGACAACAATCGCGACTGGTTCATGATTTTGCAGCCTGAAAGCAAGGCCGTGTCTCGCGTGATCTACAACGAGTGGTATCCACAGATCGTCTACAACCATCACCAGACCTCCCCCGAGTGGACACGCATCTTCGTGCCGCCGTTTGCCGATCCCGTGAACCCACACATTCCGGCAGGCGTCATCACCGGCGTCAACCTGGTCGGGAATCACATGGTGAACCGATTCTCCGAGGAAGGGAAAGACGGGGTGATCTCTCGCGTGATCTTCTCGATGTGGTGGAACGGAGGAGTCCGTACGGCGCCCTATTTCCATAACATGGTCGGGATCCTCACCGAGACCGGCCAACCCTCACCGACACCACGATACTGGGATCCGTCGGAGCGCCCGGCGCAGCTTCCGCTGTACGGTGGCCGTCGCGGCGGCGCCATCTCCACCACCGAGCCGAGCGTCTTTTATCCGGATCCGTGGCCCGGTGGCTGGCTACGGTTCCGTGATGCCATTGACTACATGATCACCGGTTCGATGGCGGTGCTGGATATTGCAGCCAAGCGCAAGCAAGAGTGGCTCTACAACATCTACCGGATGGGGAAGGATGCGATTGCGCAGGGTGAGGCGGGTGGCCCGTTTGCGTACGTGGTTCCGGCCGATCAATGGGATCGTGGAGAGGCGACAGAGCTCCTGAACGCGTTGCGGCGGGGCGGTGTTGAAGTGCATCAAGCCACCGGTGCGTTCACGGCTGGAGGACAGCGTTTCGCCGCGGGCTCGTACGTCGTCTTTGCCGGCCAAGCGTTCCGACCCTACGTCCTCGACCTCTTGGAGCCGCAGTGGTATCCGGACAGGCGTCTCTACGAGGGCGGGCCACCCGAGCCGCCGTACGACCTGGCGGGCTGGACGCTGCCAATCCAAATGGGCGTTTCGGTGGTCCGGGTGGATAGCGCATTCACCGCCCGCACGGAGCCTGTGGAGCTCGCGCGCACTACAGCCGGTGAGGTGCGTGGCGAGGGTGGATTTGGGTACGTCCTCTCGCATCAACAAAACGCGAGCGCCCTCGCGGTGAACAGATTGTTGGCCGCAGGCGAAAAGGTGTATTGGACGGGCGCGTCGGTTGAGGCCGGAGGCGAGCGACATCCTACCGGGACCATAGTGATCGAATCGGGACAAGGAACCCGCGCACGGCTCGCGACCTTGGCCAGCGATCTGGGGCTCAGCTTCACGAACCTGGCACGCCGACCCGATGGTAGCCTTCATCAACTGCGGGCGCCGAGGGTTGCGATCTACAAGAGTTGGGATCCATCGATGGACGAGGGATGGACCCGCTGGCTCCTCGAGCAGTACGAGTTCCCGCTCGACACCCTACACGATCGCGACGTTCAGCGCGGCGATCTGGCCCGATACGACGTGGTGATTCTCCCGAGCCAGTCGCCGCATGAGATGCTCAACGGACATGCGTCCGGGACGATGCCAGAGGAGTACGTTGGCGGACTCGGCGTCGAAGGCGCCGCGGCACTCAAGCGCTACGTCGAGCAGGGAGGTACCGTGCTCGCCCTGGACGATGCGAGCGACTTTGCCATCGCTCAGTTTGGTCTTCCGGTCCGGAATGCGGTTAGCGGCGTCGATGAGGAGGACTTTTTCATTCCAGGATCACTCATCGCGCTCGAGATCGACAACCGCCACCCGCTCGCGTACGGCATGCCACAAGTCGGCTCCGCCTTCTTCGTGCGCAGCCGGGCGTTCCACGTCGTCTCGCCAGCCGCCTCGGGAGAGCAACGGGCCCCCGAGCAATCCGTCGAGGTCGTGGCGCGCTACGCCAAAGAGAAGTTGCTCCAGTCGGGTTGGGCGCTCGGAGAGGACCGTTATCTGGCGGAACGGCCTGCCGTGGTGCGGGCACGGATGGGCGAAGGAGATGTCGTGCTCATCGGTTTTCGGGCGCAGTTCCGCGGCCAGCCGCGCAATACGTTCAAGCTGATCTTCAATACTATCCACGCGGCTACGCTGCAGGAGATGCCACCCAGCGCAGCCGCGATGGGGGGCGGGAGCTAGTTGGGCGCACGGGCGGACAGTTGGACGGGTGAAAAGGCGGACGGGCGGACGGGCGGACCGGCGGACGGATCGATAGCAGCAGCTTCGAAGGCTTCCGTCCGATGGTCCGCCCTTGTTCTCCTCGCCACGGTTGTCACGCAACCGCTCACCGCGCAAGCAGGCGAGAACGGGGGCACGACAGCGAAGCCCGTCGATCCAGAAACGGTTCCCAGACCACACGGTCTGGCTAGGTTAACCACCGAGGTTATTCGTGTTGATGGACGCCTCGACGAGCGGGCATGGGGCGACGCGGAACCCCTCACTGATTTCGTGCAGTCCCAACCGCATGCCGGTCTGCCGGCCACCGAGCCGACGGTGGCCCGCATCCTGTACGACGATAGGGCACTCTATTTCGGCGTACTCTGCTACGACTCGAACCCCACTCGGCTCGTCGTCACGTCACTCGAATACGATTTGCCGGGACAGAGCACCAGGGACATGGACGTGTTCTCGGTTACGTTGGACACGTTTTTTGATCGACGGAACTCGTTCATCTTCTTGATCAATCCCTACGGTGCGATTCGTGACGGACAGACATTCAACGACAGCCGGGAAGTCGATTTCGCGTGGCGCGCCGTGCTGCAATTGAAGACGACCGTCCACGATTCCGGCTGGACCCTCGAGATGGCCATACCCTGGACCACCCTTCGCTTCGACCCCACCCAGGGGGAGCAACGTTGGGGGTTGAACATGTTGCGCCGCGTGCGCCGCAAGAGCGAAGACTCGTACTGGGCACCCCTCGATCGACGCGATGCCGTCCACAGGATGTCGAAGGCCGGCACCCTGGACGGTTTGCGCGACCTCCGGTCGGGACGGAATCTCCGCATCAAACCCTTTGTCTTGGGTCAGGGTCTTTCCGGGCGGGAACTCTTCCAGAGCGACGGTCTCGAGTTTGATGGGGGTCTCGACGTGAAATGGGGGATCACGCCTGGTCTGACAGTGGACGGCACGTTCCGCACGGACTTCTCACAGGTGGAAGTGGATCAGGAGCAGGTGAACCTCACCAGGTTCCCTCTGTTCTTCCCCGAGCAACGCGACTTCTTCGTGGAGAACTCGGGGTCATTTGTACTCGGCGACGTCACGGAGCGGAACTATCGGATGGGGTCGTCGCTCAGGGATTTCACACTGTTTCATTCCAGGCGGATCGGACTCTCGATCGATCGCCGACCCATTCCGATCATCGGAGGTGTGCGCCTCACGGGCCGCGAGGGCGGATTCGAGATTGGCGTGCTCGACATGCAGACCGAATCGTTCGGAGAGCAAGCCTCGGAAAACTTTGGAGTGTTGCGTGTCCGCCGGAACCTCGGTGAGTCGGACGTCGGCGCCATGTTCATCAACCGTCAGGCCACCGGGGACCGCGCCGATGGCGAGTTCAATCGGAGCTATGGGTTCGATGCGAACCTCGTCCCCGTCGACGGAATGATCGTGAACTCCTACCTCGCGCGGAGCGAAGCAAACGGTGTCAGTGGCGACCGCACCGCCGCGCGCGTGTCGCTGGCATGGCGAGATCGGATCTGGGACGCGTCGGCGTTCGTCAAACACGTCGGTGAAGCGTTCGATCCCGGCGTCGGGTTCGTTCGGCGCACCGGGATCCGCCACGGGTACGCGACGTTTGGCGCGCATCCGCGACCGCCACTACTCGGCCTGCAAGAGATCAACCCGTACGCCGAGTTTCATTATGTGACGAACCTCGATGCCGATCTGCTCACCAGGCGGGGGATCGTGGGCTTTGACGCGATCTTCTTCGAAGGAGCACAGATCGAGCTGCAGTTGCAGAATCGCTTCGAACGCGTAGAGCAACCGTTCACTCCTGGCGGCGATGCGACGGTCGCGGTGGGAGATTACGACTTCAACGAATGGAGTGCGACGCTCCAGTCCAGCATAGCCCGGCCGTTATCGGCTCGTCTTCGTCTTCTCGGTGGAGGGTATTTTGGTGGCTCACGGTTTTCCGCGGAGGCGTCTGCTCTCTGGCGCCCGAGCTATCGGCTCTCGCTCGAGGCGGCCGCGAGCAGAGATCACATCGATCTTGCGACGGGCACGTTCGAGCCGCTGATTCTCCGCTCACAAATCCGCTTTTCCGGCTCCACGAACTTCTTTGCCAATGTTTCGGTTCAGTACAACAGCGCGGTCGAGCAGGTGATCACGAATTTGCGGGTCAACTTCATTCACGCGCCACTCAGTGACATATTCTTTGTGTTCACCGAACGCCGTGACGTTGCTCGGGGTATCGTACTGGAGCGGGCTGTCACAACCAAGATTACCAGGCTGTTCGCGTTCTAGAGACGACCTTGCCACCTACGTCTTTGCCTCTGCGGCACCCCTTCCTCGCGAGGCGGGGGAGCCTGGAGGATCGGGAGATTGTATGATCGCTCGCGCGCTCACGTTCTTGCTGGTGACACCCGTACTCGTCAGCTGCTACACGTACGTGCCCGCTACGCTCGAGACCGTTCCGGAGGGTTCGAGAGTGCGGGCGTTGATCTCCACCGAGGCGCAGATCGATCTCGAGCGTCGGATTGGGCTGGACGCTCGCGAGCTGGAAGGCGATCTGGTCGAGCGCTCAACCGATCGCGTACTGCTGGCCGTCAAGGTTCCTCCACCGGCTACCGGTTTGGCAACCACACGAGCCTTGCGCCAACGAATCGATCTGGCCCCCCGGGACGTGCTCCGGCTCGACGTTCGCAAGACGGACGGGGCTCGGACGGCACTTCTTCTCGGCGGAATCGCTGGCGCTGCCACCTTAGGGATCGTAGCGGTGCTGGAGGGTGGCAATCCTGGGCAAGGGCCAAACGGCGGCGGGCCGCCCCCAGAGCAGATCGTGCGGTGGGTGGTTGGGGTGCCCCTGATTCGATTCTAGAGTCGACGTTTCCCTCGCGGTGCCACACCGGGGGGGACAGGGCGCTATTCTCGGGTCCAGATTGCCGTTTGAGGGTGAAACGCCGCCCAGGCGAACCAATAGGCGACGAAGGACCGGGGTACCGCTTGGAGCCGTGATCCGGCCATTGGGCCGTCGAGCGCGACTCCCTCCAGAACCCACGTGCTTCCCGTTTCGACATCGATGAAGCCACTGTCCCCGGGTCGCAGGGTCACGGCTGTGCCATCGGTGGTTACTGGATAGAACGCCGCCACTGCCGCCGCGTGACCGTTCCAGAGCACGACGACATCCCTTCCTCCCACGGTGACGGCGATTACCAAGCGTTCCCCCGATGTCGCTGCGAGCTCATCCAATGGGAATGCGATGCCGCCCGCGTCGTCTTCGAGTCCAAACACGCGCTCTTTGATGGGCCGGCGGCTGTCAACTTCCCGTGACATCGGGAACAGTAGGAACGAGGTCTGCTCGTAAAACCGGTAGGGGTATCGAGCGTACTCACGGTCGAAACCGGTCTCACTACTGAGCACCAGAGAATTCGGGAATCGAGACTTCCAGTCATCCCAGCGCTGGTCCACGGCATGCACTTGCTCGAGTTCGATGTGACGGCGTGGACCCGCGACCGCGCTGAGGCAGAGCTGGGGCCAGAGGCTCTCACTCTGCTCGTCCCACATCACCAGATTGTTCTCGAAGATGAGACCCGAGACGTTGAGGCGACCTGCGTCGCTGGCCGTGACATCGAAGACCAGAGCGCTCCCGGTGAGCGGGCAGTAGGTCACCGCCAGCCGGCTTCCGTTGAAATCGAGATTCACGACCTCGTGGTGCCACAGGATGTTGTGAGGAACGGCGATCGGGACCCCATCCACGACCATCCCTATCACGCGCGCTTCCACGGATCCGTCATCCGTGGCTGCAAACTGCGCGTATTCTTCGATGTACTGAGCTGCGGGATCGCCCAGCGGTACCAACGGGGGGTTGAGCAGCGATGGAATCCCCCCTCGGCCTGCCCCGCCATCGAATAGTGCCGGATTGTCCAGACTGCACAGCAAACTGAACTCGGGGCCGGGCCCCGGTTCAGGACCCGGTCCCACGCCGTCCGCCGACCCACAGGATCCCACGAGGACCGCGGCGATGGTCAGCAGCCCCAACCGAGAGCGTGAGTGCATCGAGGGTCCCTTTATCCCTTCCATTCCTCTAACAAACCGTGTTTCGCCTTCAGACGTTCCCGGCCCGGCTCACGGAGGCTCCTGACAATGAATTCTTGGCGCGCGGTCAGAATCGGTCAAACCTGCGAGCCCAAGACCACGTTGGCGGGAAGGAAGGTGTGGCGCCGATGCTTCACCTACGCCATGAGCTTCTCTCTTAAGAATCGCGAAAGCGACGTCATCGGATGCACTTGTCGTCCATGCGCAACAAGCGAGCATGAGGTTTGCAGTAAAAATGTCGAAATCACTGAACCATTTTCGTTTTGGCTCGCTCGAATGGTGTGTCCGACGTCCTTCACGTCAACACAGCGAGCGTGTCACCATCTCTCGCCCTCGGAGTGCGCATGTCACGGTGGCTCACGATATCTGCCCCGCCACTTGCCTTCGTCATTCTCGTCACGTCGATCACAGCCGGAGTAGGAGAGCTCACGGCGCAGCAAACGCAAGATCCCAATGTGGTATTCGATCCGGCGCTGTTTCATGCGTTGGAGTTTCGTAGCGTCGGCCCGAGTCGCGGTGGTCGTGTCACAGCCGTGGCTGGTGTATCGGACGACTTGTTCACGTTCTACATGGGATCTACTGGTGGCGGCGTCTGGCGGACAACCAGCGGAGGTGAGCGGTGGGAGAACGTGAGTGACGGATACTTCGAAGTCGGATCAATCGGTGCGATCGCCGTGGCAGAGTCAGATCCGAACGTGCTCTACGTTGGCACCGGCTCCGCGTGCATCCGCGGCAACGTGTCGACCGGGATCGGGGTGTACAAATCGACCGACGGTGGGACGACGTGGAGTCATGTCGGACTTCCCGACGTTGGTCAGATCGGTGCGATCCAGATTCATCCTCGGAATCCGGATGTGGCCTACGTGGCAGCGTTGGGGCGTGCGTTTGGGAAGAACGGTGATCGCGGTCTCTACCGCTCGAAGGACGGTGGGCGGTCGTGGGAGCGGGTGCTGTTTCTCAGCGATAGCACCGGGGTGGTAGACATCTCCATGGATCCCCGCAACCCCCGCGTCATTTTTGCCGCGGCGTGGCGTGCGGAGCGAAAGCCGTGGACCATGATCAGCGGCGGCGGCGAATCCGGGTTGTACCGGAGTACCGATGGTGGAGACACGTGGGCGCCGGTGACCTATGGTCTGCCACGGATGGTTGGCCGGATCGGCGTTGCCGTGTCACCCTCCAACTCCCGCCGTGTCTACGCGATCGTCGAGGCTCCTGGTGATGAGGGCGGGCTCTATCGGTCCGACGATGGGGGCGCCTCGTTCCGACTCATCAACCCTGACAAAGATTTACAGGCACGTCCGTGGTACTACATGCATGTGCATGTCGACCCCCAGGACGAGAACACGGTGTACGTCAGCAACGAAGGCTTCCTCAAGTCAGTGGATGGAGGGCGCACGTTCGAGCGCATCCGCACACCGCACGGTGACCATCATGCATTGTGGATCAACCCGGGGAATCCGCGTGTCATGATCCAGGGTAACGACGGTGGCGCGACCGTCACATGGGACGGCGGTGGGACCTGGTCGACGCAGAACAACCAGCCCACGGCCGAGTTCTATCACGTCGTGGCCGACAATCAGTATCCCTATCGGCTTTACGGAGAGCAGCAGGACAACAGCACCATCTCGATTCCGAGCATCGCCACGCGCGGTATCACGCCGAGCGAGGAATGGTACGCCGTGGCCGGGTGCGAAACGGGTCCGATTGCCATCGATCCGCGGAATCCGGAAGTGGTGTACGGTGGATGCAAAGGACGGATCAATCGGTACGATCACGCGGAGAATCAGTTCCGAGAAGTCTGGGTGTACCCGCAGTTCTGGCATGGGTACGCCAATACGGAGTTGGTCTACCGCTTTCAGTGGAACACTCCCATCGAGATCTCACCCCACAACCCCGACGTGATCTACCATCCGTCCGAGTTCGTGCACCGGTCCACGAACGGCGGGCAGCGGTGGGAGACGATCAGCCCAGATCTGACCCAATTCGACGGCGCCATGCACCTGAGCCCACCCGGCGGTCCGATCACGCACGATCAGACTGGGGTCGAGGTCTACGGGACCATCTTTGCG
The DNA here is from genome assembly GCA_041577295.1 of Gemmatimonadales bacterium. Classification (GTDB taxonomy): domain Bacteria; phylum Gemmatimonadota; class Gemmatimonadetes; order Gemmatimonadales; family GWC2-71-9; genus JBDHDH01. Next base: position 15,609 of record JBFGJG010000026.1, read on the forward strand.
CTCGAGGAGTCCCCGCATGAAGAGGGCGTGATCTGGGTCGGCACGGACGACGGGCTGGTGCACCTCACGACCGACGGTGGTGAAAGCTGGCGAGACATCACGCCGTCGGGCCTGCCAGTGCATTCGACGATCAACATGATCGAGGTGTCGCCACACGATCCGGGCAAGGCGTACCTCGCGGTACATCGCTATCGGGTCAACGACTACCGTCCACTCATCTACCGGACGGACAACTTCGGGCGTAGCTGGCAAATGTTGGCGGACAGCCTCAATGGGATGCGACCAAACGAGTGGGTGCGTGTGGTTCGCGAGGACCCTGACCGGCCGGGCCTGTTATATGCCGGCACAGAGTTTGGTCTCTACGTGTCGTTCGATGACGGTGGTCACTGGCAGCCCTTGCAGCTGAACCTACCGAAAACACCGGTCACCGATCTCATGGTGCATCGACAGGATCTCATCGTCGCGACACAGGGGCGCTCGTTCTGGGTGTTGGATGACCTTACGCCGCTCCATCAGCTGACCCGGCCGGTGGCATCGGCACCACGGCACCTCTTCGCTCCCAAGAACGCCTACCGGTGGCGGATCCGTGGCCGCGCCATTGGCGATGAGCGCAATGGTGCGAATCCACCGTACGGCGCGATGATCTTCGCCCTCTTCCGTGACGTTCCGCGCGACCCGGTGTCGCTCGAGATTGTCGACGAGAACGGGATCGTGGTGCGGCGGTTCTCCACGGAGGAGGAAACCTACGAGAGCGGGAGGCCGGTCGATCAGATTACGGTGAGGCCCGGGATGAATCGCTTCGTATGGGACCTCGAGTATCCCGCCCCGTATCTCGCGCCGGGGATCGACGAGGGGAGGCAGTCGCCGATACGTGGGTACACCGGTGGCCCGCTCGCCCCACCGGGGCGCTACATCGCACGACTGCGGGTTGGAAGCTGGAGCCAAGAGCAGGCCTTCGAGGTTCTCAGAGATCCGCGCTCCAAGGCGAATGCTGGCGATATGCGTGAGCAGTTCAGTTTCATGGTAGCGGTGCGGGATCGAATCACGCAGACCCAACAGGCGGTTTGGACCATTCGTTCCGTCCGGGGCCAGGTCGAGAACGTCGCGACGCTGATGCGGGTGAGAGGCTCGGAGATCGGCGCAGCTGCCGACGACATCGGTGCCAAGCTCACGGGGATCGAGGGGAGACTTGTGCAAACGGCACAGGGTGATTTGGCCCACATCAAACCCATGCTCACTAACCAGTGGGCCTGGCTGTACCAGATGGTGCAGGGGAGCGATCACCGGCCCACCAACTCGGCGTATCAACGCTTCAACGATCTCACCGGCGAGCTGGATCTGCTTTTAACGGAACTGCGTAACGTCCTGACGTCCGACGTCGCCGCGTTCAATACGCTGGTGGGCGCCCGCGGCGGTGGTGCGGTCATCGTTCCGCGGACGCAAGAGGTGGTCACGGAGGCGCGACGGCCGGGAGGGCAGTGACCCGGTCCCTAATTCAGTTCCGCACTGAATCCAAACACAAACTGGGGACCGGCGGGGAAGTTGCGCCCACCGAGCGGCAGGCGAATCCCGGCCTCGGTCCACACCGGACGCGGGAATTGCAGGGCGCCGCCAAACTGCAATTGCATGATGCGCCGTTTGCTGTTCGTCACGATCCCCTCCACGATCCAGCGTCGACTCCAGAAACCATCGAAGGTTGCCTTGATCAGGCTGCGTGACGACGGGTTCACGCCCACCTCGGTGAGAAACACGTATTCGCCACCCGGATCCTTCAACTTCTCGTCGTTCGCAAAGCGGGCACGGTAGCCCAACCACAGCTCCGCGTACGCGGGAAACGGCCAGAAGGAGTGGCCGATTTCACCAAAGGCCTCGAGATCCCACTGTCCGTCGCCAACTGGGATGATTTGTGCGTCGAGTGGAGAGTTGCCGATGGGGGCTTTCGCGCCAACGCGCACGGCGATAGGGGTGCTGCCCTTGCCGAGCGCGAGCACCTTCCACCGCACCCAGGCACGCAGATCGCCAAAGCCGGTCGTGCGCAGCGAATCGGCCACATTGTTGAAGCGGAGATCGAAGAACGGGACCTGCACCCAAAGGTCGACGTCCGGGTGGATGCCGACGATGAGGTCCGTGAAGACCGCCCGCGCATCTGACTCGCCCCCACCGAGCCATGCAACGCGGTTTCCCGCTTCGTCGAAACGCTCATCGGTTTTCTGAAAGAAGAACGCGCTCTTGACCCACAGACGGCCCGGCTCGCCACGAGTCCACTGCGATGCCGCGGGACGTGCGACGGAGACCGACAAAACGAGCACCGTCCAACTCATGAGCCATCGCCAGCGCCCGTCGCGCCCGTACTTGGCGTTCTCGGATATCACGGACCTTTGGTTCCTGAAAGCGGGAATCGTGGAAGCCTGATCTTCTGGACCAACGGTTCAGAGGGGATGGCGGTTCCCGTGACGTGCGGGGGTGGGAACAGGCAGGCCCCACAGCACCCTGCGGGGCCTGCATCGGTGCGCTCACGGGCTGGTGGCCGGAACCGTCGACGTGTCGGCTCGGTCGATCGGCCTCGCCTACTTTGCCGCGTCGAGCCGCTTGGCCACCTCATCCCAGTTGACCACGTTCCACCACGCCGCGATGTAATCCGGTCGCCGATTTTGGTAGTTCAAGTAGTACGCGTGTTCCCACACGTCGAGTCCGAGGATGGGGGTCTTGCCCTCCATGAACGGGCTGTCCTGGTTGGGGGTGCTCTCCACGGCGAGCTTGCCACCCTGCACGGTAACCCAGGCCCAGCCGCTCCCGAACCGATTCGCCGCCGTATCCGAGAACACTTGCTTGAACTTGTCGAAATCCCCAAACGTCGAGGCGATCGCGTCACCCAGCTTACCCTTCGGTGTGCCACCACCCCCCTTTTTCATGATCGTCCAAAAGAGCGAGTGGTTGGCGTGCCCTCCGCCATTGTTGCGTACCGCGGTGCGGATCGCTTCGGGGACTTTGTCGATCTCGCGAAGCAGTGCTTCGATGGACTTGCGCTGCAGGTCCGTGTGTTTATCGAGCGCCGCGTTCAGCTTATTGACGTAGCCCTGATGGTGTTTCGTATAGTGGATTTCCATCGTGCGCGCGTCGATATGCGGCGCGAGCGCGTCGTACCCGTATGGCAGTTTGGGAAGGTCATGCGCCATCTGCGTAAACTCCTTTTGTAAAATGTTGCAGGGACTGACATAATAAGAGCCAGCGAGCACCAGACCACAAGGGTGGTCGGACGGAGTCCTGACGACGAGACGTCACCGAAAGGAGACCGATTGGATGGTCGATTCCTCAGTGCCGAGACCGGGCGAGCCCGCACCGGATTTCACCTTACCGTCGACCGCCGGCACCGATGTGACGTTGTCCTCGTTCCAAGGGCAGTCAAACGTGCTCCTGGCGTTCTTTCCTCTCGCATTCACCAGCGTCTGTACGACGGAGATGTGCGACTTCACAGACGAGCTGGCGGCGTTTGCGGGGATGAACGCCACGGTGCTGGGGATTAGCGTCGATTCGATCCCCACGCTCAAGGAATTTCAAGCCAAGTACCAGATTGGTATCGATCTGCTCAGTGACTTTCGGCGAGAGGTGTCGACGCTATACGGGACGCTGCTGCAGGATCCGTATTTCTCCAACCGCGCGTATTTCGCCATCGACAAACAGGGAATAGTGCGCTGGTCGCATGTTGAGGAGAATCCCGGTCACAAGCGGGGGAATCGAGAGCTCCTCGATCGACTCGCCACGCTCGCGTAAGGGTCGGTGGTCCAAACGCAACTGATTGATTTGCATCGACTTGGTGTCGATGGCCGATGCCGCTGGAAAGCCGCACCCGCGGCTTGTGAAGAATCCTCTTCGGACCTACGTTGCGTGATCGAATGAAGCCCGAGCATGGGTTGGAATCGTTAGACGTCGACCGACCGGCGGACGCGCGGGCGCTGCGCATCTTGGCGGACGCGACGTCCTATCTCGCGGGGAGCGCCACCTCAGAGGACGTGTTGGCTGGCGTAATTGGGGCGCTGGCCCGCGGGCTCGGCCGTCGGGACTGTAGCGTCTGGATTCGCACACCCGATGGGTCGGCTTACATGCCTATTGTACCGCCCGGTGCACCCGCCCCGTCGCCCGAGGTAACCCAAGACATTCCACGCCGTGTTGCAGGTGGTATCGCAAGCGACCGCTCGAACGAGGCCTGGCGCTTGAGCATTCCGCTCGCTCACGAGGGCGAGCGGCTCGGACTGCTCGAGGCCTCGGTGCCCGACGGCGACGATGCCGCGATTCTACGCGATGTCGTGCGGCTCATCGCCAACATCCTGTCACCGCTCCTGGCGAGCATTGCGCTGTCGGAGGATCTCGCGAGCGAGGTCGCACTCAGGACGCTGGAGATCGACGCCCAACGCCGATTCACCGCAAAGATCATCGATTCGCTCCCTGTCGGACTCTACGTCATTGATCGTCGGTATCGCATTCAGGCGTGGAACCGGACACGCGAGACCGGCACGAAGGGCATTGGCCGCGACGAGGTCATCGGCCGCGCCGTGTTCGACGTCATGCACCGCCAGCCGAAGGCGCTGCTCAAACGCGAGTTCGATCGCGTGTTCGATACCGGGCAACTCGAGGTGATCGAGGTGGAGTCGGTGGGCGACGATGGACAACCCCGCAACTACCGGATCTCGAAGGTCCCGATGCGGCTGGATGACGCCGACGTCTCCCACGTGATCACCATCGGTGAAGACATCACGGAATGGAAGGCAGTGCAGCAGCAAATCGCCCAAGCCGAACGGCTGGCCGCGGTCGGTCAGCTCGCGGCCGGCGTCATGCACGAGATCAACAACCCACTCGCCACGATTGCAGCCTGTGTCGAGGCTCTCTCGTTACGCACGATCGAACCTCACATGTTTGACGAGTACCTTCGAATCATCGACTCGGAGCTGGCGCGCTGCAAGAACATCGTGGACGGGCTCCTCGATTTCTCGAAGCCCAAGGCACGACTGAAGCGACCGGTGCAGCTCCATCAGATCGTGGAGGACGCACTCTTCCTCATCAAACACCACGACAAGTTCAAGGGCATCACGCTCGTGCGAGAGCTGGAGCAAGAGCTTCCGGCGATAGAGGCCAACGCGGAGCAATTGATCCAGGTGTTTCTCGCGCTGATGCTCAATGCTATCGACGCCATGGAAGGTGATGGTGTCCTTACGGTGCGAGGGCGACGAAGTGACGAGCGATCCGACGAGGTGGTGGTCGAGCTGGAAGACACCGGGTCGGGCATCGCCCGGGAGGACTTGCCGAAGATCTTTGAGCCGTTTTTCACTTCCAAACAGCCGGGGCGTGGAACCGGTCTGGGTCTGTCGATCTGTTACGGTATCGTCCAACAGCACGGTGGGCGGATTCTCGTCGACTCGCAGGTTGGGCGGGGCTCGCTCTTTCAGGTCCTTCTACCGGTCGTCGCGACTGGGACCGAGTCACGGTGAAAATCTTGGTGGTGGAAGATGACCGGCTAGTGGGACAATACGTACAGCGGGGGATGGAAGAGCAGCGGATGCAGGTCGAGTTGGTTGGCGAGGGACAAGAGGCGCTCGACCGCGCGTCGCAGGGCGCGTATGACGTCATCGTGCTCGATCTCAGACTTCCAGGGCTCTCCGGAGTCGAAGTGTTGCGAACGCTGCGAGATCGCGGAATCAACACCCCGATCCTCGTGCTGACGGCGCAGGACGCGGTGGAATCCAAGGTGCAAGCCTTGCGCATCGGCGCCGATGACTACGTCACAAAGCCCTTCGCATTCGAGGAATTGCTGGCGCGGGTCGAAGCCTTGGGTCGCCGTCCGCAGGCCATTGCCCCTCCGCGGCTCACCGTTGACGATTTGGTGATTGATCTCGGTCGCCACGAAGTGAAACGCGGGAGCAGGTTGCTCGATCTCACTCCTAAAGAGTATGCCGTGCTGGAGTATCTGGCGCGCAATGTCGGTCGGGTTATGTCACGCACGCTGATCCAAGAGTACGCCTGGGATTATCATTTCGACCCGCGCACCAACATCGTCGACGTGGTGATCAACCGGTTGCGCAAGAAGGTCGATCAGGGATTTCGTCGAAAGTTGATTCACACGGTGCGCGGTGTAGGCTATGTTTTACGGGGAGAGGAAGACACGGCCAAAAAGTAGATGCGCACCATTCGCGGGCGCCTCGCTGTGTGGTACACGGTGGCAATGGGCGTCACGATTCTCGCCTTCGCCGGGATCATTTATCTGATCCAACGGTCTCGGAGCTTCGCCGAACTCGACAGCCAGATCCGTCTCCAATCCGAGTTCGTTGCCACGATTCTCAGCGAATCGTATCGAGCGCGCGACGCGGTCGTCGCGTTCGATCCGACCACCAACCGCATGGGATTGGTGACCGAGGTGAGCGCCTTGCTCGATGTCGTGCGGGACTACGTGCTCGTGGTCGGTGAGGACGACAACATCCTCTTTCTCTCGGCAGATGCCCGTGCGCTGGGATTCGAGGACGTCGAGCGGTTGGGGCAGAACGTCCTCCAGAATGCCCAGGGACTGCCGGCGTTCGGCGTCCTCGATTTTGGCCCGCCAGTGGGCGAGCTGCGGTACTTCGTGCGGCCGGTGACCAACGCCGGACCGTCCGTACAGGCAGTGGTCTCCGGTGTGCCACGTGCGGCCGGCGCACTCGGGGCGCAGCGCCTGCTGAGCGTCCTGCTCCTGATTGCTCCTCTCGTCATCGCGGCCTCCACCATCATCGGCTACGCCCTCGTGGGGCGCGCGCTCAAATCGGTCGACATCATCGTCGACGAGGTTGAGGCGATCACTGACGGACGGAGCCTCCACAAACGGCTGGCGCAACCCACCACGCACGACGAGCTCACCCGCCTCACGATTACCCTCAACGCGATGATGGGACGGCTCGAACGCAGCTTTCAGACGCTTCGTCGCTTCACGGCCGACGCGAGCCACGAGCTGAAGACGCCACTTACGGTGATCCGCAGCGGGGTGGAACGGGCGTTGACGCATCCGGACTCGCCGCCAGCCGTGATGGAGATTCTCGAAGAGATGCTGGTGGAGGTGACCCGCATGTCCGAGATGGTTGACTCTCTGCTCACGCTGGCGCGGGCCGACGAGGGGCGAGCCCCGCTCCATCTGGACCAAGTCGATCTCAGGGATATCCTCAGCGAAGTTTCCGAGACTGCCAGCATCCTGGGAGAAGACGCGTCGGTGGACGTCGAGGTCAATGTGCCCGACGAGCCGACGATTATGGAGGTCGATCGCAGCCGCATTCGTCAGCTGCTCATGAACCTCCTGACCAACGCGATCAAGTACACGCCAACGGGCGGGGAGGTGCAGATTGACGCAGCGGCTGCGAATGGAACCGTGGTGATCAATGTGCGAGACACCGGCATCGGCATTGCGCCCGGTGAGCTCCCGCATATCTTCAGCCGCTTCTGGCGGGCCGATCCTGCCCGGAGTCGCACCGGCGAGCGGGCCGGTGCGGGTCTGGGGCTGGCGATCTGCAAGTGGATCGCCGAGGCGCACGGCGGATCCATAACCGTCCAGAGCCGCCCGAAGCGGGGCACGACGTTCACCGTCACCCTCCCACTGAGCACGGGCGGAAACGGACGTGACGCGGTGAGTAGTGACTCGTAATACGATTGTAATCGTTTTGTCATCTAATGCTCACCGCTGGGCTAACCAGCGGTCGTTCTTAGGGGTAGATTCTTAAAGGACGGCGAACCGGAGGAAAAGCGGTGTTCGACAACCTCGTTGAATCCGATCCGAAGTTCCGCAAGGGCAATCGTACGGGCAACGCGCTCACCACGGTCTGGTCGGTCGTTTTTCATGGCGCGCTCCTGTGGGCGGGGGTGGTGGCGACGATGAAGGCGAGCGAAGCCGTGATGGAGGCGGTTCCGGAAACGACGATGGTCTTTATTGAGGAGACCGAGAAGGAACCAGAACCGGAACCTGAAAAGCCCCCTATCATCACCTCACTCAATCCACCGCCCAAGGGGTTCCAGACCCTGGCGGCACCGATCGACATCCCCACTGAGATTCCGCCCATCAACTTGAATGAGCGCTTCGATCCGCGTGATTACACGGGTCAGGGCGTCGAGGGCGGCGTTTTCCAAGGTGTTGAGGGTGGCACCGGACCAGTCGACCTCACCCAGGTGTTTGCCGAAGCGGTGGTGGATGAAACACCCGAAGCGATCTCGTGTCCGCGACCTCCCTATCCTCGCATGATGCAGCAGGCGGGGATCGAGGGTACGGTGCTGCTCGAGTTCGTCGTCGACCAAACCGGTCACGCCGACGGCAACTCGGTCCGCCCGCTGGACTCGACGCACAAGGCGTTCGAAGCACCGGCCAAAGAGATGATCATGAAGTGTCTCTTCCGTCCGGGACGAGTGCGCGGGCAGGCGGTCAAGGTGTTGGTTCGCATGCCGATCGTGTTCAACCTGAATCGCTAAGCGCTCAATCCGCTGAGAATCGAGGCGTTCCAAATCATCCCGTAAACCGAGCGGAGGCTCAGGACTCATGGAAATATCCTTTTATGAAATGTGGCATGAAATCGGGTGGTTCGCCCGCGGCATCATCATCATCCTCATCGTGATGTCGATCCTGTCGCTCGGATTCGCTGTCCAGAAGTGGTGGCGGTTCCGCAAGAGCCGAAAGGAAACCCAGAAGTTTGCACCTGAGTTTGCGCGGTTCATTCAAGAAGAGCAGCTCGATGCGGCTATCGAGCTGGCGGAGAAGCAGAAAGTCTCCCACGTGGCGCGCGTGCTCGGCGAGGCGCTCGCTGAGGTGAAGCCGCTGCTGCGTGACCGGGCCACCATCACGACCGCCGACATCAACTCGGCCGAGCGGGCGATCGAGCGTCAGATGCTCATCCTGCTCGCCGAGCTCAAACGGGGTCTCGGTCTTCTGGCCACGATCGGTGCCACGGCGCCCTTCGTCGGACTGCTGGGTACCGTGTTCGGCATCGTGAACTCCTTTACCGGCATGGCGGTTTCGGGTTCCGGCGGACTGGCGGCCATCTCGGCGGGTATTGCCGAAGCGTTGTTTGCCACCGGTATCGGTATTGGCGTCGCCATCCCCGCGGTGTGGTTCTACAACTACTTCCAGACGAAGGTCGAGAACTTCACCGTCGAGATGACCTACACGTCGAAAGAGCTGATCGACTTCCTGATCAAGAGCGTCGGGACGGAATTTGGCCGCTCGATCTTCACGAAGGAATTCAAGGCGCAGCAAGCCGCCGCAACTGGGCACGTCTCCAAGTAAGCGAACGAGCCCCGCGGACCTCGAAGAGGAGCGACTGACTTATGGGAATGCAGGTAGGCGAAAAGGGGAGCCTGAACGCCGAGCCCAACGTCGTGCCGATGATCGATATCATGTTGGTATTGCTGATCATCTTCATGATCGTCACGCCGGTGATCGCGTCGGGTTTCCAGGCTCAAATGCCGATGGGGAAGAACATCGATTCCCGACCTGAAGAGGGTGGGGATGTCGTACTCGGGATCGATCAGGATGGCAGGTACTATCTCGACCCCGGCGATGGTAAGATCGGTGTCGTGCCGGAGGGCCAGCTCGAAGAGATGCTGTCCCAGCTGTTCAATCAACGCACGACGGACAAGATCCTGTACTTCAAGGCAGACCGGAATCTCGAGTTTGCGAAGGTACAAGAGGGCGTTGAGATCGCGCGCCGCGCTGGCGTGCGAGTGCTGGCGGCCATTACCGAAGAGCTCCGTGAAAGTAGCGGCATGTTCGGAGGAGGAGGGCCGTAGCCATGGCGATCCAAATTCCCCAGAGCGGCGGCGCGTACAGTTCCGAACCCAACGTCGTACCGATGATCGACGTTCTGCTGGTGCTGCTGATCATATTCATGATGCAGGTGCCGCTCTCGCGGAAGGCGATGGATGTGCAGGTACCACCGCCGGCACCTCCTCAGACACAGGATCAGCCACAGCAGGCGACCAACCAGATCGTCCTGGAGCTCAAGGACGACGGTTCGTACGCTATCAACGCCCAGGCCGTGCCCAAGGCCGCCCTGGACGTTCGGTTGCATGAGATTTACGACAATCGCCCGGCCAAGCTGATGTTCATCAAGGCTGCTGGCAACCGGAAGTATCAAGACGTCATCGAGGCCATGGACATCGCGCGTGGCGCCGGTGTTCAGGTCATCGGGTTTACGCCGGTAGACGAAGCCGGTAACTAGGCACTTCCGGTAAGCATCGACCTCTCGAGGCGCGAGGGCTGACAAGTAGCTCTCGCGCCTTTGTCGTGACCTTCATCATGACCTTTATGAAAGGTCGGCGCATGATACCGATGCGATGGCTCGCGCACAGGGAACGGGTGAGGCTGTGTGTCGTGACTGTGCCCCGCCGTATCGCCGCTCTTCTGCTAGCCAGTGTCCTCTGCGTGCCCGCGTTGCGGGCGCAAGACGTCGAGATTGATGCGCCGCAGGTGATTCTCCGCGACATCCCTTTCACGATCACTGTGCGGACGCCCACGTCGCTCGATACCGTGCGCGCGGCGCTCCGTGGAGCCGACGGCACACTTCTCGGCGAGATCGCGGTTCCCCCCGTGGGCGAGGCGTCCTTTCGTGACGTCCGCGTCGAGGCAGCCACCGCGGTCCCGCTGGAGGTAACGGTTGGCGAGATCACCGAGTCGATCGATCGGCCGGTGATTCCAGGGTGGATGAGTCTGCTGCCGCCACTCGTCGCCATCGCGCTCGCCCTCATCTTCCACGAGGTGGTGAGCAGCCTGTTCGTGGGAATCTGGCTAGGCAGCTTCCTAGTGGCCGGGTACAACCCGCTGGCTGCCCTCTTCATGACGGTCGAGCGCTACGTGCACCCGGCACTGGCCGACTCGGACCACGCGGCCATCGTGATCTTCTCACTGCTCCTTGGTGGGATGGTGGGGGTGATGAGCGCCACTGGTGGTACGCGTGCGATCGTCCAGGCCGTCACACCGCTCGCGACGTCGCGACGCCGTGGCCAGTTCGCCACCTGGCTGGCTGGGCTTGCCATCTTCTTCGATGACTACGCCAACACTTTGATCGTCGGCAACACCATGCGCCCGCTGACCGATCGGCTGAAGATTTCGCGGGAGAAGCTGGCGTACATCGTGGACTCCACCGCGGCACCCGTATCGGTCATCGTGTTCGTCTCGACCTGGGTGGGGTTCGAGCTGAGTCTGATTGGGGATAGCCTGCAATTGGCGGCGACGCAGAACGCGGGAGATCCGGCCCTAGTGGCCCAACTCACGTCGGCCTCGCCCTTCGAGATCTTTCTCCATTCGATCCCGTACCTGTTCTATCCCATTCTGGCCATCTTCACCGTGGGGCTCCTGCTCATTAGCGGTCGCGACTTCGGTCCCATGCTGCCCGCCGAACGCCGGGCCGCCTCGGGCAATGGACTCTATCGCCCCGGAGCCCAGCTCGCGGCGGATACCGAGGGCGATCTCATGGAGCCGCCCGACGGAACGCCGCTCAAGTGGTGGAACGGTGCCGGGCCGGTGATCGCCGTGGTCGTCACCGTGATCGCTGGACTCGTCTATTCTGGCCTGCAAGGAATCCCGGCAGGCGAGCCCCGTGGGATTCGTGACATTTTGGGTGCGGCCGATCCCTTCGACAGCCTACTGTGGGGATCCTTAGTGGGCTGCGTCGTTGCCATGGTGTTGGCGCTGGGACAGCGCATCCTGAGTCTGCCGAAGGTTATTCGCGCATGGCTCGGCGGCATGCGGGCGATGATGCTCGCCATGATCATTTTGGTCCTGGCCTGGTCGCTGGGTGAGGTCACAACCGCCGTCGGTGCCGCACCCTTTCTGTCGAGTGCGCTATCCGACCGCATGCCAGTCCAGCTGCTCCCCGTGGCCGTGTTCATAATTTCCGCCGGAATTTCGTTCGCGACCGGGACATCGTGGGGAACCATGGGCATCCTCTTCCCTCTTGTGGTTCCTCTGGCTGTCGCACTCGGTGGCGGTGTCGATTTTGCCGGCGGCGCGCACTACACGGTGCTACTGGGTGTGATCTCATCGGTCATGGCGGGATCGATCTTTGGTGATCACTGCTCGCCAATCTCCGATACGACCGTGCTGAGCTCCATGGCATCCGGATGCGACCACGTGGATCACGTACGCACGCAACTTCCGTACGCCTTGCTCGTAGCGTTCGTCGGAATGCTGGTGGGCGATGTGCCGACCGCGTTTGGCTTCCCACCGTGGATCTCATTGCTCGTTGGAGCGGCAGTAATCCTGCTGGTAGTCCGGTTAGTGGGGAAGAAGGTGGTAGAGGTGGGGTGAGACCAGATGGCTCGATGGGCGGGAGAGACGGTATTAAGCGGTATGGATTCTCCCTGGAGAGGCAGGAGAGGCATCGCACTCCATCCCGCTCCTCATGACACCATCTCGGCCGCCAGTGCCAGCGCCCCCATCGGGGGATCGACAGCCACGTCCATGATCTCGAGCATCGGGAGTCGCTCACGCACAACCGCCACGAGCGCCTTGCGAACTGGCGAGCCGAAACTCAACAGTCCGCCACAGAGCGCGACGCGCACGTCTCGCCGCTCGGGAAATCGCCCCAGCAACGCTTCCAGATGATCGGCCAGATCCTCGGCACTTTGCTGTACTAATTGCCGCGCGGGGGCATCGCCCCCGGCCGCCACCTCACACACGTGCGGCGCCAGCGCGGCCACGGCGTTGCGATCCGCTGTCTGCGTCCACCGGATCATGTCGTCGAGCGTCCCCGCTCCAACCGCCTCCGCCAATCGGTGCGTGAGCTGTGTACGCGGGCCACGCCCATCCGCGGCTCTTCCCACGACGCCGAGGGCGGAGCGCACCAACGCATATCCACTGCCATCATCGCCAAACTGCCAGCCCAAACCACCAACACGCCAAACGACCCCGGATGGGTCCCGCGCATACGCGATCGAGCCCGATCCGGCGTTCAGTACGATGCCATGCTCTCCGTGAAATACTGCTTCGAGTGCGATGGCGGCATCCGTGGTCACGGCGAGCTTGGTCTCGCCACCGAGCTCGGCGTGGATCGCGTTGCGCAGCGCGGCGCGCTCAGCCTCGCGGCCAGCACCTGCCGCACCCACCACGAGTGAATCGATCCGCGGCCCAATTCCCGCCGCATCGAGCGCGCTGCGAACCACTGTGACAATCGCAACGGCCGATTCGCTCTCCCCACCCGGGCTGACCGCAGCGCCGTGTCCACGACGACGCGCCAGCGTCCGCAGCGCTTCGTCAGCGACGACCGCCTCCGTGTGGGAACTTCCGGCGTCTACTCCAACGAGCACGATCACGTTGTCTCCCTCGGTTTCGGGAACGCTGCAGAGAGCAATCCCGCTCCAACCGTGATCAGTGTACCCAGCGGTACGTACCACGGCCACGCCAAATTCGCAAACGGGCCCGGTTTGATGAGCACGACGCTGACCATGCTCACGGTCGCAACTCCGATAGCGAGCATCGCATCCGCCTGACGCGCGCGTCGGCTGATGCCGCCCAAGAGGTACGTCCCCAGCAGGCTGCCGTACGTGATTGATGCGATCGACAACGCCAGCTCCACCACCGGCTGATCGTTCGAGCGGAACGAGAGCGCACCAGCGCTCAGCACGATCGCCCATGCTACCGTGGCCCATCGGCCCACGGCGAGGAGGTGTTGTGAATCACGACGGCCAGTGAGCGAGGCGTAGAAATCGTGCGTGGTGGCGGACGCCAAGGAGTTGAGCGAGGAGCTCACCGTGCTCATCGCTGCCGCGAGCAGTCCGGCTACGACCAACCCAGCGAGACCGCTCGGCAAGTAGTTGACGACGAAGGCCGGAAACAAGGAATCGCCCGAACCGCTCCCGTCGTCCACCCCAGCCGCCCACAGACAGGTGCCCACGAATAGAAAGATTGCGAATTGGATGATGACGATGATCCCGGACCCGACGAGCGCGCGCCGGGCATCGGGGAGTGCGCGTGTGGCGAGGAGACGCTGTACGATGAGGTGGTCGGTGCCGTGCGACGCAGCGGAGAGCAACGCTCCACCGACGAGACCGCTCGCAAACGTGTAGGTGGTGCCAAAGGAGAACTGCCAGTCGATCGCCCGCAACTTGCCTGCGTCAGCTGCCCGGTCGAGCACCGACCCCAACCCCCCCGCGAGTTGGGCCGCCACGAGGATCGCCACGATACCGCCTACCACGTAGATCCCCAACTGGAGTACGTCGACCCACACCACCGCGCGGATGCCACCCGCCCAGGTGTACGCCAGCGTCGCGACAGCCACTACGACGATGCTCACGGGAATGGACCAACCGGTGACGATGGCCAGGGGAATGGCGGTGGCAAACACGCGCACGCTGTCGCCGAGAGCGCGAATGGCCATGAAAATGCTCGATGCGACCTTGCGCGTCCCAACACCGAAGCGTGTTTCGAGTCGGGCGTAAGCGGTCTCCTGCTCGCCCCGGAAGTAGCCGGGCAGTAGCCAAATTGCGACTGCGACGCGTCCGATCAGATAACCGAGGGGTAACTGCAAGAACGTGAGGTCGGTGCGCGCTCCAAGCCCGGGTACCGAGATAACAGTCAGGGCCGATGTCTCCGTCGCCACGATTGAGAGCATCACCGCCCACCACGGCAAGTTGTGGCGACCGAGAAAGTAGTCAGACGCATCGCGCTGCCGGCGGGTGAAGTGGACCCCGATGGCGACCACGATCGCCAGGTAGACGCCCATGACGGCGAGGTCGAGTGGGGTCATGCGGATCTACAGTGGAGGCAGGAGATGTGGGTTTGGGGGGAAGCGAAAGGGCCCGCGGAAAGCCGCAGGCCCATGATTGTACCTATCTGTTTGCGCAAGCGTCTATGCGCTGAAAGAGCTACCGCATCCACAACCGCCGGTGGCGCTAGGGTTGTCAAACGTGAACCCAGAGCCCTGGACCGAGGAGACGTAGTCGATGATCGTACCCTGGAGATACTGTGCGCTGAACATGTCGACAAACACCCGGAGCCCACTGACCTCCAGGATGAGATCGTCCTCCAACGGCTGTTCTTCGATGTTCAAACCGTACTTGAAGCCCGAACACCCACCAGGGAGCACGCCCACCCGCAACCCCGCGGTTTCTACAGAGACGTCTTCCTGCGCGATAAACGCCTTCACCTGCTCCACTGCGTTGTCCGTAAGTTTCAGTGTGACATCAACTTCAGGTTGCTGTGTGGTGCTCATCGCAGTCTCCTTCCAGACGCGAGGAACTTATCATCGGCCTTGTTGGGTGTCAACGGCAACTGTCCAAAACTCTTTGTCAGTGAACAAGTTACGCACCTACCCGACAAGCACCGCGCCCGCGACCACCCAGCAGGCAAGAGCTGCAAACTGCATACCCACTAACCTCCCTCTATGCCTTCCACGGTTTTTATTACCGAGTCCGCGACCACTCTCCTCACCCGGCGGATTGCGTTGTTGGTGCGGGTTGGGTGCACCCGGTTGGTCAACAAGATGATATAGAGTTCTCGCGTTGGATCGATCCATATGCTCGTGCCGGTGAATCCCGTATGACCAAAACTCCGGGGCGAGAGCAGGCGACCCGCCGAGCCTCGGCCGGCGGGAGATGGGGTATCCCACCCCAGGGCTCTGGTGGATCCTGCCGGTCCGGCTTGGCGACGCGTAAACTCGCGCACGAGATCGGCAGAGAGATAAACGGCCGAATGCTCAGTCAACCGTCCGTGGTACGCGTCGAGGAGCCACTCCGCAAAGCGGGCGAGATCCGGTGCGGATGCGAACAGCCCGGCGTGTCCGGAGACGCCCCCGAGCCGGGCGGCATTCTCGTCATGCACCTCGCCGCGGAGTGTCCGTCGCCGCCATGGGTCTCGCTCGGTGGGAGCGATCTGATCGTGCCAGGCTGGAGGCGGTCGAAACCGAGTGGTGGTCATCCCAAGCGGTGTAAAGACACGGCTCTCGAGCAACTCATCGAGCGCCATCCCGGCGGTTCTCTCCACGACCTGCGTGAGCAGAATCGCGCCGAGGTCCGAATAGGCGTATCGCTCACCGGGAGGCGCTTCCAGCGGCGCGGCGTTGACGCGCCGGAGCGCCTCGTCTCGCGTCCGCGTCTCGAGGTGAAGTGGCTCCCAGGGTGCGAGTCCCGACGTGTGTGTCAGCAGGTGTCTGACGAGCACATCGGATTTGCCTGGCCCAGTAAAGTCGGGGACTATCTCGCGCACTGGTGTATCGAGGTCGAGCCGGCCGTCCGCGATGAGCAGCATGGTCGCGGTAGTGAGCCCGACGACCTTGGTGAGGCTCGCAAGGTCGTACAGAGTCGTGTCGTTGATCGGGCGCGGATCGTCGATTCCGTATTGCCCGACCGCGGTTCGATAGACGATGGCTTGTCTCCACCCGACCCATAGTACGGCTCCGGGAAAGGATCCATTTCGGACCTCGGCCTCCAGATAGCTGCCGATCCCAGCGAACCGTGCTGTGTCTAGAGGGAGCGGAGGGGCTTGAGCCAACACCGCGTTTGCGGCGAACACGAGACAGACGAACGACACGCTCGCGGCGCGGTTCATGGTGCCCCGCGGATGATTCCGTGCCCTCGGGAATGGGTGGACGAGAGCGTGATGGGCAAACGTCCGGTGATCGGTGCATTCGCAGCGATCGCCCGGGCCACGGCGAGTTCGGTTGCCGCGTTGTCACTCCAAGCGAGGAGGTAGGCCCCGTCGAATCCTGGGAGCTGGGCGAGGAGGTAGGGACTTCCGAACGATGCCAAAACGGTGGGCGTTCTTCGTTCGGTCGAGAGAATCAACCCCGCGAGTGGATCCGGCAGATCGACGTGGCCACGGCCCGCAATGAATCGCACGCTGACGGCGAAGATGACGCGGGGGCTGCGCCTGATCACGGCGCGCGCCGAATCGTACGACATCGGTCCCGATGCTGGGTACAGGCGGAACGTCGATACCGTCTCGCCGTGGCGCCGTAATTCTCGCATCAGATCGTCGCCGACGTGGAGGTTGGTTTCCTCGGCGTAGGTAATGACCGCGGTGCGGCTGCGCGTCCTGCGGAATTCGTCGATCGGTCCAGCCTGTACAAGTGTCAGCGCACGCGCCGCGATATCGTTGGCGATGTCCACGAAGTCGCGACGGCCGAGCACGGAAGGGACGCTGTCTAACGGGACGGTTCTCTGATGAAAGATCCCCGCCCGGCGTTTCAGCTCGAGCACCCTTCGCACCGATCGGTCGAGTCGGTCGCCCGGAATTCTTCCGCTGTATACCGCATCCACCATCGCATCGCGCGCCGCCCGGACGTCGGCTGGCACGAGCAGGAGGTCGTTTCCTGCGAGGAAGGCGCGCACGGCGCTCTCGCCCGCTCCGTACCCACTGACGATTGCGCCCATGGCCAATGCGTCGGTGACCACCAGTCCTCCGAAGCGCAACGAGTCTCGTAATACACCGGTCACGACGAGCGAAGAGAGTGTCGCCGGCTCCGAGCTCATGCCAAAGCACTGCAGGGCGAGGTGTGCTGTCATGACGGCCGTCACACCCGCTTCGATGGCGGCACGGAACGGCTCGAGTTCGAGTGTATCCAACCGGTCCCAACAGCCTGAGACCACCGGCAGCTCCGAGTGGGAATCGGTGCCGGTATCTCCGTGGCCGGGGAAGTGTTTGGCGGTCGTGAACAGTCCATGCTCCTCGGCCCCGCGCACATAGGCTGCGATGAGGGTGGATGCAGCCTTGGGATCTTCACCGAACGAGCGAGTGTTGATGATCGGGTTTTGGGGGTTGTTGTTCAGATCCGCGACCGGGGAGAACGTCAAATGAATACCCACCGCGCGCGCTTCGAGGGCCGTGATGCGTCCTAGCTGATACGCGTCGAGTTCTCGTCCGGTGGCGCCGAACGCCATGGCCATGGGAAACGGGGTGGCTCCACGAAATCGCATGGCTGCTCCCCATTCCATGTCCGCCGCAATCAGGAGGGGGAGACGGGATCGCTCCTGCAGGGCATTCAGCTTCGCCGCCACGTCGAGCGGCGAGCCCACGGAGATGATGATCCCACCCAACTCGAGGGAGTCGATCCACGTCGAGAGCATGTCATACTCGTCGCTCTCGTACGCGGCGTAGTTGCCCAACAGCCAGGGCATGACCAGCTGCCCCACCTTTTGCTCGATGGTGAGCGTCTGGAGCAATGAATCTGGGCTTATCTTGTGAACGGGTGGAGGTACGGTCACCTGGGGCAGCACCGCGTACGGGTCCGGCGTCGGTGGTGGCAGCGGTGGCGGAGCCTCCTCGGCGTCCGGCGCCGGTGCGGCTTGTGGGGGCCGTTGAGGACCGCAGCTCCCGGCGACCATGAGAACGAGGAGCAGTTTCAACCAATGTCGCATAAGACTCTGATACTCATTTTGGTACCGTATTGGTTCGCGTGTGCCCAACCGGGGCCAGGTCGTGAAGCCGTGCGACCCGGAATTGATGTCTTGCTCACCGACTCGGTCCGGCTGATCACCGGCCGGCGAGTCGGGCTCCTGACCAACCAGACCGGAGTGGATCGGTCGGGCATGGGCGACCTCGAGCGTCTGCTCGATGCCGGCGTGCAAGTTACCGCAATCTTCAGCCCAGAACATGGGTACCGGGGCGTGCTCGATCAGGAGGATATCGGGCACGGCACCGATTCCGCTACGGGCATTCCTATTTATAGTCTCTACGGTGCCGAGCGCGCCCCGACGCCGGCCATGTTCGAAAACGTGGACGTCCTGCTCATCGACCTCCAGGACATCGGTGCCCGCCCGTATACGTACATCTCGACGGCCCTCTTGGCGATGCGGGTCGCGGCGCGCAGCGAGGTGCACGTCGTCCTCCTGGACCGGCCCAATCCGATAGCAGGGGTCGCGGTGCAGGGTCCCGTCCTCGACACCGCGTTCGCTACGTTTGTCGGCATGTTGCCGGTGGCGCTCCGTCACGGGATGACGATCGGTGAGTTGGCGCTCATGGGGAATGCGCAGCTGCGCATGGGTGCCGCGCTCACGGTCGTTCCCGTGGATGGCTGGCGTCGGGTGCTGTGGTTCGATCAGACAGGACTCCCCTGGATTCGTCCGTCTCCCAACATGCCATCCCTGGAGAGTGCGACCCACTACCCGGGGCTCGTGCTGTTGGAAGGTACCAATCTCTCGGTTGGTCGGGGCACACCGATCGCCTTTCAGCTGCTGGCGGCGCCCTGGCTCAATACGCGTGGGGTGATCGACCGTGTCGCACCGCAGGTCGGCGTCGCATTTCGTGATTCGGTCGTCGTACCGGAGTCCCCAACCGACGGCAAGTACGCTGGAGCGTCGCTGCCAGCGATCGTGCTTGAGGTTACCGATCGTGCCGCTTACGACCCCGTGGTCACCACCATCGCGTTGCTCGCAGCGGTGCGCCGGGTTCATGCGGATTCGTTCCGTTTCACACCGGCCACCTTCGATCGACTTGCCGGCAACGATGGCGTACGGTTGATGCTCGAGCGGGGGGAGCCCTGGGAAACCATCGTGGCGAGCTGGACGGCAGGGCTGACGAAGTTTCGGGAGATGCGCCGACAGTACCTGTTGTACTAGGCGGGATAGGCGGAATGGGAGGGAGAGGTGGGAGCGGTGGCCGTTGAGCTGAGCAATCCCCCGTCTCCCGCCAATCCCGCCGTCCAAGGGGGCACTGATTGCCGCCGCCCCATGCCGCCGTTATTCTTACCTGCCTATCTGTTATGACCTGGTCATGCTGATCCCTGGGTTTCTGAGGCGGGGGTTCGAGGCGTTGCTCGAGCCGTTCGTGTCCCGATTGGTGGCGATGGGTGTCACACCCAACGCCATCACGAGCGTGGGCACGGCGGTCCTCGTTGCGTCGGCGATCGCCTTCGGTTATGGCGCCGTGCGGCTCGGTGCTGCGCTGCTGCTGTTGAGTGGTGTGTTTGACATGCTCGACGGCCGGGTCGCGCGGCTGGGTGGCCGAACGACGAAGTTTGGCGCGTTTTACGATTCGACACTGGACCGGGTGGGAGAGTCGGCGTTGTTTATTGGCATCGCCATCTTTTTCATCGCCGGCGGTGTCGAGCAACGGTGGCAGATACCCGGTGTAACGCTGGCCATGATTGCCATGGCGGCCGGTCTGACCGTGTCGTACGCCCGTGCCCGTGCTGAGGGGCTGGGTCTCGAATGTAAGGTTGGGATCGCCCAACGCGCCGAGCGGGTCCTGGGGCTTGGGGCCCCGACATTGTTTTTTGGTGCCGGACCGGGCGGCATGCTCCTGTTTGCGGTGATCGCGCTCTTGGCGGTCGTCGCTGTCGTGACGGTCGTTCAGCGCGTGTTGCACGTCCGGAGCGCCACGGGAGGGGTTCGGCGGGCAACGAAACCACGCTGGGCGGAGCCGGTGGAACCGGTGTTAGCAAGTTCAACGAGGAAAGGACGTGGGAGTGACTGATACTTCCAAGCGATCAATAGCGCCCGCCGAGGGTAAACTCGGCGTGCTGCTGGTGGGGTTGGGTGCGGTGGCGACGACCTATGTGGCGGGGGTCGAGAGCATTCGGCGGGGGCGAGCCAAGCCAATCGGATCCCTTGCCGAGATGGGTACGATCCGGCTCGGGAAGCGAACAGAGCATCGCTCGCCTCGCATACGGGACTTCGTGCCGTTGGCGGAGCTCGACGACCTGGTATTCGGGGCGTGGGATCCGATTCCGGATGATGGTTACACGTCGGCCAAGGTGGCGGGCGTCCTCGAGGGCGAGCAGATCGAGCCTGTCTCTGGCTTTCTCAAGAGCATCAAACCGATGCCCGCCGTCTTCGATCGAAATTATGTGAAGCGCCTAAACGGCACGAACATCAAGCGCGGATCCAGCAAGCGAGATCTCGCGGAGGAGTTGCGCGAAGATATTCGGACGTTCAAGGCGACCAACGACTGCGACCGACTAGTCATGATCTGGTGTGCATCCACGGAAGTGTTCATCCCCACCGGGCCCGCACATCAGACGCTCATGGCCTTCGAAAAGGCGATGGACGCCAATGATCCGGCGATTGCGCCGTCCATGCTCTACGCGTGGGCGAGCATCATGGAAGGTGTGCCGTTTGCCAATGGCGCACCCAATCTCACGGTCGACATGCCGGCGCTGCAGGCGCTGGCGCTCGATCGGGAAGTCGCCATCTGTGGGAAGGACTTCAAGACGGGACAGACGCTGGTGAAGACGGTGATCTCGCCCATGCTCAAGGCTCGGATGCTGGGGCTGTCGGGGTGGTACTCGACGAACATCTTGGGCAACCGCGACGGTGAGGTGCTGGACGACCCCGAGTCCTTCAAGACCAAGGAAGAATCCAAGCTCGGCGTGCTCGAGCATATTCTCCAGCCGAGCATGTACCCGGACCTCTACGGCAAGGTGTATCACAAGGTTCGCATCAACTACTACCCGCCGCGTGGTGACAACAAAGAGGGGTGGGACAATATCGATATCTTCGGATGGCTGGGCTATCCGATGCAGATCAAGATCAACTTCCTGTGCCGCGACTCCATCCTGGCCGCGCCACTGGTTCATGATCTCACGCTGTTCCTCGACCTGGCGCAGCGGTGCGACCTGAGTGGCATTCAAGAGTGGCTCTCGTTCTACTTCAAGAGCCCGATGGCCGCGCCCGAGCTCACCCCGGAGCACGATCTCTTCATTCAGCACACGAAGCTCAAGAATACGCTCCGGTGGTTGATGGGTGAGGAGCAGATCACCCATCTCGGAATCGAGTACTACGACTACCAGACGGTGTGAGTGTCGGAGAGGTAGTCGTCGTCCTCCTTGGGGCGGCGCTCATTGTTGGGGAGCTTTGGTTCTTTCTCGGTCCACGGGCGCGTACCGCAGCCGCTAGGCCGACCAACGGCGGCGTCCAGGAAGTGCAAGTGCTCGTGAAGGGGGGCTATGACCCCGACACGATCTTCGTGGAGGCGGGCCGTCCGGTCCGCCTCTTGTTTTATCGCGACGAAACGGCCGCGTGTTCCGAGCGTGTGGTGTTTCCCGACCTGGGGATCGACCGAGAATTGCCGTCCTTCGCCACCACCAAGATCGAGTTCACGCCCGGCAACGCCCGGGACTATCCGTTCTCCTGCGGACACGGCGTCATGCAAGGTCGGGTCGTGGCGCAGGTGGGGGGCGAACGGGCGCGCGCGAATCTCGGTCGGGGGCATTCAACCCATGGGTGACATCCGGATCTCACTCCCGGTGGAGGGAATGACCTGCGGCGCATGCGCCGCCACGGTCCAAAAGCACCTTGGCCGGGTACCGGGAGTCCGAGAGGCGGCGGTGAACTTCGCCACGGGGAAGGCCACCGTGACGCTTGCCGACAGTGGCCCCCAAGTGGCGCAACTGGTCAAGGCCGTGCGGGAGGCCGGCTACGATTGTGCCAAGTCGACGATGTCGTTCGGCGTCACCGGGCTGCATTACGCGTCCGGCGTGGCGCGACTCGAGGATGAGTTGACGGCGTTGCCCGGTGTCCTCTCCGCAGTCGCCAATCAGGCCACCGAGCAAGTCCGCGTGGAATACGTGCCGGGCTTGGTTGCGTCCCGCGATCTGGAAGAAGCAGTCGCCCGCGCCGGATTTGAGGTCTCGCAACCAGTCGCGGCTGAGGACCCACTCGAGCGCGAACGTCTGCGGCAGAAACGAGAGTTCCGCTCGTTGTTCGGAAAGTTCGTGGTTGCGGCCGTCGTGGCGGTGCTGACGATGATCGGGTCGATGCCGTTGATGGTGAGCATGAGCACCAAGGAACACGACCTCATCGCCCGTGTGCTCGCGCCGCTCAACGACGCGCTTGGTCGACTCCTGCCAGACCTCTACGCGTTTGCCGCCCGCGAGCCGCAACAGCTCAAGCTTGCCATGTTGCTGCTGTCGATTCCCGTGATGGCGTGGAGTGGCCGACAGTTCTTTCGCGGCGCGTGGAGTGGTCTGCACCATCGCACGGCAGATATGAACACGCTCATCGCGCTGGGAACGGGGGCGGCTTTCCTGTACTCGACCGTCGCGACCTTGCTCCCCTGGGTGTTCACCAGCGCCGGCCTGCCGGCCGATGTGTACTTCGAAGCGGCCAACGCGATCATTGCGCTGATCCTGCTCGGCAGACTGCTCGAAGCAAGGGCCAAAGGTCAGACCTCGCAGGCGATCCGGCGGTTGTTGGCGCTCCGGCCGAAGACGGCCCGGGTGCAGGTTGACGGTGTGGACCGCGACGTTCCCGTAGAAGAGGTGCAGGTGGGGGACTTGGTGGTCGTGCGTCCGGGTGACACCATCCCCGTTGATGGCATCGTCACAGGGGGCGAATCCGCGGTCAGCGAGGCGATGCTCACGGGCGAGCCGATGCCCGTCTCCAAGGCCAGGGGTGCAAGGGTCTTTGGGGGCACGACCAACACCACGGGTTCGCTCCTTGTGAAGGCCACCGCGGTCGGCAAGGATACGGCACTCGCGCAGATTGTCCGGTTGGTGGAAGAGGCGCAGGGAACCAAAGCGCCGGTCCAGCGCCTGGCCGACACCGTCGCGGGTGTCTTCGTCCCCATCGTTATCGCCATCGCGATCGGCGCTTTTGTGGCATGGTTCGTCTGGGGTCCGGCACCTGCTCTGGTGTTCAGCACGGTGGCGATGGTCACCGTGCTCGTCATTGCGTGCCCCTGCGCGCTCGGTCTCGCGACGCCGACTGCCATCATGGTGGGAACCGGCAAGGGTGCAGAACACGGGGTCTTGATTCGGGGCGGGGACGCGCTGGAATCAGTACAGCGTCTCGACGCGATTGTGTTCGACAAGACTGGTACTCTCACCGAGGGACGACCGTTGGTCACGCACGTCTTGAGCGCGAAGCGCTCGGATGGTGAGACGGTGAGCGGAACACAGATCCTACGCTTAGCTGCAGCCGTCGAGCGTCGGTCGGAGCACCCGCTAGCTGGCGCGATCGTAGAGGCGGCGCGTGCCAAGGAACTCGACCTCCCGCCGGTCGAGCGATTTGTCGCGATGGAGGGGCGGGGGGTACGGGGGATCGTCGGCAAGTTCCTCGTCGAGGTCATCAGCCTTCGGCACGCCGACGAGCGCAACATCGACCTTGGCCGACTGCGTGCAAAAGCACAGCAACACGTCCTCGCCGGACACACCCCAGTGGCGGTGATTGCAAACGACGTCGTGCAGGGGGTCATCGTCCTGGCGGATGCGGTGAAGCCACACGCAAAAGAAACGCTGGCCCGCCTGAAAGCCATGGGACTCGAGCTCTATCTCCTGAGTGGCGACAGCAACGCAGCGGCCGCACTGGTGGCCCAAGAGGTGGGGATCGAGCACTGTCTGGCCGAGGTCGACCCGCGGGACAAGGTCGAAGAAGTGAAGCGGCTCCAGCGCGATGGACGCCGCGTCGGAATGGTGGGCGACGGTATCAACGACGCTCCGGCGTTGGCTCAGGCCACCGTTGGCTTCGCGATTGGAACGGGGACCGACGTTGCTGTCGAAGCCTCGGACATCACCTTGATCAAAGGGGATCTGCGTGATGTAGTGACGGCGATCGAGCTATCACGCCGGACCATGCGGACCATCCGTAGTAATCTGTTCTTTGCCTTCATCTACAACGTCCTGGGGATACCCCTGGCGGCCGGCGTGTTGTATCCATTTACAGGGATTCTGCTCAGTCCCATTGTCGCCAGTGCAGCCATGGCGATGTCGAGCCTGAGCGTCGTTGGTAATAGTCTTCGATTGCGTCGCTTCACTCCTTCCCTAGCTTCGTAACCTATGCGCTACTTTCATCGAACATCGCTTTCCATCGACGATGTTTTGGCAGCTGCCGATCGGTATTTTGGCGAGCGGCTGGCATCGGAATCATCGGGCGACAAGACGAGGACCTTCGCGGGGACGATGGGACGGGTCACCGTCACCGTTCGCGCCGAGGGTGGCCACTACACGCTCATCACGATCGCGACCGACCAGGTTGGGGAAAGCGAGCTGGACAAGGTGTCGAAACGCTTCCTGAGCGTGGTGCATCGACAGGTGAACAAGGATCACGTCATACGGGGATCGTACTGAGGAGGGAAGCATGTCTGTCCACCTCGTGGTGCGCGGGATGACCTGCCTGCACTGCCGGAGGTCCGTGGAGGACTCGTTGCGGGGCGTCCGGGGGGTGTGGGGGGCGGCCGTCGATCTCGAGCACGGCTCCGCCGAGGTGGAGTGCGATCCTACGCAGGTGCAACCCGAGCAGCTCGTGGAGGCGATCAGGGGATCGGGCTATGATGCGGAGGTTGCCCACGCATGAGCCACGGGGAGGGCGCTGCCACCGCCTCGGCCATCCCCGCCGGACTGAGCCGAGAACAACTCCTCGAGATCTACTACTACCTCCGCCTCACCCGCACGCTCGAAGATCGACTCGTCAACCTGTACCGTCAGGGCAAGGTGATTGGCGGCCTCTATCGCTCTCTCGGTCAAGAGGGAGAGAGTGTAGCCAGCGCGTACACGCTAAAGAGCGGCGACGTGATGTCCCCCTTGATCCGCAACCTCGGATCGATGCTCGTGCGCGGGGCCAAACCCGTGGAGATCCTGCGGCAGTACATGGCCAAGGGCACGAGCCCCACCCATGGGCGGGAGATGAACGTCCACTTCAACGATCTCGAATTGGGGTACCTCGGACAGATCTCGCACCTCGGTGACATGGTCCCGGTGATGGCGGGGATAGCCCTGAGCTTCAAGATGCGGGGCGAGCCCCGTGTGGGTTTGGTCTATGTAGGTGATGGAGCGACGAGCGCCGGAGCCTTTCACGAGGGCATCAACCTAGCGGCGGTGTTACGCGTCCCGCTGGTCGTAATTGTCGAGCACAACGGCTACGCCTATTCAACACCTACTGCGCAGCAAACCGCCGTAAAGCGGCTCGCGCATAAAGCGCTTGCCTACGGGATTCCAGGACACATGGTGGACGGCAACGACGTGGTGGCAGTGTATGAGATCACCAAACAGCTCGTCGAGCGGGCACGAGATGGTGGAGGTGTGAGTCTCCTCGAAGTCGTCACGTACCGGCGGAAGGGGCACGCCGAACATGATGACCAGCGATATCAGCCCAAGGACGAGATTGACTCCTGGGAGCGTAACGACCCCGTCGACCGCTACGTGAACCGTGTCACAGGTGAAGGGTGGATCTCGACAGAGGAGCTGGCTGAGCTCGACGCGCGTGTGTCGGATGAGCTGGCCGCCGCGGTGGCAGAATGCGAGCACGATTCGTTGCCGGAAGGTGACACAGCGTTGCCAAGCGTCTACGCGCATCCAACCGAAGCCGAACGTCTATGGTTCCGGAGGCTCGATGTCTGAGGTGACGTATCTCGAAGCACTGCGTCAGGGCTTGTGGGAAGAGATGGAGCGCGACGATCGGGTCTTTCTCATTGGCGAGGATATCGGACGCTACGGCGGAGCGTTCAAGGTCACCGACGGGTTTCTGGAGCGGTTTGGTGACTCGCGCGTGATCGACACGCCAATCTCCGAGGCGGCGATCGTTGGCGCATCAGCGGGTGCGGCGCACATGGGGTTTCGCCCCGTGGCGGAGATGCAGTTCATCGATTTCATCTCGTGCGCCTACGACATCCTCACCAACTACGTCGCCACGGCGCGGTATCGGGCGGGCCTCTCGACCCCGATCGTCGTCCGAGGTCCCTCCGGCGGTTTTGTCCGTGGGGGGCCGTTCCATTCGCAGATGCCCGAGGCGGCGTTCTTCCACACGCCTGGACTCAAGCTCGTGTGTCCTGCGACGGCGCGGGATGCCAAAGGCCTCATCAAGGCGGCAATCCGTGACGAGGATCCGGTGATCTACTTCGAGCACAAGTTCCTGTATCGCCGCATCAAGGAGGACCTGCCTGAGGGCGAGGAGATCCTGACGCCCATCGGCAAGGCCAACATCGTCCGGGAGGGATCCGATCTGACGATCGTGACGTGGTCCGCCATGCTGTGGAAGTGCTTGGAGGCGGCCGAGCAGATCGAACAGCTAGACGGAGCGTCAGTAGAAGTGTTGGACCTCCGCACGTTGCTGCCGATGGATGAAGATGCCATCGTCACGTCGGTCAAGAAGACCAACAAAGTGTTGATTGTGCACGAAGACACGCGAACTGGCGGGGTGGCTGGAGAGATCACATCTCGGATCAACGAGCGCGCCTTCGAGTGGCTCGACGGTCCCATCATGCGGGTGACGGCGCACGACACGCCGCTGCCATACTCGCCGCCGCTCGAAGACTTCGTGCTCCCACAGACCGGCGACGTGGTGAAAGCCGCACGATGGCTGCTGCAATACTGAGAAGCGGTAGAGCAGTGAGCAGGCCACCGCTGCTCCAGAACTGCTGACTCACCGCTCACCGCTCACTGCCTTTCTCCGTGCCGCCAGCCAACGGCGCACGGCGATCACGGCGGGCCCGTTGGAGAGCACGCTGCACCACGCCCATCCATCCCACAGCTTGCCACCGCTGCGAGCGGCCATTCCAGCGTCCCGGACGACCCGCGTTGTCAGGGTCTGCACGCGCCGAATGATCGCTTTTCGCGAGGCCGTGGCAGGCGCGCACACGAGCACATGCACGCGATTGGGTGCGAGGAGGACGGACTCGATCCGCCAGCCTGAACCGCGGCTACGAGCGCGAATGGTCCGCTCGCAGAATCGAGCAGCCTCGGGTATCTTACACAATTGGACGCGACGATAGGTCGGCCACACGACGTGACACCACTTCGTTGCTCCATGCCGCGTTGGTTTGCGCTGCATGGTATCATCGTGTCACACGCGACGGATCGCCACATACCCGAAACGACGCACCAGCAGCGCAAATTCCCGTGCCGCGAGGCGGGATGCCAGGAGACACCGGATGGCTCGTGTAGATGTGATCATGCCTCAGATGGGTGAATCGATCGCCGAGGGAACGGTCTCCCGGTGGTTGAAGAAGGTGGGGGAAGAGGTAAAGCGCGACGAACCCATTCTCGAGATCTCCACGGACAAGGTGGACGCCGAGATTCCGTCACCGGCCGGCGGTGTCCTGGCAGAGATCAAGGTGGAAGAGGGCCAGACGGTGGAGGTTCAAACCGTCGTCGCGGTGATCGAGACCGATGGGACCGCCGCCGGCGCGGGAAGCGGCTCGGCGGCTGCCGCGGAGAAGGCCGCACCGGCCGAGCCCCCCAAAGCGGCCGAGCAAAAAGCAGTGGTCAAGGAAGCGCCTTCGTCCGTTCCTGAGAAACCGGCAGCGGCTCCGGCGGCTGCTCGCGCAGGTGGTGCCGGGGACGGGCGGCAGGAGTCGATGGAGGAGCGGTTGCGCCGGCGGTCGACCCCGCTGGTTCGCAAGATCGCCGCCGAACACGACGTCGACATCAGCCGCATCGAGGGAAGTGGATACGCGGGGCGGGTGACCAAGAAGGACATCCTTGCCTATCTCGAGACTGGTCCGCAGGAACGAGTGGCGGCTGCGCGGGCTCCCGCAGCGGCGGCCCCGTCGGACGTGCAGCATCCGACGGTGGCGCCATGGCCTGGCGATCGGGTCGAGCCAATGAGCCGGATTCGCAAGCTGACGGCCGATCACATGGTCCTGTCGCGGCGCATCTCGGCGCACGTAACTAGCTACTACGAAGTGGACTTCTCCACGGTCGCCAAGGTGCGCAAGCTGAAGAAGAAGGAATACGAGGACCGTGGTGCCAAGCTCACGTTCTTGACGTTCATCGTGAAAACGATCGCCGATCAGCTTCGGCGGCACCCGGTGCTCAACTCCTCGGTAAGCGGTGATTCGATCATCTACCGCCAATCGATCAATATCGGGATCGCGGTCGCGCTCGATTGGGGGCTAATCGTGCCGGTGGTCAAGCAGGCGGATGAGCTGTCGCTCCTGGGGATTTCCAAGAGGATGGCAGATCTGGCCGAGCGGGCACGCACCAAGCGGCTGAACCCGGACGAAGTGCAACACGGGACGTTTACCATCACCAATCCTGGTGTGTTCGGCTCTTACATCGGCGCGCCAATCATCAATCAGCCACAAGTGGCGATCCTGGGTGTGGGCTCGATTGAAAAGCGCCCCAAGGTCATTACCCTGGAGGATGGGCAGGACGTCATCGCCATTCGAACGATGGGAATGCTCTCGCTTTCTTACGATCACCGTGTGGTCGATGGTGCGGACGCCGACCGTTTCATGTCCGATGTCAAGCGAGACCTCGAGCACCTGCCCGAGGGGTCGGTTTAGCCATGGCGCGACGAACTATCGAGGTCGAAGGCGAAGAGTGGCACGTGTACCCATCCGGTCGTGTAACGGTGTACGACCGCGACGAGTTTGGGCTCGTCTTTGAAAAGGGTACCGGCCAAGCACGTGTCAGGCGGGTGACGCGGTTTTCGCCTTTGGGAGCGCGCCGATGGGATGCCGCGCTCGCCGAACTCTCCGATGCACGCCTGATCGAGTATTTCCGGCAGTCGCAGCCAGCTAGGACCAGTCCCGAGACCCAGTACGGACGGGCCACGGCATAGCGTGGCGGTCGTCGACCTCCATCTCCACTCCACGGCGTCTGACGGCACCGAGGCGCCCGCCCACGTGGTGCGGCGCGCCGCGGACGCTGGGCTTTCCGCGATCGCACTCACCGACCACGACACGTTGGGGGGTGTGGAGGAAGCAGTAGCCGCTGGCGCGTCCATGGGACTGCGGGTCGTTCCGGGATGCGAGTTTTCGGTGGCTGCCCGCTGGGGCGAAATGCATCTCCTCGGGTACCAGTTACCGCTGTCGTCACCAGCACTCGACCGCTTTCTCGCAGATCAGCGTGAGCAGCGACGTCTGCGGGCGGTCGAGATCGTGCGTCGGCTTCATCGAGCGGGCATCGCCGTCACCATGGACGATGTGATGCGAGAGGCAAACGGTGGCGCGCTGGGCCGCCCTCACGTCGCGCGGGCGCTGTTGGCGCGGGACGTCGTCCCGGACATGCAAGCGGCGTTCACCAAGTATCTGAGTCCTGGCCGCGTCGCCTTCGTGCCGAAGCAGCTTCCTCGCGTGGCAGCCGTGACCGAGCTCGTGCGATCGGTTGGAGGCGTGACATCAGCGGCACACCTCAAGGACCGGGGAGTGCGCGCTGTGCTGCTGGAGCTAAAACGACAGGGCGTGGATGGCGTCGAAGTCCTGCACCCGTCGCACGACGCATTCAGCGCATCGTCACTCGGCGCGCTGGCGCGCGACTGCGGACTCTTGAGCACCGGTGGATCGGATTGGCATGGCGTCGTGGATGGTGAGGAACGGGTGCCGCTCGGGTCGATGAACGTTCCGGCGCTCTGGCTCGAGGAGCTCGAGGCAGTTGCCGCGAGCCGCGCCACTACGCGGAGTGGGGGGTAACGCGCGGGTCCTTGTATCTTACGACCATCATGCGCAGGCCTCGGAAGCGGCCAGAGCGGCGCTTTCGCCCGGAACCGATCGACCGACCGGTGCACGCCAAGCGGGCCATTGAGCTCTTCAATGCGGGAGCGTACTGGGAGGCACACGAGGAATTGGAGTGCATCTGGCGATCGGTGCGTCCCGAGGCCGAGGCTATAGTAATTCAAGGTCTCATTCAAGCAGCGGCGGCGCTGTTGCACCGAGAGCGCGGGAACCTGCACGGCGTGTCGACGCTTGGTAAGGCAGGACTCAGCAAGCTCGCGGGACCGCAACATCCCGCGGTCGAGTTTGAAACCGTGGCATTCCACCGGGAGCTCGAACAAACGCTGTTCCACGGTGGTCCGCCGCCCACTCTTCGCTTGAGGTAGCAGTGACAACGGAAACAACCGGGAAGCAGCAGTATGACGTCATCGTGGTTGGCGCTGGGCCGGCTGGGCTCTGCGCCGCCATGTATGCAGGGCGGGGGATGCTCAACACGCTGCTCATAGAACGCGGCGCTCCGGGCGGCGAGCTCCTCAACACCGAGTTGATCGAAGATTATATCGGCTTCGAGAGTATCCGGGGACTCGAGCTGGCAGAGAAGATGACCGAACACGCCAAGAAGTTTGGCGCCAACATTGTCACCGACACCGTGGTTTCGGTGGCCAAGCGGGACGACGGCGACTTCGACGTGGAGACGGAGCTAGGCAAGACCTATACGGCGCCAGCGGTCATCATCACGGCTGGCGGAACACCGCGAAAGCTGAACGTGCCTGGGGAACTCGAGTATGCGGGCCGGGGCGTGTCGTACTGCGCCGTATGTGACGGAGCGTTCTTCAAAGGTGAAGTGTTGGCGGTGATCGGTGGAGGCGACGCCGCGACCGAGGAAGCCGACTACCTGACACGCTATGCGAAAAAGGTCTACATCATCCACCGCCGTGACGAATTTCGCGCATCGCCAATTCTCCAGAAGCGCGCGTTCAACAACCCCAAGATCGAAGTCATCTGGAACAAAGTCGTCGAAGAGGTCGAAGGCGATCCCAAAGGCGTGAACCACCTTCGGTTGCGCGATACGGCGACGGGGGAGGAAACTCGGCTGGCGGTTGGCGGTGTGTTCATCTTCATTGGGTTCCTGCCAAACTCTGGCATCATCAAAGGGCACTTCGAGCACGACGCCACCGGTTACATCGTGACGGACACGAACATGATGACGTCGATCCCGGGGCTCTTCGCCGCGGGAGACCTACGTGTCCAGCTCACCCGGCAGATCACGACTGCTGTGGGTGATGCCACCACCGCAGCGATTGCGGTGCAGAAATACCTGGCGGAGCGGAAAGAACAGCAGGAGCAAGAGGCCGTTGCTTCGACCTAAGGTGATTTGCCTGACCAACGGTGTCTTCCAGGAGAACTGTTACCTCGTCGCCGATCCCGAGCGTGGGGAAGCGGTCATCATCGATCCCGGTGAGGAGGTAAGTCTCTTTCTCCGGCGGCTCGAGACGGAGCGGCTCGAGCTCCGTGCGGTCTGGCTCACGCACGCCCACCTCGATCACATCCTGGGCGTCCAGAAGGTGGTCGATGCCACGAACGCTCCCGTCGCGCTGCACCCGGCCGACCGATCTCTCTACGACGGAATTGCGCGCCAAGGCGACTGGCTGGGCTACCGGGACCTCGCGACTCCCCCGGCACCGACGCACGACCTGCGCAAGGGGGAGACGGTCTCGGTAGGGCAGCTCGGTTTCGAGGTCCGGCACGTCCCCGGGCACAGCCCGGGTAGCGTGGCCTTCGTCGGGCACGGGGTGGCCATTGTCGGCGACGCGTTGTTCGCTGGATCGATCGGCAGAACGGACCTTCCCGGGGGAAATGCGGTGACGCTGCTCGAGAGCATCCGCACTCAACTCCTCAGCCTGCCCGACGAGACGGTGGTCTATGCCGGTCACGGACCGGAAACGACGATCGGCCGAGAGCGGGCCACCAATCCCTTTCTGACGGGAGAGGTTCGCGTTGTCTGAAGTCGAGCATGCCGGGTAGCCCGCGAAGGGAAGGGCCTGCCGACCCGACAGAACGCGGGAAGGCGCGCTTCCCAGACACCCCGAATGCGAAAAACCCGACGCCGGCCGACAACCGTTGTTTGCGGTGCGGATTCGAAGTGTTACCGGCCCCGGCAGGCTGCAAGCACCCCTGTCCCAACTGTGGCTTCATCTACCCCTTGGGGGACTGTTCGGACTGAGCGGCGCCATTTTCCTTGATTTCGAGTGGCGCCGGGAGAATATTTCCCGAAGGAGGTTACGTTTGCGCGTCACAACCTGGGCCGAGTACGGACTCATCGTATCGCTGCACCTTGCAAAGTTCGGCGGCAAGAGTCCTACGCCCGCCCGCGACATGGCGGAACGTGAGGGGCTCCCACCGGATTATGTGGAGCAGATCCTCCTCAAACTCCGTCGTGCCGGGTTGGTTTCAAGCGTGCGTGGTGCAAAAGGCGGATATTACCTCGCGAAGGACCCAAGTCGGGTCACAGTGAAGGACGTAATCGAGGCTGCCGAGGATCACACCTTTGAAGTCAATTGTGATGTGCACGTCGTCGATCCCGAGCGGTGCCGTCCGGAGGCATCGTGTAGCATTCGGCCGGTGTGGAGGGCGCTGCAGCAACGGATCGACGAGTTGCTTGAGGGCATCTCGCTGGCAGATCTGATGAGCGAAGAACCGGCGGTCCAAGAGCTGGTCAGCATCAGTCGCACCGAGGTGGGGAACCGTTAGCAGCGAAGACGGTTTTTTTATTTGAGGTGAAACCCGAGTCATACTGTCGGGTATTTTCTGGGACACCCATGTAACCGTCTCGAGGACAGCATGTTGCGAGTGGAGACAGCCCGTCGGGAGCGGGTGAAGCCGAGCGGTCCTGCGCACGAGCCGCCGCTGTGGGATCTCGTGGGTCACACACCACTGGTGCCACTGCGGCTCAGTGTCGACGGTCACGCTCCCACCGTCTACCTCAAGGCCGAGTGGTTCAATCCCGGTGGCTCAGTAAAGGACCGCCCGGCCCGTGAGATCCTGCGTGCCGGTCTCGCGCTCGGGGCGCTGCCCGGGCGCCGTTTGCTCGACGCGTCGAGTGGAAACACCGCGATTGCGTACGCGATGCTCGGGGCCGCCGCCGCGATCGGGGTCACGGTTTGTGTGCCGGCGAATGTGACGACTGAGCGATTGGCCTTGCTAGAGGCGTACGGCGCCGACGTGATCGAGACCGATCCACTCGAGGGAACCGACGGAGCCATCATCAGGGCACGGCAGCTTGCGGATCGGTGGCCGGAGCGATTCTGGTACGCCGATCAGTACGGCAACTCAGCGAACGTCGCCGCGCACCGTCGAACGACTGGACCGGAGATCTGGCGACAAACCGAGACGAGGATCACGCACCTCATCGCGGGAGTAGGTAC
The DNA here is from genome assembly GCA_041577295.1 of Gemmatimonadales bacterium. Lineage (GTDB taxonomy): Bacteria > Gemmatimonadota > Gemmatimonadetes > Gemmatimonadales > GWC2-71-9 > JBDHDH01. Next base: position 49,329 of record JBFGJG010000026.1, read on the forward strand.
CAGCGGCACATTGATGGGGGTTGGCCAGTTCCTCAAGGAGCAGGAGCCCACGGTTCGGGTGATTGGCGTGCAGCCGGACGCGCCGTTTCACGGTCTGGAAGGCTTGAAACACATGGCGACCGCCATCGTCCCGCCCATCTTCGATCCCAACGCGGCAGACGAGATGATTGCGGTGACTACCGAGGCGGCAGATGACGCTGTTCGGTGGCTCGCACGGGAGCGAGGGATCTTTGTCGGGTGGTCGACCGGGGCCGCGGTCGTCGCGGCGCGTCAGGTGATCCGCGGCCTTTCCGACGCCGACCGCCGCGACATGGTGATGGTGGTGGTCGCACCGGATAGCGGGCAGCGCTACCTGTCGGAGCGTGATCGGTTGATGGAGATGCGATGATCATCTCGCGTAGGGTGGTGGGGGAGATTCGCCGTGCGCTCGAAGCGGCGTATCCGCGTGAGGGCTGCGGTCTCTTGCTGGGCGAGATGGACGATCAGGTCCGCGTCCGGCGCCACATTGTCGCGCAGAATCGGCGCGTCGAAGATCGGGCTGCGGAGCGGAGGTACCTCATCGACCCGCAGGATTTCCGCGACATCGCGCAGGCCGCGCATCAGGAGGGTCTGGAGATCGTGGGCGTGTACCATTCACATCCGGACGTGCCGCCCGAGCCATCTGCGTACGACCGAGAGCACGCATGGCCCTGGTATCACTATCTGATCGTGTCGGTGGTCAGGGGAACCGCGCAAGAGATGCGGGTGTGGCAACTGACTGAGGACCGTGCGGCGTTCGTCGAGCGAACGGTAGACATTCTCAATTCTGGAGAGGGCAGATGACGGTCATCGTGCATATTCCAACGCCACTTCGTTCGTTCACGGAAGGGCACGCGACGATTTCTGTGCCTCCGGGAACCGTGGGTCAGGTGTTTGAACAGATTCGCGGCACCTATCAGAAGCTGAGCCCTCATATCTTTCAGGAAGACGGCCGATTGCGCAGCTTCGTCAATGTCTTCGTAAACGATCAGGATATTCGCGCGCTCGACCACACCGAGACCCGCGTCAAGGAGGGCGATGAGATCTCGATCATTCCGAGCATCGCCGGAGGAGCCACGGAAGTGAAGCCGGCCGAGCTGCCGGAGTTGTCGCACGGAGAGATCCTACGGTACTCGCGGCATCTGATCCTTCCCGAGGTGGGACCGCAGGGGCAGCGGCGGCTCAAGGCCGGGCGGGTCCTGCTCATTGGCGCGGGCGGGTTGGGTTCGCCCGCTTCGCTCTACCTCGCTGCGGCGGGTGTGGGCACCATCGGTCTCGTAGACTTTGACGCCGTCGATCAAACCAACCTGCAACGACAGATCGTGCACGGGTCTAGCACGGTGGGCGTCTCCAAACTCGATTCCGCCGAGGCGCGGCTGCTTGACTTGAACCCGCACATTGAGATCGAGACGTTCGAGACACGGCTAACGTCGGACAATGCGCTCGACATCATGCGGGGGTTTGACGTCGTCGTGGATGGGACGGACAACTTCCCCACGCGGTACCTAGTGAATGACGCCTGTGTCTTGCTTCGAATCCCGTACGTGTACGGGTCCATCTTTCGGTTCGAGGGACAGGCCTCCGTCTTCGCACACGAGGGTGGCCCCTGTTACCGCTGCCTGTTTCGCGAGCCGCCGCCACCGGGTCTCGTGCCGTCGTGTGCGGAAGGTGGGGTCCTCGGCGTGTTACCCGGCATCATTGGGAGCATTCAGGCTCTCGAGGCGATGAAGTTGCTCTTGAATCGAGGCGACACGCTGGTGGGCAGGCTACTGCTGTTCGATGCGCTCAAGCTCCGGTTCCGAGAGCTGAAGCTCCGTCGCGATCCCGAGTGCCCGTTGTGCGGCGAGCACCCCACGGTGCGAGAGCTGATCGATTACGAGGCGTTCTGTGGTGTGGGGGAGCCTTCGGCGAGCCATGCCGACGTCGAAATAACCAGCCGCGAGGTGGCCGAGGCGCTGCACGATCGCGACGATGTGGTGCTGGTCGATGTCCGCGAGCCGTTTGAGTGGGAGATTTGCCACATTGAAAGCTCGCGGCTCATGCCCTTGGGTGAGTTGCCTGATCGGCTGAACGAGTTGGATGGACACCAGACGATCGTGACGCTCTGTCACCGCGGAGCACGCTCGCTCCGCGCGCTCGAGATCCTCAAGGCAGCGGGGTTCTCGAAGGTCCACAGCATGCGCGGTGGGATCGACGCGTGGGCCGCCGAGGTAGATGCGACGATGGCGAGATACTAGAGGGATCGAGGGGATGAGGGATCACAAAGACGGCGGCGAGTATTCGCCGCCGTCTTTCCGTTTCGTCGTTTCAGCTGTTCGTGTCGATGCCGAAGGTGGGATTCGAACCCACACGGGCTTGCGCCCACTGCGCCCTGAACGCAGCGCGTCTACCAGTTCCACCACTTCGGCGTGAGGTCGGTGCGCGAGAAAAGATAGACGGCGCCGAGAGTCGCGGCAACCGGCCGGCGTGCGTGGCGGAACACCACCTCTGTGCCGAAGTTGTCGAGTGGGCCGAGGACGATCTGTTCGAGGTGCTGCCGTGATCCGCTGGCGCGCCGGTTTCGCGCTGGAACTCTTGTGGGAACTTTTCGGCGGCCCGATGGTCTTTCTACACAGCGCCCATGATGACGATTCGCCTCTCCACCCGCCGCTACGATCTCGCGCTCCGCGTCCTCCACAACGCGTGGCACGAAGGAGATCATGCGCTCTACGAGGCATACCTCGAGGCGCTGGTCATCGGAATGGCAGAGGCAGCATAGCCAGAAGCGACAAAAGAGACAGAGGGCAGTAGGCTTCTCAGGAACAGCCTATCCCCTCTCGTCCCCTCAGTCCCACCATCCCCTCCAAATTGACAGCTCACTACGCTCTTGCAAATTCTGTAGGCAAGCCCGCAACGAGGGCTCTCCGTGTTGACGAGTCCAGCCCTCGCGATGAACGATCTGTTTCCTGCCTGCGGAGACTCCAAAATGCGCGGATTGATGATGGACCGCCCACTGCTCATTTCCTCACTCCTCAGCCATGCAGCGAACGTCTTCCGAGATCAGGAGATTGTGTCGCGAACGGTCGAGGGGGTGATCCATCGCTACCGCTATGCCGAAGCGGAACGACGGGCAAAGCAGGTAGCGAATGCGCTCAGGGGTCTGGGCTTGGGGGAGGGGGACCGTGTGGGGACCATCGCCTGGAACGGTCATCGGCACTTCGAGCTGTACTTTGGCGTCTCCGGGGTAGGCGGTGTCTGTCATACGATGAATCCCCGGCTGCACCACCGCGAGCTTGCCTACATCATCAATCACGCCAAGGACCGCTTCCTCTTCGTTGATACGACGTTCCTCCCGTTGGTCCGGGCCATCGCGCACCGTCTCAAATCCGTACAACACATCGTCGTGTTGTGTGACCGCGCGAACCTGCCCGACACACCGCTCAACAACGTCTTGACGTACGAGGAGCTCGTCCTCAGCCACTCCGATCAGCTCGAGTGGCCTGAATTCGATGACCGAACCGCATCTTCGCTGTGCTACACGTCCGGGACCACGGGAAAGCCAAAGGGCGTGCTGTACAGCCACCGCTCTACCGTCATTCACTCGTATGCCATCGCGCTGCCCGACGCGCTGGACCTCGGTATCGCCACCAGCATTCTGCCAGTGGTGCCGATGTTCCACGCGAACGCGTGGGGGCTGCCGTACGCCGCGGCGTTGACAGGTGCCAAGCTGGTCTTTCCCGGTCCCGCTTTGGACGGGAAATCGCTCACCGAGCTCATGAACGGGGAAGGAGTCACCGTCGCGGCCGGGGTGCCCACCGTGTGGTTGGGGTTGCTCAATCATTGGCGCGAGCACGAGACGAAGGTTGCCAGTCTCGAGCGTGTGGTGGTAGGCGGATCGGCACCACCTCGCTCCATGATTCAGGCATTCGAGGAGGAGTTTGGGATCGACTTTCGACACGCCTGGGGCATGACCGAAATGAGTCCGTTGGGGACTGTCAACGTGCTCACGCCGTCGCAGCAAGGCGCACCCGGCGGAGAACGGTACGATCTCAAGTGTAAGCAGGGGCGTCCCGTCTACGGTGTGGAGCTGGAGATCTTCGACGAACAGGGCCGTCCCCTCCCGCACGACGGGAAGACGTTTGGTGAGGTACGGGTACGGGGACCCTGGATTAGCAGCCGGTATTTCCGCCAGCGACGATCCAAGAGTCACGACGGCGATGGATGGTTTGCCACAGGTGACATCGCGACGCTCGACCCCAGCGGCATGATGCAGATCACCGATCGCAAAAAGGACCTGGTCAAGTCCGGTGGAGAGTGGATCAGCTCGATCGAGTTGGAGAACCTCGCGGCGGGTCACCCGGACGTCGCGCAGGCGGCGGTCATTGGGATTCCCCATGAGAAATGGACGGAGCGACCGCTTCTGGTCGTGCAGGCCAAAAAGGGTCGGTCACCGACGAAAGACGACCTGCTCGCGTTTCTCAAGGGGAAAGTCCCAGACTGGTGGCTGCCGGATGACGTAATCTTCGAAGCGGAGTTGCCGCTCGGTGGAACCGGGAAAGTCCAGAAGGCAAAACTGCGTGAAAAGTACGACGACCGGTACGCCGCGGCACGCTGACTTGGCACGTTGCGTGCAGCGCGGGAGTGATGTGATTCCCCAAAACTCCTGATCGAGGTCGTTCACCATGGCTACGAGTGCCAGCGACGTTGCGACGGACAGCGTGCATGCGCTCCGCCACCGCATCGTGGGCGTCGATACAATGGTCCCGCTCCTCGACGGGCGGACCGCGCCCTATCTCAACCTGGACAATGCCGCCAGCACCCCGCCGCTTCGGGATGTCGTGGAAGCGCTCGAGCGTTATCTGCCGCTCTATTCGAGCGTTCATCGTGGTACTGGATTCAAGTCGCGATTGAGCACGGCGGCGTACGATCGGGCACATCAAATCATCGGTGCATTCGTTGGAGCCGACCCGGAGACCAACACCGTCATCTTTGGCAAGAACACCACCGAGGCAATCAACAAGCTGGCCTTTCGGCTGGACCTCCCTGCCGGCTCTGTGGTGCTTTCGACGTGTATGGAGCACCACTCGAACGATTTGCCGTGGCGACCGCGAGCCGCCATGGTGCATGCTCGGGCGACTCCCGAAGGGCGTCTCGACGAAGCAGACTTCGACCGTCAACTGGAGCGTTATGGCAACCGGGTAGCGCTGGTCGCGGTGAGCGGCGCATCCAACGTCAGCGGGTTCGTCCAACCGATCCACCGGCTCGCCCGCAAGGCGCATTCGGTGGGTGCCAAGATTTTGGTGGACGCCGCGCAGCTCGCGCCACACCGTCCGGTCGACATGAAAGCGGATGACGACCCCGAACATCTGGATTTCGTGGTGCTCTCGGCGCACAAGATGTACGCCCCCTTTGGCACCGGTGCGCTGATTGGAGCAAAAGAGGTGTTTCTTCGCACGCCGCCGGAATACCGCGGTGGTGGAACCGTGGACGCCGTGACGTTAGAGGACGTTTACTGGGCGGGCTTACCAGATCGGGACGAAGCCGGCAGCCCCAATGTCGTGGGCGCGATCGCCATGGCCGTGGCGGCCCGAGCGCTCATGGATGTGGGAATGGATCGCATCGCCGAGCACGAGAACGATCTGGTAAGGTATGCGCTGGAACGGCTGCACTCACTGCCCGCCGTCCGCCTCTACGGCGAGAGTGACCCGGCACGAGCGCGAGAAAAGGTCGGTGTCATTCCGTTCAACCTCGAAGGTGTGTCGCACGCGCTGGTCGCTTCGGTGCTGGGGTATGAAGGCGGGATCGGGGTGCGCCACGGCTGCTTTTGTGCGCACCCTTACGTCGTGCACCTGCTCCAATTATCCGAAGAGGAGGCGCTGCGATGGCGCGAGCAGGTCGCGCGAGGCGACAAATCCGAAATGCCCGGCATGGTACGCGCGAGCTTCGGTTGCTACAACACAGTGGAAGACGTCGATCGCCTCGTGGCGATGCTCGACCAGATCGCACGAGGCGCGTATCACGGGACGTACCGGATGCAGCCGGGCTCCGGTGAATACGTCCCCGAAGGGTACGAGGAGCCATTCACCGACTTTTTCGATCTCGCCCTTCCGTCCGGGATGGAGACGTCTGTGAATCCGCGCATGTGCGGAGGATGAGCACTCCGGCTGACCCGCTGGAGTCCGACGCTCTCCGTGCGCAAAGCCAGACGTACGGTCTTTCGAGAGGATCGGGCGGTATCGTGGGTGGCGAGACGGTGGGCCCGACCGTAGTAGCATTCCCCACGAAGCGGCTGACGCTAATCGGCCAGGTCACACGCATGACTGAGATGTAGAATGGTAGCGCCCCGAGGGGAGCGTAATCCGATCCCGCCGATCCATCCCCAACTTGACAGCCGGAACCGGTTTTCTATCTTCGACTTAGCACGTGTCAGCTAAAGCCAAGCAGCAAGTTCCCACCGGGCGGGTCGTCGCCCGGAACCCCAAGGCCCGCCACGAATACCATATTCTGGACACGTGGGAGGCGGGCCTCGTCCTTACCGGGAGCGAAATCAAGTCCGTTCGGGCAGGCAAGGTCAGTCTCAAAGGAGCATACGGTGTGATCCGCCGGGGGGAGGTGTGGCTCGTCGGAATGAACATTGCCACATATGAGTCCGGCGGATACGCAAACCATGAGCCGACCCGCTCGCGCAAGGTCTTGATGCATCGATCGCAGATTCGGCGGCTGATCGGTGCCCTCGAGCGCAAAGGCCTCACGTTGGTACCGCTGGATGTGCACCTCAAGGAGGGCTGGGCCAAGGTGACACTGGGATTGGCACAAGGGAAGAAGGTCCACGACAAGCGCGAGGATCTCAAGCGGCGAGACGCAGAGCGTGAAGCGTCTCGGGCGATGGGCAGGCGTCGATGACGGTTTGGCTGGTCGCGGCGGCCGCGTTGGGCCTGGGGGTCGTCAGCGAGCGACCGGTATCCCTGGACGATCCTGCTCCTCGCGCCATTGTGGTGGCGACCACCCGCGGGGAGGGTGCGGTCCCTGTGACCACCGACCGCGGACACCCGGCACTCGCGGCACCCATCCTCGCTCGATTCCTTCCGGTCACCACTGACCTCGGTGGCGACTGGGCGACGGTTGGCTTTGCCGGTCAGCCCTTCCAATTCCTGTTAGATGCCCCACTGTTTGCCTTTCAAGGGAGGACCATTCCCCTCGTAGGCGGAGCCTACGTTGCGCGGGACACGTTGTTCGTGCCGCTGCAATGGCTCACCGTCTATGTGCCGGAGGTGTTCGCCGAGGCGTATCGCTACGACCCGGTGGCGGCACGATTTGAGGATATTCGCCTGAGTCCGGTGGTGCGTCGGCGAGCGGCACCCACAGCGACGGCCACCCCGGTATCGGCGGCCGCCCGCCGCAACGGTCTCAACCTGCCGCATAAGGTCGTGGTTGACGCCGGACACGGTGGAGTGGATCCGGGGAACCCGGGTCTCTACCTCCCGCGGGGTGTGAAAGAAAAACATGTGACGTTGTCACTTTCAAAACATCTGCAACGTGAGCTCGAAGAGCGTGGTGTTTCGGTCATCATGACGCGCACGACGGATACGCTCATCAACCTCTTTGACCGCGCACCCCTGTGCCGCGAGGATTGCGATCTCTTTCTCAGCGTGCACCTCAACAGCGTGCCACGGCGCCGTGGCTTTGACCGCGTGAGCGGTTTCGAGACGTACTTCCTGGACGAGGCGCGTACCGCGGATGCCCGCCGCGTTGCCCGAATGGAGAACGAAGCCCTGCGTTACGAATTCGAGATCGCGGATGGCGTTGGAGACCCGCTCTCCTTCATTCTCAAGGACCTTCATGCCAACGAGTACCTGCGGGAATCCGCACTGCTCGCCGATCTCGTTCAGCGACGGGCGTCCGCGGTGCATCCAGGCGAGCGGCGCCATGTTTCGCAGGCCCGCTTTGCCGTGCTAAGCACGGCCCGTCGTCCCGCCGTGCTCATCGAGGCTGGGTTTGCCACGAACCGCTCGGATGCGCGGTTCCTCGCCTCCGAATCGGGACAGCGTAGACTCGCCGAAGCCATCGCTGAAGGGGTCGTGGAGTATCTCCAGCAGTATGAGCGGAAGGTCCTCTCGGGAGCCGGACGGTGAAGCTTCTCACCCCGCTTTGCGCGGTGGTGATCGGACTCCTCGGCTGTGCCTACTACAACGCACTCTACAATGCAAACCGCTTAGCCGCGGACGCCGAACGCGCCGGCCGCGAAGGCCGCGCCGAAGAGGCGCGGGCGTTGTGGTCCCAAGCGGCGCAAAAGGCGGAGTCCGTGGCAGTGCGGTTTCCCGATAGCCGTCACCGGGACGACGCGTTGCTGCTGCAGGGGCGCGCGCTCAAGGCCATCGGCGATTGTAGCCGCGGTGTACGTCCGCTTGGTGTGGCAGCTGATTCCAGTCCTGATGCCGACCTGCGATCCCGAGCCCGGCTCGAACTCGCCGACTGCTGGCTCACCCTCGCATCACCCGACTCCGTGGTGGACCTCGTCGTGCCCGAGATTGCGGGGGAAGACGAGGCTCGCCGCCGCCGGGCGTTCCGCCTGCGGGGGCGCGCACATCTGCTCCGCGGGAATTACGCCGCCGCCGCCGAGGACCTGGCACGGGCAGGGGTCGGTGAGAGCACCTTCGATCTTGCCCTGGCGCTCATCGGCCTCGACGACGTAGCCGGCGCCCTCGAGGTGCTGGATGTCGCACGAGCGGGCGAGTACCGTGAGACCGCGTGGCTGACCGTGCTCGATTCGATCGCCGGAGTCGATCCGGAGCTCGCGTCCGGTCTGGTCGACGGGCTCGTCTCCTCGGGTTGGCTCAGGCCGTCTCAACGGGCTCGTGCACTGCTGGCCGATGGCAATCGCTGGACCGTGAAGGGAGACGTTCGTCGCGCGCGGGCGCGGTATACGGCAGCGGCTGAGATCGACCGCGACTCGCTTCCCGGTCGGACCGCCGCCGGTCGTGCCGTCATCCTCGACGTGCGCCTGGCGACGCATCCCTCCCCGGCGCCGGAATGGGTGAGCGTTCTCGACCATGCGACGCGGGGCGGCGCAATCGACCCAGAGATTGCCCAATTCGCCGGCACGCTGCGTGAGCTGGTTCGTCTCCTGGAGCCGACGAGCCGCGCCGCACCCAGCGCCGATTTGCGTTCCTTCCTCGTAGCAGAAGCGATCAGAGACTCTTTGCGAGCCCCATTGCTCGCCGGTGGCGTCTTTCGCTGGTTAGCGGAGACGTACCCCGATTCGCCCGTCGCGCCCAAGGCCCTTTTGGCCGCAGCCGTCGTGAACCCACTAGTGTCGGATTCGTTGGTTGCGATCGTTATGAGCCGTTACCCCCGCTCGCCGTATGTCGGCGTGCTGCGGGGCGACGCTCGCGCTGAGTTCGTAGCCCTCGAGGACTCGCTCAGAACCCTGCTGATGGGCAGTCGGCCAGCAGGCGAGCTGCCGGCCGACGCAGGCGATTCCGTCGCACGCGAGCTACCCGAAGACCAGATCATCCGCCACGGTCGACGTCCGAGAAAGCCGTGATTCAGGTTTTCGGGACGACCTTTCAGAACCCGGTGCTGCTCGCCGCCGGCACCGCCGGCTTTGGTCGGGAAGTCGCTGACGTCATCGATCTCGAGCGGCTGGGAGGGGTCGTCACCAAGTCGGTCAGCCTCGAGCCACGGGGTGGACACCCCGCGCCGCGCGTGGCCGAGTTTTCTGGCGGCATGCTCAACGCGATTGGCTTGGCAAACCCCGGAATCGATCACGTAGTGCGCGAGGAGCTTCCGTGGTTGGCGGAGCACCTCCAGAGAGCTCGCGTATTGGTCAGTGTCGTGGGAAACACAGCGAACGATTTTGCCGACGTGGTGCGACAACTGAGTGAGTTTGATATCGTCACCGCGTTCGAACTCAATGTCTCGTGTCCCAACACCGCCGCCGGGGGCGAGGAGTTTTGCGCCAACCGTGCGGTCCTGAGCGATCTCATCGCCGGCTGTCGGGCGGCAACGGCGCGACCACTCGTGGTCAAACTTCCGCCGACCGTAGACGACATCGGGGCCACGGCGGTTGTCGTCGCCGACGCCGGTGCAAATGGCGTTGCGGTGGTCAACACCATTCCGGGTACTCTGTTCGACGGTGCTGGCGAGGAGGGACGGTCACGCCTGGGGTGGGGCCGAGGTGGTGTGAGCGGCCCGGCGCTTCTCCCCGTCGGGGTCCTGGCCACGCGCCGCGTGCGGGAGGTGACGGGGTTGCCCATCATCGGGGTCGGTGGCGTCACGACCCCGGGCGATGTCGAGCAGTACCTCCGGGCTGGCGCCACGCTGGTCGCCGTTGGCACGGCCGCACTGGCCGATCCGCGAGTCCCAGCGCGGCTCGCCGCCGCGTGGAGTTGGCGTGGCTGAGGTCATTGTCGCCCTCGACGTGTCGACCGCCGCCGAAGCCATCCGCATCGTGGATCAGCTGGAGGGCTTGCGCTGGGCGAAGGTTGGGTCGGTACTCTTTGGGGCAGCCGGACCGGAAGTGGTGCTTGCGTTACGTCGCAGGGGGATCGATGTCTTTCTGGACCTCAAATGGCACGATATCCCGACCACCGTTGTCGGCGCGGTCCAGGCGGCCCGGTACCTCGATATACGTCTTGCGACGGTGCACGCGTTGGGTGGGGACGCAATGATACGTGCTGCCGCTGAGGTTGCGGGCGAGACCCGCCTGGCCGTGGTCTCGGTGCTTACCTCGTTCACGCCGGACGTGTATTGGGCTACCCTTGGTCGGACACCGGGCGATCTTACAGCGGAAGTCGCGCGGCTCGCCCGTCTCGGTGTCTCGGCGGGCGCCCGCGCGGTGGTCGCGTCGCCGCACGAAGTTGCCGAGGTTCGAAAGGCGATTGGCTTGGATCCTTGGATCGTGGTTCCCGGGATCCGGCCGGATCCCACGGCGGGGGACGACCAGGCCAGGACGGCGACGCCGGTCGAGGCTGTGGAGGCCGGTGCAACCCATTTGGTGGTGGGACGGCCCATCACGCGGGCCAAAAATCCCGGAGCGGTGTATCAGGCACTATGCGCATCGGTTCCATGAGCGGCCGGGCCGCTAAGATCTGTTGGCGATGGGTTCAGCTAGGAGTCCTCGGCTTCCTCGGTTACGCCGGGGTGGCGGCGCCGTTGGCTGGCCAAGACGATCTGGAGGCCGCGGTTGAGCGAGCCCGGCAAGCGTGGCTGCAGCACGATGTCGAAAGGCTTGTCTCGGAGAGCGATACCGTACGGCTCAACCTTCCTGGCGTCGCGTGGGCGGCGTCGCTCAAACCGGGTCAAGCAGCCCGGTTGCTGAGCCAGTACGTCAAAGTCTCCGAGGAACGGGAGTTTACCCTGCGCGAGGTCCGCATGCTTGCCCCCGACCACGCCTACGCGGAGGTGCGTCGCCGCTACGCAGTGAGGGGGACCGATGAGGAGCGGTGGGAAACGGCCTTCCTGGGATTTCGGCTATTGGACGGCAAGTGGCAGTTGCGGGAGGTCCGCATCACGCCGTAACCGGCGGGTTGCAGAGCGGTTAGACCCCTTCTATATTCCAAGGCTCGATTGCTTCACTACACACAGTTGAGGGCAGCGGAGTGAAGGTCCGTTCCAGCGTTCGGCCGATCTGTGAACATTGTAAGGTGATTCGGCGGGGCGGGGTAACCCGCGTCATCTGTAAGCGGAATCCCAAGCACAAGCAGAGGCAAGGTTAGTCATGGCACGCATTGCGGGTGTCGACCTTCCGCGCGAGAAGCGTGTGGAGATCGCGCTGACGTACATCTTTGGCGTCGGGCTCCCGACAGCCCAGCGAGTGCTCGATGACACGGCGGTTGGTCCAGATACCCGTGTCCGTGATCTGTCCGATGCGGAGGTGGCGCGGTTGCGTCAAGCCATCGAGCGGCAGGTCAAGGTAGAGGGTGCCCTGCGGACCGAGATCGCCATGAACATCAAGCGGCTCATGGACATCGGCAGCTACCGGGGGACGAGGCACAAGCGCGGGTTGCCGGTACGCGGACAGCGGACCCACACCAACGCACGAACCAAGAAGGGGCCACGGCGACCGATCGCCGGAAAGAAGAAGGCGGTAAAGAAGTAACATGGCTCAGGCACAGAGTTCCGGACGTCGTAGCAAAAAGGTGGTGGAGGCCGAGGGCATTGCACACATCACGGCGACGTTCAACAACACGTTGATCACAATCACCGACATGCAGGGGAACGCCATCGTCTGGGGTTCGGCCGGCAAGTCGGGGTTCAAGGGTTCCAAGAAGTCGACGTCGTTCGCCGCGACCGTCGCCGCGGAGCAGTGCGGTCGTGAGGCGGCGAACCTCGGCGTGCGCCGCGTGCATGTCCGTGTCCAGGGGCCAGGCTCCGGACGCGAATCTGCCATCCAGGCGCTCGTCACCGCGGGGCTCGAGGTCAAGTCGATCCGCGACGTCACACCCATTCCTCATAACGGGTGCCGGCCACCCAAGAAGCGACGGGTCTGAGCATGGCACGGTACACCGGTCCCGTTTGCAAGCTGTGTCGCCGGGAGAGCACGAAGCTCTTCCTCAAGGGTACACGCTGCCTGACGGACAAGTGCGCGATCGAACGGCGAGCGTATGCGCCTGGGCAGCACGGTCAGGCCATGAGCCGCCGCCGGAAGACATCGGAGTACGCGAAGCAGTTGCGCGAAAAGCAGAAGGTCAAACGGATGTACGGGCTCACCGAGCGCCAGTTTCGGAATGCGTTCGACCGGGTTCGGCAGTTGCCCGGCGTGACGGGCGAGAACCTGCTCGTCGCACTCGAGACGCGCCTCGACAACATCGTGTATCGGATGGGATTTGCCACCAGCCGGAACGCCGCGCGGCAGCTGGTGAGCCACCGTCACATTGAAGTGAACGGCCGGCCGGTCACGGTCGCGTCGTTCCAAGTGAGACCGCGGGACGAGGTCCGGGTGGCAGAGAAGAGCCGGGATCGGGCTGCGGTGCGCGCCGCGCTCGAAGCGTTGTCCCGGGCCGCCCCTGTTTCGTGGATTACTGTCGACACGGACAAAGCCGCAGGTAAAGTCACCGAGCTGCCCACGCGCGACACGATTCCGGTCGCGGCGCAGGAGCAGCTGATCGTGGAGCTCTACTCGAAGTAATATGCCAACAATCGATATGACTGGATTAGTACGCCCACACGTCATCGAAATGACCAAGCGGGAGGACCTCCCTTCCGCCGCAGAGTTTCGGCTGCAGCCGCTCGAGCGAGGTTATGGCTATACGCTCGGCAATGCGCTTCGCCGCATGCTGCTTTCCTCACTATCGGGCTCTGCGATTTGGGCCTTTCGTCTGGAGGGGGTGGTGCACGAGCACCAGACCATCCCCGGGGTGAAGGAAGACATTCACCAAATCATCCAACAGTTGAAGGCGCTGACGCTCGTGCTGGCGGAGGATGTGGACGAGGCCGTGTTGCACCTGCGAGCGGACAAAGCCGGTGTGGTCCGCGCCAAGCACCTGGAGCCACACGGCTCGGTGCGGGTCGTGTACCCGGATCAGATCCTGTTTACCCTACAGGAGGACCGGGATATCACGGGTGAGCTGTACGTCAATACGGGACGCGGGTACGTCGAGGCGGCGCAGCACAGCGCAGATCGGTCGCTGCCGGTCGACCTCGTGCGGATCGACGCGGTCTACAACCCCGTACGACGAGCCAATTTCAGCGTGGCCGAGACACGGGTGGGGCAGCGGACGGACTTCGATAGCTTGACGCTCGCCGTCGAGACCAACGGCGCGATCTCTCCTGAGGATGCCGTCGCATACGCGGCCGCCCTGCTGCAAGAGCATTTCCGATTCTTCATGGATTTCGGTCGGGTACCGACTACGTCGCAAGACACGGATGCCGAGCGTGGATCCGACACTGCCCAGCTTCGGGATCTCCTTTCTAAGCCCATCGACGACTGTGGGTTGTCCGTGCGATCGATCAACTCGCTCAAAAATTCCAACATCAGCACCCTCGCCGATCTCGTCCGTTACACGGAGGACGAGATGCTCAAGGTCAAAAACGTCGGGGAGAAAGCGCTGAGCGAGATCGCCGAGATGCTGCGGCGCGAAGGGCTGAACTTTGGGATGGAGATCGAGGAGCACAACGGAGAGCTGGTCGTTACGAATCAGGGCGCGACACCGTCGCTTGGCACCTCGCAGCCCGCAGGAGCGGAGTGACCCGTGCGGCACCGGCGTAAGGGAAGACAGCTCAGCCGGACCGCGTCACATCGTCGGGCGCTGTTGCGGAACATGGCCTCGTCGCTCTTTCGCCATGACGGCATGGTGACGACGGTTGCCAAGGCGAAGGAGCTTCGTCCTTTCGCTGAGCGCCTAATCACGCTGGCCAGGCGAGGCGACCTTCACGCCCGGCGTCAGGTCGAGCGACACATCAAGGACCGTGACGTCACGGGTCGTCTGTTCAAAGAGATTGGTCCTCGCTTCGCTAGCCGGCCGGGTGGGTACACCCGGATCTTGAAGCTCGGACACCGACCAGGGGACGGCGCCGAATTGGCCCGTATCGAGCTGCTGTCAGAGTGAAGCGCGAGTGAGGACGAAGAGCCTATGGGGACCCGCGGACGGTCCCCATTTTTTTAAGCGGGAGAGGGAACGCCTCGCGGGGCCTTTTGCACACGGTTGGACTTGATACACTGGGTGCAGACACGGATCCGTCGCGGCTTTCCGTCAATCAGGGCGCGAAACCGCTGAAGATTGGGGTTCCACCGGCGGTTGGTCCGGTTGTTCGCGTGGCTGACGTTGTGTCCAAACGTCGGTCCCTTACCGCAGATGTCACACACACGGGCCATGGGGAAGCTTACTCCAGGTCAACGACGGTCGTGAA
>JBFGJG010000027.1:0-60537 GCA_041577295.1 Gemmatimonadales bacterium
CGGATGATGTACTCGACGGTGAACAACAGCGTGAAGCCCCACTCGATCGTGCGGAGGATGTCGCCGTGGGCCTCTCGCAAGGATCGGACACTCTCCAACATCACCGTGAAGACGCTCAGGACGATCACCCAGATCAGAATGACGTCGAACATCTTCCCGGCTGGCGTATCGGCCTCGAAGATGATTTCGTGCAACCGCGCGCGCCATCGGGCCCTGGGTACGTTGGATTCTCGTGAGTTCATGACCGTCACTCCGCAATCGCGTGGAGGTAAGGCCCGTACCATATCTGGTGGGGATGAGAGGTCAAGCGGCCTCTACTCGTGGCGCGAAACTGAAACGCAACCCTTTTCGTATAGATCACATCTAAACAGAAAGACCCGAGCCGCAGGTGCCCGCCATGCACATGACCACAGCCACACCGCGGTCTCAAAGCACTCCGTACCTCGTGGCTGTATTGTCCATCGCGTTCCCCTTAACCGCGGTGGTCAACACCTCGCCGGCGCAGACGGCGAGCGCCGACCCGACCGTCACTCCCGCGGATAGCGGCTTTGTGCCCCAGATGAAACCGACGCTCACCGTCGCGCGCGCGGGGGGACCCATCGAGATCGATGGTGTATTGGACGATGCTGGCTGGCAGGGAGCATCACGGGCCACGGGGTTTTCCGAGCACTTCCCCGATGAGCGGAGCCGACCCGCGGTGGAGAGCGAGGTGTGGGTCACCTATGATGAGAAGAACCTGTACCTGGCGTTCCTCGCCTTCGACAATCCATCGGGGATTCGCGCCTCGCTCAGAGACCGCGATGACATGTGGTCGGACGACTATTTCGGTATTCTCCTCGACACCTACGGCGACGCTGCCTGGGCGTACTTCTTGTTCGCCAACCCTCTCGGCGTGCAGGGCGACTCGCGGTTCGCCACCTCAGGCGGGGAGGACGACGGATTCGACATCATCTACCACACCGAGGCGAGAATCACCGAAACGGGCTATCAGATCGAGATGGCCGTTCCGTTCGCGAGCCTCCGTTTTCCCGATCGCGCAACGCAGACGTGGCGGGCGACCTTCTGGAGGACCCGGCCACGCGGGAGCCGCGAACAACACACCTGGGCCGCGCTCGACCGCGACGATCCTTGCTTCTTGTGTCAGTTTGGCACCTTGACCGGCATTCAGGGTGTCCGCCCGGGCGGCGCGCTCGAGGTGTTGCCATCAGTAGTGGCTTCTCAGGCCGGCGCACTGCGGGACAGCGAAGATCCAGCATCGGGATTCGACAATGGCGGGGTGGACCCCGATCTCTCGGTGGGCGTGCGTTACGCGTTCTCGTCGGGCCTCACCGCAGAGGGGACGTTCAACCCCGATTTCAGTCAGGTGGAATCGGACGTCGCGCAGATCGACGTCAACACGACCTTCGCACTGTTCTTTCCCGAGCGCCGCCCGTTCTTCCAGGAGGGCAGCGACCTGTTCGGCACGTTCTTCGACGTAGTCTATACGCGCCAAATCAACAACCCGCAGTTCGCAACGAAGCTCGTCGGTCGCATGGGCCGGACCAACATTGCTTATATGGGCGCTCGCGACGAGGACACCCCCGTACTCCTTCCGTTCGAAGAACGGAGCTTTGTTGGCAGCGCGGGGAAGAGCTTTTCCAACATCGTCCGCTTTCGTCAAACGTTTGCGAGGGACTCCTACATCGGTGCGATCGCAACCGATCGACGGCTCGAGGATGGTGGCGCGGGTACCGTGGCCGGCGTGGACGGGCAGTTCCGGTTCCTTGGGAACTACCGGTTGGAATACCAACTCCTGTTCAGTCACACCGAGGAGCCCAACGATACCAGCATCACCCGCGGGATCAATACGACCAGGTTCGACGGAGGAAAACACACGGCAGGGTTTGATGGGGAGTCGTTTTCCGGATTTGCCCAATACACGAGCATCGAACGCTCCGCACGGTTTTGGAACTTTGATCTGGACTATTGGTCTTACTCACCCACGTTCCGCGCGGACAACGGATTCGAGTTTCGCAACGACCTGCGGCGCGTGAGCTTGTGGCAAGGGTTCTTCTTCTATCCCAACACCAAGGTGATCGATCAGGTCACGCCAACCATTTGGCTACGCCGGGACTGGAACTTCGACAACGTCGTGAAGCAGACGCAATTCACACCCGGAATCTGGTTCAATCTCACCGGTCAGACGTTCTTGAACGTATGGTACGATTTTATCGAAGAACGCTTTGCTGATGTGGAGTTCACAGGCATGCAACGATGGGGGATGTTTGTCAATTCCAACTTCAGCGACCCCGTGCGCCTCAGCCTGTTCGTGTACCACGGTGACCAAATCTTTCGCAACCCCAGCGCGCCATTAGTCGGAACAGCTACGGACCTCGAGCTCTCGGCAACACTCAAGCCGCTGACTCGGCTCGTCATCCGCCCCTCGTTCAACTACTCGGAGCTCGACGATCCGGCGGGGAACGCCCTGTTCAGCGGCTACATCCTGCGCACGCGAACGAACTTCCAGTTCACCCGTGAGCTATTCCTCCGTCTCGTCGTGCAGTACAACGACTTCTCCCAACAGCTGAGCCTCGAGCCGCTCCTCACCTACAAGGTGAATCCGTTCACGCTGTTCTTTATCGGGTCCACGCACGCGTACCAGGACTTCGATCGACCTCACCAGTTTGCACAGACCTCGCGGCAACTGTTCGCCAAGTTCCAGTATCTGTTCCGGCGGTAGCCGCGACGCCCTTTGCCTCTTCTGGCCTCACCTTTCCTGAGTAGCAGCTTGGCCCGTTGACGCCCGCCGCTTGCCCGTCTACAATCGCTTAACCAAGCGACCAACCATCTCAACCCCACGCGCCAAGTGACACGATGGAATTCCTGAATCAGACTCTGTATGGCAACACCCTGCAAACCTGGGCAATCGCCCTCGGTGTCGCGGCAGCAGTATTCGTGGCGCTTCGCCTGATTGAAGAGGTGCTCATCGTTTGGATCGAGAAGATCACCAAGCGCACCAAAACACAGTGGGATGACCTGGTCGTACATGCCCTGCGCGGTACCAAGTCGATCTTCCTGTTGATCGTCGCATTGTTTGCCGGCGCCATCGTGCTCGATCTCCCAGACGCCGTTGGCGGAATCATACGGACCGTGACGATCATCGCCGTGCTCGTGCAGGGTGGTATGTGGATCAGTGCCGGCTTGATGTTTTGGATCCACAGCCACCGGGAGAAGTTGGTCGAGGAGGATGCGGCGAGTGCCATGACGATCAACGCCATCGGCTTCGTCGTTCGGCTCGCCCTCTGGTCAGTTGTCCTGTTGCTGGCGCTCGACAACCTGGGCGTGGACGTCACCGCGTTGGTTGCCGGCCTCGGCGTAGGCGGCATCGCCGTTGCACTCGCAGTGCAGAACATTCTTGGTGATCTCTTCGCATCGCTTTCGATCGTGCTGGATAAGCCATTCGTGATCGGCGACTTCATCATCGTGGGCGAACTACCGGGAACCGTAGAGAACATCGGCGTGAAGACCACGAGGGTGCGAGCGCTCTCTGGCGAGCAGCTCGTGTTCTCCAACGCCGATCTCCTCAGCAGCCGCATTCGCAACTACGGCCGAATGTATGAGCGACGTGTCCCCTTCACCATCGGCGTGACGTACGAGACCTCACGTGACAACCTCGCGAAGATCCCAACGATCGTGCGGGAGGCCGTGGAATCGCAGGAAAACACGCGATTCGACCGCTGTCACTTCAAGTCGTACGGCGACTTTTCGCTCAACTTCGAGACCGTGTACCACGTGCAGGATCCATCCTACAACGTGTACATGGACATTCAGCAGGCCATCAACCTCAAACTGCACGAGCGATTCGAAGCGGAAGGCATCGAATTCGCCTACCCTACGCAGACGCTCTTCGTCGTCAAGCAGGACGCGGAGACGGCGCGCTAACGCAGCAAGAGGAAGAGAACGAGAAGCATGAAGGCCAGCACACTTCCGATGGCGACCCACCGTCTAACCCGACGGCTGGCGGACGTCGGGTCGTGCCGGGGGGCCGGAACCAGGACGCGTGGGGGCTTCCGCTTCTCATCCGCTGCCAACGGACCACTCCAGATGGCTGATGATGACGTGTCTGGAATCTAAGGACCTGTAACCGTGATCGACGACCGTGGGGCGGACCTGGAGCGCATCCCCGCCAATCGCCTCTTTGGATGGACATACGGAGATCGATCGAGCGACGGTGCCGAGATGATACTCCCGTTGCGACCTGAATTCGTGCAACGCGAGGGCATCGTCCACGGTGGCGTCGTCACCGCCTTGGCGGACACCGCCGCGGTGTACGCGCTCGTGGCCGATCTGCCAGACCATCACGCCCTGACGAGCGTGGAGCTCAAGATCAACTTCTTACGACCGGTCCGGCCCGACGGAGGGGATATGGTCGCGCGATCGACCGTGGTCAAACGCGGACGCCGTGTGGCCGTTTGTCGCGTCGACATCTTGCAAGGCGACCAATTGGCCGCGACGGGTATGTTTACCTACTTGATCTACGAGCGGGAGAGCAGTTAGCGCGTTCGGCGACAGGCTTCGTAATCCCACAAATCTGCCGGGGAAACCAACCTGATGCCCCGATCGTCGATCACGCGCTTGACCGCCGGATCCTGCCAGACTCGTCGGGTCGCGTCGCGACCTCTAGCGAGACGAGGTCCCCACTCACTGTCCACCGCACGAAGTTCGGGAGTATCGTGTGCAGGATGACCGATGTAGCGCCAAACACCCGGCGTGAGCGATTCGAGCATCTCGATCACAACTCGGGTTCCCGCCTCCGTGGAATTTTGCACATCCTCGAGGTTGACCTCGCGCTCGCCAAGCAAGCCTTGCTCGGGAATCGGGACGCATAGCTCAGCAGCCAGTCGCTGCACGATGGGGAGGAGCTGACGACACGCCATGCCCATGTGGCAATCCAGGTAATCGACGCGGATTCCCGAATCCTGTGCATAACGGATCTGGGCCCGAAGCTCTCGTTCCACTTCTGCCGAGTCGGGCGGCCCACTGGTCCAAAAGGGGCGATGCGCGGCTGAAAGACCTGGATCATCGACAAAGTAGCCTCCACCCCACATCGCCCCGTCTGGGGCCACGAGACTGCCGGTCTCGGTGTGCGGAAGCACCGGTGACCATCGTAACCGGTCGAACTCGCTCGTGATCGTGAGATGAACGCCCACCCGCCACTGCGGATTGGCACGCACGAGCGCGGCGGCTTCGCGAAACCACGGTCCCGGAACCAGCATGCTCGCAGATGTCATGATGCCCTCAGTAAACGACTCCTCGAGAGCCATGTTGGCCGCATGAGTAGCACCAAAATCATCACCCCGCACAATCAGGAGGATCTGCTGGTCGGGTGGCAGATCAACGGGGGGGCGAGGCCGTCCACCCCGAGCGCAGGCGAGTGGCGCCAACACCAGCGCCCACAACGCAAAGCGAGCCAATCGCATGGCGCCAAACATAATAAGGAAGGCGACCTCCGCGTGATCCTTCACGCGCACCTTGTGACGTCCCTCACGGGGCTTCGGCCGCTGTCGAGTTAACTAACAGCGTCGCGAGGGAGCGTTCAGCTCATCAGGGTCGGGTGTGTACACAAGTGACAACGTGGAAAGCGGCTATGACTGGATCACACTTACGGGTTTTCGCCAGCGCGCTCATCGTCGCGGTTCTCTCGCTGGCTGCGACGGAGACGCTGGTGGCGCAGAATGGTGCAGGACACGGGCGACAAGGTCTTTGGCTCGGAGCCGGTCTGGGGGTCGGCTTTGCTCGAGCGCGTTGTGACCTATGCACGAACAATCGTGATGGTGGACTCTCTGGCCACGCTCGGGTGGGCGGCACCATCACGTCGGGGTTCTTGTTGGGTGTCGAGGGGGACGGGTGGCGTCATCAGAACGAGGGCGTCGACCTGGGCTTTGGTGCACTCCACGCCGTGGCCCTGTGGTATCCCAGCCCACGAGGCACACCGTGGTTTCTCAAGGGGGGGTTTGGCTTCGTCGGGTACCGAGTCGACGGGGGTGCTGACGTCGAGGCAATCACCGCCAGCAGCTTTGGCGGCCAATTCGGCGCCGGTTACGATCTGCGGGTTACGCGAAACGTGTCGCTGACTCCGCAGTTCACGTTCGTCGGGTCGCTGTTCGCAAATCTGGAATCGGAAGGACAACGCCTGGCGGACGTGACCCTGACGCTGATTCAGTTCGGGATGGGAGTAACGGTGCATTAGAGGAATCGAGGGGAAAGCGGGGGTAGCGGTCTGCGCGGAGCGCCCTCCCCCTGAGATATTCTCTATCCCATCTAAACGCTCCGGAGTAGCCCTGGTACTTCCCTGATGCTCGCTGCGCGGAGGAAGCGGTAGCGCGCGGCGACGTCCTGCGGCACGTGCTCGTGCGCCCATGGGGTCTGATAGGGCACGTGGATGGCGTGACCACCGACCTCGACCACCGGAAGAACGTCCGACCGTAGAGAATCGCCGATCATCACGAAGCGGGATGGGATGACGCCTAGCTTGTCCGTGACCGCGGCGTAAGCGGCTGGGGTCTTCGTGCTGACGATCTCGACATGGTCGAAGTGATCCCCCAGACCTGATCGAGCAATCTTGGACTCCTGATCGAACAAATCACCTTTCGTTACGACCACCAACCGGTACGATCCCGTCAGCGATCTGATCGTGTCCTCCACGTGATCGAGCAGTTGAACCGGTGACCGGAGCATATCCTTGGCGAGCTCGATGATGCGGTGTATCTCATTGCCGTTGATCCGGCCCTCGGTGAGCTCAACCGCGGTTTCGATCATCGACAGCGTGAAACTCTTGATCCCGTAACCGTAGTGCTCGAGGTTCCGCATCTCGGTGTCGTAGAGTCGCTCGTCGATCCACTCCGCTGAGTGATACCGCTGGAGCAGCTCACAAAACCGATTCTTGGCCTCGACGAACACCGGCTCATTGTGCCACAGGGTGTCGTCGGCATCGAATGCGACCACGTCGACGGTGGAGCTCATTGGATGGGAATCGAGTCGGCCTGGTTGGGATTCCGACGGTCCAGCGTCACTCCGTCGTGAAGCTCACCCCGCAACCGCATCCGCCCGTGGCGTTCGGGTTCTGGAAGACAAATCGGGACTCCTGAAGAGAGGACACCCAGTCGACAGCGAGCCCATGGACGTGCGGCGCGCTGAACTCGTTGACGAAGACCCGCGTCCCGTTGAACTCATACACCGTGTCATCAACCTCCGGTGCCTCGACGACCTTGACGTCATAATTGAGTCCGGAGCACCCGCCCTCCACAACGTGGACACGCAGCCCGGCATCCTCCGTGGAGTAGTCGAGTTGATCCGCGATCCAACGGACGCGCTGCGCGGCCGCATCGGTAAGCGTGAGTGTGAATTGCCCATCTGACAACCGTATGCTCGATCCGTTCACAGCAAACCTCTTTCCTCTCTCCCTATAGGAATTCTAGAAACTTCGGAGCGGTTCCTCAAGCCGCACCTTGCAATTCCCACCATAACACTCTACGCTGCCAGAGAAACCCAATCGATCACCACCCAGAGATTGCCGACGGATGGCCACCACCGCCGACCCGAAACACACCAACCGACTGATTCACGAGACCAGTCCCTATCTGCTGCAGCACGCCCACAACCCCGTGGCGTGGTATCCCTGGGGTGCCGAGGCGCTGGACCGGGCCCGTCTCGAGGACAAGCTCATTCTGCTGTCCATTGGCTACTCTGCGTGCCACTGGTGTCACGTCATGGAGCGCGAGTCCTTCGAGGACGAAAAAATCGCCGCCATCATGAACGAGCACTTCGTCAATATCAAGGTCGACCGTGAGGAACGTCCGGATCTGGACGACATCTACATGGCGGCCACCATCGCGATGAACTACGGCCAAGGGGGATGGCCGATGACGGTGTTCATCACACCGGATCTCGAACCGGTCTTCGCCGGCACGTACTTCCCGCCGGAAGACCGCTACGGTCGACCGGGATTCGCGACGTTGCTGACCAGCATCGCAAGAGCGTGGCGCGAGGACCGCGAGCAACTGCTCGAGACGGCCACGCAGCTGGTGGCACATCTCCGGGAACAACAAGACCCTGGTCAAGCGCTCACGGTGGGCGAGGAAGAGCTTCGCGCGGCACTCAGCCAGTTCGCGGAAGATTTCGATAGCACGCATGGCGGGTTCGGATCCGAGCCAAAGTTCCCACCTGCGACCGCCCTATCCCTACTGCTTCGTTTGCACCGCCGCTTCGACGATCCCCAAGCGCGCCTCATGGTGCAGAAGACGTTGTACGCCATGGGCCAGGGTGGAATCTACGATCAGATCGGTGGAGGGTTTCACCGGTATGCGACCGACCGGCGTTGGCTGGTGCCCCACTTCGAGAAGATGTTGTACGACAACGCGCTACTGACCAAGGTGTATCTCGAAGCCTACCAGGTTTCGGGAGATCCGTTTTACCGGCGGATCGCCAGCGAGGTACTCGATTACCTCCTGCGCGACATGACCGCCCCGGACGGCGGCTTCTACTCATCAACCGACGCTGACTCCGAGGGCGAAGAGGGAAAGTTCTTCGTCTGGAAGCCCGAGGAGATCGTTGCCGTTCTCGGTGAGGAAGAGGGTCGCCGGTTCGCGGCATACTACGACATCACCCCGCGCGGCAACTGGGAGGGTACGAACATCCCGAACACACCACGGTCCGTCGCTGCGGTCGCGCAGGAGCTGGGAATCACGCCGCCGGACTTAGAACGCAGCCTGGATGCCGCCCGTCCGCGCATGTTCCAGGATCGCGCCAACCGTACACCGCCCGGATTGGATGACAAGATCCTCACGGCGTGGAACGGACTGGCCATCGGCGCGTTTGCCGATGGCTACCGCGTGCTGGGAGAACGCCGTTACTTGGATGCGGCGGCCAACGCGGCCGCCTTCATCAGAGCCCGATTGCAGGACGAGTATCAGCGGCTGCTGCGCACCTTTGGAAAGGGACGTGCCCACCTTGCGGCGGTGCTCGAAGACTACGCGTACCTCGCGGAAGGCCTGATCGATCTCTACGAAGCCTGTGGCGACACGACGCACTTGACGGAAGCCGCCCGTCTGTTGGAGATCGTACTGTCCGAGTTTGCTGATCCCGACACCGGTGCCTTCTTCAGCACCGGACATCATCATGAACAACTCATCATCAGGCAACGGGACGGAACGGATGGCGCGACGCCCTCCGCGAACGCCGTGACCGCGGCGGCGCTGGCGCGTCTTTCCTTCCACCTCGGACGCGACGACCTCCGGGAGGCGGCAGTTGCCGCGATTCGCGCGTTTGGTCGGTCCGTGAGAAGACACCCCCGCGCGTTCGCCAAGAGTCTGATTGTGGTCGACTTCCTGTTGGATGGTCCCATAGAGCTCGCGATCATTGGCCACGAAGGCAACAAAGATCGCGACGCGCTGTGCCGGGAGGTCGCGAAACACTATCTGCCCAATCGAATTCAAGCGATCCACGACCCGACGCGCGCGGAAGGGGGTGACGAACTCCCGCTGGTTACTGGGAAATCACTCGTGGAGGGTCGCGCGGCGCTTTACGTGTGCCGGGACTACGCGTGTCGCAAACCCATAACCGACCCCGCACAGGTCGCCAATGCCCTGGCCGCTCAGCGGGACATCGCATCCGGTCCGAAGACCATCGCCACCCCGCTGGCTGGGAGGGCAACGGGGGAAGGCACGTCCCGATATGCCGCACGGTACGACGGACACCGGTTCGAGCGCCTTGGCAGAACCGACCTCGTCTCCGGGCGCGTGGGGTTTGGCGGCTACCGGGTCCACGACGACGTAGACGAACACCGCGAAGCACTGACCCGCTCGCTCCTCGCCGGTGCAAACTTGATCGACACGTCCACCAACTACGCGGACGGTGGCAGCGAACGGTTGGTCGGTTCCGTCCTGCGAAGCCTCGTGGACGCTGGTGAGATCGCGCGAGACGAAGTGATCGTGGTTTCCAAGATCGGCTACGTCCAGGGCCAGAACTTCGAGTTGGCCGCCGCACGGGAGGCCCACGGCGATCCGTTTCCGGAGATGGTCAAGATGGAGGACGGGCTGTGGCATTGCATCCACCCAGACTTTCTCCGAGACCAGCTCCAGCGGGCGCTTGATCGCCTCGAGATGGAGACGCTCGATGTCTGCCTGCTGCACAACCCCGAGTACTTCTTGATGCATGCTGCACGTGAAGGCCGTCCGCTCCCCGACGCGCGACACGAGTTCGACCGGCGCCTCGAGCAGGCCTTCAGCTTCTTTGAAGAGGCGGTGCGCGAGGGGCTCGTGGGCTGCTACGGCGTCTCCTCGAACACGGTGACAGCACCGACGACCCGCCCAGACGCCACTGCGCTTCCCATGATGCTCGAAGCAGCGGTGCGTGCCGGCGGCAACCAAAACAGATTCGCCGTCCTGCAGTTGCCGCTGAATCTGCTGGAATCTGACGCCGTACTCGAGCCCAACTGCGGGCCCGATGCCTCCCACTCTGTGCTCGAGGTGGCCCGTGAGACGGGAGTAGCCGTACTCGTCAACCGTCCCCTCAACGCGTTCGCGAGATCGGCGCTCGTGCGTCTCGCTGATGTGCAGGTCGACGATGAGGCCATCGACTTCGACGCTCAGGCCACCAGAGTCGCTGGCTTGGAAAAAGCATATCGGGAAGCGATTGCACCACACATACGCGTGCGTGGTGATGCAGTGGACGCGGCGGATTTTTTCCGTTGGAGCGACCACCTCCTCGCAGCCCGTCCGCGGATTCAGAGCCTCGAGCAGTGGGCACAGGTCGTGGGGCAGATCACCGGACGCGTGCGCCAACTCGCGTCGTTGCTCGACCAGCATCTCGAGGGCGAGGTAGCCACCCACTGGGCTGCCTGGCGAGAGCAGTACCTCCCCGAGCTCGAGAGTTTGATGCGAGAGCTGCGCCGCGAGACAGCCGAACGCGCGCACCGGCAAAGCGTGGCTGTCAGTGCGGCCATCGACTCACTGCTGCCAGCCAAACGCCGCAAGGTCCCGCTCTCCCAGAAAGCATTGTGGGTGGTGGCGAGCACGCCCGGTGTGAGCTGCGTTCTGGTCGGCATGCGCCGCGTGGAATACGTTGAAGACGCATTGACGATCACTACATGGCCACCGCTTGGCGACGTGGTGCCGGTGTACCGCGCAGCCACGGGTTTGGCTTGACAATTCCGAGTAATTTTGTCCTATTTTCAACCTTGCGGTTCAACGCCGCCGACCGATGTGTAGCCTGATGCCGGTCTCCAGCAGGCGTCTTCGCGCTCGCGCCCTCAGCCCGGTCCACTGGTCAACGCGCTCAGCACTCGAGGAGGGTTCCCATGCCAGAAACGACAACGGCAGCATCCGTGATCCCAATCTCAGAACGCGGTTACGCACACCCTGAGGTCTTGGTTTCCACGTCATGGGTCGCTGACCACCTGAATGATCCCAAGGTTCGCCTGGTCGAATCGGACGAGGATGTGCTGTTATACGAGACCGGCCACATCCCCGGCGCGGTGAAGTTGGATTGGGTTGGCGATCTGAACGACCCCCTGATCCGTGATTACGTAGACGGTCAGCGGTTACAGCAGTTCCTTCGCTCAAAGGGCATCAACCGGGATACGACGGTCGTCTTCTACGGTGACAAGAACAACTGGTGGGCCACCTACGCTCTGTGGGTTTGCCAGCTGTGCGGCCTCAAGAACTTGAAGATCATGGACGGAGGCCGTGCCCGTTGGGAGCAGGAGGGACGTGAGCTGACCACTCAGAAGCCATCTTATCCCGTGGGCGACATCACGGTTGGCAAGCGCAACGACGACCGGATTCGCGCGTTCCGAGACGACGTATGGGAACACATTCAGGCAAAACGGCCACTGGTGGACGTGCGTAGTCCCGAAGAATACCGTGGGGAACGTTTGCATATGCCGGAGTATCCCAACGAGGGCTCGCTTCGGGGTGGTCACATACCGGGGGCTCGCAACATCCCGTGGGGTCGTGCGATCACGCCTGAGACGCACACGTTCCGTCCCGCGTCCGAGCTGAAGAACATCTACCTCAAGGAGAACAGCGTGAAGCCCTCCGATGACGTCATCGCGTACTGCCGCATCGGGGAGCGGTCCTCGCACACCTGGTTTGTGCTGACGTACCTGCTCGGGTACAAGAAGGTGCGCAACTATGACGGCTCGTGGACGGAGTGGGGCAATCTGGTGCGGGCGCCAATAGAAAAATAGAGGGGATAGAAGGACTAGAGGGGATGGAGGAGGTGGCTTGCCAGCACCGCTACCTTCTCCGTTCCCTCCTTTCCTAGGGGCCGCCAGCAAATGGATCGTGAGACCCTCATCGCCAACCTGGTCGATCACTACAAGAACCCGCGGCACCGCGGGGCGCTCGAGGACCCGGATATCAGTATGCCGGGAGGGAACCCGGGGTGTGGAGACCTGGTGACGATTCACGTGCGATCGACGCCAGGAGACGATCGGGTGGCGGAGGCGACCTTTGAGGGTACAGGGTGCACGATCAGCCAAGCCGCGGCATCGATCCTCATGCGCAAGGTGAACAAGGAGCACCCGACCTTTCAGGAAATCTTGGATTTCTCCTACGAAGCGATGCTCGATCTCCTGGGTCGCGACGTGGTGGGATTTCGTCACCGGTGCGCCACGCTCGCGTTGGGAACTCTGCAGGGCGCCATCAAAGCGCTCGCGATGGACCGGAAACTCCGCGCGGCGGGCTACAGCGACGAGGACATCCGACGCCTCCGCGAGGAGATTGCCAGCGCGGCTGCGGGGGAGGGCTTGGTGATCGGGGCAGGCGCCGAGGCTGCAAGCCGTGACACGAGCACGCGGTCACCCGACGGCATCGATCCCTAGCGCCGTCTCCCCCTCCCCGTAGGTTTCAAGCAGGATATGCTTATATGACTCCCCGGGCGACACCCGCAGACGAAGCGCTGCTCGCCGAGCTGCGCCGGCGCGTAGCCGAGCTCGAAGCTCGACAGCGCGCGAGCGGTGGCGGCGATCGTGATGCGTTGGAGGAGATTGAACGACGCTATCGGTCTGTCATCGACACGGCCGGAAGCGTCATTCTCGGCCTCGATCCCAGAGGAAACATCTTCGAGTGGAACCGCGCGGCCGAGCAGCTCTACGGTCATTCACGTGAAGACGTGCTAGGCAAGAACTATCTCGAGCTTTTCCTTCCAGCGAGCGTGCGCGCCGCTGTCGCGGCAGATATGCAAAAAGTACTCGCCGGCCGTCCGACCATAGGGTTCGAAAACCCGGTGCAGACGCGAAACGGCGACACACGAATCCTGCTCTGGAACGTGACGCGTCTGATAGACGCGAAGGGCAATCCCAAAGGTATCGTTGCGATCGGCCAGGACATTACGCAACGGCACCGTGTGGAAGCCGAGAGCCGAAGACTGCAAGAGCAGCTCCAGCAGGCGCAGAAACAGGAGAGTCTCGACATCCTCGCGGGGGGGATCGCTCAAGAGTTCAATAAGCTCTTAGGGCAGATCCTCACCAGCGCGGCACGCGCCCGTATGATCCGGGAAACGAGTCAAGCGACCCGTGAGCTGGTACGGGACATCGAACGCGCCGCTCGGAACGCGATCGACGTCGCCAACCAGATGTTGACCTATGCCGGGCAGCGTTCGTTTGAACGCTACGCCGTGTTCCTCAACCGGCACCTCGAAGAAACCAATGCGCTGCTCGAACCGCTGATCGACGAGCGAACGACACTGAGGTTCCGGCTTGCGCCAGAGCTTCCGCCCATCATGGCTCATTCCGGCCACCTCCAACAGATGATCATCAACCTCGTCACCAACGCATCGGAAGCGCTCGACACACCCGGTGGCACCGTCACCGTGTCGACCGGCGTGGCCCAGGCAGACCGGCACTATCTCTCCTCGTGCTACCTC
Source organism: Gemmatimonadales bacterium (assembly GCA_041577295.1). Classification (GTDB taxonomy): domain Bacteria; phylum Gemmatimonadota; class Gemmatimonadetes; order Gemmatimonadales; family GWC2-71-9; genus JBDHDH01. The sequence continues at coordinate 13,906 of JBFGJG010000027.1, forward strand.
GGCGAGCCCCTGAGGGAAGGCGAGTACGTCTACCTCGAAGTGGCCGATGACGGAGTGGGAATCGATCCGGAGGTGCAAACGCGCATGTTCGATCCTTTCTTCTCCACCAACATCCCCCGCCGCGGCCTCGGCCTGGCAGCTGTCCTCGGCATTGTCCGTGGCCACGACGGCGCCATCCACGTCGCAAGCACCCCCGGTGAAGGAACGACAATTCGGGTGCTGTTCCCTAAGCCGGATCCGGTTCCGTTTGAGGCGGGAGAGGTGTGATCAGTGGGATAGCGGGGAATGACGATTCAACCACTCACTCGCGTTTGAAGTCGCCATCGGTCACCAGAATCTCCACGACGCCGCTAGACGGGTCGACGCGAGTCGCGATATCGCGGTAGAGCGCGCGGCGGCCACTTGCGTCACGGACTTCGACCGAGCTGTTACTGAACAGGGGGTAGTAACCGATTACCGCACGCGTGAGACCGGGAGGGAGTCGACACCCACAGGGAAGCACCGCGACGAGCCCGGCGTTGACCGTTACGGAAACCGGCTCCCCAGCCCCATTGCTCACGAGTGGGGCGAAGTAAGGACGCCCACCGGCACGGGGCTCGATCGCGTGGTGGGCGGGCCGAACGCCGCCTACGGTGCGAAAAACACCCTCGACTTGTACGCCCAGCGGGTTGCCACCGGGCGTCGTTGGTCGAACGATCGCCCACTGCGCGGTGGAACGTCCGCGTGGGATCGGTACTCGCCCTTGGGCTCCATTTCTCACCGTCACCGTGTGGTCACCCACCGAAACCCTCACGGGCGTGACCAGCCGGTTTTCGACAACGAGCGTGGGAGACCGCGTCGCGACGACGGCGACTCCCGCACTCACCATCATTAGCGCCAACACGCCAAGCACGATGTGTCGGCGTCTCGATCCACGCCGCGGTTCGCGAAGGGGCGGTGGTGACCCGCCCGAGGGAGTGGCAATGGGCGTCGTGCTTTGCCCCTGGAGCCCGGCGACCCTCGCCTGTGCGCCGCTCGCTTTGTCGGGATGGACATTTGATCCGGCCGTGACGCCCTCGAGCATTGCCGCCGCCGACTCGTAGCGATCGACCGGACGTTTCGCCAAACATCGGACGATGACATCGGACAGCCACTGAGGGATCTGTGTGTTCTGCGCTGCTGGAATGGGTGGCGGCTCGGAGATGTGTTTCGCTACGATCTCTTGCGAGGAATCGGCTTCGAACGGGGGAGACCCCGTTGCCATTTGATACAACATCGCACCCAGCGAATATAGATCGGAGCGAGCATCCAGATCCGCCTGGCCAAGCGCCTGCTCGGGACTCATGTAGTACGGGGTTCCCACCACGAACCCCGTCTGCGTCAGCCCCCCTCCACCATCCACCCGTTTCACGATCCCGAAGTCCATGAGAAGCACCCGCCCCGTCTGCTCCTCGATCATGACGTTGTCCGGCTTGATGTCGCGATGGAGAAACCCTTGCTGGTGCGCATGGTGAAGCGCCTCGAGCACCGGGCGGATGATGGTGAGAATCCGGTCGACATCCAGCGCACCACTGCTGCGGAGGAGATCGCCGAGTGAGCGACCCTCGACGAACGGCATAGCGTAATACACGATCCCTTCACCCTCACCGACGAAGTGAATTGGCAGGATGTTGGGGTGTGTGAGCCGGGCGACCGCGCGAGCCTCTTGTCGAAAGCGTGCGAGCATTCCCGATGTCCATGCAACATCGGGTCGCAGGACCTTGACGGCTAAGCGCCTCTCGAGCGCACGATCCCACACCTCGTACACCTCCGCGAACCCACCGCGCCCAAGGAGCCCACGAACGTCGTACTCTGGGCCCAGGGCCTGGCCGAGGAGTCGCTCGAGGTCTTGATTCGATTGCTGGTTGGAAGGAGAGGTTGGGGTCACGCGGCTAATCTACATTGTTTTACCTTTCCCTCCATCGCGTGCTCATCAGAACACGGCAACAACTCAGGCCACCACTGGAGAGTCATGAATCAACGACGCCCGGTTGCGATTGCGCTGTCTGCCCTGCTGGTGATGGGTTGTTCGCGCGGCGAGCCACCCGTCGTGAGGGCCGCCAACCTCGCGATCTACGATGCCTATGCGCCAGCCCAGCCTCTTGTGGATGTCGCTGCCGCATATTTCGTCGTGGTCAATAACGGCGAAGAGCCCGACACGCTCGTCGCGATCGCGAGCCCCATGGCCGACCGCGCGCAGCTTCACAGGCTTGAAGCGCGCGACGGCCGCATGCAAATGACGCGGGTTGATTCTCTCCCCATCCCCGCGCGAGGCCGAGTCCGGTTAGCTCCCGGGGGATTCCATGTGATGCTCCATGCACTGCAAGACCGGCTCGAAGAGGGGGACACCCTGGAGCTCATCGCCACGTTTTCGCGTGCCGGGGCAGTGCGGATTCCGATCACTGTCCTGACGTACTCGGAGGTGGTGGAGCGAACGCGCCAACCGAGATGACGGAACTTCCCGAGCTCCCGGGGGTCGCTGGCATGAGGCCCGATCTGAGTGTGCGCAAATGGCCGACGCGGTTCGTGTGACCGTGTTTCAAGACGGCGCTGCATATATCGACGTGAAGCTTCCTCTGTCCGGTCGGATTGGGTTGGTTCGCGTGTGGCGGGGAACGCGGTGGCCCGCCCTCGAACGCACCTGGTATGCTCGGCTTCGTCCGTGGATTCCCTGGTTTTCCCTCGAACGCCAGGTGATGCGAGCCATCGAGTACCTTCTGGATCACCCACCCAGCGACGCCGACCAGGTACGTGTGAAACGCGAGCTGCGCGGAGCCTTGGCGCAGCTGCGGCTGGAAACCTCTGCCACACCTCCGCCGTAGGGACAGGATGACTCGCATGGAGACGACCATGACCACACACCTCACCCGACGAGGCAACATCCCCGCCGCCATGGGATGGATGATCGGTTTGTCGGCTTTGCTGTTTTGGGCGCCCGTGCTGGGCGGACTGATCGCTGGATTTGTTGGCGGTCGGAAAGCCGGCAGCGTCGGCAGAGCGATCGCCGCGGCTCTCCTACCCGGCGTTCTGTTATTCGTGCTCACGTTTTTCGTCGGCGGGATGCTGGGGTGGATCCCGATCCTTGGGCAGCTCATCGCGCTGGTAGCTGGGCTTGGCCATCTGGCGCTTGCGACCATGCACGTGATACCGCTGCTGATTGGCGCGGTGATCGGGGGAGCGACAGCAGGGAGCTGATCCGGGATTAGCTCACGACATCGGTCCTCCGCGCGACGGTGCTCAACACATGCTGCAGGGTGCCGCTGTCGATGTTGCCCCCCGAAATCACGACGACGGCCTTCCCACCGAGGTTGGTGGCGATCCTTCCGAACAGGACCGCCGCCAGTGCCGCCGCCCCTGACGGTTCAGCCAGCGTTTGCTCCGCGTCGATCAACGTCCCGATAGCTGACTTGATCTCGTCTTCGGTCACGAGCACGATCTGATCGACGAGCGCGCGAGCAATCAGGAACCCCGTTCGTCCAAAGCCACCTGCCAACCCGTGCGCCAGCGTCGGTTCGTGATCGAACGGGTCGAGTGCCTCGCCCCGTTCGAGCGACAGCAGCGCTGAAGGGGATGCAGCAGGGTTGACACCGACAACGCGGACGCTGGGATGAGCGGCTTTCACCGCCAGCGCGATTCCCCCTAGAAGCGCTCCACCTCCCACCGGGACAACTACGAGATCGTAGCCTGCCAGTTGCTCGGTGATCTCCAACCCAACTGTCCCCTGCCCCGCCACGACAGCGGGATCGTCGTAGGCCGAGATGTAGCAGGCCCCCGTTCGCCCCACGTGCGCCAGGGCCGCTTGCTGCGCTTCCTCGAATGTATCGCCCACGAGATGTATCTCGACGGCATACCGCGCGAGCTTGGCGAGCTTGGCGGCGAGCGCGTTTCGCTGAACGTAGATGTGCGCGTTCTCCAAGTTCAGCATCCGACATGCGTACGCCACGCCGAGGGCGTGATTGCCGGCCGACGCGGCCACGATACCTCGTGCGCGCTCGTCCGAGCGAAGGGAGAGAATCTTGTTGAGCGCCCCTCGCGGCTTGAAGGAGCCCGTGTGTTGTCGATTCTCTTGCTTCAAAAACACCTCGAACCCCACCTTGTCAGTGACGATGGCCGAGTGGGTGAGTGGGGTGACGAGGACGTGAGGGGATATAAGATCCCGAGCTCGGATCACATCGGCTGCGGTTACCGGCAGTTCCGTCAGCTCCGGTTTAGCCACCGAATTCATCTCTCCCTTTGGGTCGTCTGGAGACCGCGAGTCGCCGTCCAAAGGTACCCGTCGAGGCGCGCCTTTGCCGCACGCGTTCCGCTCCGTGAGGGTCCTGGGTATTGTCCACTTACCCTTGAAGAGCACAACACTATGACCGCCCTGACAGCCTGGATCACCTTGCCGCTCATCGGTGTGTTCGTCATCGGCGATGCCTGTGCCCAGCAACCCGAGGACAATCAAATGCCAACCTCCGCCGACGGTCTCACCGCAGTTGCCGGCATCAAAGTTGGTCACGTGACCCTCGCCGAACGGCCCACCGGGTGCACGGTGGTGCTCATCGAGGCCGGTGCTACAGGTGGCGTCGACGTGCGCGGCGGCGCTCCAGGGACCCGCGAAACGGACCTGCTCGATCCGGTGAATACCGTGGACCAGGTCCACGCCGTGGTGCTCTCGGGAGGGAGCGCGTTTGGATTGGACGCGGCGTCGGGTGTGATGCGCTATTTGGACGAGCGCAAGATCGGGCATAGGGTCGGCCCGATCGTCGTGCCGATCGTCGTCGGAGCAATCCTCTTCGATCTGCGCGTCGGATCCGACCCCTCCATTCGACCAGGAGCGGACTGCGGGTATCGAGCCGCCGCGGCGGCCACGAGCGGAGCGGTTCGGGAGGGCAACATCGGGGCTGGCGCTGGTGCAACTGTGGGCAAGATCGCGGGAATGGAGCGGGCAATGAAGGGCGGAATAGGAACAGCCGCCGTGCGCCTTCCCGATGGTCTCGTGGTTGGCGCACTCGTGGCAGCCAACGCCGTTGGTGACATCATCGACCCAACGACCGGCCAAGTGATTGCGGGCGTCCGTACACCAAACGGCGAGGGTCTCGCCGACGCGCGTCGTATGCTGCGTGCGGGCACCGCAAGTCGATCTTCCGGCGAGAATACCACCATCGGCGTCGTAGCCACGAACGCCCGCCTCACCAAGGCGCAAGCCACCAAAGTGGCTCAGATGGCACAGGACGGGGTCGCGCGCGCGATCGTGCCTGCGCACACACCGTGGGACGGCGACTCGATGTTCGCCTTGGCAACCGGTTCGTACGAAGGGACGGCGGATGTCGCGCGCGTCGGCGCCCTCGCCGCAGAGGTCGTTGCAGAGGCAATTGTGCGTGCCGCCCACGCCGCCACCGGCCTCCCCGGTCTTCCCGCTGCCGCCGACCTGCCGCCACCGCGGTAGTGAACATCCACCTCAACCTCCTCATCGCGTACTCCATTGGCCTGGTCGGCTTGGGCCTTTGGGTGGGCCGACGCGTCGGGACCAGCGGGGCGTTCTTCGTCGCCGGGCGCCGACTGGGCCCCTGGCTGATCTTCGCCACCATTCTCGCAGCGAACATTGGAGCCGGTTCGACGGTTGGAGCGGCCGGCCTCGGCTATCGACACGGTCTCAGCGCCTGGTGGTGGGTAGGTTCAGCGGGCATCGGAACGCTCGTGTTGGCGTTCGTAGTCGGACCGCGCATCTGGCGCCTTGCACGCGAACACGACCTCCTGACGGTGGGTGACTACTTGGAGCTCAGATACGATAGCTCCGTGCGAGTCGTCGTCGCGTCGCTGCTCTGGCTCGCCACCCTCACCATCCTCGCTGGCCAGCTGATTGCCCTCGCCTGGGTGCTGGAAGTCGTTGCGGATGTCCCCAAGCTCGTCGGCTGTCTGATCGGAGGTCTCGTGATGACGGTCTACTTCACAGCGGGAGGGCTGCTCACCTCGGCGTGGGTCAACCTCGTGCAACTGATCGTGCTCCTCGGTGGATTCGCCATCGCGCTGCCTTGGGCACTCAGTGGGATTGGGGGGTGGGACACGATACGAACGGCCTCCCCGGAGATCTCGTCCAGCTTTCTGAGTTTTTGGGGCGGACCCATACCGTGGTGGGCGTACGTCGCATTGCTCGCTCCGGCGTTCATCGTATCGCCAGGGTTGCTCCAGAAAGTGTACGGAGGTCGTGATGAGCGCGCGGTGCGAATCGGCGTTGGCTTGAGCGCCGCAGCACTGTTCGTATTCGCCGCAATCCCAGCCTTGCTGGGCATGGTCGCCCGCGTGGTGAGCCCCACGTTGGAAAATCCCGAGCTGGCGTTGCCGACGATCCTGGTGAGCGCGTTGCCCGCGGCATTGGGAAGCATCGGACTCGCGGCGATCTTCTCCGCCGAGGTCAGCTCCGCCGATGCCATCCTATTCATGCTGGCGACGTCTCTATCAGAGGATCTGTATCGTCGCTATCTGAAACCATCGGCGGGCGACCGCGAGGTCTTGCGGGTCGCACGCGTCGCCGCCGTTGCCGGGGGTGGGCTCGGCGTGTCGTTGGCGGTGCTGCTGCCATCGGTCATCGGTAGCCTCAGCATCTTTTATTCGGTGTTGGGGGTGTGCCTCTTTGTGCCCGTCGTTGCCGGGCTCTTTACCAGGCGCCCAGGGGCACCAGAGGCGTTGGCGGCCATCGGTGCGGGGCTGGTGATGCTCGTGGCAGGGAACCTCGCCGACGTCGCGGGACCCGGACTGTGGAATCCAAACACGTTGGCACTCGGCGTGTCCGCGCTGGCCTTCGTCGGATGGTTCGCAACGGTTAGATGGTCAAGAATGAGAAGTAAAGAATGAGGAGGACTGCTTGGGGTGCGAATCCGCCAATCCGGCCTATTCCGCCGCTTCGTCCAATACCTCCCGCACGCGGGTCACCAACTCGGTCACCGTCCACGGCTTGTGAAGGAATGGAACGCCAGGCTCGAGGTCTCCACACGCCTTGAGATCGCGAGCGGTATACCCGCTGGTAAAGAGAAACGGCACCCCGAGCCCTTCGGCCTTTGCCTCTTCCCAGAGACGCTGACCGCCGATTTTGGGCATGATCAAGTCCGCGACCACCAAGTCGATCTTGCCGGGTTCCAGCCGGAGCGTTTGCAGTGCCTCTTCCCCGTCCGCCACCAACCGAACGCGATACCCCCACCGCTCCAAGATTCGCTGGGCAGATCGACGAATGGCGTCATCGTCCTCAGCGAGGAGGATCGTCTCAGTCCCACCCCGCTCGGCTTTGGCCTCGCGTCCCACTTCCGCCTCCTGATGCGCAGGCGCGGCACACGGTAAATACACTCGAACCGTTGTACCGTTCTCCAATTCGCTGTATACGCTCACGAAACCGTTGTGCTGCTTGACCAGCCCATAGACCATCGCCATCCCAAGCCCTGTGCCCTCGCCCGATGGTTTGGTGGTGAAGAACGGCTCGAAGATCCGGCGTCGAGTTCGCTCGTCCATCCCCACACCGGTATCGCTCACGATCAGGCAGACGTACTCGCCAGGGTCACCCCAGCCGTGCACATTGCGAAAGCCTTGGTCCACCCACGCGCGGCGCACCGCGATGCGCAGCGTCCCACCCACGGGCATCGCATCTCGCGCGTTCGTGGCGAGGTTGACCAAGATCTGCTCCAGTGCACCCCGGTCCGCCCGCACGAGTCCAGTTTCCTCGGGGACGAACTGGAGATCGATATGTTCGGGCAACAACCGCTGCAGCATTCCAGTCATCTCATGACATACGTGAGGCAGGTCGAGGTCCTCGAACACCAGCCGCTCTCGCCGGCTGAACGCCATCAACTTCTTGACTAGCTGCGCACCACGGCGCGCCGCGGTGCGAATCTCGTCGACGTCTTTGCGAAGATCACCGAGACCTGGACTGAGCTCCGATGCGATCAGCTCTGCATTCGACAACACGGCGGTGAGAATGTTGTTGAAGTCGTGAGCGATGCCGCCGGTCAGTTGCCCCACTGCCTCCATCTTCTGTGACTGGCGGAGCTGTCCCTCCAGCGCTCGGTGTGCGGTAACATCCTCCGCCAGCATCTCGAATCCATCGAGATTGCCTTGATCGTCAAACAGCGCCCTGCCAGTCAGTCGGACACGGATCCGTTCGCCGTCCTTGCGCCGCCAATCGACCTCGACGTCTGCTACGGACCCCGATTCACGGTATTGCTCGACCAACTGCTCCCGCTCGCGTGCATCCACATAGAGATCCTGCGTCATGTCCACCGCCAACAGCTCTTCCTCGGAGTCGTAGCCGAGCATCTTCACCAGCGCGGGGTTCACCGCCACAAAGCGCCCCTCCCGGCTGGACCGATAGATGCCGTGGGTGGCGTGCTCGACCAGCGAGCGGTACTTCGCCTCGGAGCGGCGGAGCTGCTCTTCCACGTGCTTGAGCTCGGTGACGTCTTGCCCGTGCGCCAGCACGTACTCCCAACCATCCGCATCCTCACAGAGGACATTGCGGTATGCCCAAATGCGTTCTTCGCCGGTCTTGGTGACGACTCGCATCAGGCCTGAGGCGATACCGTCCCGCTGAATGCGCGTGAGATACTCCCCGAGTTGATCGCGAACCTCAGGCGCGAGCATGTCGTGCAAGGTCTTTCCCCGGTATTCGTGCGGCTCGTAGCCGAGGAACCGCATGGCTTCTGGATTCACGGTCAAAAAGTTTCCGGCTAGATCATGCGTGCAAATGATCCCGAGGCTGTTTTCGACGAGTTCGCGGTACCGTTTTTCGCTTCCGCGGAGACTCGCTTCAGCGCGCTGATGCTCCAGCTCGGCTGCGGCCCGCGCCGCGAAGATCTCCAACGCCCAACGTGAGCCCAGCTCGTCGCGCATCGGTTCCCGATGGAGCACGACCAGAATCCCCGACACCGCGCCAGAAGCGCCCTTGAGCGGGGTACCTAAGTAGCTTTCCACGTTCATCTGGGTGAGCAGCGCGTCCTTGGGGAAGAGACGTTGAACGTCTCTTGGATACCAGCATGTGCTCTGTCGCAGCACCTCGTGGCACGGGGTGTGGGCGAGATGGTACTCGAAGTTCTCCACCAGCTTGCCGTCGGCGACGACGGCGATCGTGCGAACACGCGCCCCCCCCTCGATCACCTCACCGATGAAAGCGTACGCCGTGCCCAGAAGGTCCGAGAGCTCGAGCACGGCACTCCGAAGGAAGTTCTCGCCGGTCGCCGAGGACGCATGCGCCGTGAGGTGCCGCAGCAGGTGCTCGGCACGTCGACGCTCACTGATGTCGCGCGCGAAGAGAACATGTCCCGGCCCGCGCTCGCTCGCGATGGCGTAGATCGTGAGCTCGATCGGGACAGGTGATCCATCGCGCCGCTGAGCGACGCACTCCACGAGACTGTTGTTGGCACTCTGCGGCGGGAGCTGCTCTGCACAACTTTCCTGATGTGCCTGGGAGACAATGAGGTCGCTAATGGAGTGCCCCACGGCGTCCGCCCGGGGCCAGCCAAACAGCTCCTCCGCGCGGGCGTTCCAGTCCGCGATCAAGCCGTCGGCGTCCGTGACGATGACGGCCTCGAACGCGGCGTCGATGATCGCAGTCAGTCCGGGCTCGACCTGTACCTTGGCCGGAACGGCTGTCATGTCTTTCCGTCTCGGTATCACGGACTCCTGCTCCCACCCGCGACGTCTTGCTGGAGTCGATTGACCCAGTCTTCGACGACGGTCGGTATCCGATCGAACTCCAGTGACTTGCTCACAAACAGATCGGCCCCCAAATCCTGCGCACGCGCTCTGTAGGGAGCGAGTGCGTAGTTGGTGCATACAATGACGAAGGTGGCGGGACGGACTCGCTTGATCTCCTCCAGGACCGCAAGGCCCGAGCGACCCGGCATGCGAATGTCGAGAATCACAATCGATGGTGCCACGGTGTGGAAAAGGTCGATGGCCTCGTCCCCATCCCGGGCGAGCCCGGCAAGGCTCACGCCTCGCACCCCGGACAGAGACGCTGCCAGGCGATCCCGCACGTTATCGGAATCATCGGCTATGAGTACCCCAACCCTGAGGGGCTGGGGTCGCACAGCGTCCCGATCGCCCCAGGACGCTCCGGTTGGCGCAATTGAATCCCGGTTCATTGACTCGCATTTTGCTAAATCGCTGGAAATCCCAAAAGAGGGGCCGAGGCAGCTACCGTGTACGATTCGGTAACCTGTGTTGTAAGGGTTTGGGAAGGGACGGCCGGTGAGTGCGGATAGTGTTGAACTTCAAGGAGTTAGGTCGTGCCCGATTGCATAACGTATGAGATCGGCCGTGGTCTTGACCCCCAGCTTCTCGAGGAGCCGCGCCCTATACGTGCTCACCGTCTTCGAGCTCACCCGCATCTGAGCTGCGATTTCCTTGATGGACTTCCCGGCCCCCAGCAGACACAGGACTTCGTACTCCCGGGTGGAGAGTGCGTGGTGGGGCTCGGGGGTCGCGTCGGGTCCGAGGTCGAATGCCAGTTTCTCGGCGAGCGCGGCGGTTACGAAGCGACCACCTGAGTGCACCCGTCGAATGGCGTCTGCCAACTCACCAGGGGAATGGTGTTTGGTGAGGTAGCCGGCCGCCCCGAGCTTGAGCGCGCGGACTGCGTACTGATCTTCGGGGTGGGCACTGAGCACGAGGACTCGGCCGAGTGGATGGTCCTCCCGCAGCCGTTCCATGACACGCAGAAATCCCGGGCCCGGCATGGCCAGGTCCAACACGATCACATCCGCGCTGGTCTCACCACACCTGGTGAGCACTTCGTCGCCATCGGCAGCCTCCGCGACCACCTCCATGTCGCCGTGTTCCTCGATTATCCGACGCAGACCATCCCGGACCATGGAGTGGTCGTCGGCGATGAGCACTCGTATCACACCGTTCTCCCGCTGAGTCGCACCGCCGCAGGCATTCGAACCGTGACCGAGGTTCCCACGCCGTCGACAGATGCGACGGCAATGGTGCCACCAAAGTTCTCGGCCCGCTCCCGCATGCCAATCAGGCCCAACGAGTCGGGCGATTCCACCGCCGCCGGGTGAATTCCCTGACCATCGTCGCGCACGGTCAGCACGATTTCCTCGTCCAGCTGACGAAGCGTCACTTCGAGATGCCGCGCATGCGCGTGTCGCGCGACGTTCGTGAGCGCCTCCTGAAAGATCCGGAACAGCGCGGTCGACTCAGGCTCTCCGAGCACATCATCGATGGGTTCCAGGTGAAGAGCGCACGGGATGCCGGAGCGGGAGGCAAACTCCTGCGCCTGCCATTCGATCGCGGCGCCAACGCCCAGGTCATCGAGGAGCGGGGGACGGAGACGAGACGAGAGCCGCTGTACCGCTTCAACCGTTCCATCGATCAAGCTCACCATGGTCGCACCGCGGCGGCGCAACGTCGCCGCACTCTCGGGTAGTCGCTCGAGGATCCACACCAAGTCCATCTTCAAGGCGGTGAGCGCCTGGCCCAACTCGTCATGGATCTCCCGTGCCATGGCGCCGCGTTCCTCTTCTCGAATCATCTGCAAGCGGCTCGCTAGGTCCCGCAGCTCCCGGTGGGACCGCGCCAGGGCATTTTCGCGTTCGTTCCGCTCCGTGATGTCGCGAGACACGCCGATGACGCCGAGAACGGAGCCATCGGCGTCGCGCCACGGCGTTTTGGTCGTCAAGTAGATCTTCCGCCCATGCCCCCAATCCACGGCGTGCTCGAAGTTACGGCTCTCGCCAGTTTGCATGATCTCCTGATCGACCGCCCTGAACTCCATAGCGCGCTCGCGATCCGCGAGCGCAAAATCAGTCTTCCCTATCAGCTCTTGCTTGCTGAGTCCAAATTCCTGCGCGAAGCCGCTGTTGCTGAGCAGGAAACGCCCCTCACGATCCTTGACGAACACGAAGTCGGCTGTGCCCTCAACCACGGCCTCAAAGAGCGCGAGGTTACGACGGATCCTGGTCTCAGCGTTTTTGTGCTCGGTGACGTCCTCGAAGACGATGATGACGTACTCCGGGTGCCCTTCCGCGTCCCGAGCCAGCGAAGCGGTGGCCCGCCCATCCACCACGCGGCCGTCCTTCCGGAGCAAACGCTTGTCACGCTTGATGCTGTCGACCTGCCCGCGCACGAGCCGCCGCAGATCCTCCACGTCGCTCTCGTGGTCCTCCGGAGCGGTCACATCCCACACTCGCACTCCGCGGAGTTCTGCGGCCTGGTAGCCGAGTATCTCGGCGCACTTACGATTGGTGCGCAGAAAGTGACCGTCGAAATCGACATGGGCCACGCCAACCGCGGCCTGCTCGAAGGTGGCACGGAAGTCTCCAAGCGCCGCCTGGATCCTGCGTAGCGCCAAGAAGAGGAGCGACGCGGTCACGAACAGCATCGCGGCGAGCGTGGCCCAGAGCCGGCCCGGGGTGATTGGGCCGGGGGGCGTGGGTGCGAGACCACGGGACTCCGCCCACACGATGAAGAACGTCGCCACGAGGCTTACCGCGGCGATCCCGATCGCCGCCGCCGCGCTCCAAATGAACCCCGCCACCAGCACCAGCACCGGATACGCGAGAATGGCCGGCGCACGCATGCCACCCAAAAACCAGGTGCTCACGGTCACCAGCAGCCATATGAGCGCGGTGAAGACGATGCCGGCCAAGCGCTCTCGTCCTCGATGTGTGAGCCAGAGTGCGACGCCGATCACCACCATCGCGGCTGCATACGCGGCCCATGTGGACGCCGGGTTGGGATTGAAAACAGGGGAAAAGATGAAGAGCAGCGCCAGCGTAATAACGCCACTGAGCAGGACCCAATGGAGCACCTCGGCATTTCGGGTGCGCTGGAAATCGTCGAACACCGGAGCGCGGAAGAGCCAGGCCAATGAAGAGTGCTTTCTCATGTCACCGCTCTGGGTCCGGGCGATCCTGATACTCGAGCAGGCGTCTCGCGAGTGTCGACATGAAGTCGACCGCAAGGTCGAAGTGATCCTCGAGAATGTCGACCAACGGCTCGACCTCGATCCGAAGTGCGACCGTCGTCGCTTCTGCCATTGCATCGTACCAGCGCCGACCACCTCGCAAGGCTTCTTGCATTCCCACCGTCGATGCCGCGCGCGCGCGCAGCTGTCGTTTCCCGGAAAGCGTTCCCCGTATGGCACCGGCCGCTACGAGCAGGAAGTCTTCCGCCGTGGCGTCCTTTCTCCAGATCTCCTCGCCAGCCGCAAACCGCACCTCCGTGACGTGATGCGCCAGCTCGGCAAGTGCATCCAGACTGCTAGTTGAGAATGCCCGAGAATGACTCAACACCAGAATTCGTTCCACGAGATTGAGCGGCCGCCGCTGATGAACAGGCAAATCGGCAGGAGTTACCTCTTCGATCGCGCTCGGGTCCCGCTCCAGCTCTCTAATCGTCATCATCGCCAAGTACCGAAGATACTGAGCCAGCACCGGAAAATGCTCTTCACAAACGTCGAGCTGCGCATCCCAATCCAGCTCCAGCGCCAAGGTGTCGATGCTCGCGCGGGCACGCACGCCGCGCTCGGCCCGTGCGAGCAGGTCGACGAAACCAACGGCCTCACCCGGCCCTGCCGACCGACTCCTCCCACCCGGACGCGTGACGCTTACCTCTCCCTCCACCACGAGGAAGACCGCCTCAGCCGGTCCATCCGGATCGAGCAACGGGGTCCCCCGCGGGAACGTGCGTTCGTTGGCATGCTGAGCCACCGCGGCGAGGTGCGCAGGGCCAAGCCCGTCGAAGGCGGGCAGGGTACGCAGGAATAGCACGCGGTCCAGCGGGCCGACGAAGAGGGTTTTATCCGCCGGCACTGCCCGCCTCCAGCATCGTAGGGTCCTCCAGAGCCATGAGGGCCTGTTGCACCACGTTGGCGTGGTGATCCGAGAGCGCCGGTAACCCGTCGAGGACGCGCCGAAGGGCTGCGAGACGCAGCTCTCCGATGTGATAAGCAGCCAACGAGCTCAGGGATTCGGTTCCGCTGACGAGCAACTCCTCGAGCACGGCTTCGTATTGGGCGACCTCGTCGTCCTCGGTCTGCACGCTCGCGGTTTCGAACAGGTCGTCGATCAGCGTCAACAGCGACCGCCGTAGCGGCGGCTGCACGAGATTCTCGACCAGCTCCCGACTCCCGGCGCGCGCCTCTCGCTTCAAGCTGTGGAGGCCGCGGTAGATCCGTAGGAAATCCTCGTCGTTCGCCAGCAGATTAAAGAGGCGAAAGAGCCGCTCCAATGTGTGACTTTGCTTGTCCTTGAGCAGCGCGACCAGCATGTCGTGACTAACCGTTTGGCGAGAGGACAGTGCTTCGGCACCAAGCTCGAGTGCGCGTCGCCAACGCATCACACGAAATGCCGCCGACATGTTCTGGTCCACTGCTTCCCGTAACAGCTTAGCGTCCAGGGGCATTCCGGGATTCTCGCTGCGAAGACGTCCCAAGCCGCGAAGGATCTTGAAACGGACCATGCCATCCAACTCTCGCGGCAGTTGTCGCAGCAAGTGCGCGGCTGCTTGGGGGGTGCCAAACGCTGCCAGTGTATTGGGCAGGTGGCGACGCACGCCGTGGGCCAGCGTCGGATCGGCGAGCGCAGATGCCAACCGGGTCAGCGCCGACGTGCCAAAAGCAACTAGGGTGGCGCGCACTTCGTCGCGTAGTGTTCGCTGTTCCAACAGCTGCACCAGCGGTTGTACAAACTGCGGGCTCTTCACTTCTCGCATGGCGCGCACCGCTTCCAGCTGCACAGCCTCGTCAGGGCCGGTGGCAAGCGCCAGAAGGATCGGATCCAGTCCTGGCGTGGGCAAATACCGGATCGCCCGCGCCAGGGCGACCCGCGTTTCGGCGTCGCCGGTGCGCACCGAGGACGCCAACCGTTCGTGCACCTCCGCGATCGATACCCAGCCGCTCGCGGCGAGCCCGACGAGCGCGGTCACCCGAACGGCCGCGTCGCTGTCGTGGCTGGCATGGCGGAGTTGACCCTCGTCCGCCTGCACGATCGTCCGCACCCGGAGACTGGCCGCCCGAACGCCCGAATCGGTGTGCGAGAGTAGCCTGTCGACGATCGGGAGAAAGTCCTCACGACCGGACCGCGCAAAGAGGTCGAGCGCGTGAATCACGACGGGCGACGATGGATGATACAGAATGAGGGCCGGGACCACCCGGAGCTTCCGCTGTTCCGCAAGGATGTCGAGCGCCGCCACGACCTTGCGATCGTCAGGTGAATTCAGGGTGCTGAGCAGCGTTTCGAGCGACGCGATGTCGAGCGCCGGAAACGCGATGCGGGTTTCGGTAATCTCTTCACTCAGCGTCTCACGGAACACATCGAGGTAGTGCCTCTTCAGATCCAGGACGAGGTACAGCCACGCGGCGGCCGCAATGGCCGCTGCCACGGCAAAGGCGACCTCGCCAGACGTCAGCGACAGGGTAAGCAGAATGAGCAGCGAACCGAGCGCCTGTCCGCCGCGTTGCCCGAGCACGTCGATGACCGCTTTCACCCGACCCCGGATCTCGACCGACATGGGCACGAACAACAGCTCTGTACCGGTCCGGTACAGTGAGTAGCGGGTACTGCCATCAGCGCCCTTCAACAACAGCACGGTGGTGATGCCGGCTGCCGCGACAAAGCCCACCGCGGTGCCGAGCAGCAGCGCGGGCACAATCGCGAGCGCTGCGTTGACGCCAAGTTGACGGATCAACCACCCAACAGCACCCAGCTGCACGACCAACGAGACCAAGTTGAGAGTGAAATACACGCTGGAGAAAAACTCACCCAACGCTTCATCCGGCACATAGCGCGCGACCGTGCTCTTGAAGACGAAATCCACGAGTGTGAACGTGATCGTGGACAGCAGTACCACAATGGCCACGCGTCGGAGGTAGGGACGGTCCCAGATGAGCCGGCCAACCCGGGCAAAGTCGATGTCCGCCAGGCCCCCCGATGTCTCCGCACGTCGACCACCGGGCGCGGGACCGAACAGGGTGGGGGAAATGGAACTACCGAGAAAGACGATCCCGGCAGCAAGGACCACGTGTCTAGCGTCGACAACCTCCGTCAGTACACGAGCCAAACCCGAGCCGACGATGGCACCCAACACACTGCCGGAGCCGATCACCGCAAAGAGCCGCTTGGCCTGGGTGACCGTGAACCGATCGCTCAACACGGTCCAGAAACGCACCACGACCAGCGTGGCGAGGACCCCGGACCATGCGTAGAGCGCGTAGAAGACCCACCCCGCCGTGAGGTGCACCGCCACCCAGAAGGCAAGCGTGATTCCGCCGGAGAACACGAGCCATGCGCTCAGCTCGTGCCGGTTCGACAGACGCCGGAGCAATCGGGGTGGGTTGCGGGTAAGGAGGAGGGCCGCGGCAGCTATGGTGAGATACACCCAGGGGAGCAGGGATGCCGGCAACCTGGCCAGGAACAACGCATCTCGGGCCGTCTCGAGCAACGCATGGCCTGCCATGAAGCCAAACAGCGTAACGAACGCGGCGAGCGTATCGCGACGCTCATCGGGTCGTATCGCCCCGAACGTGCTCAGCACACGTATCGACAACGGCTCTCTCGGGGTCTGGCGGGCTTCGGGCGAACTCATGAGCTGGGCGCCTGCCCTCCGTGTAACCAAGATGCGGGGCCCAGGGTTGCACTCAGACCGGCGCGGCCCCAACCGTCAATATAGAGATCGCTCACTGTCTTTCATCTTTCCGTTTAACTTATCGAATATGAATACCCACACGAACGTTGTCCTCGGGGCGTTCCTAGCAATCGGGTTCGCCCTTGCCCCCACTGGGCTCCCTGCACAGGGGTTTCCTGCGCCGTTGACCGAGCAGCAGGTGCGCGAAGTGCGCGCGGGAATCGAGACCATGAAGCAGGACCCGCGGGGACCTTATCTCCGCATCCGCTGGTTTTGCGCGGACGGGACAGTGCAACCCCCTACCGGCTCGCCGTGTCGGGAGCGCGGTGGTGGCGTGCAGCATGCTGAGTACAATGATCTCGCCAAGCGACTCGCGCGACTGCATATCCACGTCGGCACGATCCTGCAGGCTACGAGCGACGAAGACCTGCTCGATACCGCGAACGATAATTATCGGCTGAAAGAGCTCGTCCTCGCCAAACACCTCTTCGAGATCGACGACGGGTGGGCGCTCCGCAAGGCGCAGTTTTACCGCGGTGCCAAGCAGATCGAGGACGAGGAAGCGCGTGGCCACGCGTTCCTCGAGCGGCAGCTCGCCGACTCGAGCTGGGTTCGGAGCAACTACCTGCTGGCAACGCAGCTGGTGGCGAGCCTTCCCCATGCAGCGATTGGCGGCGAACAGGCCACACATCGGATTCGCAATCTCGCCACCGAGGTGGCAAACCTCGATCCGGGATTTCTCAACCTCCGGATCAAGATTCATTCGTTTCCTTCACGGGACGACCTGGCGGCGGTACGGTCCTACCTGGCCGCCAAGCGGCACCCGACGGATGTCCAGGCAAAGCTCACGGAACTACGGGACGCGCTCGCCGAGCAGTACGACTTTCGGCGCAATGTCGACGCCCTCAGCCGGTACCGGCGGCGTCTGCAACGAGTTTTCGGGGACGATCTGCAGGCCCTGCAACGGATCTATGAAACCGGCACGCGAAGCGCAGCACTTACCAAGATCGCTGAGCTGGCGCCCCGCATTCGAGAGCGCGTGACCACGAGTCGGGACGGGAAGACGAATCTCGCACTCCTCGACCTTCTCTGGACGTTGGAGCAGCAAGCGTTCGTGATCGGCCAAGAGCTCGAAGGTGATACGACAACGCGTATCCCCCGCGCGGATCGGCTGCGCCGCCTGTCGGAGTACACCGCGATCGCGTACGCCATGGGCTTCCTCTCATCCCGAGAACGCCACGCCCTCGACCGGGAGATCGGCCGAGTGCAGGGCGCTGGGACGATGACGGCCTTGGAGTACAAGAACGCTCTCAACTACCTGGGGCGCAGCCTGGACTGGTCCACCGCCACCGCGCGAAGCGTGTTCGGTCCCGTACACCAACGCTATCTCCAGTTCGAGCCCAAGGCGGTGGGTTTCATCGATGCCATGGTGAGGGGATCTGCGCTGCTGCCGCAATCGATGCAGCTCGCCTACTTGGGAGCGGACGTCGACCGCGTCCTCGGCGCGTCGCACCGCATCCTCGGCCGCGAAGTGAGCCAAGGTGTTCGTGGGCTGAACCCGGGGCTGGCCATCCGGCCGCTCGAGATCATCGACCCGCACACCACGGACTGGGAGCTCCAATCCACGACGATCTACGTGCTCCCGGAGACCACGCCAGAGCTGCGACCGCCCGCAGGCGTGCTCGCGCTCGACGCGGGCAATCTGTTGTCGCACGTGCAGTTGCTGGCTCGGAATCTGGGAATCCCCAACTCGTCGGTCTCCTCGACCTTGCTTCCGTTGCTTCAGACGTATCAAGGCAAAGAGGTGTTCTACGCCGTGTCACCGATGGGGCTCGTCGTGCTCGAGGACCCCGCCCGGCTCGGCGAGGTCGAACGCAAAGTGGCAGAGGTCTCCCGGACGGTGACGCCAGAAAAGGTCAAGCTCAACACGGGCCGTCTCCGCCTCGATCGAATGGAACCCATCCCGCTCAACGACTTGCGCGCGGAACAGTCGGGAGTCTTCGTCGGCCCCAAGGCCGCGAACCTCGGGCAGCTCGCCGCGACGTTCCCCGGTCATGTGTCGCGTGGGGTCGCCCTCCCGTTCGGAATGTTCTATCGACACGCAAACCGGCCCTATGGCGGCAGCACCAAGACCGTGCTGCAAGAGCTCGAAGACGCCTATCGCGAAGCCGCTGCCATGCGATCACGCGGGCGTTCCGAGCACGAGATCGACGAGCGGATGTTCGCCGTGCTGGCGCGTGTTCGTCAGGCCATCCAGGAGCTCGAATGGCTACCCGAGATCCGCGGTGCCGTCGTGGACGCGTTGCGAACCACTTTCGGAGGCGATCTGGTCCATGGCGTCTTCGTGCGGAGCGATACCAACGTCGAGGATCTGCCGCAATTCTCGGGGGCGGGATTGAACCTCACGGTTCCCCATCAGCGAACCGCCGATGACATCCTCGCGTCGATCAAACGCGTTTGGACGTCGCCGTTCACGGAGCGTGCGTACCTGTGGCGCAAGCAGATCCTCGAAGAGCAAGGACGGGTATACCCCTCGGTGCTGCTCCTGGAGAGCATCCATTCCGAGAAATCCGGTGTGCTCATCACATCCGGGCTGCAGCACGGCGACCGCGCCGACCTCACCATCGCCACCGCAGAGGGCGTGGGGGGTGCTGTCGAGGGGGAGGATGCGGAGACGATCGTGGTGGACCACGAAACCGGACAGATCACGCTGCTATCACAAGCCAAAGCGCCCTTCCGAAGGATCTTAGTCAACACCGGATCCGGCGGTGGCCGGATGGTCCCCGCCCGGCGGCCCGATCACCTGCTCAGCGACGCCGACATCCAACAGCTCCGCAACATTGTGGAGGCGTGGCAGGCGCGCCTCCGAGGAGCGGATCGGCAGCAAACGTGGGACATCGAGTTTGGCTTTGTGGGCGGGAAGCTGTGGCTGTTTCAGATCCGACCGTTCGTGCGGTTCCGCAGTAGCCAGCTGCTCGAGCGCCTGAGCGCGCTCGATGCGAGGGTCCGCGCTCGCGGAACCCGATCCATCTCGATTGCGGAGGCCATATGAGGTCGCCGCGCCGGGTTCTTCGATGGATCGGCGTGATGCCGTTGGTACTCCCGGTGGTGGCTGCGGGGTGGGTCTCTGACTACCCGCTAGACGCCTACGAGTACACCGGAATCCGCCGTCTCCGCGCCTATGCGATGATCCAGGACGGGACGATGCCTGGGAACATCCGCTTGCAACCCGGGGCCCGCCTGCCCTCGTCCGCCATCCGCCTGCGGCTGAAGGGCGTGAACGACACCTTCGACCTGCTGCCGAGCACACCTAAGGACCCGGAACTCCAGGCCGCAATTGAACGCATCGTGGGCAACCGGCATCCGTCCTATCGGGTGGCGTTGCTCGATATCACCGATCCCAGCAAGCCCCGTTACGCTGCGATCCGGGAAACCGAGGGTTACATCCCCGGTAGCGTGGGCAAGATCCTCGTGATGGCGGGGCTGTTCAACGAGCTGCATAAGCTCTATCCGGACGATCCTAGCGCTCGGGCCACCGTACTCCGCACGACCACGATCGCCGCGGACCACTTCGTGAACCCCAACAGTCACGCCGTCCCCGTCGTGGCCGACGATTGGAAATCCATCACACACCGCCGGGTGTTCGTGGGAGACGTCTTCACGTTATGGGAATGGGTTGATCACATGATCTCACCCAGCTCCAACGCCGCTGGCTCCATGGTTTGGAAGCACGCGCTCCTGCTCAACCATTTCGGCCGGCAATATCCTCCGACCCGGGACCAGGAGGCGGAGTTCTTCCAGTCCACCCCGAAGCCAGAGCTCAGCGAGCGCTCGATCCGCATTCTGGAGGACCCTATGGTTGCCGTCGGGGTGGACACGGCTCAGCTCCGGCTGCGCACGTACTTCACGACCGGTGCGTCGCGGGTCATACCAGGGAGAGGCAGCCACGCAACCCCGCGACAACTGGTCCGCTGGCTACTGAAGCTCGAGCAAGGAAAGGTCGTGGACGAGTGGAGCAGTCTCGAGATGAAGCGGATGCTCTACTTCACACGCCGACGGTACCGATATGCGGCATCACCGGCGCTCAACAACGCCGCCGTGTACTTCAAGTCCGGCTCGCTGTACCGGTGTCGTCCGGAGGAGGGGTACCAGTGCGGGCAGTACCGGGGGAACGCTGAAAACCTGATGCACTCGGTGGCAATCGTCGAGTCGCCAGCGGTTCCGGCACCAGGGGAACGGCAACGGGTGTATCTCATCTCTATGATGTCCAACGTGTTAAAGGTCAACTCGGCGGCGGAGCACCTGGCCATCGGCAGCGAAATCGAAAGCCTCGTCCGGCGCTTGAACCCCTGATCGCAGGGCCCGGGTGACGCCGGACACCTCCGTCCGCCTCCCTTTTCCATTAGATTTGCCGGGTTCCGGCGCCCCTCCGTCCGGAGGTCTTTTCCAGAAAGGAAGGATTGATCTATGTGCACGGGCAGCCTCTGCCGGCTGTCGGTTGTGGTGGTGGCGCTGGCGGCGACCGCCAGCCCCACGAGCACCGCTTTTGCTCAAACCGCGCGTGTCACTTCGACGCTGATACTGCCTGCCAAGGACCAAGGCCTCCAGCGACAGTTGAACGCCGTACTCGCCGAGGCTCCGTTTCGCCGGCTGCTTGCACAGAAGCGTCTGTCGGTCGCACTGGTCGACCTGTCAGACCTAAATCACATTCGTTATGCCGGCATCGACGACGACCGGATGCGGTATGCGGCGAGCTTACCGAAGATCGCCATCCTGCTCGGCGCGTTCGATCAGATCGAGAAAGGGAAACTCACCTATACCCCGGCTCTGCGCACCAAGATGGAGTTGATGATCCGTCGTTCGACGAATCGCGAGTCGACGGAGCTCATCAAACTGGTTGGGTTTCAAAACATCGCAACTACGCTGCGGAACCCGGAGTACGAGCTGTATAGCGCCAAACGCAATGGCGGGCTCTGGGTAGGTCGGGACTATGGTGGGTGGATCGGCGTGTGGCGAAGGGACCCGATGCACAACCTGTCCCATGGGGCGACGGCCCGGCAGGTCGCGCGCTTCTTCGTGATGCTCGACCAGGGAACCCTGGTGAGCCCGTGGGCCTCGGCGGAGATGAAGAGCATCCTCGCCCACCCGGAAATCAACCACAAATTCGTGCTGGGTCTCCAAGACCGCCCAACGTCGAGCATCTTTCGCAAGTCGGGAACGTGGAAGCAGTGGCACGCCGACGCGGCGCTGGTCGAACGGGACGGCAAGAAATACGTCGCGGTCGCGTTACTCGAGTCGCAAAACGCCAAGGGCGTCTTGTCGAGCTTGATTGTCAAGTTGGACGACATCATCCACCAGGCACCGAGCCCTGCGTTCAATGCCTCGCAGGTTCCCTCGGTGTTGGAGGATCTCCTCGGGAGCCCCCTCGACGCGAAGATGAGCGGTGGGGAACACGACTTCTGACCACTGTGAAGATCCCACGAAGAAACGCCGCCGGGACCGAACACCCGGCGGCGTTTCTTATTTGACCTTTGCAACCCGGCACGATGGCCGCCAGGCGCGCCCGATCAAACGGCGCGTGATCGCGGTTCGGTCCGGATCAGACCTCCGGTCGGCGATCGTTTGCCCTTGCCAGGTTGCAGCTTCGTAGGTCGGACAATGGATCACCTCCTTTCAAAGGGTTCAACATCGGGCGTGGACCGGGCCAAGGTAGGGCAATCCCGCTGCCAGATCAACCTCGGTGCCCGGCCCCACTGTATCGCCTCACTGTTGGGGCCAGAAGTCTGGCTCCGGATCGGGCACGCGCACCGAATCTGGCAGCTCGACTTCCGCCGTTACCGGTTGACGGAATCGCTCGATCTCGTCGACGAACTGGAGCGCGAGCGTCGTGAGATCGATGGTACCGACCGACGAGTCGTCTTGCCGGTTCTCGACACGGGCGAGGTTGACGGAGGCCTTCTCAGATCCGCGGTCAACAGCCGCACCATACTCCTGCGCCGCGGCCGTGTAATGACCGGTGCGCTCGAGCGCCATGCCGAGATTGTTGTGGAACACCGAGACGTCCTCGCGCAACTCGATCGCACGGGCGAGCGGCGGTAGCGCTTCCTCGAACCGCCCCTCCTGGATCAAGAGAAAACCGAGGTTGTTCATCGACCAAGCATCCTGCGCGTTCAACACGATGGCTTCCCAGTACGCGTCGATCGCCTCTTCAACCAGACCTAGCTGATGTCGCGCACGTCCCAACAACCGGAACGCGTCACTCGATTCACCGTCAATTAGGAGCACCTCCTGGATGCGCTCGATCGCGTCCTCCGGACGGTTGGTCTCCAAGAACACTCGACTCAGGTTGATGAGACTCTTCACGTGCTCCGGATCCAGCTCCAGTGCCTTCTCAAACGCGCCCTCAGCGAGATCGTATTGCCCCGACTTCCACGCCGAGAGACCAAGCATGTAGTGTCCCCAGGCGTTTTCGGACTTCCGCTCCGTGTACGACGTGAACAGGTTCACCGCCTCTTCGTAGCGTTGCTCCCGATAGGCCGTCTCCGCCTCGGCGAATGTGACCTCGCGCGGAACCACCGGCGGTGGCGTGTCCGGGGAAATGACCGGCGTGTGTGCTGCCGGGGTCACCGGCGTGTGCTCGACCACCTGACCGGTGGCCTCCGTTCGGTCGTCGCGTGAGCGCGGCTCGCCGCAGCCATAGCTCACCCAATACACCAGGGCGAGCAGCCCGCCGACGGCGATGTGCCCCAGCCGGGTTTTGACCCGGTCGCTGCAGGTGATGCGGAACCTCATAGTGTGCCTCCTGTGTGCTGGCGCCGCGTGGCGCCGATTCGAGATGACGTGATCACCTCGCTCTAGAGGCACGCTGGAGGCCACGCATCGAGCCACGTGAGCGTAAAATGCTCAACGACTTATTGTACTGGCAGTTAGCTGGAGATGAGCCCACGGAGGTCGGGCAGAGTGCGCACGCAGATGTGTCCGTCTGGACCCAAGCAGCGAAGCGTGCTCGTGTACGTCAGGACATACGGTCGCCGGAATCAGGGGCGTTCGATGCCGAGCCGTTTCATAATCTTGTGCAGGCTAGAATGATCCGCTAGACCGAGCGATTCCGCGGTTCGGGTGACATGCCAGTCGTGCTGTTCCAGCGCCCGGATGACGATTCGCCGCTCCGCCTCGGATCTGAGCTCGTGAAATGTCGTGCCGGCTGGGCGGACGGTCTGATCCTCTCCCCTCGCGGCTACGAGAATCTCCTCCGGCACAAATTGGACGCCGAGCACGGCTTCATCGCTCGCAATGATCATTCGCTCGATGATGTTCCGAAGCTCGCGCACGTTGTTCTGGCGCCACTCATAGCTCATGAGTCGTTCGAGCGCCGCCGCGTCGATTCCCTTCTTGCGAATCCCAAACCGCTCGCATGTGGTGGCCATCAGGTGGTCCACCAGCGCCGGGATATCCGACGCGCGCTCGCGCAAGGGTGGGACCTGGAGGACGTGCACGTTGAGGCGGTACAAGAGATCCTGACGAAACCCCCCGTTCTCCACTTCGGCTCGGAGATCACGGTTGGTTGCCGCGATCACGCGAGCATGGAGGGGGACCACGCGGTTGCCGCCAAGCCGGGAGAGCTGATTCTGCTCGAGGACCCGCAGCAGTTTGGCCTGCACCGGAAGGGGCAGTTCGCCCACCTCGTCGAGAAAGAGGCTTCCCTCTCCCGCTGCCTCGAAAGCGCCTTTCCGCATGCTCGCCGCACCAGTAAACGCGCCGCGCTCGTGGCCAAACAGCTCGCTCTCGACAAGGTGCTCAGGCAAGGCAGCGCTGTTCACCGCGATGAACGGAGCCGTGGGATGCCGCCCTAGGCGATGCAGCTCCCGTGCAACCAGCTCTTTTCCCGAGCCGCTCTCGCCGAGGATCAGCACGGGGCTCGGGATGGGCGCGACGCGCTGCATGGCATCCCTGAGTTTTTGCATCGCCGGACTCGAACCGATGAGCGCGCTGTCGGGGTCAAGTTGCTTCCTCAGCGATTGCACCTCAGTCGCCAAGCGACGATGCGCAATGGCGTTTTCCACTTCCCGCGCCACGCGCTCCATCGACTCGGCCTTGTCGATGAAGCTGTACGCCCCCAGCCGAATGGCCTGTACACAGCGATCGTAGTTGCCGGTTCCCGTGTATACGATGACCGGGAGACCGAGCTTGAGGGCCTGAAGTTCCTGGAGCACGCGGAACCCATCCACACCCGGCATCTCGAGGTCCAGGATCATACAGTCAACCGGCTCCTCACGTATTCGCTCGAGGGCAGCCTTTCCACTCGTAGCGACTAGCGTGTCATAGCCACCGAGCCGCTTCAAATCGTAGGCATACTGCTCAGCCATGGTGGGCACATCATCGACGACGAGCACGAGCGTCATGTTAGGGAGATACCTCTTGAGCGGCCACACGTGACCCGGCAACTGGTAATTCGATCACAACCGCGGTCCCGCTGCCGGGCTGGCTTTCCACCCGCAGCGATCCATCCAGGTCCATCACGAGGCGCCGTACGATGGAGAGGCCGAGCCCGGTGCCGGTTGCTTTGGTGGTGTAGAAGTCGTCGAATGCTCGGTCTAGCTGGTCCGCGGTCATTCCCTTCCCCGTGTCCCGGACCGTGAGTCGCACAACCAGAGGCTGAGTCTCCACGGATTCTGTCATGACCGTCACCGTGCCGCTGTCATCCAGACTGTCGAGTGCGTTCCCTACGACATTTTCGACAATGCGACGGAGCGCGACAGGATCGGCCGCCACCGGTAAGAGGTCCGGTGCGAGCGCCGTCCGTACCAACGCCGAATCGCCCGTCACGTCCCGCACCACCGCCGTCACGACGGCATTGAGGTCGCACCGGTCTTTATCCAGCGTGGGAGAGAGCCGCGCGTATTTCGTCGCAAGTGATTCCAGGTAGGCGATGCTCGACACCAACGTGTGACGGCGCTCCTCGAACACCGTCGCAAACTGGCCGGGGTCTTGGGTGGCCACCTCCTCCAGGTGTCGCACGATGTTCCGAATAGGAATGAGGCCATTCTTGATATCGTGATTGACCTGCCGTGCCAGGTCGCCCATGGCAGCGCGCCGCTCGATCTCACGCAACGTGACCGCGCTCGCACGGAGGCGCGCAGTCATGGCACCAAGCAATCGGGCAAGGTCTCCAATCTCGTCGTTGCGGTTGGTGGTGAAGTCGACGCTCAGCCGATCGAGATCGAGAACGGAGGTCTTGGCCGCAAGGTCCCGAATCGGACGGCTGAGACGCGTCGCCAACCAATAGGTCACGACCAACGCCACGGCAGTGGTGACCAGGATCACCGTCAAGAACCAGCGATCGAGTTCGCGACGCAGCGCAGTGAGCTCATCGAGCGGGTAGCTAACGACAATACGGGCTTGGGCAGCGGAGGAGTCTGACGGCCCACCGCCTGAGGCACCGGACAAGGTCGCAACCCTCTCGGGTTGGATCTGTGCCAGCGGTACTTCGCGAACGATCGCCGAGCGTGCGAGGGAGTCTCGGACCGAGGCCCAGGACGCGTCCAGAGAATCGGTCGGATCGAGTACGCTGTCGAATTGGCGTTGTGCGATGGCGTCGGACGCGACCGCGCCACCGTGGTAGACGAGCGCGATCCCCACATCCTCCCCACCAGCGAGTCGCCGAAGGAACTCCGGATCGATGCGGATACCCCCAATGACGGTCAGCCGTCTTCCGCCGACGAACAACGAATCGATGCGCACGAGCGCTGGGAACGGACCCTCGGGAGTTCGTGCATCCACAATGGCCGCTTGTCCAGCGAGTGCCGTGACGTGACGCGGCAATTGTGGCTCCAACAAATCGTACTCATTTCGGAAGTGACCCGAGCTGAGAATTCGACCCGAGCCATCTTGAACCTGGAGCATCGACAAACCCGTGAGTCGCATGGCGGCTTCGGCATAGTCCAGGAGATAGGTGCGGTCAGCCGAAGGCCCGCCACTCAATGCCGTGCGCAGCCGGTTGTCTTGCCGGATGGTCTCGCGCAGCGCCGCGAGGCGCACCGCAATGGCCTCACCATCGGCTGCGATACGACGGGCAATACGATCTACGAGGCTCGTGACCCTGCGATCATACTGGGCGGTCAGCCTCGAGGTCATCTCGCGTTGGACGCCGAGGGCCATGACGGCGAGGGGAACCAGTACAATCGCGCCAAACGCCACGAGCAGGCGCGAGCGAAACCTCATGGCACGGGAAGCACGAGAGTTCCATCACCGTCAATGGTGAGACCCAGCACACCGCGCCGGGTCACGACACGGGCGCGCGTATCGATTAGCGGAACGACCGCGCTCACGAGACCCGCCCGCGAACCGAGCCACGGTGCCTGCCCAATGAGCCGCCCGAGAACGGAGCAGGGGTCCATAGGGAGGCGTGGCAGTCGGATGACATACGCGAGGTCGCCACCGCGCCTCAGTGCGCGTGTGAAATCCGTTGCTCGCAGTCCGATTGCCGTCGCAGGCTCCGACGTTGCGGCTGGATTCTCTTGGATGACCAGACCCTCGCTTGGGCCGGACGACAGCGCCACCAGCCGCTCGGCGAGCGACTTGGCGTCTCCGTCGTCCGCTGCATAGACAATGCGGTTCTGCTCGGGGGTCCGTTCGGGCGCCCGCGAAACCTCCGGCAGGAGCACATCACACGAAGTCGCCAACGTGCGCCACCAGAACGGCGACTCAGCCGGTCGTGCCTCGGAGCGTGAGGCTTCCTGGGCCATCGCGTTGCGAAGGTTTCGTGAAACAGACGGCGCGAACTTTCCGTCGACGGCCACCGGAACAAGCAGCACGTACGCGCGATCCCAGGGAAGCGCACTGACGCGGAAGTCGAAGAGGGTGCGCGCATAGGCAAGGGCCGCAGCATCGCGGCTGATCACCACGTCGACGTTCCCCGCGTCCAGCAGATCTCGCGGGTCGGCTCCGGGAAGGATTCGTACACGCACCGGCCCGACGCGTTCGCTTACAACTCCGACGCGCGGCTCGAGCAGCAGCTCCAGCCCCTCCGCGCTGTACTCGACACTGACAACGCGATAACGCCCGGATCCAGTGGGCCATCCGGACGCGCCACGTTTGGTCACGGCGAGCACCGGCTCTGCCAGCACCATCACCGCCGGCGCTTGCATGCGCGGAAAACTCACCGTGAGGCTTCGATCGTCTAGCACGCTCACGCTCGCGATCGACGCGACGGTCTGAAGGGCGATGCCGCGCGCTTCCCAGCTTGCCGCGACGTCAGCCGTTGTGACCGGCGATCCATCCCAAAACAGGGCGTCGTCACGCAACTGGATCGTTCGTACACGCTCCGCCGTGGTCGACCATGTCGTTGCCAGGTGGGAATACTCCCGTCCCGTACAATCCACTCGGACCAGCGTCTCGTACATCTGCCGAAAGAGAAAGCGCTCACTGTCGTTGCGGGGTCGTGGCGCGCCGGCGAGGTGCACCGAGTCCGTAAGCGCTACCACGAGCGTCTCCGGACGCTCCCACACGGGGCCGGCGAGCAACGTGACCGCGTCACACACCTGCGCGGGCTGGACGCTCTCCGCTACCGGCGCCGCACTGCTCGCGCACGCGGCAGCGAGCGGCACGACGCCAGCCAGCCGCAGGCCGCGCCGCTTGCTATTCGTCATTGATGGCGGTCACGTTCCGCGCGAGGTCGTTTCGCACCCGCTGATGAAGACTCGTCTTGGAGAGGCGGTCGCGCACTTCCTGGACTTTATCCAAGCCCATCTTTCGCACGGCGATCTGGCAGACGGGGTCCCCCGGCACGACGGCGGGAAGAGTGGTCATTCCGAGAACGATACCGTCCGCTGGACACTCGATCTTGTTTTGCGTTCGACCAATGAGGCTGGTGTTCGTGGCCAGCACTTGACCGGTGTGCACGACGCTTCCGGGAGTGACGTGAAACTCGAGAAATCCACCCACCTGTGCGCGCACCCAGGTCGTCTTGCGGACCTTTATCTGAAACGGCGGTTCCATTTGAGCGCCGTGAACCATGCCGAGACCAACCAGCACGTTGCGAATGCCCCGCCGTCCGTACTCCACGATGGCCGGTTCGACCTTCCACACTTCACCGGCCTCGAGGATGATGGTCGGACAGCCCGCGACGCACGCCGAACGTCGCAGCGAACCTTTTGGTCCCTTCGAGTTCACAATGACCTCGCTGCCAAATGCTTCGGAGAGCCGCCGGCATCCATCGTTCTTGAGGTCGCCACGCACGTTGGGGAAGTTCACCCTGCGGACCGCCGCAGTGTGGAGATCGATGCCAAAGTCTGCACGGGCGACGATCTCCTCGAAGATGCGGTGGGCAAACCGGCTCGCAGCGCTGCCGGAGGGAGACCCGGGAAAGACACGATTGAGGTCGCGACGATCCGGCAAGTATCGGGCGTGACGCTCGAAGCCGAGGATGTTGATGACGGGGACGAGCACGAGCGTGCCAGCAGCCAACTCGAACGGAGGTCTGAGCACTAAGGACCGAACTATACCGGTGCCGTTGATCTCATCGCCGTGAACTGCGCCGGTCACGAACACCGTTGGCCCGCGGGTCACGCCACGCCAGACGTGAATGGGAATCGTGACGGTGGCACTACTGTAGGTTTCACTGATCGCCAGCTCGATGTCCCGTCGTTCCCCCAGCTGCACTGGCGTGCCGGCCATCTCGAACGGTTCGTCCGAGCGGGTGTCGTGGCTCGCGGTCATCACTCCGTTACGCCCGCAGGTGGGCCGGGAGACGTTTGCGGCGACGCCGTTTCGGATGGGGAATGAGCTCCCGCATCGTCGACAGCTTCCCAAAACAGAGCAACCGATCACCGACCTTCAGCTGGCGACTCCCTTTTGGGTTCGCGATGATCTGGTCATCCCGTTCGATGCTGAGAACGACGATGTCACGTTCCCGTAGCTGCGAGGCGCTCAGGGTCGACCCAGCCAACTCGGTTTTCGGCGCCACGACCAGCTCGCCCACGCCATAACCCTCACTTTCGAACAACCGCTGACGCACGTCGAGCTCGGGGAACTTCACGTGATCCTCCACGTAATCGATGATGGCGCCCGCCACGTCCACTCCGGTCGCGCCTTCGATTCCTTCCAGACCTGGTGACGAATTGACCTCCATGACCTGGGGTCCTTCAGTCCCTTCCAGCATGTCGACGCCGGCAACCCGCAAGCCCATGATCTGGGAGGCCTGCACGGCGGTCCGGCGGAACGCGGTGTCCAAATCCACCTCCTCTGCTTTCCCTCCGCGGTGCACGTTGCTGCGGAACTCTGCGCCCTGCGCTACGCGGCGCATGGCGGCAACCACACGGTCGCCCACGACAAACGCGCGGATGTCACGACCTTTACTCTCCGAAACGAACTTCTGGATCAGAACGTTCTGTTTGGCCCCTTGGAGCGTTTCGATGATCGCTTCCGCGATCTTCTGCGATTCCGCGAGGATCACGCCTACCCCCTGCGTTCCCTCCAGGACCTTGATCACCACCGGCGCGCCCCCCACCCGCTGGATGGCAGGCAGGATGTCGTTGCGATCGCGAGCGAAGGCCGTACCGGGTATTCCAATCTTGTGTCTGCTGAGAATCTGGAGCGAGCGGAGCTTGTCTCGCGCATTGGCGATCCCGTTTGACGAGTTGATACAAAAGACGCCCATCTGCTCGAGCTGCCGAACCACGGCAGAGCCGAAGAAGGTGATGGACGCACCGACTCGGGGGATGATCGCGTCGTGGTTGGGGAACGGCTTTCCCCGGTAGAGGAGATCGGGATTCTCCTCCTCCAGCGAGATCGAGAACTTGAGCGTGTTGAGCACCCGAGGTTGATGGCCACGTGCTTTCGCGGCCTCGACGAGCCGCTTGGTGCTGTAGAGACGGGGTCCACGGGAGAGGATACCGATCTTCATTGGGGACTCCTTTATGAGCGGGGCCTTTTCGAGGCACGACGGCGGGCCGCGCGTCCCAGTACGTATTTCGAGCTGGGGTCGACCAAAAAGTCGTCTTCCAGTGCCCGCCGACCTATCAGCATGCGACAGAGCATTCGCCGGCGCGAGACGAGGCTGAGCTGAATCACTTTCTCGACCGTGCCTAACCGCATCACGGTCGACACGACATAGCGCTGCTGGAGTTTACCGGTGCTCGGCCGGACCCGGGTCACCCGGGTGAGTTCCGCAACGACCGGCACCCGCTTGGCCAGATTACCACCAGGAACCACCTCGAAACGGACAGTCCCATCCGTGAGGAGCTCGAGATTTTCAACGTGGAGGGCGCTCGTTCGAGCGCCGGTATCGAGCTTCGCTCGTATCGACTGGATGCCCCATTCCGGAAGGGAAACGAATTCTCGCCAGCCCACGACGATCTTCTGCGACGTCGTCACGGTTCGAACTCTTCCTTTCACTATCCCAAGGTGACACTGTTGGGGCAAGGGCTCGCACGCTCGCCGAAGCTACTCACCCCACACCTCCCGTGAAGCGGCCACCAGACGATCGACCTTCTGTACATACCCCTGGATATCACTTTTTCGCTCCAGACCCGACGCCGACATATACCGTACCGTCCCAAAGATCTCACGCTCCTGCCACGGCCGATCGTGTAATCCAAAGACCCAACCAACGCCAGCATACGAGTTGGCGTCCCGTCCGTCGAGGAAGTACTTGTTGTTCAATTCGAGAGCGACCCGATAGGCGTAGTTCGGCGTATTGGTCCACTCGAGAATCTTCTTCCCCCAGTACATGCGCATGTAGTTGTGCATGTACCCGGTGTAGCGCATCTCCCGCATCGCAGCATTCCAGTACTCGTCGTGTGTTTCAGCATCTTCAAGTTGCTGTTTCGTATAGACATGCTCACGTGGGTCATCCTGATGCTTCGCCAGCGTCTTCCGCGCCCATTCGGGCAAACAGGAGTACTGGTCGTAGTCGTTTGTATAACGCACGAAGTTCATCGCAAGCTCGCGACGAACGATGAGCTCCTCCAGAAAGCTCGCACGCTGATCCCGCGCCACCCCGCTCACCTCCCGTGCCTTCACCGCGACGTAGACCGGCGAGATCTGTCCGAAATGGAGATACTTGCTGAGATGCGACGTCACGTCCGTCTGAGGCTGATTACGGTTCTCCTGGTAGTGCGGGAGGTGCTGCTCCAAGAACTCCTCGAGCAAACGCCTGGCCCGGCTGGTTCCACCCTGGAAGAAGTGATCGACCGGAGGGACATCGGTTTCGAGCTTTAGTTTGCGCAACACGGCGTCGATGTCGTCGAGGTCCACCGTCGAGACATCGAGCCGCCGGCTGTCCGTGTCGAGCGGCGTGGTGTTGAGATCGACGAGATAGTCTTCGAGGCGCTTGTGCAGCTTTGGTCGTAACGTGCGGGCGGCGTATTCCGCTTTCTGGGAAACGACGGAAACCGGGACGACCACATCCCCTTCGACCTCCACGACCCGACACCGTGCCTCTCGAGAAACCTGCGCACGCCACGCCCGCTGGTGACGCAGATACCCGCGATCGCACACGATGAGGACCGCTCGCTTGCCCAGCCGCAACGCCACCTCCGGGGGTGCGCCTCGTTGAATCACCATCTTGATCTTGCGACGGGCGAGCGCACGTATGGTCTCCTGCAACCCCTCCAACATGAAGCGGTAGTGGCGGACGTTGGCTTCGGGATAGTCGTCCATGAGGCCAAACGCGACCAACAACGGAACGCCGTGCTGGTTGGCTTGCTGCACGGAGTACTCCAGGGCGTGGTTGCACTCCGCCCGTTGGCTCTGTTGCATCCAATAGAGGACGTACGCCCCCTCGCGCGACGCACGATCGTTCCCAATGCGAATACGCGCTTCGTCGATTAGTGCCGTTGCCACGGTAACTCCGGTGTGAAAAGCACTCTGAAGGTGTGGAGCGGTGCAACGATGTCAATCCGCTTGCCTGCGGTTACCATTCGGCTCAAAGTTGCCGTAGCCAAACGAAAGAAGGAACGATGATGCACCGCAACCGGACGCCGCCTGCTTTACTCGGAGCCTTCACCCTGTTGCTGGCGCTTGCCCCGGCATGGCTCACTCCTCTTGCAGCGCAGGCCCCTCAACCCGGCCCAATCCTTGTGGGCACGCGGGACGTGCCACCGTTTGCCATGCCGACCGCGGACGGCCAATGGCAGGGAATCAGCGTCGACCTGTGGCGCGAGATCGCCGAAAGCCTCGACCGGGATTACGAGATTAGGCCCATGGAATCGGTGGAGGAGATCCTCGAGGCTGTGGCCGCGGGGGATCTCGACGTCGCCGTCGGGGCCTTCACGATCACGGCCGAGCGAGAGCGTGCCGTGGACTTCAGCCACCCCTTCTTCGTATCCGGACTGAGCATTGCGGTTGTGCCTCGCGGCGGTGGCATTCTCACCAGCCTCATGGAAGGCCTGCTTTCGCGGACGTTTCTCACGGTGATTGGCGGACTGGTGCTGGTGCTGGGGACCGCGGGCCTGCTCGTGTGGCTGTTCGAGCGGAGAAAGAACCCTGAACAGTTTGGTGGAAGCACGCGGCGCGGGATCGGAGAAGGATTCTGGTGGGCTGCGGTGACGATGACGACGGTGGGATACGGGGACCGGGCACCGGCGACCGTGGGTGGCCGGTTCGTAGCGCTGATCTGGATGTTCGCCAGCATCATCATGATCTCGGGATTCACAGCGGCTATCGCCACCTCGTTGACGGTGCAGCGTCTCGACACCCCCATTCAGGGACCGGAGGATCTTCCGGGTCACGTCATCGGGACGCTCGCGGGCTCCACGAGCGAGGACTACCTGATTCGAGAGCGGATTTCGGCGGAAACGTTCGAGAGCCTTGCGGCGGCACTGTCGGCCCTTGCTGCGGGTGCGGTGGATGCCGTGGTCTACGACGGGGCCCTGCTGCGCTACCATGTGAACAACGACTTCCGCGGAACGATCCGGGTTCTTCCGCGTACCTTTGAACCTCAGGATTACGGCATCGTGGTGCCGCCGCGCAGCGCGCTGCGTGAGCCGATTAATCAGGCGCTACTCGCTGTCACGGCTGGTGAGCAATGGCGGGCCGTCATCCACAGTTACCTGGGTGCCGAGTGAAACCCTATGGCGATCCCAATCCGGAACAATACCATGTTGGTGTTGCTCTCGATTGGTGTCACGAAGATCGAGCCGTCGGGCCGCTCCTGAATTCCCCCCTCGCGGAGATACCGGGTCTCCCCGTGCCGTAAGAACTCGCTCGCGAAGTCTAACGAGATAGGCCGGTTGCCGCCGGTGAGCCTGACCACCAGTCCCCCACCCCCGGCGAGGGCAAAGGTTACGTCATCGAAATTGGTGCTGCTCACAAAGGGAGTGAAATCCGCGTCGCCGCGAACGGAAGACTCGGTGAAAAAGTAGGAGAGCCCAACGGTGCCGTAGACGTACGGGCGCACACGCCCGGTCGCCGGAGTCCATTGGGGCCCGACGCCCAGGGCGAAAAACGAGTTCGTGGTGGTGACGTCGACGGTGACGCGCCGGATGGTGTCACTAAACGGCCGCCGAACGGTTTCGCTGCCGTAGATGATGAATCCGACATCCGCTCGCAAACCGATGGTCCGCGCATCGTCGAAGTGGGTCACCAGGTAGCCGCCGAACCCGCCTCCAAAGTCGATGAAGTCCTGAAACTCACCCACCGGCACGCCCATGGACAGCCCAACCCCTCCGGCAAACCGGCCGGGTCGAGGATCGACCTCCACTAGCTGAGCGGAGAGCGGCTGAACACAAGCGATGACTCCCCCAAACCCGAGGACCAGCATCCACTGACGCACGAAGGACCTCCAACAGCAGGTTGTACCTAATCTTACCCCAATGGCGGCGAGAGGTTACGCCGACGCCTCTAAGACCAGCTTCACCAGCGCGCCGAGTCCAAGACTTGTGACGGCTCGCACGCTTCTACACCGCTGAGAGGTCTACATTCGCCTTCTGCGCGAATGGAGGTGGCAAGTGGAAGTCACCGTTTCACCCCGGCAGGTCACTGGGGTTTTCGCCCTTGCGGTCCTGGGGCTTACGCTCGCACACCTCGCCACCCGCATCGCGGATCTCGCCCTTGGCTTGGGGAGCCTGCACGGACTCGGTCCGATGTTCAACATGGCATTCGAGGGAAACGTCCCGACGTACTTCACATCCCTTACTATGGTGTGCTGTGCCACGCTGCTCATCGCCATCGGTCTGGCTACTCGCGCCCGCCACGCGCCCTACGCGCTCCACTGGATTGGCCTCGGCGTGATCTTCGTTTATCTGTCGTTCGACGAGCTGCTCCAACTTCACGAACGCCTCATCGAGCCGGTTCGCACCAGCCTCGGCCTCTCCGGTGCCCTGTTCTTCGCTTGGGTCGTCCCCTACGCGGTGCTGCTGGGTGCGTTAGTAGTCCTGTACGCCGGGTTCTTGCTCCACCTACCGCGCCGCACGATGTGGCTCATCGTAGGTGCAGGCATCATCTACGTGAGTGGCGCGGTGGGCGTCGAGATGCTCGGAGCCCCCTTCTACGAAGCGATCGGCTACGAGCAGATACGTCGCGCGCCCGCCGTCCTCACGGCAAGCCCGTGGTTGACGTTGCTCCAGACGGTGGAAGAGCTGTTGGAAATGGCGGGACTCGTGGCCTTCATCTACGCGCTGACGAGCTATATGAGTGAGTCGGCGGATGGGTTCTCTCTTCGAATCGTGCGGGGAATGTTGCGCGCTAGAGGAATCAGCTAAGCGATCATTCACCGTGCCAGCGGGCAGCCTC
The DNA here is from genome assembly GCA_041577295.1 of Gemmatimonadales bacterium. GTDB lineage: Bacteria > Gemmatimonadota > Gemmatimonadetes > Gemmatimonadales > GWC2-71-9 > JBDHDH01. Next base: position 49,258 of record JBFGJG010000027.1, read on the forward strand.
CCGACCATGCGGCATGGTCAGCTCCGGTCGCCAGGCAAACTCGCGTAGCCAGGGATTGTCGGCACCTTCGACCGCGTCGGCGATGATCTTGCCGAGCACGGGACCAAACTTGAACCCGTGACCACTCCCACCGCTTGCCACCGTCAAACCGGGGCGATCCGGGTCCCGAGCAATCCAGAAATCGGAATCCTGCGTGTCGGCGTAGAGACAGAGTCGCGTGTACACCACGGGTGCATGGCTCAACAGGGGGAAGGTCTCGTCGAGAAACGCGCGTAGCCGTTCATGGTCCCGTTCGGTCACCGACCGTGGCGCATCCGGCTCAAGGCATTGGCCGGGACCATGGTTCGCGATCTTCACCACCCCATCACGATTCACCGGAAACCCATAGAACCCCGTGCGCGCAATATCGGCGGTAAACACCGGGAAGCGCTCAGGACGAAACGGCGTCGGGTCGGCGGGACGGACATGGAAAACAGGGTGCCCCGTCGCGCGGATGGCATGACTCAGACTGCCGATGACACTCCCAGCCCAGGCGCCAGCTGCCACGACCACGTGGTCGGCAGTGTACTGGCGACCCTCTTCATCTCGTACTCCGACAACCTGGCCGTTCCGCTCGATGATTGAGGTTACGCGGCGCTCATCCCGAATCTCCACACCATCGACGGCCGCCTGACGAGCCAGAGCCTCAACCACGTTCCCGCTCTCGGCGTACCCACCCCGGGCGTGAAAGAAGCCATCGACGTACCGTCCCGTGCTCCACGCAGGAAATCGCGCTTGGAGGGTGGTGGTGGACACACGCTCGGGTGCGTGTCCGCGTTTCCGTAGCAGCCGCCAGCTCTCGTGCTCGAATCCCCCAACATTCATTGGCTCGCGAGAGACCATGAGCACGCCGGTCTCGTGGAACAGCGCTTCGCCCCCTGCAGCCACCCACTGGTCGTTCCACTCACGCCACCCGGCCTGCGCCTCTTCCGCGAGCACCATGTAGCGCTCGTCGGGGCCGTACTCCATCCGGATCACCTTGCTGATGTCGGTGCTGGCAGCCAGTGGGTTGGGAATACGACCCGCCTCCAACAGCGTGACCGCATGGCCGCGGGTACGTAGCTCGCGCGCGGCGGTCACGCCGAAAATGCCAGCGCCAACGACAATGGTTCGAGTCACTGCGAGTTCTCGGGCACGGTGGTCGTTGCATTGCGGCCACGCGCGATGAGCCACACTCCCCAGGTGAGTACGGGGATGACGAACACGATGATAAACGCCCACGTCAACGTCCCATAGCCCTTGGCGATCAGCCCAATGAGCCCAAACCGTGTTAGAGCGGTGGCGATCAACAGGAAGGCAACGGCGACGGCAGGACGAACGAAGGGTGCCAGGTGGCGACCGCGTTCCTCGGACACGCTCGCGATTCGCTCGTTCACCGCGTGGATCATCCCCGTTCCCGTCTCGATGAGCGTGCCAAACAAGACGACCTGAAACACGATCTGGAACGCGCGCGATCCAAGAAGCTCCAACACATAATTGGCGGGAACTGGTCGATCGAGAATCACCGGGTAATGGGCGACCATCGCGAAGTAGAAAAGCAACGCCGGCACCATGGCAATCGGGCCGGCGAGAAGGCCAGCTCCGAGCGCCTCCGTCCGGGTTTGCGCGTGCCGTACTACGAAGAGAACCGCGGGAATGACGGACAGATTGTATCCAGCATACTTGACGCCGGCCAACAACCACCCGCTGTCCAGCGGTTGCGGCTCAAATGCCCGAACGATCTCCTCACCGAAGCGCGCGAAGGACCAGACGAAGAGCACGACATAGACGCCATAAAGTATGACCGACCAGGCGGCCAACGCTTTCTCAATGGTCGCACTGCCCTTGAATACGAGAAATCCAACGGCTGCCATCACGCCTACCACACCCACCGCATACGGCAGGTGAAACGTCTCGTCCAGGATGGCCCCGGCCGCCGCTCCGATGACCGCCAGCACCAGCAGCAGTTGCGCGATGTAGGACACTTCGAACAACCACCACGCGCGGCCAAGCAACCGCTGGAAGAAGATTCGGTAATCATAACTTCGAAAGACGCGTGCGAATTCGAAACTCGCGGCGCTGACAACGCTCCAGATCACCGCGGATACCAGGATCATCGCGACGAGCCCACCGGTTGGCCCCTGTGTGAGAAAAAACTCCACGATCTCGCGACCCGTACCGTAACCACCGGCGATCACCACCGACTGGAACACGAAACCGGGCAGGAGATACTTCTGAAACCAGTTGCCTTGCACAGCATCCCATCCGCTTGACAGGGTATCGAGCCCGGTCGAATGTGAGGCCATGCCGGCAAAACGCAACACCGATGCCGCACCCAGCACCGCCGACACGCGCTCGAGAGTTCCGCCCACCGTCTGCCACCTGCTGCGCGAGCGCGCTCGCACTCACGGCACCCGAGAGCTTCTGCGATTCGAGGGATCCCGTCTCACCTGCGCAGAGGTGGATGACCGTACGAGCCGTCTCGCCAACGCACTACGTGACCTCGGTGTCCAGCCGGGAGATCGTGTGGCCATCATGCTTCCCAACGGTTTCGACTTCCCACTGGCATGGCTGGCGGCGGCGAAGGCTCGGGCGGTGGTGGTTCCCGTCAACGTGGCTTATCGAACGAGGGACCTCACGCACATCGTGCGGCACGCGGGTGCCAGCGTTGCGATTACACACGGTGATGAGGTACCCAAGCTGCTGGACATCCAAGCGGCGTGCCCGGCGCTCAGGAGCGTGGCCGACATTGCGGGAGACCGCGCCAGCGGCAGGACGTTCAATCTCGCGGAGCGCGCGGCTCGTGCCTCATCCGCGTGCGACCTCGCCCCACTCACGGCATCTGACCTGGTCACGATTCAGTACACGTCCGGCACGACGGGCTTCCCAAAAGGCTGCATGCTCACTCACGAGTATTGGCTCTCCCTTGCGACCATTCCGCGCGAGTACGCCGGACTCGATGCCGCCGATGTACTCCTCACCGCGCAGCCGTTCTCGTATATGGACCCGATGTGGAATCTGATCGCGGCGATGTTGGCCGGGGCACCCCTGGTCATTTTGCCACGGTTCTCTGCCTCCACTTTTTGGCAGTCGGTGCGGGACAACGAGGCGACCTTCTTCTACTGCCTCGGGACGATGCCACTGTATTTGATGAAGCAACCTGCGCAGCCTGAAATCGATCGCAGTCACCGTGTTCGGCTCGTCCTCTGCTCTGGGATTCCGCCGCACATGCACGCGGCGATCGAGGAGCGGTGGGGCTGCCCATGGCGTGAGGTCTATGGCTCCACCGAGCTCGGCGGGGTCCTCGCCGTTCCGCCAGACGACGCGACCACCGTTGGGACGGGGGCGATGGGTCGGCCGATGGCCGGACGCGAGGTGCGAGTCGTGGATGCTGACGGCGCGGACGTGATGGAGGGCGAGGTCGGTGAGCTGCTGGTCAAAGGGCCAGCCGTGATGCTCGGGTACTGGTCGGACCCGGACGCCACCGCCCATTGGCGCGTCGATGGCTGGGCACGCACCGGCGACTTGGTCTATCGCGATGCAGGTGGGTACTTTCACCTCGTTGGACGCACCAAGGACATGATCCGGCGTGGCGGCGAGAACATCTCCGCTGCCGAGGTCGAGTCGGTGTTGTGCGAACACCCCGCCGTCCGCGCCGCGGCCTGCGTCGCGGTCCCCGATGAGCTCAGGGGAGAGGAGGTCAAAGCGTTCGTCCAACTTCAGCCGGGGGAGTCAGCGCGCTCCACGCCGCCCGCCAACCTTGCGGCTTTCCTGCGCAGCCGGATCGCCCCGTTCAAGGTCCCGCGCTACTACGAATACGTGGACCGTTTTCCGCTCACACCGTCGGAGCGGATTGCGAAATCCGAACTCCGTACGGCCAAGCCCGACCAGCGAGTCGGGGCCTTCGATATCCTCCGAGAAGCCTGGGGATGACACGATGACCGAGCAGACCATCGTCTACGAACACCGCGGCCCGGTGGCGATCATGTCGTTCAACCGTCCAACCGTGCTCAACGCACTCAGCCAAGCCATGCTCGCACGGTTGCTGGAGTTGCTGCAGGAGTCTGCGAAAGATGACTCCGTACGTGTCATTGTAATTACCGGATCAGGCCGTGCGTTCTCCGCGGGGATCGATCTCAAGGAGCTGGGGTCACGGCTCTATGCGTCCGCGGGGGACGGCGCACGTGATCAGTTGGAGTTAACGCAAGAGATCACCCGACGGCTCGTCAGGCATCCCAAGGTGATCATCGCCGCGGTCAACGGTGTGGCCGTGGGGATCGGAGCGGAGTTGAGCGTCGCGACCGATCTACGAATCGCAGCCGAGTCGGCAACGTTTGCATTTCCTGAGGTCAAGCGCGCGTTGTTCGAGACCAACGGAGTTACTTATCTGTTGCCCCGCATTGTCGGCCTCGGCAAAGCGATGCAATGGCTGCTGACGGGTGAAACCATCACCGCCGCAGCTGCGCGAGCGGCCGGTCTCGTCAACCACATCGTTCCAGCAAATCAGCTGATGGACGTGGCCATACAGTTGGCGGAGGTCATCGCCGCCAATGCTCCTGTGTCGGTCGGCCTGGTGAAACGCACCTTGCACGACGGCTACAAGACAGACCTCGAGACCATCCTGCGCGAGGAGGTGGAGGGCGTCCTCCAATGCATGCGCACCAATGACTATCGAGAAGGCGTTCGTGCATTCCTTGAGAAACGTGATCCAATTTACCAGGGGCGCTGACTTCCGCGCCCCCTCTCACGCCGTGGCCAGCGCTCTAAATGACTCCTCGATTGGACCATCGAAGTGAACGTCGAGCTGTGGGAACGCGATGGTCACGCCGGCTTGCTCCAGCGCATCCCAAACGGCCTGATGAAGCTTCGACCGCGCTGCCGGAGCGTCCCACGGGTCGTTGATCCAGACCGATACTTCGAAGTTTACCGAGGAGTCCCCAAACTCTTTGAGGAAGACTCGTGGCTCCAGCGATCGCACGCGCCATGACAGCTGATCCGCGGTGTCACGAAGCAGGCGGTGGACCTCAGCCATGTTCGACCGATAGACGACCCCCACGGTCACACGGATGCGGTACAGCGCGTCACGCAGCGTGAAGTTCTTCACCATCGACTGCACCAACACCGAGTTCGGCACGATGATGTCTTCATCATCCCTCGAGCGTACGAGGGTGGATCTTACACCGAGCTGAATCACGCGGACCACCGTCCCCTCCACGTTGAGGATGTCCCCCGGCTTGATCGTGCGCTCGATGAGCAGGATGATTCCGGAAACGAAGTTTTGCGCAATGTTCTGCATCGCAAACCCCAGCCCTACCGCAAACACCGCACCCGCCGCAAACAGCGCACCGAGATTCACGCCGATAGTGTCGAGCGCAATCCCGGTTCCAACCAACATGACGGCGTAATGAACTAAGCGCCGCATCGCCGCGAGTGTGCCTTCATCGCCCATCTTCCGGCGTTGCAGCGCACGGCTCATCGCGTTCTGTAGCAGCACCGAGATCGCGATGCTGACGAGCAAGATCACAACCCCCACGGCGATCGTTCCCACGGTCACCGGTGTGCCGCCGAGCATGAGCAGTGGCTGGTCGAGCACCTGTTGCAATGCATCCATGGCGAGGCCCCCAGAAGAGAGTTGAGCTAAATAGGGACTGACGAGCGGAGGCTGGAAAGGGGAGCGAAAAGTGGGATGAGGGAGCGGGGAGTGGGTCGGCCTGTTTACTGCCCACCGATTACTGGCGGCCGATGGGCGAGGGTGGCCACTGTTTCTGCCGCCGTCTCGATCTCCTGCTCGGTGTTGTAGTAATGTGGCGAGAGGCGGAGCGCCCACTCCACGCCCTTTGCCTCGAAATCGATCACCGCGTAGGCGCGGGTACTCACGGACGTATTTATCCCGCGCTGTTCGAGCTCGCGGTGAAACGCGTCAGGCTCCCACCCAGGGATCTGCACCGTCACCGTGGCGCTCAGTGCAGGACCCCGATCGAGCACTCTGAGGCCCGCATCGCTGAGCTGCGCCCGCAGGGTGGCGGCGAGTGCGCCGCTGCGCGCTGCGATTCGCTCGACACCAATCTGGAGCCCGTATCGAGCTGCCACCCCCAAGCCGAGAACGAGCGCGTACGCAAACTCCCAATTCTCGAACCGAGCCGCCGTATCGCGGGGAACGTACTCGTCCGCCGACCGCCACGTCGCTCCCTGGAGATCGATAAACAGTGGGGCGTATCCACGCTCGAGAATCCGATCCGACACGAAGAGAAATCCGGCGCCACGCGGGCCACGGAGGAACTTTCGCGCGGTGGCGCTCAAGAAATCGCACTCGAGAGTCTCGACATCGACGGGAAGCTGCCCGACCGACTGACAGGCATCCACGAGGTACAGAACGTTGCGGGCCCGGCACGCTTTGCCCACCGCCTCCACCGGCTGCACCAGCCCGGAGTTCGTGGGGACATGGGTGAGGGCCACCAGCCGCGGAGGTTTGGCCTCGATCGCACCAATGACCGCGTCGACGTCGATGCCACCCTCGGGGGCATTGGGCATGCGGATCACCCGTACGCCGAGACGCTTCGCCAGTGAGAGGAACATGAACTGATTCGACACGTAATCGTCCGTGCTCGTGAGGATCACGTCCCCGCGCTCGAACGGGATGGCCGACAGCGCCTGGGCGTAGGCGGCGGTAGCATTTTCGACCAGCGCGAGGTTCCGGTGCCTAGCCCCAATGAGCGTGGCCACTGCATCGTACGCCTCCGCCACGGCAGGTCGGCGCGCCTCGGCGGCCTCGTAGCCCCCGATGCGCGCTTCGAGATCCAGGTGCTCGATCATGGCGGTGATGACGGGACGAGGCATGAGCGCGGCGCCGGCGTTGTTCAGGTGGATACGATGCTCGCATCCGGGCGTGTCCTCTCGAAAGCGATCGAGCTCCTCAGGCTGCACTCACATCCTCCAGCTACCGAAGACTAGGGAACCGCCAATTGCGTTCAGCTCCTCCGATGAAGTCCACTCCACCCCGTGTCCGGGGGGGACGATCGCCCCGTGGCACAACCACCCCTGGCAAAACGACTCCACCCCCGAATCTGCGCGTGACCTCTCGCCGGGTGATGTAGTTGAAGCGTTGCGTCGACGCGCTTGAATCTCCGTCCGGCCAGTCGCTCGCCGCCATCAAGCATCACGCCACTGACCAATGGGATCACGGTGGAGGGCTCGCACCGTTTCCATGGTATCTGCATCTGCGGCGTGCTTGTCCGTTCGGTAACGTTTGATGCGTGCAAAGCGGAGCGCGAGTCCTCCAGGATACTGGGTACTCTCCTGAAGTCCATTGAACGCAACCTCTACCACCAACTCCGGCCGCACGTACACGGTATAGCGGTCGCGACTGACCTCGAGGGTGAGGAGGTGGTCGGTCTGCCATGCAAGCATCGCGTCGGTCATTCCTTTGAAAGTTTTGCCCAACATGACGAAGCTCCCGTCTCGTGGGTTGCGAGCACCGAGATGGAGATTGCTCAGCCAGCCGCGGCGCCGCCCGTGACCCCACTCGGCAGCTAGCACAACGAGATCGAGCGTGTGAGCTGGTTTGATCTTGAGCCAGGTCTGCCCGCGACTGCCCGCCTCGTAGGTGGCCTCGAGAGCTTTCACCATGATACCCTCGTGGCCATCACCAATCGCGTTCCACAAAAAGTCCTTCGCGTCGCGTTCGCTGCTCGTCACGATTCGAGGGATGAGCCATGACGAGGGGACGACACCGGCCATGGCGTCGAAACGCCGGGCCTGCCGCTCGTCTGTGAGGTCCCCTCCGTCAAGGTAGAGGAGGTCGAAGACGAATGGAGTGACGGGTAGTGCCGTGCGCAATCGCGCCACATCGAGCTTTCGGCCAAACCGCCGCATGGTGACCTGAAATGGCTGGGGCGTCCCATCCGACTGCAGTGCGAGCACCTCTCCATCCAGAATTGCCTCTCGGACAGGAAGCGTGCGTACGCGCTCGACAATTTCAGGAATGGCGGCGGTCACGTCGCGCAGTCGGCGCGAGAAGATCCTGACTTCGTCCCCGGCCTTGTGTACCTGAATGCGTGCTCCGTCCAGTTTATACTCCAGAGCCGCCGTGCCCAATCGACCCAGCGCATCGCCCACACCGTCCGAAACGGTCGCGAGCATTGGCGCGACGGGTCGGAGCAGTTGGATGGAGAGCCCGGTGAGCCCCGTCGCACCCTCGGTGAGGGCAGCACGCGCTACCTCGCCGAGGTCGCCCGTCGCCATCAACGCGCGCCGCACTATCTCACTCTGCACCTTGGAGGCGAGCGCGACGGCCTCGATCATCACCCCTTCGAGTGCCCCCTGTCGCAGCTCACCCATGAGCAGCCGGATGAGGAAATCCCGCTCATCCAGGGTGGTCCGCTGAAACAATGCGCCAAGCATGGAAAGCTTTGCCGTGGCGGAACCAGGACCGCGTTGGTCCGCAATGCGCTGAAACACCTCGTCGACTTCCCGGATGTCGAGGGAGCCCGCCTCCGCGGTTTCTCCCCACGATGTACGCAACGCGGCGGGACCGATTCCTATCCTTCCCTGGCGAGGCACACCCGTCAGCATTCCCAAGGCGATTTCGATCTCGTCGGGTGCGACCTCCTCCAGCAAGTCAGCAAGGCGTTGAACCTTCTCGTTCCGACCCGAGAGGCGGGCCACATCCTTGGAGCATTCGACAACGCGGTGGAGCTTCAACGCCGTGACCTCCTGTGGCTGCGTCGGAACGATCCGGCCCTCGTTAATTGGATACCGTGCTGGCCGCGACCGCCAACTACCTTGGGCCTACCATGATGTCCTTCGAACGGCTAGATGCCTGGAAGGTAAGTCACGAGCTCGCGCTCGCGGTGTACCAGGCGACGGACCGCATCGCGGAAGACAAATTTGAGGAGTGTGTCGACCATTTGCGGCTCGCCGCAATTCTCGCCCCGGCAAAGCTCGCCCACGGCTCTGCGCGACGCTCGCGGAAGGCCTTCCAGCGCTTCGTCGAGATGGCAATGGGTTATCTCGCAGAGATGGGATACTGCCTGCGCCTAGCTGGGGAGCGCGGGGTTCTGCCCGAGAATGACGTTCGCCAGCTGAGCGCATTGCGCGGGCGGGCCACCTTCTACACGTGGAAGCTCTTTCTCACGCTCGCACCCAGCCCCGACACCGATCCACCGCGAGATCACTAGGGCACCTCTCCGCGCAAGGCCATAAGAGGAGTCTTGGCGCGCCTGCTCTCAGCGACGTACGGCGTCCAAACTCACAACTGGTTCATCCCCAACGACCTCCGCGCTGTGGATCACCCCCCGCGGTACTGCGATGCTATCACCCGCAGTGAGTATGGCGGACTTGCCATGCATCGTGAGACGAAATCGACCAGAGATCACCGCGTCGACCTTGTCGACGTCGTGGGTGTGGTCGGGGAACGCAGTCCCCGGCGGATACTCGTACCGCGCCACACGGAATCCACGCTCCTCGAGCTTTTGGCGCAGTGCCGTCTCGGTAAACGGGCCGTCTTCTTGCTCGTCCCACCGCTCGACTCGCATCGTCGCTCCTTCCGAGTCCATCGGCTTATTAGCCTCTATCTGTCCCATCTCTCCTACCCCCCCAACCTATCTAGACTCCGCCTCAATCCATGAACATCATTGTACATGCTGTCAAAGACCCCGCCACTCGCCCACGAACCACCACCGGCGACAAGCAACGGCGAGAAAGGAGACGAGCGTGAGCACCTACGCACACCCCGAGGTTCTGGTGACGACCGATTGGGTCGACGGCCACGTTGGCGATGAGGAAGTCATCGTTGTCGAGGTCAACGTGGATACCGAGCTCTATGAGCAGGGTCACATTCCGGGGGCCGTCGGGTGGAGCTGGAAGACGCAGCTCTGCGACACGCTTCGGCGAGACATCCTGAGCAAATCCGAAATCGAAAAGCTGCTATCGCAGTCGGGCGCTGATGAGCGGTCGACGATCGTGCTTTACGGGGACAGCAACAACTGGTTTGCGGCGTGGGCCTTCTGGCAGCTGAAGGTGTACGGCCACAACGACGTGCGTCTGATGGACGGCGGGCGAAAGAAGTGGGAGTTGGAAGGACGTCCCCTGGCCAAGGAGAAGCCGACCATATACCCGAAGCAATATCGTGCAAAGAATCCAGACCGTGCGCTCCGTGCTTTGTTGCCGGAGGTCAAGGACGCGGTGAGTCGCCGAGTGGTCGAGCTAGTGGACGTCCGAAGCCCGCAGGAGTATAGCGGGGAGGTGTTGGCACCACCCGGTCTCCCCGAGACGTGTCAGCGCGGTGGTCACATACCAGGAGCCTCGAGCATTCCGTGGTCACAAGCGGTCAACGACCGCGACGGCACGTTCAAGAGCGTTGAGGAGCTGGGGAAGATTTACCGAGATGCGGGTATTACCGGTCAAAAACCAATCATTGCATATTGTCGCATCGGCGAGCGAAGCAGTCACTCCTGGTTCGTGCTGAAATACCTGCTGGGCTTCGAGGACGTGAAGAACTACGACGGTTCGTGGACGGAGTGGGGAAATTTGGTTGGTGCTCCTATCGCGACGGGGCCTGCGAGCGGGTGATCGCTCAATCGCAATCCCAAGGGGCACCCAAAAGAGGGTGCCCCTTTTTCTTTGGCTGTGTCCCCCTACCTCACACTCCTTCTGTGACGCGCCTAACAGCGCATCGCACCGTAGGACGCCATCATCGTGAGCCAAAGGCGTATTGGGGTGTCACGGAATGAGGCAGGTGTGCCGGAACGTGCAGGCTGACCATAAACGCCTCCAACCCGAACTCCTTGAAAACCCAAGACTAACCGTTCCAGCACCAGCGGCACTGGGGTTGCAACTTCCCGCGTTGGACACGAACGGTCTGCAACCAACAAAGGAGATGGAGATGTTGAAAGCACCAGTACGATCGATGCTCTGTGCGGGGACGATTGCGGTGGTGACGGCATGCGGAGGGCCGACGGAGCTCACGGTGGAGAACCTCGAGGGAGTGTGGAACGCGGCCCAGTACATATACACCAACCAGGCCAATAGCTCGGAGACGGTCGACATCATCACGCTCGGAGCGAGTCTGCAAGTGACGGTGGCCGCCGATGGTACGGTGAGCTCGCTGTTCAGGGATAGCCAGGGTGGCACGAGCTCTGACTCGGGCAACTTGAACACGGACGGAACCCGCATCACGCTCGCGGGTGTGGTCTACGACGCTGAACTCTCCGCTAGCACCTTGATGTTGCAGAACGACGCGAGCGCGTACGACTTCGACAGCGA
>JBFGJG010000028.1:0-60069 GCA_041577295.1 Gemmatimonadales bacterium
CTTGGCGAAACGACCCTCCCGGGTTCGGACGACATAAACCCGCGCCTTGGGCTCGAGCAGGTGGCTCAGGAAGTTGTAATCGTACCAGTCGGCGACGGCCGGGTTTGTCGTGTCAGACGCAACGCGATTCTCCATGTACTCACCACTCGGGGGATGCACAAGCGCATCAAAGCGCACCGTTTCGGCGATCGCGATCCTCCCGCTCGTCATGATATGGAAGCGGCGAAAGGCAAGATCCCATCCTGTGGTGTCTGGCGGTGCCTGGACTGCGGCGCGGTCGAAATCGAAGAAGCGCCACACCGTAGGGTTCCGCGCGTCAATGGTAACGGTGTCCCCGCGCGCGGTATCACCCTCGAGTATCCTGGCTCCCATGGGTGAAGGCGCGAATGTCGGCAGAGTCCTCCGCACAAACGACGCGGTAATCAAGTAAGCGACGATTAGGAGAAACAGTGCGAAGACCACCAGGACTCCGACGGGAACGCGCCCCCGCCACATTGCCCGCGCTGGGGTACCGTGATCGATCCAGGGTTGCAAGGAATCAGAGGGCGGTGTTGAGAAACGCAACGATCGCTGCGGCCGCGAGATCAGCATGCCGCTGGAGGGTGAACAGGTGGTCCGCACCGGGGATTGCCGAGAACCAGCGGGGTTGCGTGGCCGCGTTGAAAATCGCCTCGCCCTCCTCGATCGCTACGATACGATCGGCCGTGCCATGCACGACCTGCAGTGGGCGACCGAGCGACGTAATGTGTTGCAGGGTCGCATGCTCCTCGAGGTCACGAAAGAACGCAGCGGAGATGGCAAAGGTGCGGCCGGCAAGCTTGACGGTCACGCGTCCTGAGTTGAGGGCTGCCTTCACATCCCGATCCGTAAACAGATGCCGAACATGGTCGGCGCTCGAAGGAGCAGCCACGACCGTTACGGCCTTGACTGTTGCGACATTGCCGGCGGCCAGGAGCGTTGCGGCGCCCCCAAGGCTGTGGCCCACCAGGGCGCAGGGTCCGTAGCCCTTCTGCTCCATGAAGCGCGCCGCGGCCTCGATGTCGGCGACATTGGTGGTGACCGTGGTATCGGCAAAGTCCCCTTCGCTCTCCCCCAATCCCGTGAAGTCGTAGCGGAGCACGGCATAGCCCCCGTCCTCGATGCCGGTGGCGAGTTGCTTCGTGATCTTCAGCGACTTGGAGCAGGTGAAGCAATGCGACAACACCACGCCCCCGCGCGGTCGGTTCGAGGGAATCTGTAAGCGACCAGACAGCGCACCCGTACTGCCGGGGAACTGAACGATTTCGTGACGGTGGGTCATCCGTGGGGGTGGGGAGGGGGAAGTGAAAAGTGGGTTGTTTCGAGGGTGAGGCAAACTCCCATGTGCGGGTCGAGCATCGGCCGTGACTGTGGAAATAGAACGTCCCACTCCCCGCTTCCCACGCTCCACTCCGTCATGTCGCGATAATGCCGCCGCCGAGTACCAGGTTACCGTCGTACAAGACACCTGACTGACCGCCGGTGATCGCGCGGGCGGGGGCAGCGAGGTCGAGAGTCAGGGTACCGCCACCGGATCCAACGTCTCGTACCCGGGCGGGGAGCGCGCGGGCACGGTAGCGCACCTGTACCTCGCATGTGTCGCCGGGGGCGAGCGGGTCGGCGAGCCAGTTGATCTCGTCGATCGTCACGACATGACCATACAGCTCATCTGCGGTGCCAATGACCACGGCGCGATCTTCGGGTTCGATGGCCACCACGTACATGGGCTCGGCGAAGCCACCGGGTAGGCCGCGCCGCTGACCGATGGTAAAGCGTGCGAACCCGTCGTGGTGACCGACGACGTTGCCAGCTGTCGTGCGGATGGGGCCAACTGCGAGTGCCGGGGAACCCTGCGGCAGATGCTGCTCGAGCACCGCCGCGTAGTTCCCATCGGGGACGAAACAGATCTCGACCGACTCCTTCTTATCGGCCGTCACCAACCCCAGCTTTCGAGCGATCGCTCGGGTCTGGTCCTTGGTGAGCTCGCCAACCGGCGTCAGCATCCTCGGCAGGACCGCGCGGTCGATCCCCCACATGAAATAGCTCTGATCCTTGGCGGCGTCTGTGCCGCGAAAGAGCGATCCGTGTCGTGCGATCACATAATGACCTGTGGCCACGTAATCACAGTCGAGCGCGTCGGCGTGCACTACGAGATCGCGAAACTTGGTGAACGAGTTGCAGCGTACGCAGGGAATCGGGGTACGGCCACGCGCGTATTCGGACACAAAGTTTTCGATGACATCGTGGCGGAAACGACTCTCAAAATTCAGGACATAGTGAGGAATGCCGATTTTGTTGGCTACGAGCGCCGCATCGGTGATGGAGTCCAGCGAACAGCACGGACGGTCCGGCACGGTGTCGCCGTAGCAGAACAGCTTCATGGTAGCGCCAATGACGTCGTAACCCGTGTCCGCGAGCACCGCCGCGGCGACCGAACTGTCGACGCCGCCGGACATGGCTACTAACACACGGTTCCTCTCCTTCGGTCCTTCGATCATTCGGTCCTTCAAACGTTCCGACCTTCCATCTTCTCCGCCAGCTTGCGGACTTTCGCGACGACCGCTGGCAGTACCTCGACAACGCGGTCGACGTCCTGCTTGCTGTTGTCTTTCCGGAACGAGAACCGCAGTGATCCCATGGCCCGCTCCGGTGGAGTCCCAAGTGCTGAGAGCACGTGCGAGGTGCTCAGGCTGCCCGTGCTGCATGCCGATCCAGATGAACAGGCGATCCCAGCCATGTCGAGGTGCATCATCAGCGATTCCGCATCCGTACCCGCAAAGGAGACGCTCGAGATGTGTGGAGCACGCTCGCCCGCGGCGCCGTTGATGTCGATGTCCGGGATCGCCGCTTGGAGTTGGCGTTCGAGATCGTCTCGCAGATTGCGCGTGTGGCTCGCTGCCTCCTCACGCTCGGCCACCGCAAGGCCCACCGCCGTTCCCAGCCCCACGGCCCCCGACACGTTCTCGGTGCCCGGCCGGACCCCCTGTTGCTGACCGCCGCCGTGGATGAGCGGGCTGACCATTTGGGGATCCCTCGTGATCAAGGCACCGATCCCCTTTGGTGCGCCGATCTTGTGTCCTGAGATCGTCAGCATGGTGATTGCGCTGTGATCGAGTGCGCAGGAGATCTTGCCCACCGCCTGGACCGCGTCGGTATGCACGGGCGTGCCAGTCTCCCCACATACATCGGCGACGTCAGCGAGGTTGGTGATCAAGCCAGTTTCGTTATTGACCCACATCACGCTGACCACCGCAACACCACGCCCTATCGCCTCACGCAGCACGTCCAGATCCACACGGCCGGCCTCGTCTACAGGCAACACGATGCGCTCGCCGCCTAAATACTCGACCGCCTCCGCCGCTGCGAGGACGGCTTTGTGCTCCACCGCACTGACTGCCACGCGGAACGGCCCGCCGCGATCCCGAGCCGCCAACGCCGCTCCGATCACCGCGAGGTTGTCTGCCTCTGTCCCGCCTGAGGTGAAGACCACCTGTGACGGCTTGGCGCCCAACGACTCGGCGATCGAACGACGCGCGGTCTCCAGGCCTGCCCGGGCGGTCCGACCGAATCGGTGGGACGAGCTAGGGTTGCCAAAGGCCTCGTCGCCCAGGAAGGGGAGCATGGCATCCCGAACTTCCCAGCGAACCGGTGTGGTGGCCGCATTGTCCAAATAGATGAATCGCTCGGTCATGTGCAATGAAAGGTAGTGGGGGGAGGACAGAGGAGGGAGTCGGAACGTAGGCCTTACATGCTCGGTACGCTCATCGAGACCACATCATCAATGCGCACTGTTTCATGCGTCATGAAGGGCTCTCCGTAGCGCGTGCGGATGAGGCTGCCGTAATGTGCGTTTTGGGTCTCAATGAGCTCGTACAGACTTTGACCTGTCGGAAAGATCTCACCCGCCGCCTTGGCGCCGGCGAACTGAGAGGCGTAGCAGCGGATGGCCTCCATCTTCTTCGCAAACTCGTCCGAGATATCCACGACGAAGCTGGGCTTCACCGGATCCTCACGGTACGCGAGGGCGTACAGAATCTTGGCAGGACGGTGCGGCTCACCCGGCGCCTCGTACCTGGCAAGTCCCGCGAGATAACAGGCGTCACGGCAGAGCTCTGACGCGATGCGGTGATCGGGGTGTCTCCCAATGGGAAAGGGAAGGATCACAACGGTTGGCCCCAGCCTTCGCACGAGCGCGACCACCGCCCGCCGGGTCTCGTCGCTGTTGTGAAGGTGCGCATCGGGGAGCCCGGCGTTCACCCGCGTGGTGAGCCCCATGACCCGCGCCGCCGCCGCCGCTTCGTTGGCGCGCTGATCGGCGGATCCACGGGTGCCCATCTCGCCGCGCGTGAGGTCGATGATGCCGGTGCGATACCCCGCGCGAGCGGACTTGATGAGCGTGCCGGCGCAGGTCAGCTCGACGTCGTCGGGATGCGCCGCGATGGCGAGGAGATCGACCGTGTCGGTCATGACGCACTACTCATATCGAAGGGCCTCGACAGGATCGAGTCTGGCGGCGCGGCTCGCGGGGAGCAGACCAAAAGCCAAGCCGATGGCGATCGAGACCCCTACGGCCATACCGGCGCTCCAGAGCGGTGGCCCGCCTTCGAAGCCGAGGAACCCCTTGATTCCTTGGCCAGCGCCAAGACCGAGCAACACGCCGAGGCCGCCACCCACGAGCGTGAGCGTTGCCGCCTCGACGAGGAACTGCCAAAGAATCTCCTTTCGTGTGGCACCAACCGCCTTGCGCACGCCAATCTCCCTGGTTCTGTCGGTGACCGACACCATCATGATTCCCATCACGCCGATACCGCCCACCATGAGCGCAACGCTGGAGAGGGCGATCATCACAAGAAAGAATACCGAGGTCAACTGATTGAAGATGTCGAGTATCTGATCTTGAGTGATGAGGTCGAACGTGTTCGGCTCCCCGGGTCGTAGGCCGCGTGCGCGTCGGAGAGCAACGGTCACCGCATCTTGCGCGTCGGTCACCGTCACCCCATCGCGGGGCTTCACCACGATCCACAGTGCATTGGTCTCGTCGTATCGAAAGTACCGCCGTCCCGTTTCGTAGGGTACGATGGCCGCGATCTCTTGCGTGGGCGGCTGAAAGATGTTGGCGGGTGTCTGATAGACGCCGATGATTCGTAGCGGGCGACCGCCGATGCGCACGGCTTTCCCGAGTGGGTTCTCTCGTCCGAACAGTTTGTTGGCGAACGTCTCCTCGAGAACGACGACAGGATCGCCTCCACGCAGCTCGGCCTCCGTGTAGAATCGTCCGGCGGCGAGCGTGCCGCCCGAGATCTCCATATAGTGGTCGTCTGCCGCATAGACCAGGGCCATCCTGGTGGAGGCAGCACCGTATTCGAGGCGCTGCATGACTTGGATCCAGATGCCGCTGTACGCCACTTCGGGAAGCTGCTCGATGAGCCTGGCCTCCTCCGCCTTGAGCACCGGACGGATGCGAACTTCACGAGGCAACGCATCTGGGTTGAGGGGTGTTTGGGAGAAGAAACGCATGATGTAGAACGTGGTTGGCCCGGCGACCTCGATCGTGTTGATGATCTGAACCCGCAGCCCGGCCACGATCGAGGCCATGGCCATCACAGTGGAGACGCCGATCACCACTCCCAGAATGGTGAGCCCTGACCGCATCTTGTTTTCCCAAATCGCCGCGAGGGCGATGCCAATGCCCTCGCCGATCGTTTGGAGCCGCATATCAAGTCTCCAAAACCGCGCAGCTTAGTCTCAACTCACAACTCACTGGTTTCTCTACTTCTCGTATCTCAGGGCGATGATCGGGTCGAGTCGCGCAGCGCGAGCCGCGGGATAGACACCGAAGAGCACTCCAATCCCCGCGCCCAGCGTCATCGCGATCCCCACGGACCAGAGCGTCACGCGGGCGGGGAGGGGCGACAGGGTCGCGACGGCGAGAGCGAGCGCCCACCCGGCCAGCACTCCAACCACGGCGCCTGTCAGCGAGAGCGTGACGCTCTCGGCCAAAAACTGTCGCAGAATGTCTCCGCGGCGGGCACCGAGCGATTTGCGTATGCCGATCTCACGCGTGCGCTCTCGCACGGACATCAACATGATGTTCATGATCACGATCCCCCCGACCACGAGACCGATTCCGACCACGGTGGGAATCACGGCAAAGAGGACCTGGGTGAGGCTCGTCCAAAACGCGACCAGAACATCTGCTTTGTCAACGGTGAAGTCGTTTGCCTCGTTGGGGCGAAGCCGCCGGGCAATGCGCATCGCCTCCTCCGCCCGGGCCATCGCGTCGGGGAGTTGTTGTGCGTTTGCCATCTTGACCGAGATGGTGAGCGTTTGGCGACGCCCGTACACCGACTCGAAGGTACTTAGCGGCAGCATCACGAAGCCATCCCACGACTGCCCAAGCACCGTTCCTTTTTTCGCAGTGACGCCCTTCACCGTGACTGGTAGCTGCCCGACCCGGATGCGCCGTCCGATCCCTTGTTCTGGTTCATCGAACATCTTTTCGGCGACGTCCCATCCGAGCACCGCGAAGTAGCGACGCTCTCGGACGTCGACGTCGGTCAGCGGCTCGCCGGCCGCAAACGCGTAATCCTGGACGGTCTGGTACGGAGCCGTGATTCCAAAGACGAGCACGTCTCCAACGGTACGATTGCGCCAGTGGAGGTCGACCTGTGGCGTCGGCCAGCCGGACTGGAGTCCCACGGCTCTCGCATCCGGGAGTGCTCGTCGAACGAACTCGTAGTCGCGATCGTCGATCAGGGGGCGCTGTTGAATCCGCCGCCACTCCTCGTCGTCCAACTGGCCCACATTGATCGGTTCCCGCCGCACCTGAAACGCGTTCGTGCCCACGATGGCTCCTGCCAGCTTCTCGGACACGTACGCGTTCATGCCCTGGATCACCGCAACGACTGTCACCAAAAACGCGACAGAAACGATGATACCGAGCACGGTGAAAAACGAGCGAAGCCGATGCCCGAAGATCGCTTGTAGGGCGAGGCGCAGTCCTTCTCCGATTGGCATGGTGACCGAAAATTTAGAAGGGTGGTCCGGAACCGTCCAAAGTGACGGAGTCGTGGGCTACTCGTAGCGCAGGGCGTCGACGGGGTCCAGCTTGGCGGCTTTGGCTGCTGGGTAGAGCCCAAACGCCACGCCCGTGAGGACGGACACCGCTAGCGCGGCAACGATCGAGATGACGGGAACGTTGGCCGGAAGGGGTGTGGCACTCTTCACGATGGAGCTCACCAGCCCGCCCAGCGCCAAGCCAACCACTCCGCCAACCGCGGTGAGGGTCGCGGCCTCCACCAGGAACTGCCACAGGATCTCTCGGCGTTTGGCTCCGAGCGCTTTGCGGATTCCGATCTCACGAGTCCGCTCTGTGACGGAGATCATCATGATGGCGATCACGCCCACACCGCCCACCATGAGGCCAACGCTCGATAACACGATCATCACGAAGAAAAAGATGCCCGTCATCTGATTCCAGCTCTCGAGGAGCTTGTCCTGCGTGACGATGAAGAAGTCGTTCTCCTCCGCCGGTCGCAGTCCTCGCGACGCTCGCAGCGCGGCGGTTACGTCGTCGATGGCGGTCTGCACGGTAACATTTGACGATGGCAGTACGAGGAATGCCATCCAGCCTCGGAAGTGCGGCACGTACTTCTGGAACGTGCTATGAGGGACAATGGCGTGCGGCTTATTACCCTCGCCGAACAGATCGGGCGGCGGAGTGTACACGCCAACGACGTCGAACGGCACGCCGGCGATGTGGATGCGCCGCCCGATGGGGTCACGCAGGCCGAACATCTCCTCTGCCAGTCTGTTACTGATTACGGTTACGCGGCTCCTAGCCTGAAACTCGAGATTGGTGAACGACCGACCTGGGAACACGTCGCCCCCCGAGACCTCGAGCCACCGTGGTCCTCGTCCATTGATGCTGATTGAGCTGAGCGACCGATTTCCGTGTTCGACGGCCGCGTTGGTTTGTTCATCGACCACCACGGCGCTGACGGTGGGGAGTGCCGCGAGCTGCTCCGCCTCTTCTGGCTCGAGCGGCGGATAGCGAAGCCAGGGGCTCGTTTCCTCGGTCCCATCGGACACATGGACTCCGGCCGAGAAATACCGAAACACAAAGAAGGTGCGCGGGCCCAGCTGGTTGAAGAGGTCCTCGACACCGCGATTGATACCCGAGATCATCGAACCGATGACCATGACCACCATCACCCCGATGGCAACGCCAAGAATGGTCAGCGCTGCCCGCACCTTGTTGGCGCGGATGGCGTCGAGCGCGATCCCGATCCCTTCGAGGAGCGGTGTCACGTTTCGTGCCGAATGGCGGTGATGGGGTCGAGGCGTGCCGCCCGGCTCGCGGGATAGAGGCCGGCAGCAATGCCAACGCCTGCGCCAAGTGCGACGCCTACGATGATGGACCAGGGCACGACGCTCGCGGGGAGGGGCGTCGCAGCATCCACGATGCCCGCGAGTGCGAACCCGGTGACGACCCCGCAGGCGGCTCCCACGGTGGCCAGGGTGCTCGACTCGACGAGAAACTGGCGGAGGATATCCGCGCGCCGCGCGCCGAGCGACTTGCGGATGCCGATCTCACGCGTGCGTTCGGTGACGGCCATGAGCATGATGTTCATGATCACGATTCCACCCACGACCAGCGAGATGATCACCAGCCCCGGGAGCGCGGCCATCATGATCGCGTTGATCTTCCCCCAGAAGTCGAGTACTTCATCTGCGGTTTCCAGTACGAAGTTGTTGTCATCACCGGGGCGTAGGTGGCGACGACTTCGCATGATCGCCTCGGCCTCGACCAGCGCGGTCCGCAGTTCTGCGGGGGTTCCAGCCTTGACCAGCATGGCGTCGATGATGCCTGGCGGGTTGACCGCTTTCTTGACGGGTGACAGCGCGGGGGCGACGGCGAACTTGTCGAGTGACAAGCCAAACAGGTTGCCCTGGCGTTCGACCACGCCGATGACGCGATAGGGGAGACCGCGGATCTTCACCTCGCGCCCTATCGGATCGATGCCCACGAAAAGTCGCTCGGCGAGCTCGTGGCCGATGACGACGACGGGCCGACCGGCCTGCGCCTCCTGGGGACTGAAGACGCGGCCAGCCTCGATCCTCCAACCCTTGATGTCGAAGAAGCCGCCGGTTGCTCCGATTACCCAGATCTGGCGTGCAACCTTACTGCGATACTCGATGTCGATGTCGTCCGATGATTGCCACGCGGTGGTGACGGGAACGGATATCGCCGCCTCGACCGCTTCCGCATCTTCGAATGTGATCCGGGGACGACGCACCCAGTCGCGCCAGGTCTCGTCGCTCACGTCACCGATTTGGATGTCTGGGTAGCGGCGCAGCTGAAAGGTGTTGACGCCGAGCAAGGTGCCCGCGAACCGTTCGGTCATGTAGCGGTTCATCCCCTCGACAACCGACACGACAGCGATGAGAAACGTGACCCCAATGAAGATGCCGACCGCCGAAAAGGCGCTCTTCATCTTGTGCGCCCAGATGGTCTGAAACGCGAGTCGGAACGCCTCCCGGAACGGCATGGCCTACGCGGCTTCTCGCCGGCTGTCGCTATAAACGATTCCGTCCCGAAGCGTGATTACGCGCCCGGCCCGCGCGGCGATGTCGGGTTCGTGGGTCACCATGACGACGGTCTGACCCTGTCGCTGCAGCTGATCGAAGACCACCAAGATCTCTTCGCTGGTCACCGAATCGAGATTGCCGGTTGGCTCGTCCGCGAGCAGGATGCTCGGCTCGTTCACGAGGGCCCGCGCGATAGCGACGCGTTGCCGTTGCCCTCCGGAAAGCTCGTTGGGCTTGTGATCCATCCGATCGGCGAGTCCAACCCGCGCGAGCGCGCGTGCGGCGCGAGCGCTCCGCTCCGCAGCGCGGACACCAGCGTAAATGAGCGGTAGCTCGACGTTGTGGAGCGCGGTGGCGCGTGGGAGCAGGTTGAACGTCTGGAAGACGAACCCGATCTCCCGGTTACGTACGCGGGCGAGCATGTCGTCGTCCATGCGGGAAACCTCGACACCATTCAGCCAGTATTCGCCCGCCGTGGGAGTGTCGAGGCAGCCGATGAGGTTCATCAAGGTGGACTTCCCCGACCCCGACGGTCCCATGATCGCGACGTATTCATTCCGACGGATATCGAGGTCGACCCCTTGCAGCGCGCGGACCACCTCCACGCCCATGGCGTATTCGCGCGTGAGACCCCGGACGGCAATCAGCGCCCGGGTCATGTTGCAGCACGACCTTGCTCGGCTTCTTCCTTGGCGGCCCGGACCTTTTGGCCGTCTTTGAGATCGCGGATCGTCTGATACGGTCCGGCGACGATCGTGTCCCCGGGGGTGAGCCCGTCGAGCACCTCGAAGTGCTCCTCTCCGGCGATGCCCACTCTGACCGGCCGGAACTGCGCCACTCCGGCGCTGACCACAAACACGCCTTCGGTGTCCCGCTCGAGTCCGCGCGCCTCTTCGCTTCGGGCAGTGGCCGTTTCGAGCTGGATGGGCGTGTGCTCTCGCACCGTGAGGGCGATGATCGGGACCGCTAGGACACTGTCTCGCGTTGCCGTGATGACCTTGGCAGTGGCGGAGAGGTCCGGTCGGATATCGGAGGGCGGGCTGTTGAGTGTGATTTCCACGTCGTAGTCGACGGCCTGGTCGTTGCCCCCGGACGTCATCGATCCAGCGGCCCGGATGGCGCTTTGCGAGATCTTGGTCACGCGCCCCGTGAAGGTGGTGTCGGGAAATGCGTCGATCGTGACCTCCGCGGAATCACCGTTGTGCAAACGTACGACGTCGGTTTCGTCGACCTTGACCTTCACTTGAATGATCGAGAGATCGCTGACCGTCAGCAGCAGACCGGTTTCTCGTGAGAACGTCCCAGGGACGGCCACCTCGCCAACCTCAACCGCTAGGCGAGTCACCTGCCCGCTCATGGGGGACCGGATGGTTGTCTTGGCCAGCTGTTCCTGTGCCTCCTGAAGCGCAGCCCGTGCCTGCTCCACTTGGTGTTCAGCGGAGGTAAACAGCGCCGCGGACACCTGATAGGACGTTTCAGCCTGCTCGAGTTGTTCCTGGGACACCAAGTTGTTGTCGGTACGCCACAGCTCGACTGTTCGATCGAGGGTGCGCTTCGCTTGTTCCCGGTTGGCGCGTGCTTGCAGCACGGACGCGCGCGCCGAGGACAACGTGGCCTGAGCCCGTGCCACGGCGGCGTTGTATTGCGAAGGGTCGATCCGAATCAGGAGATCTCCCTGCTTCACCGTATCGCCTTCTTGAAAGGGGATTTGGATGATCCGCCCCGTGATGTCGGCGCTAACATCGACGGATTTTTGTGGTGCGATCTGCCCACTCGCTGTGACCGTGGCGACCAGGTTGCGTCGCGCGACTTCCTCGAGACGCACCTCGACACCGCGCTCGCCTCGCCGTGCGTTCACCGCCACCAATCCCCCCACAATGACCACGACTAGAACGATGATGATGATCTTGCTTCGGCGTTTCATGAACCAGTTTTCCTAACGCAGCGGGCGACCGACCGCCGCCTCGAGTGTCGCAATCGATTGGTGGTAGGCGTAGACGGCATTAATGTAATCCGCCTCCGCCCCTGTGGCTGCCAGCTGAGCATCGAGCAATTCGAAAAACGTGCCCGAGCCAACACGATATCGTTCCGTCGCGAGTCGGAGCTGTTCCCGTGCGGCGACCTGATTGCTCTCCTGAATCCCAATGGTCTCGAACGCCGTGAGCAACGCGTAATACGCTTGGCTGACCGCCGTGCGTACCCGCAGCTCTCGCTCGCGGACAGCCTCCTGCGCATCCTCGGTCAGGATCGATGCCTGGCTGATCTCGAGCGATCGGGTGAACTGGCTGAACAGTGGCAGCGAAATGGTCGCGCGAGCTTGAAACGGCTGTGATTGAAAATCGAACGGGAACACCCGGTTGTCCGCGCGAATGGCCGCGGCATCGGTGTCCGTGAACACGAAGGCACTGCAGTCACTGAGCGGAATCTGCTGTTCCGGTGAGAGGCGTGAGTTCACGTCCATGAACACCTGGTTCTGGTTCTGACAGGACGCGAGGCTGATGTTCGAGCCGGTGCGTGCCCGATCGATCAGGAACGCCTCGTTGGTGAACTGCTGGGTAAAGCCAGACCAACCGGCCGAGAGCGAGACCGTGGGCAGCCAAGAGGATTTCGCTGCCCGCTCGCCGGCCGCCGCCGCCGACTCCCGTGCCCGCAGCGCGAGAAGCTCAGGGTTCTGGCGCTCCGCCTCCCCCAAGAGCGCGGAGAGTTGCCAGCCGGGCTGGACGATGGGGAATGAGTCCGTGAGCGCGACGACCGAGGGGTCGTCCGGAGCCGGAACGCCCATCTGCTCGAACAGCCGGAGCTTCTCCACGGTTACCAGCTGCCGCGCCTGGAGCAGCGCAACCTGCGACTGGCCCCGTGCCACCTCGGCCTGTCTCACGTCGAGCATGGTATTCTGACCGACCTGAAACCGCGCACGAGCCAAGCGGAGGAACTCCTCGTTGCGCTCCAGCTGGAGCTCGGCAAGCCGCACTTGTGCCTCCGCTCGCAGTCCGGCCAGGTACTGCTGCTGAACGAGAGACTCGAGTGCGATCGCCGCGCCATCAATCCCTGCTTCTGCGGCTCGGAGCTGGGCCCGGGCGAGCCCCGGCTGCATGAGCGTGCGTCCCGAAAGCGTCATGGAGAGCGTGAGCGAGTAATCTGATCCGATGGTGGCCGATGGCTGCACAAACTCATCCGCCAAGAACGTCTGCGTCCCCGAACCGCGATAGTTGAGCCCGTAGCTACCCGTCACGGCCGGAATGAACGACGCATAGGCGTTGCGCACGCCCCACGCAGCAGGAGACCGGTCATTGGCGGTTTGGCGATACACGGGGCTGTATGCCAGCGCGAAGTCGATCGCTTGGCGCAGCGACAGCTGCTGCGGTATCGATGGGAGTCGAGGGCGCTGAGCTGACCCCGCGCGCGGCGTCGCCAGCAGCGCGATGAGAATCAGCAGAATCCCGTAGCGTTTCATGAAGATTTCTCTGCCTACATGGTTTTGGTGCTTTCCGTACGTCATGCTGCAAATCCTAGTTTCAATGGGAGGCGCCGGATCAACGCACCCGGCCCACCCACGGGTAGCTGGTGAACGCAACTCCCGCCAGCGCAGCGCTTGCGAATGGGCAAATTGCGGGGCCGAACGCGCGGCGTTTGCGCCCCGGCGGCGGCGCGGCAGCGGGCTGTGCCACCATCCCCAACTCGATACTTAGGCGGGACCACCACGGCGCCAAGGCAAAATGTCGCTGGGAAGTGCGGAGCTACGCCCTAGCGGTGTCGTTAGGAGTTGTCGCGGACCGCTTTCAGGTCGCGGCCGGGAATCGTAATCTGAATCAGCCGGCCCTGCTCATCGAACCACAGCTGCCGGGACACACGATCCGACGCGAGCACCAGGCGGCGAAGGGGCCGCTCGACGCCTTTTACCCGAACACGCTCGATGCCGTGATCGGTGAGCCCGACGGTGAGCGGACTGTCATCCGTAGCGGAGAAAACGGCGATGTTGTCGCCTCGCAAGGCCGTGAGCAACGCGAAGCCCGCGAAACTCGCGTCGTGATAGACCAACGGCGGGAGACGTCGCGGAAACTCTTGTGCCGACTCCCCGCCTGCAGTGACGCGTCGGACTGTGACGCGCCGCGGTTGAAATCTCATGACAACGGCGCGGCGCACGTTGCTCCGCTCCTGGATCTCCGCCGCGATTGGCTGTGAATCCGCACCAAACTCGATCCGCACCGTGACGATCCTCGTAGCCTGGGTCGGCGGATACGATGCGGTCGCCGTCAGCGTGAATCCATCCTCCGAGCCAGCTCGGCCACGCCGGAGGGCAAACTCCTCCTTGCCCACCACAAGTGATCCATCGGTGATGGTGAAGAACCCTTCATCGACTACCTGCGGTTGCTGTGCGGTCAGCCCAACCGGGGCGCCGCTCAGGACCGCCGTGCAGGCAAGGATGTACAGTCGTCTACGCGCCATCTGTCCCACTCCCCACCACCTCAACGCCCGCGAGGACCCGGGTGGCAATACGATTGTAAATAAAGTGGTAGAGGAGTTCCCCCTTCTCAATAGAGGCCTGGCTCGGACGGCCGAGCGAGCCAGGGCTTTCCTTGGGGATGGCGCCGGATGAACCACGATGATATCGACGAACCGCCCAGCGTGAGGGAACAAAGTCTCGTGCTTGCGAAATATCCACGACTTCTCCGTAGACGTACAAGAGTAGTGACGTGTCAACCGCCCCACCGTGCACGGGGATACCGCTCGCGGCCTCGTCGCCGGTGAGTGGAACGGCGAAGATGTCCACGCTGCGGACCGAGGCGCGATGCGTTCGCAAGGTACTGAGCGCCTCCTGGTGGGGGTCCTGGCCGTGCGCTGTAAGAATAATGAATTGCTTGACGCCCCCCTCCTCCCAGGAGCCCACCAGATCGTTGAGGAAGCGGTGCAGCGTCTTGCGGCGCACTGAGGCGCTCCCGGGAAAAGGGCTCGGCGTTGCGGCGTTGACCCCATATTCTATGGTTGGTGCCCGGAGCACGTTGAACTCAGCTGAGAGGTCGTCCGCGAGACGCTCCACAATGATCGTATCACAACCCAGTGGTAGGTGTGGACCGTGCTGCTCGGTGGTGCCGACAGGCAAGATCAGCCGGGCGTCCCGCGCGAGATGCTCTTGCACGGCCACGGGGGTGAGGTGTTTGACTAACACGGGTTCCCGATGAACCGTCTCGGCGTTCGTCACTGGCATCTGGCAGCAGGGGGGGTCGCCGCCTCCTTAGCGGTTTGGCTGGTTGCGCCGAGTCTCGCGCTCGTCGTTGCCGCCGCCACCCTCGTGGTTTGGTTGACGATCGGTGCCCTGTGGGATGCCCGGCTTGGGTCGATGGCTGTGGCCGTGGCCGCGATCGGGGCGACCGTATTTGCGCTGGATACCACCTTCCGTGTGCGCGGCATCGAGCGCTCGTGGCCAGCAATGCGCGAGCAGCTCATCGAACAGGCAAGCAGCCGGCTGAACGAGACCCTGGGTACAGCGGTCGACCTGGCACGCCAACTGGCAGCACTAGGCGCGAGTCTCGATCCCGACAACCCCGGCGCCGCGTTCGACGCGCTCGAGGATGCCGTGGACCACGGCGGGCCCGAAAGCGGGATCGTCATGTTCGACACGGACAATCGCCCAGTGAGTTGGGCGGGCCGGCACCGACTGCCAGCAGGCCCGTTGTTCCCCGCTGAGGACCACCAAACCCCCATGAGCGGCGTTTTCGATCTGACGGCGCGCATAAGCCCATTTTATGTCCTGCTCGAAGCCCGTCGCCAGGGCAGTCAGGCTTCAGCGGTCAGTCAGGTCTTGCTGGCGGCGGACAGCGCGGTCCCGGATCGGGAACGCAGCGTCGCCGAGCGCTTTCACCGGGAGACGGGCACGGCGTTAGA
This sequence comes from Gemmatimonadales bacterium, assembly GCA_041577295.1. Classification (GTDB taxonomy): domain Bacteria; phylum Gemmatimonadota; class Gemmatimonadetes; order Gemmatimonadales; family GWC2-71-9; genus JBDHDH01. The sequence goes on from JBFGJG010000028.1 coordinate 15,493, forward strand.
AGTCTACCCACCGCGCCGCGCGCCCGCGGGGAGCGACGTGTTCGACTACTGTCTTCCGCGGTGCGACCCGCCGTCCGGACAGGTTCCTGATACTCTCTTCAGTGTCAAGGTCGTTCCGCCGAGTCAGGGTGTCGCGAAACTCGAGCGGCAAGCACTGGGGAGCCGCTGGGTCTCCTTGCTGCTGATCGCCGAATTGATCCTGCTTGGGATTGTGGGAGGAGTCGCAGTTCGATGGTTCGCGGTCATCGCGATTGGCGCTTTGATCGTACTCACGCCGGTGGGCCCGCATGTCGGGTTGGGCACGTTCTTCTCGCCGGCAACCTACTATCTGGACGCGCTGGGGCCGTTTTCCTCATCGGCCGGTGCGCTGTTTTCGTCCGTGGCGCTGCTGGTCCTGCTGCTCGTGCCGCTCGTTCGCAAAGGCATCCCAGTCAAGGTGCTCAGCCTATCCGTTGGAGCCGTCATCCTCGTGGTCGCGCCGCTGATCATAGCGGGGCTCGCCTCCGGGATCACTCCGCCTGCTGTGGGAGTGGGGGTGGGACAATGGCTGAGTTGGCAGGTGAGCTTGACCTTGGGTGGGGCAGTGCTGGCCCTCGTTAGCGCCTTCCTGCTGGGTCGGCGTCGACGTCTCCGACTCGGGTGGGCGCCCTGGGCTGCCGGGCTGGCCGCGATCGGACTGGGCATTACCGGCGTGTCGATCTGGCAGCCAGGCGGTGGTTGGCCGGGGTGGTATGCCGGCCTGTGGGTGCCGGTGGCGTTTCTCGCGGCGCTGAGTCGGCCGCGTCTTCCGCTGCTCGCGGCCATCACACTGGTCGCCGGGACCGGGGCGGTCGTGCTGACGTGGTCCGCAACCACGCAGAACCGCTTGCTCTTGGCGGAACGGGACGCCCGTCGGCTGAGCGGTGGCGATCCGGTGAGCATCAGCATGCTCGAGCGCTTTGCCGCGGAGATCAGTCCGGGCTCCGCACCGCGCACCGCAGCAGAGCTGTACGCGCACTGGCGCCGCTCTCCTCTGTCTGCGGACGATTATCCGGCGGTGCTCGCAACGTGGGGAGCCGACGGGACACAGATTGCGTCGCTTGAACTCGCGGAACTGGAGCTCACCGCACCGCTGATCTTCGCGCTCGCTCGCACTGCGACGGCGGCCGAAGTACCGGTGTTGCAGCGCATCGGGTTGGCGCCCGGTGTTCACTACGTCATGGCGGTGCCCTTTCCGGATTCCGCGGTCGTGACCGTGGGCGTTGCCCCACGCTCTCGATTGATCCCGCCCGTTCGTGTGGCCCGCTTTCTCCGAGGCGAGCGTCGGCTAGTAGCTCCCTATGAGATGTCGCTTGGTGAGCCGGTGACCGATTCGGCGAGCGTCGACCTCATGACGTGGAGACGAGACGACCGGTGGATCGTGCGCGGGGTCGCGGTTTTGCGGCTCCCCGGTGGTGCCCGACATCTCCACGTCGACGTGCCACTCGGCGATATCGGCCCCCTCCTCGTGCGCGGCGCACTAGTGTTGTTGCTGGATATGGCCCTGCTGTTTCTCATTTGGGGACTGGGCGAAGCGCTTCGCGGGGGCGTCAAGGTGCCCGGAGGGCTCGGCGAGCTACTCCACTTCCGGTCCTATCGCAGCCGGCTCGCCGTGGCACTCACCGGGTTTTTCATCATTCCCACGTTGGGATTTGCCGCCTGGTCCGCCGGGAGGCTCCGTGCCGACGCCGAACGGAGCCGCGACCTCCTGATCCACCAAACGTTGAGCGATGCGTCCGCCTCCGCTCGCGCCCTGAGCGGTCTTGACCGCGATGTCGTTGGCACGCGCGTGCGCGAGATGGCGGAACGCCTCGGTGCCGATCTGCTGTGGTACGACGGCGGGCGACTCGTGGCGTCGAGCGCACCTGTCCTGGGCGAGTTGAGCTTGCTGGACGCTTACCTGCCCCCGACGGTGCATCGGGCGCTGACCGAGCGCGATGAGATCGAGGTGACGGACAGGGAATCGATTGGTGGTCAGGCGACGCGGGTGGGGTATCGCAACGTCGGTGGTTCTGCTCGGTCCGTGACGGTGCTCGCCGCGCCCCGCCTCGTGGACGTGCAGGATCTTCGACGCGAACAAGAAGATCTCGCGTTCGCGTTGCTGTTGGTGACGATCATCGGCCTGGGGTCCTCCATTGGCCTCGCGACGGTCGCGGCGCGCTCCCTCTCGCAACCCGTCGACTCGTTGCGGATGGCGGCGGTCGCCGTGGGCCGGGGCGATCCGTTGCCACCGTTCGATTCAGAGATTCCAACCGAGTTCGTCTCAGTAGTTGGAGCCTTCGAGCGGATGGCACGGGATGTCGAGGCCAGTCAGGCGGCCTTGGAGGCGGCGCGTCGGAGAACGGCGACCGTTTTGCGCAACGTCGCGACGGGCGTTGTGGCCCTCGATGGGGAGATGAACGTGACCATTGCCAACCCCAGCGCCGCCGAATTGCTCGAAACGGAGCTAGAATCCGGGATGAATGCACGAGCGCAGACGGGTCCGGCGTGGCAGCCGGTGTGGGATTGGGTGGAGCAGTTTCTCGTGGATGGCGGGGAGCTGGATGGGCGGGAGTTCGTGGTGGGTGAACGACGTATTCGGGCGCAGGTGGCACCGCTGCGCAGCGATCCACGGGGCTGCGTCGTGGCGTTTGACGATGTCACCGAATCCGCCCGTGCGTTGCGGGTCCTCGCTTGGGGTGAACTGGCGCGGCAGATTGCCCACGAGATCAAGAACCCGCTGACCCCAATCCGTCTGGGGGTGCAGCACCTCCTCCGCGCGCGCCACGACGGGCGCACCGATTTCGATTCTGCGTTGGAGCGCACCTCGCGTCAGATCTTGGCCGAAATCGAACGGTTGGACGCCATCGCACGAGCATTCTCGCGGTTTGGCGCGCCGCCTGCAGAGGCGGCGCCACTTGCCACGGCGGATGTCGTCGCCATTGCGCGGGACGCCGCGGAGCTGTACGCGCTCGGTGCGGGGGCCATTGTGCGAGTGATCACGGATGGCCCGGTCGAGGCGATGGTGCGGCGCGACGAGGTGAAGGAAGTGTTGATCAACCTCATCGAAAACGCACGCGATGCAGGGGCGTCAGAGGTCACGATCGCCGTGCAGGGAGCCGATGGCCGAGTGACGCTCACGGTTGGAGACGATGGGCGGGGGATCCCTCCAGAAATTTTGCCACGGATCTTCGAGCCACAGTTCTCCACAACGACGAGCGGCACCGGGCTGGGACTGGCTATCTGCAAGCGGTTGGTCGAGTCGTGGGGTGGGCAAATCTGGGTCGAGAGCCAGATGGGGGGAGGGACGCGGGTTCGTGTGGAGCTGCCCCGCGCGGTCGAGGCGGGCGAAATGTGACGATCAGGATCGGCAGGATTGGCGGGATCATGAGAATCCTCTCATCAACGGAACATTTTCCCCCTCATGGGCATTTGTAACACTGAGCGAGGCCCACTAACTTTTGAGATACCATGCTGATCAAACGCCCGAGCGATATCAAAGCGTCCGAGATCACCGACGAGCGTCTGTACATGCAGCGCCGCACCTTCATCAAAGCGGCCGCTGGTGTCGGCGCCATTGCCGCCGTCGGGTCGTCCATTCCGTTGCTCGTCAGCCGTGCCGAGAGCGATGTGACGGGCGCGGAACGCGCAGAGGACGAACTGACCCCGTACGACAAGGTCACGAGCTACAACAACTTCTACGAGTTCGGAACGGACAAAGAGGACCCGGCGAAGCACGCGCACGCGTTGCGACCACGGCCCTGGACCGTGCGAGTCGATGGAGAAGTGCAACAGCCGCAAATTCTGGACATCGATGACATTCTCAAGTCGTTCCCTGCCGAGGAACGTGTGTATCGCCTTCGGTGCGTGGAGGCGTGGTCGATGGTGATTCCGTGGATGGGGTTCGAGCTCGGGAAGTTGCTCAAACGTGTCGAGCCTACCTCTTCCGCGAAGTACGTAGAGTTCACCACGCTGTACGATCCGGAGCAGATGTCCGGGCAGCGGCGTCCCATTCTCCCATGGCCGTACGTCGAAGGGCTGCGACTGGACGAAGCGATGCACCCCCTGACCATCATGGCCGTGGGGCTGTACGGAAAGGTGTTGCCCAATCAGAACGGGGCACCCATCCGGCTCATCGTGCCGTGGAAGTATGGCTTCAAGAGCATCAAGTCGATTGTACGAATTCGCCTTACACGCGAGATGCCCAAAAACACCTGGAATGTGGTGGCGCCTCAGGAGTACGGCTTCTACGCCAATGTGAATCCGGAGGTCGATCACCCCCGGTGGAGTCAGAAACGCGAGCGTCGCATCGGCGAGCTTCGCCGACGCCCGACGTTGCCGTTCAACGGGTACGGGGAGCAGGTCGCAGGCCTTTACGCGGGAATGGACCTGCGGCGGTTCTACTAGAAGCCCCCGCGACCGACCACCTCCTTCCGACGATTTCCTTCCCTTCATGACCCAGAGTCAGTGGATCCGGCGGGTGATCAAGCCCGCCGCATTCATCTTGTGCCTGCTGCCGGCCGCGCTGATGGTGTGGGACGCCTTTACCGGAGGCCTCGGGGCCAATCCCATCGAGGAGATCACGCATCGAACGGGATTGAGTACGATCACGTTGTTGATGGTGACGCTTGCTGTGACTCCCCTCCGCACGCTGCTCCGCATCCCGTCGCTGGTGCTGATGCGGAGAATGCTCGGGTTGTTCGCGTTCTTCTACGTGATGGCGCATTTCGGTATCTACCTGTTCGATCAGTTCTTTTCCCTCGAATACATCCTCGAAGACATTGTGGAGCGTCCGTACATTACGGTTGGCTTTACGAGTTTTCTACTGCTCATCCCGCTTGCGGTGACATCGACCAACGGTTGGGTCAAGCGGTTGGGGGCGAAGCGGTGGCAGATGCTGCACCGGTTGATCTACTTCGCCGCGGCGGGTGGGGTCCTGCACTTCCTGTGGAAGGTGAAAGCGGAAGAGCAGCGACCCGTCGTCTACGGACTGATTCTCGTGGGGCTGCTGAGCTTTCGCCTGTGGACGTTGCGTCGGCGACCTGCGCGACGGGCTAGCCCAAAACGAGAGGTCTCAGTCGCCGCTCCATCTCCCGCGCCAAGCGAGTAGATTCTCCGCAACCATCCTCTTCGATTTCTCAGATGAGGTACTCATGAAACAGTGGAGCCTGCTAGCCGGGGCCCTCGCAATCATGCTCACAGGTTGTGGCGGAGACCGGCAGCTGCGTGCCGGGCTCGATCGCATCACCGCTGACGGTCTGCGCGATCATATCGCCACGCTGTCGTCCGACGAATTCGAGGGCCGTGGCCCATCGTCGCCGGGCGAAGAGAAGACCGTCGCGTATCTGCAGGACGAATTTGCCCAGCTCGGTCTCGAGCCCGGGAACGGCGAGAGCTTTCTGCAAGAGGTTCCCCTCGTCACCATCACGGCAAATCCATCCATGAGCCTCACCTTCCAGGGGCGCGGTGTCACACGGCGGTTGCGTTACGGCCCCGAATTCATCGCGTGGACCACACGGGTGGTGGAGCGCGCCGATCTCAGAAGCTCCGAGATGGTGTTCGTGGGCTACGGGGTGGTCGCGCCCGAGTACGGCTGGAATGACTACGAGGGACTCGATGTGCGCGGCAAGACCGTTGTGATACTCGTGAACGATCCGGGGTTCGCCACGAAGGACACTGCGTTGTTCAACGGCAACGCCATGACCTATTACGGTCGCTGGACCTACAAATACGAGGAAGCCGCGCGGCAAGGTGCGGGAGCGGCGCTCATCGTGCACGAAACGGCGCCAGCGGGATACCCCTGGGAGGTGGTGACGGGAAGCTGGTCGGGGCCGCAGTTCGATCTGGTCCGTGAAAATAACAATATGTCACGCGTCATCGCGGAGGGATGGCTCACCGCCGAGAGTGCGCGGGCGGTGTTCCGGCAGGCAGGCATGCGGTACGACTCGCTCAAGGCACAGGCGGCGCGTCGGGGATTTCGAGGGGTAACAATGGGTGGCCTCAGAGCGTCGCTTACCATCCGTAACACCATCGCGCGGTCGACCTCCAACAACGTCCTTGCCGTCCTGCGCGGATCCGAACGTCCCGATGAGTACGTGGTCTACATGGCGCACTGGGATCATTTGGGTAAAGACACGACGCTCGCGGGCGACCAGATCTACAACGGGGCGCTCGACAACGCGACGGGGACTGCTGGCCTGCTAGTGCTTGCAGAGGCCTTCACGGCGTTGCCCCAACGTCCGGGGCGCTCGCTCCTGTTTCTCGCCGTCGCCGCCGAAGAGCAGGGGCTTTTGGGCTCGGCATACTATGGCACTAATCCCGTCTATCCGCTCGCCAAGACGGTTGCGGCCATCAACATGGATGGGCTCAACATCTGGGGACCAATGAATGACATCACGGTGGTGGGATACGGGATGTCAGAGCTCGATGACTACCTCGCGGCCGCGGCAGCTACCCAGGGGCGGATCCTGCGGCCCGACCCCGAGCCCGAGAAGGGGTTCTACTACCGCTCAGATCACTTCAACTTCGCGAAAGTTGGCGTGCCCGCGCTCTACACGGATGCCGGAATCGATCATGTGGAGCGCGGTGAGGCGTACGGCCGGGAAGGACGTGAGGAGTACACAGCGGAGCGGTATCACAAGCCGTCCGACGAGTACGATCCGAATTGGGATCTGCGCGGAGCGATTGACGATCTCCAGCTGCTGTTCCGCGTAGGCCACCGAATCGCTTCGGAGACGACGTTCCCCAATTGGCGCCCTGGGACGGAGTTCAAAGCCGTTCGGGATGCGATGATGGGGAATTGATTGCTGATTGCAGGAATCGCTGTGGCGTGTTGGGGATCCGGGCGTTGTGAGCTCGGGGTCGCACCCTCCCTGACGAGGACCCCCGCAGAGGTGGCGGGGCACGGCACGCCACAGCGACTGATGCTTCCCTCAATCCGCAATCAGCAATCAGCCGTCTCATTGCGTCCACAACACCAAGACCCCACACTGCGCGCCCGGAAGATCAAACTGTGGTGGCACTTCAGTGATCCCACGATACACCTCGATCGCTTCGAGGTGATCCACGGCGATCAGCGCGTTCACGTCAAACGTGGCCGTGCTCCCGACGTACGCGCCGTTGAGAAACGCGATGGGCTCGCACCCGTGCGGGGCCCGGCTCATCGTAACGGCGAAGACGCGGTCATCGAGGCTCGGCTTGATCCGCACGCCACGCACGTGACGCAATAAGTCCGTCACGGTTCTGGCGCCAAAGCGGTCGATCTGATCCCGATCGAGAAACGCCCCCCGCCCTTTCTTCCTACGCTCCTCGAAACCCGTGGCCTCCCACTCCAATGCCAGGAGCCCGAGCGGGACGCGCAACGTTTCCCCCGTGCGGAGGTTCACTTTTACCGTCATCGGCGTGAATCCTTCGCGCCAGATCTCCACAAACTGCTCCCCGGGCGCGAGTCCGCTGAGGTGAAACCTCCCGGCGTCATCGGTCACAGTAGAGGTTCCGGCGTCCACGGCTCGCACCTCGGCTCCGGAGATCGGGTCGCCAGCTCCTGCCGCGGTGACCACCCCCGTCAGCGCCGCGGGCTTGTGCTGCGCCGAGGCATTGGGTGCAACGAGCAGACTGAGGAGAAGTTGGACGGGTAGCAGAAGGAATGTGCTTCCGGTCGACATGCGGTCCTCCCCTGATAGCGATGTGTGCCACCACACGGGGGGGAGGATCGACCAGACCGCCGGGTCTGCCGACGCCCGCGCGCAAGGATTCTGACGCCGGCAATGCGACGCCTATGAAGACACTACTGGTCGACGGCGAGAGGAGTTTCCGCTCCAACGGTAAGGAGTCTGTAAGAGCGGGTACTCCTCGTCCTGTTAGATGCGCACCAAAGAGATTCGGTTGCGTTGACGGGCGGCGGCGTTGCGGACGGAAACGGTTGAAGGGGGATTAGGGTCGTGGGTCTGCGGGTTCCACGACCCCAATGTACGGTAGGGTCCGGTGTTGCTCGGCATAGTCGAGACCATACCCGACGACCCACACGTCTGGTATGTCGAACCCGAGATAGTCGAGATGCACTGCGACCTCATGCCGTGACTTCTTGCGAACGAGCGCACACGTGCGAATCGAGGCAGGATCCCGCGCTCTGAGCAGCTCAATCAGGTACTGCAACGTCCGGCCCGTATCCACGATATCCTCGACCACTAGGACGTGCTTGCCCTCGATTGGCCCTCGCAGGTCCATCACCAACCGTACCGCGCCGGAATGCGCTCCGTCCTGATAACTGGAGATCGCGATGAACTCGATCTGCCGGGGGATCGTGAGACGCCTGGCGAGATCGGCGAGAAAGACAAAAGCGCCCTTGAGCACGCCGATGAGTATCAGCTCACCCTGGTCGTGGTACTCGCTATTGATCTCCCGCGCGAGCTCGGCCACTCGGCGGCTGATTTCGTCCTCAGCGATTAGAACGCGCGGGTCGTTGGGCATGCGCAGAAGAAGATTGCAGATCTCAGATCGAAGGTTTCAGATCAAAGATTGTGCATTGGAGACGACCGAATTCAAGGTCGCTCACCTTCAATCTCGAATCTGCAATTTGCAATCTGCAATCTCTCACCCTCGTCCGCCGGCGAGCTTCGCCGCCTCCGCGGATCGTTTGAGGGACCACATTGCCCAGGTGCCGAATGCGGGACCGAGGGCCAGAAATGTGAAGGCCCACTGCCAACCCACGCGCTCGACGAGGTTGGGTACCAGGCGAATGGTCAGAAGGGTGAGGAGGAAGCCCATGGACGTCTGCATGGTGAGCTGCGTGCCCATGTACTCTTGATCGGACAGTTCGCTCACCGCGCTCGAGAATTGCGCGGAATCGGCGACGATGACGAACCCCCAGAACAGGGCGATGACCGTGAGCGCCACCGGCGATGCGAACACGAACCCTACGGTAAGGGCGCAGCTTCCGCTGGCGACCATGCTGGCGATTGTGGTCCGCGTGCGGCCCCACCGGTCGGCGAGCCAACCGGCCGCAAGACTCGCGGGTCCGCCCACGGCGATCACCGCAAACGCGGCGAGAGCTGCTGCGACCTCTGGGCTCGTCCCGCCTGGAAAACTGGAAGTGCCGGCGCGGCGATACGCCTCGAGGAGAAAGATCGGGATCCATGTCCACATGGCGTACAGCTCCCACATGTGACCGAGGTAGCCGAAGTTGGCCAGGCGTAACGGGCGCACTGCCAATGCCTTCCCCATGTGCTTCCAACGAAAGCGCGGCGTCGGGGCTGCAAACGGCCCAACGGAACCGAAGAGCCATACCAGGCCGCCGCCGAGGGCGGCTAGCAGCGAGACGATGTAGAACACCGGTTCCCATGAGCTGATACCACCGAACGCTTTCACCAGGTGTGGTGATGCGGACCCCACCGTGAGCGCCCCCACCAAAAGGCCAATCCCGAGGCCACGATCCTCGCGAGTCCACGTGGCCATGAGCTTCATGCCCACCGGGTATACGAGTGCGAGGGCCATCCCGGTACCAAAGCGGAGTGCCACGGCCGTAGCGAATGTCGCGTCGAGGAGCGGAATCAGGAGGTTGAGGAGGGCACCGGCCAGCGCACCAACGGCAATCACCCTGCGCGGCGCCCACAAATCTGAGATGTTGAGCAGGGCGCTGAGCAGTGCCCCAGCGACGAACCCCACTTGCACCGACATGGTGAGCCATGCGGCGGTTCCTACCGTGAGCTCCCATTCTTCGATGAGTGCGGGCGCCACTGCCGTCGCTGAGAACCACAAGCTCATCGCGAGCAACTCGGCGACGGCCACGGCGGAGATTGTGCGCCATTTCTGGCTCATGAAGGGTGGTGACGGGAACGAGTGTTAGCTGGCGAAGGGCAAAGCGGCGGGCGCTCCGCGCGCTTGGCGTCACGCCGTGACGGTCGCAGCGCGCGGTCGCGAGAGCTTGCGGGCACGGTCCAGGCTCTCGAGAAAGTCCGTTGCCCACACGTGGACGTCGGAGGCGCGCTCACGGTTGCGAAGCGCGTCGAGCCGTCGCTGGCGCTCCGCGGTGGGCATGGTGAGTGCCATATGGAGGCTGTCGGCTGTACCCTCGACATCGTAGGGATTCACCTGGACCGCTTCTTCCATTGTTTCGGCAGCGCCTGCCAACATCGACAGGATGAGGACGCCGGGGTTTCGAACCTGGCAGGCGACGTACTCTTTGGCGACGAGGTTCATGCCGTCTCTCAGCGGTGTGACGATCGCCACGTCTGCGTCGCGGTAGAGGCCGGCCAACTTATTCTGCGGAACGGACCGGTACAGATAGCGGATCGGATTCCACGAGGCGGTGGCAAACCGCCCGTTCACCCGTCCCACCAGCTCATCGATCTCCCGCCGTAGGTAACGATACTCCGGTACCTCGGATCGGCTTGGCACCGCGACCTGGAGCAGCGTCACATGCCTGCGGTGCTCGGGATGCTTCTCGAGCAGGCGCGCGAACGCGAGGATGCGATGGGGGATACCTTTCGTATAGTCCATGCGATCGACGCCGAGGATGATTTGCTCCCCGTGATGGAGGGGCGACTCGGGTGCCGATTCGGCCATCGCCTCGAAGCTCTGGAAGTCAATTCCCAAGGGGAAGGCAGCGACTTGGATCGTGCGTCCGTCCAGCTCAATCGTCCCCCGCCGACGGTCCACCTTGGCCTGGAGGTGGCGCTTTGCGCAGTCGAGAAAGTTCCGGACGTATCCTTTCACATGAAAACCAATGAGGTCTGCGCCGAGTAGTCCGACGAGCACCTCGGTGGACCATGGCAGGAGGCGGTAAATGTCGTAGGGCGGAAACGGGATGTGTAGGAAGAAGCCGATGGGCACATCGCCGCGACGGGCGCGCACGGCGTCTGGTGCCAAAAACAGGTGGTAATCGTTGATCCAGACCCGATCCCCACGCTCGGCGACGCTTCCAACAACTTCGGCGAAGCGATCGTTGATCTCGCGATAGGTCTCCCAGTCGCGATTCTGAAACACAGTCTGTGTTGGGAATGAGTGAAACAGCGGCCACAGCGTTCCGTTGGCGAACCCGTCGTAGTACCGCTTGAGCTCGGCGCGTGAGACGGGGACGGGCTCGATTGCGTACGGATCCTCGGGTCCCGTCAACTCCTCGTCGCCGCGCAGGTCCGTCCCCGGCCAGCCGATCCACACCCCACCATGCGTGGTCAGCGTGGGCTCAAACGCCGCCACTAACCCCCCCGTCGAACGGTAGCTTTCCGGACCTCTCGGGCCACGCTTGATCGTCACCGGGAGGCGATTACTGACGACGATCAGCCGGTGACCACGGCTGGAGGAGTGCTTGGCAGGGGTCATGAGCGATCCGAGGTTGTCGGCTGCTGGGTGCGAAAGACTGGGGATACAGCCTCATCTCAGTATACAACAAATCATGTGAAAACGTGGACTGTTCCGACCTAATCGCTGAGGATGGTGCATACCGGCAGCTCCTCGAGGAGCGTTGCGACGGAGACGGTCAGATGATCTGGACGCAACTCATTACCCGTCAACACGTTGGTCCATGAAGCCCGGCGCAGCTCGTTTGGGAGCGCGATGACCGTATCCCGCCAGGTGCGCGCGCCAGTCGGCGCATTGGCCCCGTACGGTTCACACAATGAGACCGAGAGCCGGGGCGCCACGACGACGGCCACCGTCGATTCATGCACTCGCGCGAAGGCGATCACGTGCATTGCAAGCGCCCCCGATACCTTGAGTGGTTGGTACCTCCCCGACAGGAACAGGCTGGGGTTTCGGCGCCGGCAGCTCAGCAATTGATGCGTGACGTGCAGCTTGAGACGACCGTCTTCCGGCGAGCTCATGAGCGATGCGGGCGTCGCGGGGAGACCGTCCAAGAGCCCTTGCCGCGCGGCATAATCCACCGGGCGCCTGTTGTCGGGATCGACCAACGCAAATTCCCACAGCTCGTCTCCGCGGTAGATGTCCGGGACGCCTGGGGCGGTGAGGTGCACCACGGTTCGGGTCAACGCGTTCCACATCCCGGCCGGTGTGATGCGGTGCGCGAGGGTTCGAAGCTCCGCTAAGAACGGTGATCCGACTTCGCTGAAGAGCCGCTCGATGAAACGCTCGATGGCAGTCTCGTATGCCGTATTGGGGTCAACCCAACTGGTGTGTTGTTTCGCTTCTCGCACAGCTTTGATCATGTAATCTCGCATACGTCGTTGCAGGGACGCCTCGGCATCGCCTTGTCGTCCCGCCGTCCAGATTCCCACGAGCGTCTGGTACAAGAGATACTCGGTATTGGCATCGGGGACGAAGCGTCCTCCTACGCGTGTCGCGTGAGACCGGTTCATACGCCGCCAGCGGCGAACCGTGCGGATCCAGTCGTGTGGAATTTCCGACAGCACATCGATACGTGCACGGGTATCGCCGCTCCGTTTGGTGTCGTGTGTGCTGGTGCAAGACAGACTCGCCGGCCAGGAAGCCTGTCGGGTGTGATTGAATCGATGGAACTCCTCCGGTGCGTCCTGCAGGGTACGGTCCGGCTCGCCACCCACCTCGTTGCGCGACGCGAGTGGCACTTCCACATAAAACGCCGTGTCTTCGACGCCCTTCGCGGCGACCGGCACGGCGAGCTGCTGAAACCGCTGCACGAAGGCAATGCGGTTGGGGTCTTGCTCGATGGCGCTCCCATGGGTGGGGAGTAACAGCTCGGTGAGGAGCTCGAGTGCCTCCTCCGAAACTCGCTGCCGCGCATCCTCCAAAGCATTTGCAAGGGATTCGCGTTCGGCAGGCCCGAGCGCGCCGGTGTATGGATCCGGGTACGTACGGTAGACACGCATGCACACGATGGTCTCGACGAGAGCACTGGTGATGGCCTTGCGGGTCGCTCTGCGACTCGAGACGTAGGGCACTGCGAGCAACTGCCGGGTGAGCCGCGCCGCATCGGCGGCGAGGTGGCCCTGCAGGATCTTTCGCTTGGCGTCTTGCATGATGCGTTCGAAGGGCGTGGCCCGACCGGTGAGCTTGCGGTAGCGCGCTTGGATCCTCCGGAACCCCTCCCAATCCACGAGCACGTCCTCCACCATATTGAGGAATTCGTACCCCGTGGTCCCGCTCACCGGCCACGCCTGTGGCAACCGTTCGTCGTGTGCCAAGATCTTCTCGACATAGATCGGGATATCTCCGGCAGCGCGCCGGAGCTCACTGAGGTACCCTCTAGGATCGAGCAAGCCGTCGACGTGGTCCACCCGCAGGCCCGACACCACTCCGTTGTCGATCCATTCCCGGATGCGCGCGTGGGTTGCGGCGAATACCGAGGGATCTTCCTGCCGGAGCGCGACGAGGTGGCTAATGGTGAAGAAGCGGCGGTAGTTGATCTCGCGCGCGGCGCGGCGCCAATACGCCAAACGGTACGCTTGGGCGGCGAGAACCCGCCGAATGCGTGGGCCCCCGCCCGATCCACAATCAAACGCGAACGAGATCGCGGTGAGCAGGGGATTGTTCGGCCCCGTGCGCTGCAGCAGCTCGGTCACGTTTCCCCCTTCGCGTGCCGCCTCCGACTGCCGCGTGCCGGTCTGCCCGGCGTGAGTTCGGGGTGGCAAGCGCCGGAGCCGGTTGAGCGCGGGGCGAATGGTGGCGATGAGGTCGTTACTGACGAGTTCGGGCCGCGCCTCTGTCGCGAGATCGACGATCAGTGGGATCGTCGCGGGATCAACCGGGAAGCTGTGATCGTGGTAAACGATCCGGAACTCATCATATCGGTAGACGAGCTTGAGCGCTGCCATTTCGATTGCCTCGCCCAGACGCGTTCCAAGCACGGGGAGAAAAAGCCGTCTTCCGCTCGGCCCCCAATCGATGTCAAACCACGACGCGTACTGAGAGGCCGGGCCGTGTCGGAGGACGTCCTCCCAGTAGGGATTCTCCGCACCAATGGCCATGTGGTTTGGGACGATGTCGAGCACAATACCCATGTTTCGTTGCGCGAGCTCTTCCGCGAGCGCGCGGAGATCGTCCTCCGTGCCGAGCTCTGGATTGAGTACGAGGGGGTCGACCACGTCGTACCCGTGCAAGCTTCCGGCGCGTGCCTTGAGAATGGGTGACAGGTACAGGTGTGAGATCCCGAGTGTGTCGAGATAGGGCACGAGGTCCCGCGCCGTGCGCAGATCAAAACCGGCGTGGAGCTGGAGGCGATAGGTGGAGGTGGGGGGGTGGCGAGTAGGGAGTGGCGAGCCGGTGATCACTGGCTGTTCGGGGGCCGGCGAAAAGAACGTGCGGAGAGAGCGACGAGCGATTCGTGAGCGATTGGGCGATCCTCGAGCCGTTTGAGCGTGAGGTGCATGCGCCGGCTCCAGCAGGGGTACGCGTCAGGATGCACTCCCGGCAGGTTCACGGGGTCGGTTTCGCCGGCGAGATCATCCAGCGAGATCGCTACCAACGGTGATGGTGTGCGCGCTAGGAAACGATGGACGGCGGTCGTGATTGCGGATGCATCTGGCGTCGCTTCCGGAAGGAGGCGCTCGCGCCTCAGCCGGTCCACGAGCGCTGTTCGATCCGCCTCGCGTGTGGCGCGCGCCAGCTCGAGCACTGCATCAGTTGGAATGGAGCCCGCCTGGCGGCGCAGCGTGAGATCGCGTCCTTCCCAGTAACCACTGACCGGAGCGTGATCGTGCGTGCTCGCGCTGACGAGAGCCCGCTTCGAATACCGATTCGAAGGTCGGAACTCCCCGTGCCGGTTCCGTTCGAAATAGAGGACCCTTGTAGACAGGATGCCGCGCCGGGCAAGCGTTGCCGGGAGCCCTTTGGGAACGGTGCCGAGATCCTCACCAATCACCAGGGTTCCATGTCGCGTGCTTTCCAATGCGAGGATGCCCAGGAGGTCGTCGGCGGGGTACCGGACGTAGGCGCCCTCGGTGCCGGACAGGCCGTCGGGAATCCAGAACATTCTGAACAGTCCCATCACGTGGTCAATGCGGAGTGCCCCGAAATGGCGCATGGCGTTCTGCACCAAGAGCCTCCAGTACCGGTAGCCGTCTTCCGCCCCGCGGTGGGGGTGCAGGGGGGGTAGCCCCCAGACCTGCCCGCCCGCCGCGTAGTCGTCTGGCGGTGCGCCAACGCTCGCACCCGAGACGAAGAGATCCTTGAAGACCCAGGGGTCGCACCCGCCAGGCGAGGACCCCACCGCGAGATCGCCGTACAACCCAAGCGGCAGACCCTCGCTATCCGCAAGACCAGCGAGCATCGCCAATTGCCGATCGATCTCAAACTGCACCCACCGGTGATAATCGACGTCCTCGGCGGACCGCTCGCGAAATTCGACCACGGCGGGCGAGCGCGGGTCGCGGTACGCGTCCGGCCATGCGCGCCAGTCAGGTGGGGCTCCGTCCTCGGAGACCATGTGGTCGTCGAGCGCTGCAAACACGGCAAAAGCTTCCAGCGGAGCTCCCTGCGCACGACAAAAGGTCCGGTAGGCGCGCCACCGATCTGTCTCCTCCTGGGCATGCTGTTCCACGAACACCTGGTGCAAGGCCCGCAATGCGCGGGTCTTCAGCTTCATCACGCTCTCGTACTGCACCACCTCTGCCGTCCGCGTGCCGATGAGCGACTCGACGAAATCCGTCGTGCCGATCAGCGCGCGGGCTGCATCGCTTTCGTGGAACTCGGGGATCGCCGTCACATCGAGGTACAACGGATTGCGGTAGAGGCGGCTGATCGGATAATAGGGACTGATATCCCACCCGCGATTCCGCAGTGCGTGCAGTGGATTGAGCCCTACGAAGGAAGCACCGACGGTCGCGGACCACCGCACCAGCCGATCCACGTCACCCAGATCGCCCGCGCCCCAGTTTTGCTCGCTGCGGACGGTGTAGAGGTTTGCAATGAGACCGTAGAGCCGCTTGCCGTGCGTCCGTTGGCTGAATGGTACGCACGACACGGGGGCGACGATCACGTGTTGCGTTGCGGTGAGGGTCTGGTGCCCGTTCTGGAGTTCGAGGCGAACCGCGTGATATCCGTGTGGGAGGCGAACACCCGACCGTAGGGTGAGCGACACATCACGAACCGTTCCGCGTCCGGACGCCTGATGTTGCGCGCCGCTCTCTTCGGTGACCTCCAGCGACCAGCGCCACGCTCCTGTGGATAACGGTGCGACTCTTACCGTGTACGAAACCGTGCTAGCGCGTGTTCGGAGGACCTTCGTGGGCTCGATGAGGCGTTCCCGCGCGCGGGCCTCGAGCGCCGTCAGCGCACGCGCTGCCGCCTCCTCGCTGCTGGCATCCGAACCCAGGCATTCGAGGAGGGCGACGTACGTGGCGTCCGTGGTCTCGCGGCGGACGCCCGCGGTGTCGATGTAGTGGGGGAGGATCCCGTAGTGGTCGGCGAGTGCGCGGAGATTCGGGCGCAGATGCTCGATCATCGCTGTGGAAGCAGCACTAACGCTCCCAACGGTGGCAATCTGAGCCGCAGCGAGTTCTCGTATCCGTGGAACGGAACCGGCTCGGTCTCCACGGTGTGTGACGTTAGGACCTCACTCCCTCCGTAGTCGGCGCGGTCGCTGCTAAACGCTTCAACGTAGGTGCCTGCGATCGGGCTCCCGATGCGATAGTGCTCGCGGGGAACAGGCGTCAGGTTCAGTACGACGATCGCAAAGTCGTCGCCGTCCCGCCGCAGAAATGACATCACCGAGTTTTCGCGATCGTTGCAATCGATCCACGAGAAGCCCTCGGGATCCGGATCGCGGCGCCAGAAGCAAGGGGTTCGTTGATAGAGCGCACCGAGATCCTCGAAGAAGCGCAGCAGCCCCTCGCGACGGGGATCGCCGCGCAGGTGCCAGTCGAGACTCTCGTCGTGATTCCACTCGCGTGTGGGGGCGAGCTCGCTGCCCATGAAGAGCAGCTGTTTGCCCGGTCTCGTGAACTGGTACGTGAAGAGCAGCCTGAGGTTCGCCAGTTTTTGCCATTCGTCACCTGGCATTTTGTTCAGCAGCGAGCCCTTGCCGTGAACCACCTCGTCGTGCGAGAGGGGCATGACGAAGCGCTCGGTGTGCTCGTAAAGCATCGCGAAGGTGAGCTGATCGTGGTGAAACTTTCGGTGAACGGGATCCTTCGTGAAGTACACAAGCGTGTCGTGCATCCACCCCATGTTCCACTTAAGGGTGAACCCCAGCCCGCCCTCCCACGGCGAGTTCGTTACGCCCGGCCACGCGGTGGATTCCTCTGCGATGGTGACACATCCGGGTGCTTCGTCGCGGATGGTCTGGTTGAGTTGCCGCAGAAAGTCGATGGCATCGAGGTTTTCGCGGCCACCGTACCGGTTGGGCAACCACTCCCCGGCTTCCCGGCTGTAGTCGAGGTAGAGCATCGACGCCACGGCATCCACGCGGAGCGCGTCAATATGGAATTCTTTGAACCAGTAGAGGGCGTTCGCCACGAGAAAGTTCCGGACCTCGTTACGGCCATAGTTGAAGATCAGCGTTCCCCAATCGGGGTGCTCGCCCAGCCGCGGATCTTCGTGCTCGTACAGGGCCGTGCCATCAAAACGCCGCAGCGCAAAGTCGTCCTTGGGAAAGTGTGCGGGTACCCAGTCGAGGATCACACCGATCTCGTGCTGATGACAGTAATCCACGAAGTAGCGGAAGTCGTCTGGGTTCCCGTAGCGCGTGGTCGGGGCGTAATACCCGGATACCTGATAACCCCACGAGCCGCTGAACGGATGCTCGGCCACGGGCAAGAGCTCGAGGTGGGTGAACCCGAGCTGTTTGACGTGGTCGACGAGGCGTGGCGCGATCTCGCGATATGTGAGTGGGCGGTGGTCCTCTTCCGGGACCCGCGCCCATGAGCCGAGGTGCACCTCGTAAATGGACACCGGTTCACGCGTGAGGTCGCGGGACGCGCGCCGCTCGATCCACGGTGCGTCGCTCCACTGGTGCTCACTCTGCGCCACCCGAGATGCCGTCCCCGGCGGCACTTCCATGTGCCGCGCCATCGGGTCGGTTTTGATGCGGAGCGCACGGTCTCGGGTCTTGATCTCGTACTTGTACAGCGCGCCGGCCGCGACGTCTGGCACGAACAGCTCGAAGATTCCCGAGCTTCCAAGGTGCCGCATGGGGAAGAGCCGGCCGTCCCAGAAGCAGAAGTCCCCAACGACGCTGACCCGCAGGGCGTTCGGTGCCCAGAGGGCAAAGGACACCCCATTCACGCCATCGATGGTGCGGACGTGTGCTCCCAGACACTCCCACAGCCGGCGGTGGCTCCCTTCGTTGAACAGATGCTGATCGACGTCGCCCAAGGTGGGGAGAAACCGGTACGGATCGTCCCGTTCCCAGGCGTTTCCATCTTCGAACGCAAAACGCAGCCGATACGTGAGCGGAAGCGTTTCGTCCTCCACGAGCGTGGCGAAGAGACCGCCTCCCAGCGGCTCCATCTCTACGGAACCATCCTCGAGCACGCATTGCACGCCGATCGCGTCGGGGTGGTAGGCGCGAATCACGACCCCGGCCCCGTCCACCGGGTGCGACCCGAGGATACTGTGCGGACTGCTGTGCTCGCCGGCGATGAGCCGCAGCCGGTCTGCGCGGGAAATGTCGAACTGGGTGGGTGTGTGCTGTCTTGGTGTCATGGCAACAGCTCGTACCGAAACAGGATGAGAGAATGCCCCACGAGGTTGACCGCACCGGTCTTGATGGTTCGGGATCCCGGCCGGGCCGTGTTCACGACCTCGATCCACACACCAGGCTCGGCGAGCTCCGGCAACGTGAATCGCCTCGAGCGGCTGCCGCTATTGAGCAGCAACAGCACGGTCTCACCGATGGCCAGGCGTCCCCGTTCGTCGCGCTCGTCGGTGGCCCGCCCGTGAATGAGCATGCCGACTACGTGGGTCCGTGGGTTGTTCCAATCGGCCTCTGTCATTTCTTGTGCGTCGGGACGCAGCCACGCAAGGTCTTTGAGCCCGGTGGGGGTGATCGGGTGACCCCGAAAGAACGAGCGGCGTCGGAGGACGGGATTGGCGAGCCGCAGAGTGAATATGCGCTGCGTGAAGGCCAAAAGCCGTCGTGCGCGGGGATCGAGGTCCCAGTCGATCCATGTCAGTTCGTTGTCCTGACAGTACGCGTTGTTGTTGCCTTGTTGCGTGCGGCCGAGCTCGTCACCGTGCGAGATCATCGGCACGCCTTGGGAGAAGGCGAGCGTGGCCAGGAAGTTTCGGATCATTCGATCCCGCATCTGCACCACCTGCACGGCATCCGTCGGGCCTTCGGCTCCCCAGTTGCGCGAGTAGTTGGCGTCAGTACCATCGCGGTTCTGTTCGCCGTTTGCCTCGTTATGCTTGTGCTCATAGCTCACGAGGTCGCGCAGGGAGAACCCGTCGTGACAGGTCACGAAGTTGATGCTGGCGTGCGGGCTCCGTTCGTCGTGCTCGTACAGGTCACTGCTGCCGGCGAGGCGATAGGCCAGGTCGGGAAGCTGGGCGGAGTCCGCGCGCCAGAACCGACGCACCGTGTCCCGGTATTTGCCGTTCCACTCTGCCCAGCCCACCGGAAAGTTGCCCACCTGGTATCCACCCTCGCCCAGGTCCCACGGCTCCGCGATGAGCTTCACCTGTGAGATAATCGGATCCTGCTTGATGATATCGAAGAAGCGCCCCAGGCGGTTGACTTGAAACAGCTCGCGGGCGAGCGCCGACGCGAGATCGAAGCGAAAGCCGTCGACGTGCATCTCCTGCACCCAGTAGCGCAGGCTGTCCATGATCAGCTGCATCGTACGCGGATGCACCATGTTGAGACTGTTCCCGCATCCGGTGAAGTCGACATAGTAGCGCGGTTGTTGCACATCCAGCCGGTAATACGCCGCGTTGTCGATTCCTCGAAATGACAGCGTTGGCCCGTGATGATTGCCTTCAGCCGTGTGATTGTACACCACATCCACGATGACCTCGATGCCCGCTCGGTGAAACCGCTTGACCATCGACTTGAACTCCGTCACCTGTTGGCCGAGGGCGCCCGTGGCATACCGCACGTCAGGCGCAAAAAACCCGATGGAGTTGTACCCCCAATAGTTGGTGAGGCCACGTTCGATGACCGGCCGCTCGGAAACGAAGTGGTGAATGGGCATCAATTCCACCGCGGTCACGTTGAGGGAGCGCAGGTGGTCGATGATCGGGTCGGTTGCGAGCCCGAGGTAGGTCCCCCGCAACGCCTCGGGAACGTCAGGGTGTCGCATAGTCATCCCGCGAACGTGGCACTCGTAGATGACGGTCCGATGCCACGGTACGCGGGGGGCACGATCCTCTCCCCAGCTGAAGCTCTGATCGATCACCACTGCCTTGGGAACTGCTCCGGCACTGTCTCGCGTATCGAATGAGAGATCCTCCTCGGGATGCCCAATGGTATACCCGAACAGCGTATCACTCCATTGGACGGTCCCGCTGATCGCGCGCGCATACGGATCGATCAGCAGCTTATGGGGATTGAAGCGATGCCCATGATTCGGATCGTACGGGCCGTGGACCCGGTAGCCGTACAGTTGCCCCGGTCGCACGTCCGGCAGATATGCGTGCCACACGCTGTCGGTGCGCTCGGTGAGTGTGATACGCATGGCGGCTTGGGTGTCCATCGGGCCGTCGAAGAGACACAGCTCCACTTTGTCGGCGTTTGCCGAGAAGAGCGAAAAGTTGGTTCCCTCACCGTCCCACGTCGCACCGAGCGGGGAGGGAGACCCCGGCCAGAGGCGCATCAGCTGCCCTCGCGCCGGTAAAGGGCCGCGCTGGAGGGGGGGAGTGAGAGTGAAGCGCCCCCCAAGGGCCCGCTGATCTCCAGATGCTGGTCGGGCCCGCCTGCGCCACCGAATCGTCGCGAATCGGTGGACACGCGAAGGTGCCACGATCCCGGAGCCGCCGAGATGCGCGCCACCGCGGGAATCGGTGAGAGGTTGAACACCGCCACGAGCGGTGCGCTGCGGCGTGCCTCGTAGGCCATGGTTATCCACCCCTTCTCGTCATCGCTGTCCACCTGCCACCGAGCTGCCCCTGGGCGAAGCGCCGGTTCTGCACGGCGTATCTCGAGCAGCTCGCGATAAAGGTCATGCAGGACCTCGCGCTGCGGAGCCTCGTCCCAGGTCCAACTGATCCGGGATCGGAGGAACGTTGCGACGTCCGCAGGATCCGGGATCTCGCCCGTCCAGCCAAACGCTCGAAACTCCCGTTCACGGCCCTGACGCACGGCTTGGACGAGGCTCGGATCGCTGTGACTGACGAAGTAGAGGAACGGGTTTGGCTCCGCGTGCTCTTCGCCCATGAACAGCAGGGGAACGTAGGGACCGAGGAGCAAAAGTGCCGCCGCGAGCTTTTGTTGTTCATGGGGAACGAGGTGTCCCAACCGGTCGCCGCGCGCACGGTTCCCAACCTGATCGTGGTTCTGGATGAATACCACGAAGCGCTCCGCCGGCAGATCGGAGGCGGGTGCCCCGTGGCGTCGCCGTCGGTAGCGCGAGTAGGTGCCGTCGACCACGAAGCGATCGCGCAACGCCTTGGCGACGAGTCCCGTGCGACCAAAGTCGACGTAGTACCCTGCACGCTCGCCTGTGAGCGCGGCGTGCACGGCATGGTGAAAGTCATCGGACCACTGGGCGTCGAGCCCGAATCCGCCGAAGGCCCGGGCTCTGACCAGGCGTGGATCGTTGAGATCGCTCTCAGCGATCACGTGGACGTGTTGCACGCGTCCGCCACGGCGCGTTTCCTCGTGCACGCGGGTCGCCAGTTCTTCGAGGATGTGGCGAGCGCTCAAATCGAGGATTGCGTGCACGGCGTCGAGGCGGAGGCCGTCGATGTGACACTCGGTAATCCAATAGAGGGCGTTGTCGATGACGAAGCGGCGGACTTCGTCGCTCTCGGCCCCGTCGAAGTTGACCGCGCGCCCCCACGGGGTGTGGTAACGGTCCGTGAAGTAGTGACCGAACTCGTCGAGGTAGTTGCCTTCCGGCCCCAGGTGGTTGTAGACCACGTCTAGGATCACCGCGATGCCGTGCTTGTGCGCAGCGTCGACTAAGCGCTTGAGGCCGGTGGGTCCGCCGTAGGCGTGGTGAGCCGCGTACAGCTGGACTCCGTCGTATCCCCAGCCCCGCGACCCGGGAAACTCGGCGACCGGCATGAGCGAGATCGCCGTGATCCCGAGGTCCTGGAGGTACGGTAGCCGTTTGGCAACGCCTCCGAATGTCCCTTCTTCGGTGAAGGTGCCGACGTGTATCTCGTACAGCACCAGGTCGGCCATCGGTACTCCAGTCCATTCCGCGTCGGTCCACTGGAATGCGTCGGGATCGACGATCCTCGACCACCCGTGCACGCCCTCCGGCTGGTACCGGCTCACGGGGTCGGGTAACGCGGGTCCTCCATCGATCCGGTAGGCGTAGTCGATGCCAGAGTCGAGACCGGTCACGTCTAGCGTGTGCACCCCGTCGTCGCCGCGGTGCATGAGCAGCTCGGTGGGCTTGGGGTTGCCAGCGAGCCGCAGCGTCAGGCGCTCCGCCTTCGGAGCCCACACGGCGAACTGCACCGTCCCGTTTTCCTGTAGCGTGGTGCCACGCTCCAACCGCCATCCGGTCATCCGCGGGCGGGCGGCTCCACTAGCTGGAGGATGCCTCTCAGCGGTATCCAGACCCAATCTGGCCGGTTGTTGAGCTCGTACCCGAACTCATAGAGTGCCTTGTCTAGGAGGTAGGTGTTGAGCAGCAGTTCGAGTTCGGCGGGATCGGATGGTAGCAGGCCCGTCCCGTCGAGGTGCTCAACGTAGGCTCTGAGAAACGCCGAGGATGCCCACGCCTGCCAGAAGCGGCCCCAGGGTTCTACCTGTGCCGCTTCGTCATCCGGAACCATGTTCCCGATCACGCGGGTGGCCAGCACCGTGGCGGCGGCGTAGTGGAACGATCGAAGCAGGCCAGCGACGTCTCGCAAGGGCGACCGTTTGATGCGCCGTTCGCCGATGGGGCGGGCGGGCTCCCCCTCAAAATCGATGACGACGAAATCCTTTCCGGTCCACAGCAGTTGCCCGAGGTGATAGTCGCCGTGGCATCGGATCCGTTGGGCACGAATGCGGTGATCGGCTACGGCACGCAGTGCCCGCAACACCTTGCTTTTGAGTCCGAGGACACGCTCTGCCTCTGGTTTGATGGTCTTTGGGAGCGAAGGCAGTGTCTCACCGAGCGCGTGAAAGACGTTGGTGCTGAGGTTTCGCATCGATTGATAGAGCGATCGTTGATACAGCCGGGTGAACGGCTCGGGAGCGAACTGCGGGTCTTGTGGGTCCGACGCGAGCGCGGCGTGCATCTCCGCGGTGCGCTGTCCGAGCATGCGCGCGGATTCCAGATACCCGCCGAGGAGCTCCTCGGTGAGCGGCTCGGGCACCCCCTGAGTGAGCGCTACGAGACCCTGTTCCGGCACGGGCACGGGATCACTGGTGGGACGCTGCACCAACACGCGCTCGAAATACCGCTCGAGATCGTCGAGGGTAAACTGCCATGCATCGCCCTCGTTCGGGACAAATCCCTGGAGGATCGCGAGCGTGGTGGGCTCTCCATTTCCCGCGTGGTACTCCAGCTGCCCGGCGACTGGTGGAAGGTGCGTGAACGACGTCTTCTCGGTGAGAAATCGACCGATCTCGAGATCTGGATTGCGCCCTTCCCCCAGGCGCCGAAACACCTTGAGCACCAACCGGTCACCGTAGCGGATCGAGGAATTCGACTGCTCCCACCCCATCAACGTCGGATCGAGCTTCCCATCGCGCATCAGCGCATTGAGCGCCCGGGTGCGTCCCGAAATCACTGATCCATCCTGACCGCGGAACCGCCGTCGGCGCGCGATGGCGTGCAGGAAGGCGTTGCCCACCTCCGGATCGCCAATGGCGTCGTAGAGGACCCCGGCTACCGGCTCGCCGTCGCCGGTGACCGTCACTCGCGCGATCACGGCACGGAGCGCGTGATCCTCGAGCCACTTAGCGCGGTCGCCCGTGGCGAAGCCAACGGGGATCGCGTAGCGTTCTGGTCGGCCGTCGGTGTATTCGATACTTGCGAAAATCAAGAATGCGTGGGTAGTGCCGTCCCCTTTGACGGGAACGGCGTCCTCGATTTCCGCGCGCTTGATGCGCCGCGACTTTCCGCCAAACCACCGCTGTTGCGGTAGGAACGCTGGGAGCGTCTCCGCCACTTGCTTTGCATCGTCGTCGAGCAGCCTATGCCACGGTTTCACCGTTTCCAATTCGGGTAACCGATCGGCCGTCCGGACGGTGATCTCTTCGCGCCGTGGCGCGACGATCGAGAACCAATAGAACCCGTGGGGGCTCAGCGTGAGCAGGTAGGGGAGCTCGCCGATCAGGGGAAAGTCCGTACCCCCGAACAGCTCGACTGCCATCTTGTCGTTGTAGCGCGACAGATCCAACTCCACGTACTGCGGATAGCGTGACAGATTCGCCACCACGAGGATCGTCTCCTCGCCGTACTTGCGAAGGAATGCGAGCACTTTGCGATTGCTCGGATCGAGAAATTCCAGCGTCCCACGGCCGAAGGCCTTGAAACGCTTGCGGAGCGCGATCAGCCGCTTGGTCCACCACAGGAGGGAATGCGGATTCTGTTGCTGGGCTTCGACATTGACCGTCTCGTAGTGGTACTCCGGGTCGATGACCACCGGCAGGTAGAGCCGCTGGGGGTTCGCGCGAGAGAATCCCGCGTTGCGGTCACCGCTCCACTGCATCGGTGTCCGCACCCCGTTGCGATCGCCGAGGTAAAAGTTGTCGCCCATCCCGATCTCGTCCCCGTAGTACAAGACCGGGGTTCCCGGGAGCGAGAAGAGTAACCCATTCATCAACTCGATCCGGCGGCGGTCGTTCCCCAGCAGGGGCGCGAGCCGTCGCCGGATGCCCAAGTTGATGCGCGCCTGTTGGTCGTGGGCGTAGACGCGATACATGTAATCGCGTTCCTCGTCGGTGACCATCTCCAGGGTGAGCTCGTCGTGGTTGCGGAGAAAGAGCGCCCACTGCGCGGTGTCGGGTATGTCGGGCGTTTGCTCGAGAATGTCCACGATGGGGTAGCGGTCCTCCATGTGCAGCGCCATGAAGAGCCGTGGCATGATGGGGAAGTGAAATGCCATCTGGCATTCATCGGCATCCCCAAAGTACGAAACGGCCTCCTCGGGCCACTGATTAGCCTCGGCGAGCAGCATCCGGTTGCGAAATTTTCCGTCAACGTGGCGGCGCAGCGTCTTCAAAAACTCGTGGGTCTCTGGCAGATTCTCGCAGTTCGTGCCTTCGCGCTCGTACAGATAGGGGACGGCGTCGAGCCGCATCCCGTCAACGCCCATGGCGAACCAGAAATCCATGGCCTGCATGACCGCGCGACGGACCGCGGCGTTGTCGAAGTTGAGGTCGGGCTGCGAGCTATAGAATCGATGCCAAAAGTACGCTTTCGCGACGCGGTCCCACGTCCAGTTGGACGTCTCAAAATCCTTGAAGATGATTCGCGCTTCCTTGTACCGATCCGGGTCGTCACTCCACACGTAGAAGTCCCGCGCTTTGCTGCCGGGGCTCGCGTGACGCGCTTTCTGGAACCAGGCGTGCTGGTCTGATGTGTGGTTGAGCACCAGTTCCGTCACCACGCGCAGGTTGCGCTTGTGTGCGGCCCGGACGAACTGCTTGAAGTCTTGCAGCGTGCCGCAATCGGGATGGACGGTGGAGTAATCGGAAATGTCGTATCCATCGTCCTTGAGCGGCGACGGATAAAATGGCAAGAGCCACAGGGTGGTGACGCCGAGATCGTGCAGGTAGTCGAGTTTTTCGGTGAGGCCCCGGAAGTCGCCAATCCCGTCGTCGTTGCTGTCATAGAATGCGCGGACGCGCACCTCGTAGAAGATCGCGTCCTTGTACCACTGGGCGCCGTCTTTCATCGTCACCGTCGTCGTTTGACGTGCAGGATATGTGCGACTTGCTCGGCTGGGTCGAGACGGACGTAGTTCCGCGTACCACGCCAGGTGTACCGTGTCCCGGTCATCAGATCGTCGACGTCAAACAGTTCGTCCTCCCCGATGCCGATGTCGGCTAGCGGTACATGCACGTGGGTTTGCTGCGGGTGTTGCGGATCGAGGTTCACAGCCACGAGGATGTGATCGTCGCCCGCTGCTTTGTGGTACCAGAGGATCTGCTCGTTCTCCGTTGGGCAGAACCGCAGGTTGGCGAGCCGCTGGAGCGCCGGATGCTCACGGCGGATCTCGTTGATCCGTCGAATCTCACTGTTCAGGTTGCCGGGGGCATCCCAGTCGCGAACCCGAATCTCGTATTTCTCGGAGTTTAAGTACTCTTCGCTGCCCGCTCGGACCGGGGTGTTCTCGCACAGCTCGAAGCCCGAGTAAATCCCGTACAACGGCGACAGAGTCGCCGCCAAGACCAATCGCACGCGGAACGCCGGCCGCCCGCCGCGCTGTAGGTACTCGTGCAGAATATCGGGCGTGTTGACGAAGAAGTGCGGCCGGAAGTACTCCGCCATCTCAGTCTGCGTGAGCTCGGTGACGTACTCACGGAGCTCGGAGGGTGTGTTGCGCCAGGTGAAATACGTGTAGGACTCCGTGAACCCCAGTTTGGCGAGTCCTCTCATTCGGGCAGGCCGCGTAAACGCCTCACTCAGGAAGATCGCCTCGGGACACCGGCTCTTGACCTCCCCGAGCACCCACTCCCAGAACGCAAACGGCTTGGTGTGAGGGTTATCCACGCGGAAGATCTTGACACCGCGGTCGATCCAGAACAGGAAGATGTCGCGACAGGCACGCCACAATCCCATGTAATCGTCGCACCAGAAGTTGAGCGGGAAGATGTCCTCGTACTTCTTGGGAGGATTCTCCGCATACTTGATGGAGCCATCGGGGCGAACGTAGAACCACTCAGGGTGCTCTTCCACCCACGGGTGATCTGGTGAGCATTGCAGCGCGTAGTCCAGTGCCACCTCCATCCCGAGCTGCTCGGCGCGCTCAACGAAGCGTTCGAAATCCGCAACTGTCCCCAGCTTCGGCTCCACCGCAGTGTGGCCTCCGTCCTCGCTGCCAATCGCCCACGGACTTCCTGGATCACCGGGCGCCGCCACCAGCGCGTTGTTGCGGCCCTTCCGGTTGGTCCTCCCGATAGGGTGGATTGGAGGGAGATACACGACGTCAAACCCGAGCTCCGCCAAAGCCGGTAACCGTTTTTCCGCGTCCGCGAACGTCCCGTGCCTCGTGGGATCGGGTGTCTGTGACCGCGGGAACAACTCGTACCACGCGGCACAGCTGGCGAGCGAACGGTCGACCTCCACCGGAAACTCACGGGCGACGCGGGTGACGTCGGACGGTTGTAGGAACCGCTGCATGAGCCGGGAGAGCTCTCCGGAGATGGCGAGCTTGGCACGCGCCAGCGATGGTCGGGTCTCGTCACGCAACTCTCGGGCGATGCGTGCGAGGTTGGCCTGCGCCTGGCCGGTGGCCCGCCGGTGGGCCTCATCGATCATGCGAGCGCCTTCGAGCAGGTCTGGATGGGTATCCTGGCCCGCTTCGGCCTTCTTCTCGAGATCGCGGCACCAACTTCCAAATCGATCGGTCCACGCTTCGACCGTGAAGGTCCAACGGCCCATCCGGTCGACCCGGAACGAGCCGCGGCAGCGGTCTAAGTCCTTTTCATACGTCATGGAAGCGATGCGCGGAACGCGGTCTCCCGGGCCACGGTAGCGAATCCGCGCCGCGACCAGATCGTGTCCCTCTCGATATACGGTTGCCTCGACCTCGACGAGGTCACCCACCGTCCGCTTCACCGGATACCGCCCGACGTCCAGCGTCGGCTTGACGTATTCGATAACGAGGCGCGGAAAGGAGGGGGTGACGGGTCTCGAGGTCGTCGGACGAGTCGAAGCCATCGTCATGGCTCTTATCGTAACGAATCGGCGGGAAGGTGCAAATGGGGATGGGGTGGGGCAGGCGCGATAGGCTGGGGAGGCAGAAGAGGCAGAAGGACCATCCGATTACATTCCGGTCCCATGATTCGATACACGCGACGCTTTGCTCTTCTGGAGCGTTCCTTTGCCAGCCGGTATGGAGCGCCGGTGATTCGGCGGGTGGACCTCGAGATCTTTCACCGCACGTATTTCACGCATTGCCTGCGCTGCACGTACTGTCACGACGCCTGTTGCGATCACGGTGTGGACGTCGATCTGTGGCACGTCCGACAGATCGAGCAGTGGGCCGACGAGATCGAAACGTACACGGGGATCTCGCGTGACCGATGGTTCACCAGCGAGGTAGAACGGGATCCGGAGGTGCCCGGTGGCGCGTCACGTCGCACGCGAGTCAAAGACGGGCACTGCGTCTTCCTCAACCGGCGGGGGCGAGGGTGCCTGCTCCACTCCTTCTGTAACGATCACGACTTGGACTACCACGATCTAAAGTCCATGGTCGACTGCCTCTTTCCGCTCTCCTTCTACGAACAGACCTTGTGCACCGCCGATGACGTGGCCGACGATTCGCTGATCTGTCTCAATGAGGGTCCCACGCTGTACCGCGGCCTCCGGCACGAGCTCGAGTACTACTTCGGAAAAGAGTTTATCTCTCACCTCGATGAGGTTGAGAAAACGGTGGCAGGGCGAACGGACAGATGGAAGCACGGGGAGACCGTATGACAGTAGGGATGCTCCGCCAACCCTTCCAACCTTCCGGCTTTCCATCTTTGTCCTATTTCAGTTCGAGAAACCGATATCCTCCAATTACAACCAACTCGCCCCGGTCGAAGGCGACCGGAGCGGTAAAGTTCGGTCCATCGTAGACGAAGGTGTGGAACTCCCCGTGTTCACCACAAGGATCCACGTTTGGCCTGGTGGCAAGGGTATCGAGGAGTTCGTGATCGAGCTCTCGGCCGACGAGATCGGCGGCGCCGAGCTGCAGGTCGCCGGATACGAGTAGCGCACGGAAGCCGCGGTCGACCACCTCCCGCGCGAGCGTGGCTGGCTCCTCCCCCCACAGCGGTTCGATGTGGTGTAGCCCCGTTTCCTTGACGCGATCCTCGTACCAGGCACGAACGTCCTCCAGATGGATGTTTCCGAATACCACACCAGTAATGCCGTGGCGCGCAAGCCGGGCCAGGAGATCGAGAAAGCTGGCCTCGAAGTCCTCCGGAGCCGTCGCGACGGTCAGCGGGTCCAGGCCGAGCGCGCGGGCCTGGGCGATGATGAGTTCCCGTCGGACGCCATGAAACCGCACGCGACCCGAGTCGTGATCATAGATGTTGGCAAAAACGCGCACCTGGATTCCCGCGCGTTGCGCGCGGTCCAAAGCAAGCGTCGAGTCTTTCCCACCACTGGTCATGAGCGCGTAGGCCATGATACAAACATAGGGAACTCACACCCGGCGTAGTGGGAGCGCAGGCCGCTCCACTTGACGGTGCGGGGTCTGGCGTGATCTTCTCAACGCGACGTGGTCGCATCGGCCTCGCGGCCGAGATGCGTCCATCTGCTCCGAAACAGGCTGGCTGAGAGGTGTAGGGCATGCGGAGTCGGACGGATCACAAAGAGGTCTACCAGCCTGGCGACATCATCGTCCGCGAGGGCGAAGAGACTCGGGAGATGTTCGTCATTCAGGAAGGTGAAGTGGTGGTGACGAAGAATGTGGCGGGCAAGGAGCTGGAGCTGGCGCGCCTCGGACGGGGGAGTTTCTTCGGCGAGATGTCGCTGCTCGAATCGATGCCCCGCAACGCCACCGTGCAGGCATCAGTGAAGACCAGGCTCCTGGTCATCAAACCGGGGTCACTTCTGCTCACGATTCGTCGAGATCCGACCTTTGCGTTCGAGATGCTCCAGCACATGAGCCGGCGGATCCGGGACATGGATGAGCGACTCGTCGAGATCATACGCTCGGGGAAGTCTCCCGCCGAGATGTCGAAGGAGATCGAGCGTATGCGTGCCACGTCGGAGTATCGTGCGCTGACGGAAGATCCCGAGTGAGAACGACGGTCTCGGAGCAACGGCTCCTCGTTGTTTCGGACGTTCATCTGGGCAACCGGTTGTTTCGGGCTCGCCAGCCGTTCATCGAGTTCCTCAATTACGCCTTGGCAAACAACTACAGCCTGTGCATCAATGGTGATGGCGTCGATATCATGCAGACCTCGATCATGCAGATATCGCGGGATCTTGCGGCATGTACAGGGCCGATGCAGAAGTTTCTGCGAAACGGACTCAAGGTGTACTACGTGGTGGGAAACCACGACATCGTGTTGGAGCACTTCCTGGATGACTGGGAGATCGTGCACGTGGTTCCGTTCCTCAACGTGCTATCTGGTGAGACGCGGATCCGGATCGAGCACGGTCATCTCTACGACGACATGTTCGTGCGCTTCCCGGGCTTTTATCACTTCGTGACGATCATCGGTGGACTGGCCTTGCGGATCCACCCCAAGGTCTATCACGGCATGGATAAGCTGAAGGAGTCCTTGCTCAAACTTCGGCGCAGCGCCCGGGCGACCGTGGATTTGGAGGAGGCAAGCGAGGAGTACATTCCGGGTGAGGCGCCCAGCTTTCGTGAAGCTGCTGTACGTATCTCCGAGCGTGGCTTCGATTACGTGATCTTCGGCCACACGCACAAGATTGGTCGGGCGCGTGTGGGCAATGGCGCCACCTATATGAACACTGGGAGCTGGATGTTTCGCCCGCACTTCGTGGAGATTGCGGACGGGGCCGTATCACTCAAGCCAGTCGTCAGCAAGGACGCGGGCTTGGTACGAGAGTCGTGGACGACGCTGATGGAGCATTGGTTGAAACGGTGAACTCTTCTAAGCAGCACCCAGTGAGCAGGACTACTCCATAGACCCACCGCGGCGGCCGGAGTCTCGGAGGTCGCGCAGCTCCCTGGGGTAGGGTGCGAAGTAGCGTTGGCCCGCAAGATAGTCTTCGTCAAACCGCGTGATCCAGGACTGCATGACGGCAAGCGGGCCGGTCAGGGACTCTCGACCCTCTCGGAAGACTTCCAACGCATCCAGAAAAAAGGCCTTTTCGTCCGCGGACAGGCGCTCGGAGAAATAGCCGAGCGCGTGCATCAGCACATTTATGTGTGCTTTGCGCCGGGCGGGACGGGCCAGCGCGTGCGCAAAGTGTTCCTCGTAGTCTCCGAGCACGCGATCGATCGGATGACGCTCCGCGTTCGCGACGATCCTTCCGAGCGTGCGGAGCACGCTCTGGTTGTACGCCAGCAGAATGAACTTGTTCGCAGTATGAAAGCTCACCAACTCAGCCATCGTGCTGACCTCCTTCACGTGTCGAAACGAGGCGAGCGCAAACAGCTTGGTGAGGAAGTGATGACGGATCTGGAGGTTGGTGAGTCGCCCCTCGTCTTCCACCGCCGCTTTTGGAAACCGTTCGAGCACGGCCGCGCCGAACATACCGGGGCCTTTGCCCATCGGGTTTGGTGTATCGCCCCCTGCGTGGACTTTGGTGTCCTTGATCCCGCAGGACGGTGAGCGACTCTTCAGCACGAAGCCGTCCGCCTCATTGAGCTCGCTCAAGAACCGCTCGCTGAACGAGTGCATGGCGTTAGTGAGGTCTTTCCCCGTGCTCGGCTGAATCAGGTGGAGCTTCCGGTCGATGGTGACCAGGCGAATAGGATCCCTCGGAACGCCCAGCCCAATCTCGACCTCCGGACAAACGGCGCGGAGCTCCGTGTGCGGCTCCAGTTGCAGAATGAACGGTGCGCGGATCGCCTGGCCGTTGTACCGACAGGCCTCGAACTCGAGACACTTGCTCACCACCACAACCGGGCGGGGGAAACCCGCCGGCCAGCTGGGAGGTTCCTTTGATTTGGCGGCCGTCGTCATTGCCGGCGGAAGGTAACCGCGCGGCCGGGGGAAGGGGAAACGCCGGAGCGGAACAGGGAATTGAAGTCGGGGATAAAGAAACAGGTCTGGTGGAAAAGATGGAAAAGGAAAAGGGGAACGGGAACCCAAACTCTTAGCGGAAATTGGATTGCTGCCTATGACGCAAGCGTCGTCTTGGAAAATCCTTCGTGTGGCTGGCGTAGCTGTTGCCGGCGTGGCATGTACGGATCTGTTTGGCGGGAGCGCGATCGAGGGTCGGTGGGACTTCGTCGAAATGCTGTCGGATGAGGCCGGGACCGTCATGTGCAGTGACACGGGCAGTTTTCTCATCTCGAAGAAGGGCCGTGAGTTGAGTGGCGACTTTCACCAAGTTGGGACGTGCTCCAACGGATCGGTCACCATCGACATCGCGCATGAGTTTCCGATCGCTGAGGGAACCGAAGAGGGTGGCAGTGTCAGGTTCACGAAGGTGGATACGTTGGACGTCCTTCCGGAGCTCAACTGCACGTATAGACTTGCGAAAAACGATGGACTCGAGGGAACCGTCGAGTGTTTTCGGTTCTCGGGGACCTTTCGCGCGCGCCCAGCGTCGGGACGGTCACGTTCGGTGACCATCGCGCCGGACCCTGCCACTTTGCTCGTCGGCGGACAGATCCAACTCGTCGCGGAGACCCGGGAGTCCGACGCGCAGCGGGTGTTTCGACAGGCGATTTGGCGTTCGGAGACGCCTGCGGTCGCCAAAGTGGATGCTAGTGGGTTGGTTACGGGACTCGCACCCGGCACCGCACTCATTCGCGCGCAAGCTGGCGGAAGGGTAAACGACCTCACGGTTGCGGTGACGCTCACCGAATACGAGTCGATTCACGCCGCGCTGGGTTACACGTGTGCGCTGCCAGGAATTGGTGAGGCGCTTTGCTGGGGGTCGAACCAATTCGGTCAGCTCGGCAACGGGAACACGGTGGCGCGGAGCACGCCAGAGCGGGTGGTGGGGCAGTAGGGCGATCGCGCGGACAGGCAGAGGGGCGCGGTAGATCCCGAGGGTTAGCGTAGAACCGGAGCGGTCTCCGCCCGACCGCCTGACCGCCCCTTCTAGCCCCCCAACTCCACCATCTGCTCGACAACTCCCGCCTTGTCGACCACGACGTCGATTTCCCGTACCGGTCTTCCTTCCAGCCGCACGGCCTGGATTCGCACGCGATAGCGACCCGGCGACAAGGTGAACTCGGAGGGGTTGGAGACGGCACGCGTGTACGTGCGACTCTGATCCACCTGGCTTCCGGTTACCGCATCGCGGATCTGGACGACCGCATCGACGAGCTCGCCACCCGCCACTGCGCCGATCCGCAGCGTGCCGCTGGAAAACTCATGTGTCCGGTCTGCGCGCTGGCTGCCCCTCACGCTCACATTCTCGAAACGCGCCTCCGGTCTCCCCGCAATCTCGACCGATCGCACCACGACGTCGTACGTCGCGGCGGTAAGCTCGAGTACCATCGGATTGGTTCCGGATCCCGTATAGGTGCGCCCGCCCGCCACGCGCTCCTGTGTCCCCGCGCGATACACATCGACCGTGGCGTCTGACAGCTCACCGTTCCGCATGATGTGGATGCCGAGTTCGCCCGCGCGGAAATCGGCGATGAGTTCTCGCACCGAATCCGCGGGAACTTCCACCGCCTCGAATCGCGTGCTCACATTGCCGCGCAGACCGATCGCGCGGGCCTCCACGTCGTAGGTGCCAGGGGGAAGGGGGATAACGCGAGGGTTGGTGGCTGACGTGGCGTACGTGCGGCTGCTGGCCACCTCGTCGTCCGAACCCGGAGGGAGCACACGCACGAGCGCATCCTGCAGTCCGCCCTCGGCGATTGCCCGCACGGAGAGTCGGCCTGCTGGCATCTCCGCCGGGATTGCCACGGCCTGATCCAACGCGCCGGCAAGTCCATCGGCGTCTTCCGCGCTGAGATAGAGCCCACCGCCCGCTTGCGCCGCGCATTCCAGGCCCGAGACGTCGGCCTCCGCCACGTCAAACCCGATCACATGCATGATGAAATCGACACCATCCGCCCTAGCCGAGTGAATCGTCTCGCACGCGTCACCGCCACAGGTCTCGATGCCGTCGCTGACCAGCACGATGGTTGTGGGCCCGTCCTGGGTTCGCGCAAGGTCGATCGCCTCCCGAACCGCACCATTGATGGGCGTTTTTCCCTTCGGGTTGATGGCGTCGATCCGACCTGCGACAATGCCGGAGTCGAGCGCTCCCACCGGAACGACGGTTTCGATATCCTCGCAGTCGCCCTCACGACGATGTCCATACGCCACCAACCCAACCTCCGTCTCGCTCGTAAGGTCCCCCAACAGATCTTTCAGAACTCGACGCGCAATCACGATCTTGTTCTCTCCCTCGATCTGCCCCCACATCGAGCCGGAAGCATCCATGATGAGAAGGAGGCGGTGCGGTGAGGTGGTGGTCTCGGTTTGTGCTCCGACGGGTGTCGAAACGACCGCAAGGCTGAGCAGGGCGCCCGCAAGACACATTGTGTGCTTCATGATTCCTCCCTTTTGACGCGTCCTGCGAGCTGGCGGCACTCCCATGACGGATTCGATTCGTGATCTCCCTAACAATTTTCATGTGCGATCCGTCACCGTCCACCCGATTGTGACAGACGTCGCTGTAGTCCTGTCCCGACACTGATAGCTTGCCCGCCCGCCTGAAAACGGTATGGGGCGAGAACTCTGTCAGGAGGACGGCATGAAACGTTTCGTCATCGGCATGGCAACCGCGGGGTTGGCACTCTGCTTCGGCACTCCGGTCGAGGCCCAGCTTCACGGATACCCTGTGTACGCGTGGACGGCAGGATCCGGCTTCACTTTGAGTGGCGACTTCGGTCGCGGTCTTAACGACGCATCAGGGAAGAGCAACGCGTTTGGTGGGCGCCTTGGAATCACCCTGCCCATCGTCAGTGTGTGGGCGGGTGGTGGCACGGTCGATCTGCAGCAGCCCGGAGTGGGTAACGAGTTGACGTTTGGTGGCGGCGTGGCGATCAAGGTCTTCGATCCACCGCTCGTTCCTGTGGCGATCTCATTCCAGACGGGTGCCGGATATCTCGGTCAGACCATCGATGTCCTGGGTAGCCCCGAAGACCTGAGCGCACTTAAGGTGCCCCTTGGCATCGCGTTCGCCTTCAACCCGCCAACCCCCGGCCTCACCGTTCAGCCGTGGGTCGCGCCCCGAGTGGAGTATCTCCGGACCAGCTTCGCTGGCACCTCCAACTCCAATTTCGGATTTGGTGCCTCGGCTGGGCTGAACGTCACGTTGCCGGCCGGTCTTGGCTGGCACTTCGCCGTCGATTGGATGAGCATTGGTGATCCGACCGTGCGGCCGCTGGTGTTCGGTACCGGCTTGCACTATACGATTCCACTGCCCGGCATTCCGATGATGTAAGAGAAGCAGTACGCAGTAAGAAGAACGCAGTGAGCAGGCGTTGGTAGCCTGCTCACTGTTTTTTTGCCCACAGGTGACTACTCAGTACTCACTACTCGCTACTCACCGCCCTATCGGGCTTCCCGGCGGTGCCTCGAGTGGTGTGCTCGGTGACGTGATGCCCTCGGGCCGGTTGCGCCAGCGCCGAATGTCGTCGAGCGCGAGCCGTTGATGCGGGTTGCGCTCGCTTTGAGACTCCAACCAATCGCCAAGGTCGGTGATCTTGGCCTCCAGAATAGCTCGTACCTGCGGCGTGTTCTCTCCGCTGCCGGCCTCTTGCATCATCATGTCCAGGGCAACCCGCTGCACCGTACGCGCCACCTCGGCGTGGTAGGCGTTGCGAGGCGCGGTCGCGCGCCACGTGGCTTGCATGACGCGATCGACCACCGACTCGAGTGACGGATACGACGCATCCCGGCTGTGAAACTCCACGAGCCGTGCCATCCGCTGCGGTTGAAAGACGAAGCTCAACGAGTGTTCGGCCGCCGTTCCCGCGGCGCTGAGTGGATCGAACGTGGGTGACGTCCGCTTCGCGAAGGTCTCCCCGGACGCCATGAAGAACGCCCGTGGCGGGATCATCTGCAGGATGCGTTCGGGCACCGCTAGTGCGGCGGGTGTCACCGTCTCGAGCACGGCATCGAGCGCCGCGAGTTGACGATCGGGTGACACGAGGCGGAGCGGGGTCTGACCGTCACCCCGTAACGCAAAGGTGTAGTCCACTCCCGCGATGCTCTTGGCAGCGGCTTCTACCTGGTAGCGGTGATGGAGGTAAAGCGGTACCAGCACTTCCTCGAGGCTCGCGAGCGGATCCCCGGGACGGATGGCACGCTCGGAA
This sequence comes from Gemmatimonadales bacterium, assembly GCA_041577295.1. Classification (GTDB taxonomy): domain Bacteria; phylum Gemmatimonadota; class Gemmatimonadetes; order Gemmatimonadales; family GWC2-71-9; genus JBDHDH01. The sequence goes on from JBFGJG010000028.1 coordinate 51,601, forward strand.
AACGCATCCAGTCCGATGCGCCGCACTTCCATTTCATGTCGCAGGGTCTCGATGAGGTCGTTCCCATTGTCCCACAGCGCTGCCAGCGGATGGGCGCCTCCGGCAGGCCGTGCGTCCTGGTCGGTGATGAAGCGCATGCCGCGCTGCAGCCCGTCCTGCACGATTCCCGCGAGGAACGCCGACTCGTCCGCGCCCGGCGGGGCCACGCTGTACGCCCACCTGATCGCAAACTTGTCGTACTCGCCGATCCCCACGGCATACGCATCAGAGAGATCGAGCGTTTGGTCGGGTGTGATCGTGACGACCGGTGCCGGATAGTCCATTACGCTGGCCCGATTGTAGGTACTGGCGATGTAGTTGTGCGCGAGACCCAAGGTGTGGCCGATCTCGTGCGCGGAAAGCTGTCGTACGCGGGCGAGCGCCATCTGCACTGCGTCAGCGCCGTCGGCGATCTCGGCCAGGTAATCGAACGTGGGTCCGCCGCCAAAGTCACACACGCCAAACTCGGCGCCGACCGGCGGCACCAATCCCACACCTAGTAAGTAATCCTGCCGCAGGCGCAGACTGCCGAGGTTTACGTTTCCTTTGATGATCTCACCCGTACGCGGGTCGGTGACTGTGGAACCGTACGACCAGCCACGCGTGGATCGGTGTGTCCAGTGAATCATGTTGTAGCGGATGTCCATCGGATCTGCATCACGCGGCAGGAGCTCCACGCGAAACGCATTGATAAAGCCCGCTTCCTCGAACGCTTGATTCCACCACGCACCACCCTCGATGAGCGCACTCCTGATCGGCTCGGGTGTTCCAGGGTCGAGGTAGTACATGATGGGGCGGATGGGCTCTGATCGTGCGGCCGCCGGGTTTCGTTTCTCGAGACGGTGACGCTCGATCCAGCGTTGCGCGAGCGGCTCGTCGATGGCGGTGGCGTAGTCATAGAAGGTGATGCCGAACGATCCCACGCGGGGATCCGCTAGTCGCGGCTTGTATCCCGGTTCGGGGAGTTGGACCAGCGAGTGGTGGACGCGGAGTGTAATGGCCTCCCCGCTGGCGGCGGTGCTGCGCACGAGCGGCCCGGGGTCATCGCTGAGAAACGTGAGCGCCACCTCGATCTCGGTGTTCCGCGGAAACGCCTTGGTACGCGGAAGGTGAAAGACGCTGCGGGAGTGCTCGAGCTTGAACGTGCCCTGACCAGTCTCTTTCAACCGTTTGGCGATTCCGTGGGAGTCTCGCAGGAAGAAGTCACTCGCGTCCACGAGAATCCTGGTTCCCGTGCGCGCCGCGATTGCGAACCCCCAGTGGGTGGAGGTGGCAAAGGCATCTCGTACGGCGCGGACCTCGAGCGAGTCCGCGCTCACGGCCCGGTAGCGGTAGTTGGGCTCGACCAGCAACACGGTCGGTCCGACGCGGCGAGCCTCCAAGATGTAGGTGTTGCCAAGCTGACCCCGATCGAGCCCCACGGGGTTGCTGCCGAGGCCGGCGGGCAGAGAGATCTGGTAGAGGAACTCAGTGTTCCATTTGTCGATCTCCCAATAGAGCTTGCCCTTGCCTTCATCCCAGTAGAGATCGAAGAATCCATCCAGGTGGGTCATCCCGCGCGTTTTGTCGGCGATCGATGGTGGCTCTCCGTCCGTTTGCTGCGCCGTCGAAACGACGGGGGACGTCACGAGGATCAAGGAAAGTCCAAGAGCGATGATGGCATGCTGCGACATCATTTCCTCCCAGCGGAACCGGTGTGACTTTGAATAGTGGAGCGATGGCTGGATAGTACGGGTGGCGGGAGGATTGGCAAGCGGGTTCGCGACAAAATTGACGGTTACTTGACGCTGCGGATATTAGAGAGAAGAGAGCTGTGCTTGGGATGGTCATGCTACTTCCACAGATTTTGCTCCTAGGTGCGTCGCTGGTTGGCACACCGTTCCAGGGTGTTGCAAACTACGACAGCGTCATTCGAGAGCTCAGTGACCTTCGGCCACTGACCGCCCGTACCGCGCAGGTGACGAACCTGGTGCTGCGCCGTGACGTCGCGGAGTTTCGCCTCGAAGATGGCACTCTCCACGTCTTGAGCGCGGTGGCAGGTCGGTCGGTAGGTGTGATCTTCATTGGGCGCGGCACAGCGATCCTGAATCCCTCCATACGAGTCGAGCGCGAGCACTTGAACCGTCTCCTCGACGTTCAGCAACTCGATGCCGCATTCACATCGCTCCTACTCCTATTCGCCGACACCACACTACATGAACTGGAGCGTCACCTCGTGTTCGAGGAGGGTGCGCTTGCCAAAGATGCGGGGAAGCGGGTGAGGGACGCGCTGGAACAGATGGTCGACCCAAAAAAGCGATCGGCAGACGTCTCCATTCTCACCGCGCTACTCAACCAGCATGAAAACGATTTGTTCTACGCTCGTTTCGAGACCCATGATCATGGACCCCTGGTTTTCAGGATCGATCCGTATCAGCCTGAATCGGTGGGGCTCTTCCGTCGAGCGAAAGGTCCAGGGAATCACCTCGAGGTTGTGGTGCAGTCGCGGCGACAGCATGAAAAGCCCATCGAGCAGACCGACCCCCCACCCGATCTCGTCTCGGTAACGCGCTACCGAATCGACAACACCATTGCCAACAACCTGTCCTACTCGGCGAGAGCCGAGATGGCGATTGAGTCGTTGCAGGACGACGTTCGATGGATTCCGTTCCTGCTGTTCTCAGATCTCAAAGTGGACTCCGTGTACGATGGAGCCGGTGCAGCCCTCCTCTACGCGCGGCCCGCGGAGAGCCCCTGGCTGTGGGTGCGGTTCGAGCCGGTGCTGAAGCAGGCCGAAGCACGCTTGGTGCACGTCGTGTATGGGGGCGCTCTCATCGAGCGACGCTCGCTAGTTCGTGAGATGTTCGAGGCTGCACGGCGGTCCGTGACCCAGCGGTTGGCGACCTTACCGCAGGATCAGTGGTTTTTCATCCGCTCCACCTCGACGTGGTTCCCGCGGTACGGCACGAGAGCTGAGGCTTATCTCGATCTCACGTTCCACACCCCCAGCAAGTTGCTCTTCTCCAGTGTCGGGGATTTGGTAGAGAGGCGCGTCGACGGAGACGTGAGGACGACGAGGTGGGTGACCAGGAGACCCGAGAGTCATGCGTCGTTCAACATTGGCGACTTTGCCGAGTTCAAGGTGACTGATGAGCGGATTCCACCGGTGACGGTGCATATGGCGCTCAATGCGCATCGAGAACTCGACGCGTATTTCCTAGCTCAGAAGGACCCGCAGGAACAGGTGGCCACGGACATTGTGAACAGTCTCGCGTTTTTCACCGACCTCTTTGGTAAGCCGGTGTTCGATAGCTTTTACGCAACGGAGATCCCGTACTCCCACGGTCAGGCGTTTCCCGGGATGATCCACCTCGCGTGGAGCACGTTCCAGTGGACTACGGACGAGGGGTACGATGAGATGTTCCGGGCGCACGAGATGGCGCATCAATGGTGGGGGATTGGCGTCGATCCTCTGACGTATCGCGATGCGTGGCTCTCGGAGGGGTTCTCCGAGTTCTCCGGCTTGTGGTACATGCAAGTCATCCTGCGAGACAATCTCAAGTATTTCGAGCAGCTCGAGAGATGGCGCAAGGAGCTGATCAAGCGACGGGACGACGTGGGCCCCATCTGGCTCGGTCCGCGAGTCGCTACCTCGGACGCACCGTGGGCCTACAATCTGGTGGTGTACCAAAAGGGCGCGTGGGTCGTGCACATGATACGGAATCTCATGCTCGATTTTGGCCGCTCGAGCGAAGAGGCGTTCCGCAACATGTTACGCGATTTCTACGAGACCTACCGCGGGCGACGCGCGACCACGGGCGACCTTCAGCGGATCGTGGAGCGGCACATCGGTCAACCCATGGATTGGTTCTTCGAGCAGTGGGTGCGGGGAACCGAGATTCCCGTGTATGAGTGGGCGTCGACAACGGAGCGATCGGCCGAAGGCAAGTGGCTCGTCCGGCTCCGGATCCGGCAACGACGGGTGTCGCCCGAGTTCCAGATGTACGTGCCGGTGCGGTTGGATTTTGGCGCCCAGGGGACCGCCTTCATTCGCGTGTTCGTCTCAGGAGAGGAGACGCAGGTGGAGCTTCCCCCGCTGGATCTCGAGCCCACCGCGATCGTGTTCAATCCGCTCGAGTCGGTGCTGGCTGAAGTCAAGCAGTCGAAATGGGATTAGCGGGATCGGAATGTCCTTCGACGTCGAGGTATTCATGACGAGGCACCGCGGTTTGAGATTGGTGTGGGCGCCGATCGTTGCTTTCGCACTCGCTGCCTGCGGCGGTGAGCCCACTAATTCGCTGGGTGCGCCGGATGAGGGTTTTCCCTCCACGACGCGCGAGCCGCCACCGGCTTCCCATTCGCAGATCCTCGTCGACGCTTCGCATGACGGTGGTGTATGGTGGTTTCCTCAGGCGGGTGAGTTCAACGCCGACGAGTACCATCAGGGCCAAGCACTGGCCGACTACTTGCGTAGTCGAGGTTTCGAGGTGGAGGAGCTGCCGCGCGGTACGCGCGTGACCGATGTGCTGCTGTCAGGCTACCGATACGTCATTCGGGCGGGTGAATTTGGCGCATACGGTTCCGACGAGCTCGAAGCCTACGCCAAATTCGTGAAACGCGGCGTCACCCTAATTCTGCTGAGTGACCACCGCAAGAACGATCCGGTGGACGAGCTTGCCGAACAGCTTGGCGTGACGTTCGCCGGCATCGTGGATGGAACCGTTACGCGATTGGCATCGCACGCCATTACCGAGGGCGTGACGGATCTCCCGTTTATTGCGGGGGCAGCAGCGACCGGATTCGATCCGGAGCAGGTCGAGGTCCTGGGGTGGGTGGCCGACACGATCCCAGTGATGGGAATCATTCATGGACACCAGGCGAAGATCTTCTTCCTGACCGACACGAACGGCATCGAGCTCGTGCCGCAGCCTTTCGTGGACAACTTGATCGCGTGGGGGTTTTCCGAGCGCTGACCGGCGCTCCCTCACGAGGCGCGCTCGTCCGCGCTTTCGCGGCAGTCATCTCCTTGTTCGCAACCCTTGCTAGCCCAGACCTAAGCCAAGCCTGACCACCGCTTTGGTGGCGAAGGCGTGGTAGGGGATCCCTCCGGTCACGACCGAGAGACGGTTGGGCAACGGTTGTGGGCGATCATGGTCACGAGGGATGAAGGACGGACCTCGTGAACAGGAGAATGGCGCCATGACACCATCCGCTATTGTGGCTCCGGTACCAACGGCGAGCGGGTACAGACGATTTCCCAATGTGGCACGCCGAAATTTCATGCACGGCGTGATCGAGGTCCCGTTGATCGTTCGGCTATTCGGCCTTCCGCGTGAAGTCTCGATGCTCGAGGTGGGGTGTGGACGCGGTGTGGGCTTGTCCGCGTTGGCGCGCCTGCTGAGTCCGCGGAGGTTGGTGGGCGTCGATGTGGATGCGTGCCTACTGGCGCTCGCGCGGTCCTACCTCGCGAGCCGGGGTAACTCGGCAGAATTGCACCATGCGGACGTGCGTGCGCTACCGTTTGGAGATGGCACATTCGACGTTGTGATCGACTTCGGGACGCTGTATCACATCAGCCGTTCAGAAGCCGCGCTCGGCGAGATCGAGCGGGTGCTCGTGGCAGGTGGGTTGTTCATCTACGAGACGAAGATCAACCAGCTGCTCGGTCATCCGGTCCGGTCAAAGCATCGGTGGATACCGTGGAACGCCACAACAAACGGTGGTATGCTGCCGCTCCGGCAGGCGCTGCTGTGGGGGATGCGAGTAAAGCGGAGCTAGAACGCGATCGACACGCGCAGCCGGGCACCGCCCCCAGGATCTGCGGCCACCCGCAGGTCAAAGTCCTTGGAGACCATCGTTTCCCACCTGACGGCAGGAATGACGGCGCCCACGAACATGCCGAGTCCGCCGCCGCTCACGCCGCCAAGTAATGCGCCGAACAATGCGGAGTCGCTGCGCGGGGAACTGGAGTTAGTGTCGTGCGCGAGGAGTCCGATCACAACGCCGAGCGGGACGCCGCCGGCCGCGCCAAGGAATCCCCCTCTCAGCGCGCGCCACCCACCGCCCCCGATCGCTGCGCCGCCCAGCGCACCGATCCCCGCCATGAAGGCGACGAGCTCTCCGTCAATGCGCTCGTCCCCTCGCTCGATGTTCGGCGACAGACCAATGACGGCGCCGAGCGCAAGACCGATCCCCGCGCCCCGGACAGCACCGGAACTGTTGAACTTCTCCGGTCCCCGGCTGGCGTCGAGTCGATAGATGGAGTCGAGGTTGAACGCCAGCGTATCGGCCGGGGGTACCGCCATCACCACGCGGGAAGAGTTGGCGTGCACGACCGTCCCGCTGATCCACGGGCTGTGCTGATCTGTCTCTCGAACCCGGACCAAGTACCCCGCCGGAAGAAAGGGCGACTCCTGAGCCGGCAGGGCGCTGAGGTCACCGAGAGCCGCGACGGCGAAGATGGCGAGGAGCGCGCGTTTCATGCGACGTTCTGCTCGAGCTGCTCCAATCTACGCTTGAAGGGTCAATTAGGCGTCAAGACCGGGTGTCACCGCTTGGTGTCGAGGCCGCTAGGCATTGGCCAACCGTCTCAACCACGCGTTGCACATCGCGATCGGTCGTTCGCCAGCTGCTGACCGACACCCGCATGCATCGCTTGCCACGCCACGTCACCCCCCAGAAGAATGCCTCGCCGGTCGCCCGGATCTGCTCGATCACGGAGTCGGTATATCGGTCGTGGTCCTCCGCTGACGCGTTGGGTGCGGGATCGAGGAAGCGAACCAGTCCCTGATTGATGATCGGTTCTGCGACGACCTCCACCTTGGGCAACTCGCCGAGCCGCGTGACAAGCGTGTGCGCATAGCGATTGCAGCGATCGACCAGATCCGCCACCCCCGAGCGACCGAGCTCCCGTATGGCGGCGTACGTGGCGAACCCGCGGGCGCGTCGTGACCACTCCGGTGTCCAGTCGATTTGATCGCGGCCCTCGGTAGCGTGGCCCAGGTAGCTCTCGCGGATGGACATCGCCGCGGCGTGTGGTATTGGGTGTGCGACGAACGCGTAAGCGCTGTCGTAGGGGACGTTCAGCCACTTGTGACCGTCCGCGGCCCATGAGTCCGCTTGCTCCACGCCGTGCAACAGGTGCCGATGGTTGGGACTCGCATTGCACCACAGCCCAAACGCGCCGTCCACATGGACCCATGCGCCGTACTGGTGCGCGATGGGAATGAGCTCGGCAAAGTTGTCGAATACGCCTGTGTTCAAATCCCCGGCCTGGAGGTGCACGATGGTTGGCTGTTCGCTCGCGGCAAGCGCGGTTGCCAACGCGTCCGCCCTGAGCGATCCATCCGCATGCGAGTCCACGTCCACGAGCGCGTCGGTGCCGAGGCCGAGGTAGCGGGCGGCGAGCGCGAGGGTAGCGTGATACTGGGCGTTGGTGAGAACACGGATCTTAGGAGCCCCGATCAGGCCTTGTTTTTCAACATCCCATCCGCGTGTGCTGAGCAGCGCGTTGCGCGCGGCGGCGAGACAGGTGAAGTGTGCGATCTGGGTTCCGGTAACCAGCGCGTAGCTCGCGGTGCGAGGAATCCCCAAGAGATCTTTGAGCCACTCACCGGCCACCTCTTCGGCCACCGCAGCGGCCGGCGCGGTGGCGAACATGCTGGCGTTCTGATCCCATGTAGAGGTGAGCCAATCCGCCGCAAGTGCCGCCGGCAGCGAGCCGCCAATGACCCAGGCGTAGAACCGTCCGCCGGCGCTGACGGTGATGCCACCCTCGACGTCGCTTGCGAGTTCGTCGATCACGCGGGCGGGATCCAGGCCCTCGTCGGCAAGCGGACGCGCGAGGCGCCGTTTGAGCTCGTCGTACCCGACCGTCGCTTCAACGGGAAGATTGTCGAGCCGCTCGAGAAATGTCTTTGCGTGATGCGACGCGCGATCGAGCGCGGGAGCGAACCAGTTCACGAGAGTCTCCAGTGAGTGAGCTTCGTGAGCTCGTCACGATCACGAGGCGCGTGCGCGGTGTCAAGTGTTTATACGTTGTATGAAAGCAAGAATCGGGTTGACAAAGGTTTGAAGGACGGGACGGAAGGTCTGCAAGGAAGATCTTCCGTTTTTCCGTCTTGCCGTCTTTCTAGCCTACTCGTCCCCTACCGGGAATGGCTCAGCGACCAGACGTACGCCGCCAACGCATGGATGTCGGCATCCGTGGCAGTGTGCAGCAAACCCCGAGATGGCATCTCCTTTCCGGTTTGGGATTCCGTCTCGGGCACGCCGTGAGTCACGAGCTTCACGATCGCCCGGTAGCTACCGTCTTCGTGAATCCATTCCTTGTCTGACAAGCGTGGCCCGCGGTCAGTACCACGGCCGTAGAGACCGTGACAGGACACGCAGTCCGTTCCAGCACTCCAAAAGAGCTGCTTCCCCACCTCGATCAATGAGTCGGTAATTGCC
>JBFGJG010000029.1:0-58138 GCA_041577295.1 Gemmatimonadales bacterium
CGCTCGAGCGCTCTTTGGAGGCGCTCGAGCGTGACCGGCTTCACGACGTAGTCAACTGCCTCATGGTCGAACGCTTCGAGTGCAAAGTCGTCGTAGGCGGTTTGGAAGACGATCAACGGCTTGGGATCGGGCAGATGACGCGCGACATCGAAGCCATCCACCTCCGGCATGGCGATGTCGAGCAAGACGACGTCGGGCTGGTGCGCGGCAATCAATTCGAGTGCTTCAATACCGTTCGTGGCCTGTCCCACCACCTCAATGTCGAGCTCGCCCAGCATGATCTCCAGCCGCCGTCGGGCGGCGGGTTCGTCATCCACTATGAGCACACGCACGTCAGTTCGCCGCGGGAGATTCCGCAGGAATGGTGATGCGAACCGTAGCGCCTGCCGATGCACTGTCGATCTCGAGCATGGCCCGATCCCCAAAGATCGTCGTCAGCCGTTGCCGCAGGTTCCCGAGACCCGTCCCCTCCTGATATCGCGCAGGAAACCCGATCCCGTTGTCCTCGACTTGAAGGCTCAACACGCCATTCTCTCGCCGCGCGGCGATCGTGATGATGCCCCCCTCCAGCCGCTCGCCGAGTCCATGCTTCAGTGCGTTCTCGACGAGCGGCTGGAGCGTCATGGGCGGCAGCGCGACATCGAGGGCATCCGGAGCCACCGACCACCGCACCTGTAACCGCTCACCCCACCGCTCTTTTTCGACGGCGAGATACGCCTTGAGATAATCCACCTCTTCGCGCACCGTCCCTCGTCCATTGCGGGAGCGGGCCAGTGTACGACGCAAAACCTCTGCCAGGTTCTCGACCGTAGCTTCGGCAGCCTGCCGATCGGTCCGGACGAGCGATGCAACGGTATTGAGCGCGTTGAACAGGAAATGCGGGTTCATCTGGGCTTGGAGGGCCGCGAGCTGTGCCTCCGCGGCATCTGCCTGCGCCTGGGTGGCTGCCCGCGCCTGTTCGCGGGCATGCCGATAGAGAAACCGCGTTGACTGGCGGACGGTGTTGACCGCAATGGCGAGGTAGAACAAGAACAGCAGCTCCACCACGATGAAGATGGGCTTGTCGATGACCGCCGGCACGAGAAGGCCGGCCGCGAATGCCATCAACACGCCAGCTACGATCGCCATCACCGGAAGCACCAGCAACATTTGGTCGAGCGACTTCGCTTCGAGCCGGAACATCTTTGCTTCTGACCTGAACCACGACAACTGGTTGCACGACACGGATTGCCGTTGACCCGCGGCGTGTAACACCATGGCGACGGAGAGCAGCGTCAGCCCGATCATGCCGAGTACGATTCCGAGCAAGCGGTACGGTTCGAGACCATCGCGCGCCGTGAGCGCGTCGACCAGCGCCACGACCACCACGAAGCCCGCCGAGGCGAGACTCAATAGCAGGATGCTGCGCACGCGTGGTGGGGCCTGCGCGAACGCACCGGCAACGATCTCGCGCGTGGAAAGGTCGAGCGTCTGGAGCGCTGTTTCGGGTGTCTGCTCTTCCGGGACGGTCATACTCGTAATCTCGCAATGCCACCCGGGAATCGGGAGGCTTGCGACCATGATGCACCACTTTCCTGTGCCCCGCACCGGCCTCGGTCCTCGGCGGTTGCCCTGCCCGGTCGAGCGGTCGAAAACACGCCTCCGGTGGTCTGCGTACCCGACGCGATAGGCACGGCGCGGAACTTGAAGCGATGTTTGACTTTGAACAGCCCAACCCAGAGACGGTGGTCGGACACGAGCTCTCGCCGGGGGAACCGTGCTTCCCTTGACGCCGGCAGTGCGTCGTATTTAGTTACCACGCACTATGTTACGCAGACCGGCAGCGAGCCATCGGGTCCATCATTACCACCCTCTTACGGGAGGGCCCGGACTCGTGTAGCCGGACGCCGGTCGCTTTGAGCAGGCATTCGCGCAACAACGACGCCGGGCTTTCGGGTCCGGCGTTTGTTTCGTTGTGTCCCTGCTAGAGGACGATACCCAGCGCGGAAGCAGAGATATGCCCACAACATTACGACTCGGTTTGCCAAAGGGCCGCATGGAGCCGGAGGTGACGCGGCTACTGGCCGATGCCGGTATCCATATCACGCCAACCGAGCGGGGGTATCGGCCCCGTGTCTCGCTCGCAGATACCGAGGCGAAGATTCTCAAGCCGCAGAACATCGTCGAAATGCTGGCCCTCGGCAGTAGGGACGTCGGGTTTGCCGGCGCGGATTGGGTGGCGGAGCTCGACGGCCGGATCGTCCAAATTCTCGATACCGGACTCGATCCGGTGCGGCTCGTGGCGGCGGCACCAGCGTCGTTGCTGGTGGATGGCGAGCTCCCCAAGCAAAGACTGATCATTGCCTCGGAGTATGAACGACTCACCCAGGCGTGGATCGATCGCAATGGCCTGCACGCCGAGGTGGTGCGTTCGTATGGCGCCACCGAAGTGTTTCCACCGGAGGATGCGGATGTGATCGTCGACATCACCGCCAGCGGCGCCACCCTGCGCGCGAACGACCTGGTCATCATCGACGAGCTGATGCAATCCTCGACTCGTTTGTATGCCAGCCCGCAAGCGGTCGCCGATGCCAACAAGCGGAGTCGAATCGAGGACCTCAAACTGATCCTCGAGAGTGTGACCGAGGCACGCCGAAGGGTCATGGTCGAGGTCAACGCATCCGAGGAGTGTCTCGATGCCGTGGTCGCGGTGTTGCCGTGCATGAGGCGGCCAACCGTTGCCCCGCTGTTTGGGAACAGCGGGTATGCGGTGAAGGCCGCGGTCCCGCGCGAGCTCTTGCCCCAGGTGATCCCGGCGCTCAAGAACGCCGGTGGCTGCGACGTCGTGGTGTCCGAGCTCGGTCAGATCGTGCCGTGAGCAGCCCGCCAACGCAACGGCCAACGCCACGCGTCTCGGCGCAGGCTGCGTACCGCCGACCGCCAGTCACACCGACGTTGCTCAAGCTGGATGCCAACGAAGGGATGCAGCCACCGGCCGATCTGCTGGAGATGCTGGCGGAGCGCGGGCCGGAGCTCCTGCGTCGGTACCCCGATGTCTCGGCACTCGAGTCGCGGATCGCCTCGCGCCTCGGCGTGCCAGCGGAATGTGTGTTCGTCACCGCGGGCGCGGACGACGCCATCGAGCGCTGCTGCCGAACCTATCTATGGCCGGGCACGGAGATCTTACTGTCGGATCCGAGCTTTTATCTCTTCGCACGGTGCGCACACCTCGCGAATGCGGATCTCGTCAAGGTCCCGTGGCCACGCGGTCCCTTCCCACGACAGGAGTTCTTGGATGCGGTTACCGATCGCACATCGGTGGTGGCGATCGTGTCGCCCAACAATCCCACCGGCACGGCGGCCACCTGGGAAGACGTGCAGAGCGTTGCCGCAGCGGTCCCCGAGTCGCTGCTCGTACTCGACCATGCTTACGTAGAGTATGCGGACAACGATCTGACGGCTCGAGCTTGGGAACTTCCCAACGTCGTGATCCTGAGAACCCTTTCCAAGGCGTGGGGGCTCGCCGGCTGTCGGGTCGGCTACGCCGTTGCGCAGGCGGAATTGCTGGGTCCGATGCGTGCCGCTGGACAGCCGTACGCGGTCGCGGCGCCCTCGGCGGCGATGGCGTACGCGCTCTTACACTTCGGCCAGGAGTCCGTGTCCGCGCACATCGCGCAGATCAAGATCGAACGAGAGCGTTTTACCGCCTGGGTGCCGTCGGTCGGCCTCGATCCGTACCCATCGCAGGGAAACTTCGTGCTAGTGGGTTGCGGGACACGCGCTTCCTTCTTGCATGACGCGTTGCGAGCGGTTGGCGTGGCGGTGCGTTCGTTTCCCGACACCCCCGGACTCGACCACACGTTGCGGGTGACCATGCCCGGCAACGAGGTGGAGTTCATTCGGTTGCAGCGCGCGCTCGAGGTATGTGCCAAACCAGAGGGTTTGCTGTTGGACCTCGATGTGCTGCAAGCGCTGTCGCCGGCCGCGAGTACGGCACTTCGCCGAGTCGGAGAGCGCCTTCCACTGTACGCCATCACCACGAGATCGATCAACGCATCGCGCGACGGTCCGGCTGAGCGTGCGCAGCGAAACCTCGTACGGGAGGTCGTCTCGGTTCCGGGGGTCGCTGGGGCAGAGCGCTCCGCAGACTCGCCACCGCTCATGACCTCGCGCGCGCTGCGGGACACGCTCGACCGGCTGGGGATTGGACGGGCGTGGGTCATTGGGAGCACACAAGAGGTGCTCCATGCGGCAAGCGGCGTGGGCGCGGTGCCAATCGCCATGAGTTCGATGCCCAACCGTTCGTCGCCCGGCGGACGACCGGTGAGTGGGGTGGTCACCGACCTTACACAACTCGGGGAGTTCCTGCCGTGAAGGAACGAGTCGCAGGATTCGAGCGCAAGACGCGGGAGACCACGATCGCCGTCAACCTGTCGATCGATGGCAAGGGATCAACCGAGATTCAAACCGGAATCGGATTCCTCGATCACTTGCTGGACGCGCTGGCGCGACACGCCCGCTTCGACCTCACACTGAGGTGCAGCGGCGATCTCCACGTTGACGACCACCACACTGCCGAAGACTGCGCGCTTGCACTCGGCGCCGCTCTCGACCGCGCGTTGGGCGACCGTGGCGGCATCAACCGCTTTGGCTCCGCAATGGCCCCGCTCGACGAGGCCTTAGCTCGTGCCGTCGTGGACCTCTCCGGGAGACCGTACGCCGATGTAAACCTTGGCCTGTCGCGTAAAGCGATTGGCGGACTCTCGTGCGAGAACGTTTCCCACGTGCTCAGCTCGCTGGCCACAGCTGCCCGGCTCACGCTGCACGTGGACTTGCTCAAGGGCGGTAACGATCACCACCGGGCCGAAGCGGCGTTCAAAGCCACCGCCCTCGCGCTGCGCCAAGCCGTCGCCGCATCGGGCTTCGACGACGTACCCTCGACCAAGGGGACGCTGGGAGGCGGCAGCCAATGAGCGAGGTTGTCGTCGTCGACTCCGGCGTGGCGAATCTCGCCTCCGTCACCACCGGGTTTCAGCGCTTGGGAGCGAGCGTCACCATCACAGACGACCCGCATCTCATCCGGTCCGGTCACCGGATCGTCCTCCCTGGGGTGGGGGCCTTTGGAGCTGGCATGGCTGCGCTCCGCTCGTCGCACCTCGACGAGGCGGTGCGCGATGTCATCACGGCTAGGCGGCCCCTGCTTGCGATTTGTCTGGGACTGCAGCTGCTTACCGAGGCCAGCGATGAGGATCCCGAGATCCCCGGCATTGGGATCATCCCTGGCGTGTGCCGTCGTTTGCCCGCCGACGTTCGCGTTCCCCATCTCGGTTGGAACCGCGTTTCACCCACGCCGCAGAGTCGTTTGATCTGCGAAGGGGATGCCGCGTTTGCTAACTCCTTCTGTCTGGTCGAGCCGCCCTCGGGATGGGCCGTGGCCACCACGACACACGGCACGTCATTTCTCTCCGCGCTCGAGCGCGATCGCGTTTTGGCGTGCCAGTTCCATCCTGAGTTGTCCGGTGTGTGGGGCACCGAGCTGCTGCGCCGGTGGCTTACGGACACGCCGGTCACGGCCAAAGGGGCGAAGCTGACCAATGGCGGCGGCGGACTCATTCGTCGATTGGTGCCGTGCCTGGATGTGCGCGATGGACGCGTGGTGAAGGGTATCAAGTTTCAAGGGCTGCGCGACGCGGGGGATCCTGCTGCGCGCGCCGCGCTGTACGAGCGACAAGGTGCGGACGAAATCGTTGTGCTCGACGTCGCTGCGTCGCCTCGCGCGCAGGACACCCAAGTTGCAACCGTGGAACGCGTACGCGCAGCCATCACGATCCCGCTTACCGTTGGCGGTGGCGTCCGAGCCGTCCGCGACGCGCGGCGCTTGCTCAACGCGGGGGCCGACAAGGTCAGCGTGAACACGGCTGCCGTGCGACGCCCCGGGATCCTGGCCGAGCTGGCCGACGCGTTCGGAACGCAGTGTACGGTGCTCGCCATCGACGCGCGCCGTGTGGGCACCAGTTGGCAAGTGTTGGTGGTCGGCGGCCAGGAAACGACCGGCCGCGACGCTATCGCATGGGCACGTGAGGGTGTCGATCTCGGGGCGGGTGAAATTCTGCTAACGAGCTGGGATCGGGATGGCACGCGTGCAGGATGCGATCTGGATCTCGTGCGCGCAGTGTCCGAGGCGGTGTCGGTTCCCGTCATTGCGTCGGGGGGAATCGGATCTCGAGAGGATGCGGCGCAGGCGATACAAGCGGGGGCCGAAGCCGTTCTCGCCGCCTCCATTTTCCACGATGGCGATGACACCGTGGCCGATATCAAGGCCGACCTGCGGGCCCGGGGCATAAGAGTCAGGCTGTGATCGTACCCAGCATCGATCTCATGGATGGACGCGCCGTGCAGTTACGGCGGGGACGTGAGCGTGTGCTCGACGGTGGTGACCCGTTCGCGCGTCTCGAACAGTTCGCCATGGCGGGAGAAGTGGCTGTGGTCGACCTAGACGCGGCGCTGGGACGCGGTTCGAATACCAGCGTGATCCGAAATCTCGTTCGGCATTCGCCGTGCCGCGTGGGAGGCGGGATACGGACGGTGGAAGCAGCGGAACGGTGGCTCGACGCCGGCGCCGCACGAGTCATGGTTGGGACGGCGGCGTCACCCGAGTTGTGCGGCGCGCTCCCGCGCGAGCGTGTGATAGCGGCAGTGGATGCGGAGCGCGAAACGGTGGTGGTGGATGGTTGGCGGTCGCGCACCGGGCGGAACGTCGTCGACGTGGTGGGCGAGTTGGCCCCGTACGTCGGGGGGTTCCTGGTGACGCAGGTCGAACGGGAGGGGATGCTCGAGGGATTCGACTTCGATTTGGTCACGCGCGTGGTCGCGGTGGCCGGGAATGCTCGTGTCACGGCAGCGGGCGGTATCACCACGGTTGATGACGTCGCTCGACTCGACGCCATCTCGGTGGACGCACAAGTCGGGATGGCCTTGTATACAGGGCGGTTTACGCTTGGCGAAGCGGTGGCCGGCACGTTGCAACGGGCCTCATCCGAGGGACTGTGGCCGACGGTGGTGTGCGACGAGCATGGAACCGCCCTCGGGCTCGTCTGGAGTAGCCGGGAATCGGTCGCGCGTGCAATCGACACGCGAAGTGGTGTCTATTGGTCGCGTTCCCGTCAGGCGTTGTGGACCAAGGGTGAGACCTCCGGCAACCGGCAGGTACTTCGTCGTGTCGAGCTCGATTGCGACCGAGACGCGCTGCGCTTCATCGTCAAGCAACAGGGAGCAGGATTCTGTCATCGTGAGACGCGTAGCTGCTGGGGTGACGACTTCACGCTCGCGACGCTCGAAAGGATCCTCGCAGAACGAGGACATTCGGGAGATCCGACCTCGGGTACGGTTCGTTTGTTTCGTGATGAGGTTTTGCTCGCCGCGAAGCTACGAGAGGAAGCCGAGGAACTCGGTCAGGCCGTAACCCCGGACGAGACCATACATGAAGCGGCAGACGTGCTCTACTTCTTGTTGACCGCGCTGGCTCGTCGTGGTGTGCGGCTTACGGACGTGCGCGCGGAGCTGGAGCGCCGGCACCGCCGCATCACCCGACGCCCCATGGCGGTCAAACCACCAGCCGACGCATCACGATGACAGATCAGATCCTAAAGCCGCGAACGGTCGAGGAGATTCTCCGCCACCGGACCGATGCGGTGAGCCCCGACGCGGTCGCGGCGGTCGAGCCTATCGTCCGTGAGGTACGCTCCGGTGGAGAGGCCGCCGTTCGCCGCCGCGCACAAGCTTTTGGTGAGCTCGAGTCCGACGACGTCTTGGTACTCGACCGAGAAGTGCTCGATGCAGCTCTGCAGTCGCTCGCTCCGGACGCGCGCACACGGCTCCTTCGCGTCACGCGGCGCATTCGCGAGTTTGCGCAGGCCCAGCGCAAAGCGTTGGAGACAGCGTCGGTGACCGTTCCGGGAGGACGCGCCGGTCACTCAATCGCTGCGGTCGAGCGTGTGGGGTGTTATGCGCCGGGCGGGCGGTATCCCCTGCCCTCTTCGGTCTTGATGGCCGTGGTCACGGCGCGGGTTGCTGGCGTCGATACCGTCTGGGTCGCGAGCCCAAAGCCCAAGCAGATCACACTCGCCGCCGCCGCGGCTGCTGGGGCCGATGGACTGCTTGCCGCGGGTGGCGCGCATGCCGTAGCAGCGCTGGCTTACGGTGCGGGCCCCGTACCGGCCTGTGACGTTCTGGTGGGTCCAGGTAACAAGTACGTGACTGCCGCCAAGTTCCTAGTGTCCGCGCACGTCCGCATTGATCAATTCGCCGGACCGTCAGAGCTCGTTGTCGTGGCCGACGGGTCCGCCGATGCGGCCCTCATCGCTGCCGATCTACTGGCCCAGGCCGAACACGACCCGGACGCGCTGCCTATCCTCGTGTCGCTCGACGCGGCCCTGATTGATGCCGTCAACGGCGAGCTGGCGCAGCAGCTCTCCGACCTTCCCACTGATGAAGTGGCGCGGGCTGCCCTGCGGAACGGAGGCGCGGTGCTCGCGAGTTCGCCCGAGGAGGCAGTGCAGGCGTGTGACCGCCTCGCGCCAGAGCACGTCGAGGTGCTCACAGAAAACGCGGACTCATTCGCGTCACGGCTGCGGCACTTCGGCGCCGTCTTCATCGGAAGCGGCGCCGGTGAGGTTTTAGGGGACTACGGTGCCGGACCAAACCACGTGCTCCCAACGGGTGGGTCCGCACGCAACAGTGGAGGGCTGTCCGTGTTCACATTTCTTCGCGTGCGAACGTGGCTCGAGATCGACAATCTGGACGACGCCGTTGAGATGGTGAACGATGCCGCGTGGCTTGGACGGCTCGAAGGACTCGAGGCCCACGCGCGATCCGCGGAACGACGCTCGAGCGAAACAGCGGCAATTCGCAAACCTTCGCCCTAGAGACGAGGCACGGAGGAACGGAGGAATCGATGTGGTTCAAGGCCTTACCCGTCGGCGTGGCGATTGTGTTGACACTCCTCGCGCCGTGCCCACCCGTAACTGCACAAAGCCCTTCGATGGATCAATTCCGGTTCATGACGGGTTGTTGGGAGGGGTCGTTTCGCGACCGCTCCGGGCTCGGCACGATCGAGGAACACTATACCAGCGCCAGCAGCAACGTGATCCTTGGCACGACGCGATACATCCAGGCTGGGAAGACGGTACAGTACGAGTTCACCATCATCGAGCGGCACGAGGACACGATCCGTCTCATCCCCTACCCCAACGGACAGCGCTCGGAGCACGCCTTCGTCCTCACACGCTTCGCCCTCGACCAAGCAGTATTCGAGTCCCCAGAACACGATTATCCGAAGCGCATCATCTATCGGCGCGATGGGGATCGCGGGCTCCGAGCCAGGATCGACGCCGGGAGCGGCGACGCGGAAGGTCGCGAATGGTATATGCAGAGAGCGGCCTGCTCTTAGGAGGATTCGACCGCGTGATTGTGGACGTCCGCAGAAGGTACAAGCGGCGTCCATTGAGGAACCGCTGCCGCGAGGCCGCGGAGCATACCTCTAAATACCAGAGCGTGCAGGGGGTAGAGGGTATACCAGTAGAGCAAACCCACCAACCCAACCGGATCGAAGATCGCGGTTTGCCGAATCGTGGTTTCAACCCCTTTGGGCTCGACCTCAAACTGCAGCCACGCGCGTCCTGGCAGCTTCATCTCCGCTTGCAGGCGCAATAAGCGCTCCGGTTCTACGGCTTCCACCCTCCAGAAGTCCACGGTGTCTCCCTGCACGAGCCGATGGGGGTGGCGCCGTCCGCGCCGGAGACCGGGACCGCCGACGAGCAGGTCGAGAAACCCTCGCAGCCGCCAAAGCCCATCGCCGTAATACCACCCTACCCGTCCCCCGATGCGCTCAATGGGAACGAAGGCGCGCTCACTCGACCCGAGCACGGTGACCGTCCGCGAGTCCACGATCCGTCTCCGAAAACGCGCGCCACCCCAGGATCTCGTGTCACCCTGCGATGACAGAGCGTCGGACCATCGTGTCTCGGCGTACTCTTTGTCTTCGTTTCGTAACGCGCTCGCGATGGCGTCACGTACAGATTGCGGCCTGACCGTGAAGACACGCATCGCGGCGTCATCGGTCACCACCGTATCGTTGCGAACGCTGTCGATGAGCGCGCGGCCAACACGCGCATAAACCGGCGTGACCAGACCGAGCCAGAGACTCGACAACCGGGGCGTTAACACGGGAACCGGAATCATCAGCCGGCGTAGCCCCCGCTGACGGGCGTACTCCCGCATGAGATCTAGATACGAAACCTTGTCCGGACCGCCGATCTCGAAGACGCCCTGAACTCCGGGCGGTACCCGGAGAGCCCCGAGGAGATAGGCGAGGACATCCTCAATTCCAATCGGTTGTGCCAAGCGGTTGACCCACCGTGGCGTGACCATCGCCGGCAGCTTTTCGACGAGCGCGCGAAGCATCTCGAACGAGAGACTGCCGGAGCCGAGGATGATCGACGCCCGCAGCTCGATGGTCGGAACGCCCTTGCTGGCGAGAACGCGTCCCACTTCCTGACGGCTGGCAAGGTGGGGAGAGAGATCGGAACCCTGTCCCAAGCCTCCCAGATAGATGATGCGTTTGACACCAGCGGCGTTCGCCGCAAGGGCGAACGCTTCGGCGCCATCGCGATCTCGCTTTTCAAACTCCTTCGACGAGCCCATCGAGTGGATCAGGTAGTACGCCGTCTCCACATCTTGCATGGCCTCGTGGAGTGTTTCCGGCACACCCACATCTCCAGCCACGACCTCGGTGCCGGCCTTGACGCGCGCTTTCAAGTGCTCAGGGCGGCGTGCGAGACAGCGGACCTGATACCCTTCGTCCTCCAACACGCGAAGTAGGCGTCCGCCCACGTACCCGGTGGCTCCGGTGAGGAGGATCTTTCGAGTGGACGCGATCATCATACGTTCAGCGAGCCGCGACCACGCCGGCTAGATCGCGGAGAACCGTCCGAAACTCTACGAGGTCACGGACGCGGTGCACATCCGGCCGGTCGATTACGACGCCGAGCCCGCTCGCAGCAGACCCGCCGAGAATCAGGACGACCTCTTCGGGAAGTTGTTGGCGAATCTGGATGGCGTACCGTCCGGATCGGCCAGCTTCCTCCGGATTGACAAAGCTCAGTCCCACCGCCCGAACTCCGAGCTCACGGGCAGAGCTCACGATGTCTTCCACGGGTAGACTGGGACCCAGATAGATGACGTCCCACCCCTCGGTCACGGCTGCGGAGGCGGCTAACATGGCGCCGATCTCGTGTTGCTCACCGGCCGGCGTGCCGAACATTATGCGCGGCGCATCCTCGGATGCATCGACCGAGTCCGTCATCCACGTTAGCACCTTGCGGAGCACCTCCGTCGCGAGGTGCTCATGCCGGGGTTGGATAACCCCCTCCTCCCAAGCATCACCAATTCGTTGCAGCAGCGGCGCAAACAGACGCTCGGCGACGTTGAATGCGCCGGCGCCAACGGCAGCCCGCCGCAGCAAGGCCTCGAGACGCGGCCCGTCCAAGTCCTTGACAGCCGCCATTCCCTCCTCGACGAGCTCGTGATCGACGATCAACGCCATTCGTGAGACACCGTTCCGAGAGCCTGTGCTGTCCCGCTCCGCCTGAGCCGCTGCCACATCCTCAGCCACGACCCGCTCAAGTTCCTCCTTTGACAGTTGGGCCGCCTGGCTGATCGAGCGTCCCGCCTGGGTCGCGCGATTCAACAAGGCGAGTCGCTCGATGTCGGCATCCGAATACAGCCGTTGCCCACCGTCACTGCGCTCGGGCGACACGACGTTGTAGCGCCGCTCCCAGGCCCGTAGGACCGAGGTCGACAGCCCGGTGCGAAGCGCGACCACTCTAATTGGATGTCGTCCCATATGAACACCTTCCTTCTAATGCCCGCAGTATTATAAACAACTGTATAGGTACTGTCAATCTTCTTAGTTCTACAGCTACTTGACAGACAGACTCTGGTACCTTACTTTGTTGCACACGAGTTAGACAGGCTTACTTGATCATTGGGAGGACGAATGAAGACGCTCGATGTGCTCGCCGCGGTACTTCTCGTCATCGGCGGGCTAAACTGGGGCCTTGTCGGCCTCTTCGAAGTCGATCTGGTCGCCGGAATGTTCGGCGAAATGAGCGCGCTCAGCCGCGCAATTTACGGCACGGTGGGGCTCGCCGCGGTTTACCAAGGGTTGGCTTGGCGTGCGATTCAGCGGCGCTGGTTGGTACCGGCCATGGCGACCCGATAACGAAACCCTCTTCAAACGCGCACAGGAGATTAAACAATGAAAATCGTAAAGCTGGCAGCTATCGCCACCGCCTTTGCCGTGGGCGCAGTTGGCACCGCGCAGGCGCAGTACGGTGACAAGCACTCGAAAGACATCGTGGACATCGCGGTGGAAGCCGGATCGTTTAATACGCTGGTGACCGCGGTCAAGGCAGCTGGTCTCGTGGAGACGCTCAAGGGTGATGGTCCTTTCACGGTGTTCGCTCCTACTGACGAGGCGTTCGCCAAACTTCCAAAGGGCACCCTCGAGGCGTTGCTAGCGGACAAGGAGAAGCTTACGGCGGTCCTGACCTACCACGTCGTCGCGGGCAACGTCACCTCGGACCAGGTCATCAAGCTCAATGAGGCAAAGACCGTGAACGGTGACAAGGTTCGGATCAAAGTGAAGAGTGGGACCGTCATGATCGACGACGCCAAGGTTCTGAAAGCCGACATCAAGGCATCCAACGGCGTGATTCACGTCATTGATACCGTGATCTTGCCTGGTTCCTAACCACGATCATTCCTCAGTCAACCGGCGACCGGCCTTACCGGTCGCCGGTTTTTTTATCCACCCACCATTTCCACAGCAACCACCCACTCACGCCCGCAACCAACATCCCCAGCTGCCAGAACACCGTGTGCGCAGCGTGAAAGAGTGGTTGCTCGTGCACCCCTAGGTAATACAGATGCGCGAGTCGAGCGAAGTTGATCGACACAAATGCGAGTGGACAAAGCACCAGGCCGGTGAGGCGCATGGCGCGCTCGGCGGGATATGCGGCAACAGCTGACGCGAGCAAGGCTGCACCAACGAACCCGGTGCACCCACGCGTGATCTCGATGCCGAAGCCCGTAGGGTGAAAAACGGCCGTGGCCTGACGCATGGCATCCATTCCGACAGATCGAAGGAGGTGTGTGGTCACCTCAGCCGTTGCCGTTCGCAATGTGACGAACAGTACGTCCAAGACTCCGTCTCGAGAGCCCAGCCATAACAAGACCCCCGTGAGACCAATGGCCCCGACGAAGCGTACCCGAGCCTGCCAGCTCACGTCCGCGCTCTGCGTGGGCGGTTGCGGACCACGCTCACGATGATCGCCAGTGCCAGCACGACGACGCCGATGGTCGAGAGGCTGGGGACTCGAACGGGAGTTATGGCCGTCACGCCGTCGACCGAGGCAAAGACCGTCGTCTCGCCCCGGGCCACTGCGGTCACGGTCGTGGTTGCCACGCCAGAGGGATCCGTCACGGCCGAGGACGGAGCAACCGTTGCGAGTTGAGAATCCCCGGTCGAGAAGTTGACGGTGGCGCCTTCTACCGGTGAGCCGCCGCGGTTCACCGTGGCCCTGGCTGTGGTGGTTTCGCCCGGACTGAGCGTCCGGTTGGGATCGAGCATCACCGTGAGCCGGAGCGGCGGCTCCGCCGATCGTACGGCATTCAGCAAGCCGGCTCCGCAGAGTTCTGGACACTGGGCAGCCGTTCGCGGCAGTGCGTTGGCCTGCAACTCGGCAAGAAGTTGTGCGGGGGTGAGGGTCGGAGTGTTCGCGAGCCATAGGGCGAGGACACCGGCCACGTGCGGCGCCGCCATGGAGGTACCGTTGAAGAACGCGTATCCCCCTTGCACCATGCTCAGCACACCGTCGGGCTCACCGTCATTGTTGTCATCGCGCGCGACGTCGCCCCCCGGTGCGAGAATCTCGATGGTCGTGCCGAAGTTCGAGTAGCGCGAGACCAGATGTCCGCGTGCGTCGCTCGCGGCCACGGTAATCACGTTGTCGCAGCTCGCCGGCAACACCTGAGACGCATCGACCGCGTCGTTACCCGCAGCGACCACCACGGCGGCGCCCGCTGCGACGGCGTCGTTGATGGCGGCCTGCGTGGATGGAGCGGCCGAACACGGAACGCCGGGTGGTGTGCCGAGGCTCATGTTGATGACTCGTGCTGGCGTGGGGTTCGTCGGTACGCCGGGGACAGGCAGTCCAGCCGCCCAACGAATGGCGTCGTTGATATCGGTCGTGCTCGCGCCGCACTTCCCAAGCACCCGCACGGGCAAGACGCCGACTTGCCAATTGATGCCCGCAACACCCACCGCGTTGTTGGTTATTCCCACGCCCACCGTGCCGGCAACATGGGTCCCGTGCCAGCTGTTCGGCAGGGCGGGGCTTCCCGGGAAACACTCGTTCGGCCCCGAGGCATCGCCGGGATCCGTCGCGTCGCTGTCGCGCCCGTCCCCGTCGTTCGCGGTGCTGGGGTCGGTGATCATGTCGAACCCGGCGAGCAAGTTGGGTGAACCCGTGATGTCCGGGTGTCCTGGGAGGATGCCGGTGTCGAGGATCGCCGTTACCACGTTGGGATCACCCGTCGTGACGTCCCAGGCGACCGGGAGACCGACGCCACCGGGGGATTCACCCGGAGCGGTGCCATTGGTCAGGTAATGCCATTGCAGGGGAAATCGAGGGTCGTTTGGTGAGACGTTTTGGGTTGCATACGGAAGGGGACGGTCCACCAGATAGAGGATGAAGTTGGGGTGTGCGTACTCCACGTCCGGTCTGGCGGCGAGCCGTCGCGCAACGGTCCACGTGCTGTCGCGCCCGGCCTGCGCGTCGTATTGTGCGACGATGGTTGGCGGGATGCGATAGATGTACTCTCCACCACCCATCCTGCCCGTTGCCGCCTCGAGACCATAGCTGGCAAGTGTGGCTGCGGGCATGGTGGCGTCCCCCACCATTTTGACTATGATCTGTCCGGGAACGAAGACAGGACGGTTGGGTACGTTCTGCTCCAGCAACGTCCGCACTTGCTGCGGAGTGATATCCTGTCCGGTGAGCTTCGCAGGAAGTGCAAACACGAGGCACAGGGCAGCGGCCACGGCCGTTTTCATCGACCGCTCCTTTCGGTAGAAGAACGGTTGCGAGCGCGATGTCGTGACAAGATGTTTCGGAAGACGGTTGGACGGTACCGCTTTGGAACGAGGAACCACGTGACGTGGATCACGCCAACGGGAGACTGCTGCAGCGTTGTATGATCGGATGGCTCCGAATTGCTGGCGCCGCGCTTTTCCTGACAGGTGCGACGTGCTCCGGCATGTCGTCGGGTAACGCCTTGCCCCAACAACCCGAGCTCGAGCTCGAGGTGCTTGGCACGGTTCAAGGTGGAGCTGTGGACAGCACCGAGGTCGTGGAATCCGGAGATAATGAGGCAGTGCTCGCCGGTGTCATCTCGACGCCCACGCCGTGCTATGAGATCAGCGGTACGATGACGTCCGAAGGACGTAAACTCGTGGTGACGCTCGAGGCGAGGGCGCTCCCGCGGATCTGCGCGCAGGTGCTGGCCGCGTTTCAGTATCGGGCGCGGATCGCTCCGCTCGGAAGCGGTGAATATCGGGTAGAGGTTGTCCACGCCTACCCCGGGACGGGATGGGAAGGCAAACGCTACGAGCTGGTGGTGACGGTACCGGATTGACGGTCCTCCCTTCCATCCACCCGCATCGACACCGAACTCAGAGAACTACACCCTCGCCGTTCTCACCCGTTTGCTCTGTGGCATCCTGAGTGAGAAATCTGAACGTGTGCTAGCGCTCGACGACCATTGGGTTGACTGGAGCGCCTTCTTGTAGCCGCTCGACCCCACCCACGACAACCTGCTCGCCCGCCGACACGCCGCTCTTGATCTCGACAAACCCCGGAGTCCGCACACCGATCTCGACCTCGCGGCGCGTTGCCTTGCCATCCTGGACCACCCAGACAAAGTCCGCGCCTTGCAGTGGCAAGATGGCGTCTTCGGGCACGACCACGGCATCGATACGCACGTCGGTAGCCAATCGAGCTTCGATGAACATGCCCGGCTTGAGCTCGCGTCGGGGGTTGCGGACCCTGGCTTTGACCGTGATGGTACGGGCGGGCAGCCGTACGACGGGATCCACGAAGTCAACGGTCCCCACAAACTCACGATCCACCGCAGCCGCCACACGGAATCTCACCTGCTGACCGCGGCGCAACCGATCGGCATAGCGCTCGGGAACCTGGAACGCGGCGCGCTGGGGGTCGACCGTTTGGAGCGTAGTGAGACGCGTCGCCGTGGTCACGTAGTCGCCCAAGCTCACAAAGCGCTGACCCACCAGACCAGTGAACGGCGCGCGCACGACGGTGCGTTCCAGCCGTACCTGTTGCAGCTCGAGCTGGGCGCGCGCGCTGCGCGCGTTGGCCTCGGCCTGCTCGAGATCCGCGGTGGATGAGGCGTTTCGCTCCAGCAACTCGCGCGTGCGTCGGAGTGCCTGCTCGGCCAAATCACGCTCTGCCTCGAGCCGGGCCACCTGGGCCTTCAACTCGGCATCGTCCACTTTAAACAGCGCCGTACCGCTTGCCACCTCCGTACCTTCCCGCACGACGATTTCCACCAAACGTCCCTCGATTTCGGGACGTAACTCGATGTACTGGACGGCCTCGATCTCACCGGTGGCGTTGATCCCATCCACGACCGTATCCACCCTGGCAACAGCCACCTCCACCGGCATGGGGGGAAACGCGTTGCCACCATCCCCACCACCGTTGGCGTTGGCTGATTCTGCGGACTGGCACCCCAGAAGCGCGACCAGCGCCGCTACGTATATAGTCACCTGATACTTCACGGATTCCTCTCAGAGAAGAGTCTGCGGCCGATGATCGCCTCGAGACCGGCAAGGGCCAACAGGGCTCCGTACCGCGCTTGCGCGAGCTCGGCCTCGGCCTCGGCGAGGCTCACTTGCGCTATGATCAGATCGATAATCGTCGTGGCCCCCGCCCGATAGCGTTCCGATTGCACCCGGAGATTCTCTTGTGCGACGAGCACCGAGCGGGCGGCGAGCTCCGTACTGGCCCGGGCCGTGTTGTAGTTCTCGTACGCCTCGATCACATCCCGCCGGATTCCTCGCTCGGTATCGTCGCGGGTGGCTTGGGCCACCTCCCGATTGGTGAGCGCGCGCGACAACGCTACCTCGCGTTGTGCGTTGTTCCAGATCGGGATCGTGACGCGAAACCCCGCCGCCGAGCGCGTCGTAGCATCCGGGAAAAACTGGTCGTCGAAGGTCGTGAGCTGACCAAAGAGATCGACCTGTGGCCAGTAGGTTCCGCGTGCTGCGGCCACCGCCGCGCCCGCCGCTCGCTCATCCGCACGCGCCCCAACCACTCGCGGGCTGCGGGCCGTGGCCTCAGTCACTGCGTCTTGTTCGGTAAGGGGAAGCGGTGACGTCGCCAAACTGTCCAACGGCGCAGCGTCGACCGGGCCATCGGCGCCAACTCGGCGCCCGAGCTGCAGCCGCGCCACCTTAAGCGCCGCCGTCTGTCGCAACAGATCGACTTGAGCACGATTCAACTCGAGCAACAGTTGCAACGAGTCTGTCTGCACCGCCGCTCCTGACAACACGCGCGCGCGGGCCACGCCTAACTGCTCATCGGCCCGACGCACACGCTCCTGCGCGACACCTGAAAGATCGCGCTGGAGAAGGACGTCGTAGAAGTCCGATTCCGTGGCAAACGCAGTTTCAAACTGCGTCTCGACGAGGTCGGCTTCCGCACGATTCAACTCGGCACTCGCTTCTCGCAATTGGGCGATCTTGGACCCGCCTCCGAACACGCGATACGAACCCTCCAACCGGAAATCCACGATCTGACTCGCCAGCTGGCCGGTCCCGATGTTGAAGAACTCGGTCGAGAACCGCGTGGCGGACGATTGCACCTGAACTGACGGGAGAACGAACGCGAGACGCGCCGCGCGACGACCCCAGGCCGCATCGCCAACGTTTCCGAGCGACGCGACGTAATTGGGATCGAGCCGGCTGGCCCGGCGCAACGCCTCGGTCAGGGTGATCACCGGCACGGTGTCCACCTGCGCTTCGGAAACTGGCGAGGGCAAGGTCCCCACCTGAAGTGCCAGCAGGAGCGCGATCATGTCCGAGCCTCGATCGGCTCGAGCGCCGGCGCTCGCCGGCGCACCCGTGAGGTCACCCGATCGAGCAGCACGTACACGACCGGAACCAGGTAGAGTGTGAGCACCGTGGAGAACAGCATCCCGCCAACGATCGCGTACCCCAATGGGCGCCGGCTCGCCGATCCCGCTCCGAGGCCCAGGGCGATCGGAACGGTCGCCGAGATCGTGGCGACCGACGTCATGAGAATGGGGCGCAACCGGATCCGGCCGGATTCGAGGACCGCCTCAATCGTGGCGAGCCCCTTGGCCTTCAGCTGATTCGCGTACTCTACCAGCAGAATCGAGTTCTTGGTTACCAGTCCGATGAGCAGAATCATGCCGATCTGGCTGTAGAGGTTGATAGTCGACCCCGCGATGAGCAGGGTGATGAGCGCGCCCGTTACCGCCAGCGGCACAGCCATGAGCACGGTGAGCGGATGAACCAGCGACTCGAACTGCGCGGCGAGCACCATGAACACGACGATCAGCGCGAGCACGAACGCGAAGTAGAGCGCGGAGCCGCTTTCTTCCAACTCTCGCGACTCGCCGGCCAGCGCGAGGCTGCTTCCCCGGGGGAGGACCTCTGCTCCGGCAGCTCGCAGCGAATCCAGCGCCTCGCCCAGCGTGAACCCCGGCGAAAGGTTGCCCGACAACGTGAAGGAGCGGACGCGATTGAAGTGATTGAGCTGTCGCGGCCCAATCCCCTCGTCGATGCGCGCTATGGCGTCCAACTTCACCAGCGTCCCATCCCGCCCACGGATGTGCACGCCGCGCATGTCGCTCGGCGTCGCCCGTTCGACCCGCTCCAACTGCACCATCACGTCGTACACCTTGCTGTCGCGCGTGAAGGTGCTCACGCGCCTGCCGCCGAGGAGGGATTGCAGCGACGACGAAATGTCGGCGATCGCCACGCCGAGATCCTCGGCCCGGTCGCGGTCGTAAGAAACCGTCAGCTCCGGTTTGTTCACGCGCAGATCCGTATCGACGTTGATCAAACCCGGTATCTGCCGTGCACGCGCCGCGAGCCGCTGCATCCCAACACCCAGGGAATCGAAGTTGGGGTGCCGCACGACAAACTGGACGGGACTCTGGAAGCCAAAGGCCGGGGGCTGATTGGCAAACACGAACACGCCTGGAATCCCGAAGTACTGAGGCTGGACTTCCCCGATCACGTCCTGCACACCACGAGTCCGCCGATCCCAGTCGATCAGACGCGCGAAGACGATACCACCGTTCACCCTTCCGCCCCAGCCCACGATGCTGAAGTAGGCCTCCACGTCGTCGGTTTGGCTCAAGATCTTTTCCACTTGTTGCTGATAGCCGTCCGTATACTCGAGCGATGCGCCCTCGGGCGCGATCGTAATCGTGATGAAGAAGCCACGGTCCTCTGGCGGGATGAACTCGCGCTTCAGCGACATGAACACGATCACGGCTAGCACCACGGTGCCAGCGGCTCCGGCCATCACGAGCCCCCGGTGGCGCAGGGCCCACGCCAGACTTCCGGCGTACAGCTTAGCAATCCCCTGGAATCCCGCTTCCAGGGCGTTGAAGACCGCCCCGTGCGACTTGGGGACGCGGAGGATCTTGGCGCTCAGCATCGCCGTGAGCGTGAGGGCGACAAACGACGAAACCACGACCGCACCCGCCAACGCGATCCCGAACTCGTTGAAGAGGCGACCGGTGGTTCCGCGTAAGAACGCCAGCGGTGAGAACACCGCGACGAGTGCGACGGTCGTGGCGATCACCGCGAAGGCGATCTCACGTGTGCCATTGGTCGCTGCCGTGTCGGGGTCCTCCTTGAGCTCCTCCTGATGCCGGTAGGCGTTCTCCATCACGATGATCGCGTCATCCACCACGATCCCGATGGCCAAGATGAGCGCGAGCAGCGTCAAGTTGTTGATGGTGAATCCGAAGAAGTAGAGCAACCCAAACGCCGCGATGATGGACGTGGGAATGGCGAGACCCGGAATGATGGTCGCGCGAACGTTGCGCAAGAACACGAAGATAATCATGACGACGAGAATCGCCGCCAGCACAAGCGTCTCCTCGGCTTCGCGAATGGAACGACGCACGAAGGTGGCCCCGTCGTACGCCGCGTGGATCTCGACACCGGGTGGAAGGGCCTCCTGGATTGCCGGGAGCTCCGCGCGAATCGCGTCCGATACTTCGATGAGGTTTGCCTTCGACTGCCGCACTACCCCAATCGCCACCGCCGGGGTGCTGCGGAACCGCAAGGTGGACCGATCATCCTCCGGACCAAGCTCAACCCGCGCCAGATCGCGCAGCTTGATGAGCTGCCCGGCTTGATTCGACACGGTGAGATTCGCGAACTCGTCGGGCGTCTTGAGCTCACCCAGCGACCGAACGGTAAATTCACGGCGCTGCGACTCGATACGGCCCGCCGGAATTTCGACGTTGCGGGTGCGGATCGCCGCTTCCACATCCTGCACCGTGAGCCCGTGTGCGGTGAGCTTCGCGGGATCGATCCAGATCCGCATCGAGTAGCGGCGCTCCCCAAAGATCTGCGCGCGACCGACGCCGGGGAGCGACTGGAGACGATTCTTGACCTCGCGATCGCCGATATCGGACAGCTGAAGCAGGCTGTAGTTCGCGCCGGACAACGCCAGCCAGAAAAACGGCTGGGCGTCCGCGTCCTGCTTTTCGACCACGGGCTCCTCGATCTCCTGCGGAAGCCGCCCGCGCACGCGTGCCACCTTGTCCCGAACGTCTTGCGCAGACGCCTCGACATCGCGATCGAGGGTGAACTCGAGTGTGATATTGCTGAACTGTTCGGCGCTGGTACTCGTCAAGGTCCGCAGGCCGGGAATGGTGCTGAGCTCCTCCTCCAGGATGTCGGTTACCGTCGATTCCATGACCCGAGGATTTGCGCCTCGCAAAGTCGTCGAAACCGAGACGATCGGTGGATCGATATCCGGAAACTCACGTACGGGAAGTCGGAGAAACCCAATCGCCCCAAAAAGCACGAGGGCCGCACTCATCATGCTGGCAAGCACGGGGCGCCGAATGGCGGTGTCGGAGAGCTTCACGAGAGTACCTCGGGTGTAGTCATTCCTATAATTGCTCGTGGCACAGGTCGGAACTAGCTGGCGAATCGTGAACGGGCGGTTGGACCACCTGAACGGCCCAAACCACCCTGAAAACTGCCCCCGTAATACTACGTGAAACGACTCGTAAACGTTGAGCTGGCCGTTTACTTAGGGCCAAACGACGTCCGCGCGAACCGTCACCCCTTCAGACGGACGATGTTCGATGCGTGAAAGCTCGTCGTGCTCGAGCACTGCCGTGCGTCGTCCAAGGTTGTCAAGGCGGTCGAGGTGCCACTTTACCACGGCAGCGGACGAGCCAAGCATCGACGGAGCGTCCGGTTCATTCCTCGCCTCGCTCGGGGTGAAGGAAGGTCACTGGCGTCCGGGAGTGACACGGCCTTCGCGGACCACTCGCCGCGAAGAAACAATTGGGTCCCCACCATCCCGACTGGCGGGTTGTGGAACACGAGATGGCGACCGCGGGCCAGCGGCTCGACGGCACGCATAACGGACTCCCACCGATTGGCGTTGAACGGTGATATTTGATGTACCACTGGGTGGGTTGGGAGTTTCCCCGCCTTTCGGCGGACCCCAAAAACCTCTGCACGCACCGGCGGTTGGGCCGGGGGGAGGGCTCGACATGTCACTTCACCAAATCATGCTCAGCGTGCTGCTCGCGGCGGCATCAGGATGCGGCGATGCGCTAGAGCCCGGGACCTACGACGAATACGTGCTCCGCTCCATTGCTGGCGAACCCCCTCCCGCCATCTTTGTCGACCACGAGGGCGGGACCCTTCGCATCCTAGCCGACACGCTGTTTCTCACTGCAGACGGGACTGGGCGGGAGGTCCAACGACTCGAGTTCACAGACAAAGCCGAGGGATCGGTGCAGGTGTTTACGGCGGGAAACGAGTTGACCTATACCACGGAGGAAGGGCGGCTGGAGATTACGTACGAGTGTAACGACGTGATCACCGTCACCTCGTGCGTTGCGCCACCTCACCTCGTCGGGTCGTTCACTCCGACAGGGCTCCGCTTCACGTTTTCTCTGGGGAGGGCACCGCTGGAGTTCGAACGGGTGAGGTGAATAGGCGCATTTTGGTGTCAGGATAGCAAGCGAACCAGGCGTCAAAGACGAGGGCACCGAGCGCTCGTCGCTCGGTGCCCTCTAAGATTGCCCGGTGACCCGAATGCGTCCCGTCAGATGGCGTCTCTTCAGGTTCGTGGGACGCGTTCCATATCGATCCAGCCGACGGGCCGAAACGGATCCGTCCGAGCACCCGTGGGAAGGTCCGCATCTACGAACTGCCACAAGGGGCAATCGTTGGGCCGGAGATGCAGGGGACATGTCCCGTCCACCAACCGGCAGTGATCGAGGCAAAACTGCTGCGCTGCGCCCTTGACCCTCTTTGAGCTCTTGGGGGCAAAAAGCGCGAGCCCCTCCGCCCGAATTACCACAATAGCCATGACAGCCGCGATCAGGACGATGGCAATCACCGTCAGCGCCGGCATACGGACCTCCTAGCCACGTTCCTCTTCATTCTTGCGTCACCGGTCTGAATGGCAGATGAAGACCGTGTGAAGGGACTTGTCAGCCTGCTGCGACGCTCCAGTTTTCCTGCCCACGCCCGCCCCATTAGACTTTTCACGTCCCCAACCGCGCGAGTGAATCGTGCAGACAATCCTCGTCGCCGCAGCGCTAGTGGTCCTGGCACTCGTTCTCTTCTACCGCCGCCAGCCCTACCTCGCCTGGGTGCTGCCCGTCCTCGGCGCGCTCGCCTGGTGGGGCTTTACGATCGACAGCTCCGGAACCGGCTTCCGCATCGTAGTCGCCGTCTTTGCGCTGCTGGCCGTGGTGTTTGGCGTTCCGCCGCTTCGCCGCTCCCTCGTCTCACGCGGGGTCATGGGCGTGATGCGCAGGGTCTTGCCGCGCATGGGCGAGACCGAGCGGATCGCGCTCGAGGCCGGGACGGTATGGTTCGACGGCGAACTATTCTCCGGCCGTCCCAACTGGCGCCGACTGCTGGAGTTTTCCGTGAAACCGCTGTCAGCCGAGGAGCGTGATTTCCTAGACGGACCGGTGGAGCGTCTTTGCGCCATGGTGAACGAGTGGGACGTTGTGCAACGGGGCGATCTCGCACCCGAGACCTGGGATTTCATCAAACAGCACGGGTTCTTCGGAATGATCATACCGGAGGAGTTTGGTGGGCTCGGTTTCTCGGCCGCTGCCCACTCGGCCGTGATCAGCAAGCTCGCGAGTCGCAGCGTCACGGCTGCGGTGACCGTCATGGTGCCGAACTCCCTGGGGCCAGCCGAGCTCCTGCTTCATTACGGTACGAAAGAGCAAAAGGAGCACTACCTGCCACGCCTTGCGAACGGGACAGATATTCCGTGCTTTGCCCTCACCGGCCCGGAGGCGGGGAGCGATGCGGCCGCGACACAGAGCATTGGGATTGTCTGCCATGGAACGTACGAGGGCCGCGAGGTCCTGGGCATGCGGCTCAGCTGGCGCAAGCGCTATATCACGCTCGGCCCCGTCGCGACGGTGATTGGCCTCGCCTTCCGGTTGCGCGACCCGGAGCGCCTCCTGGGCGGCGAAGAAGACCTCGGGATCACCTGTGCACTCGTACCCGCCAACCTTCCGGGCATCAAGATCGGCAAGCGCCACGATCCGATGGGCGTGCCATTTCACAATGGTCCAAACAGTGGCCGCGACGTCTTCGTCCCGTTGGACTTCATCATTGGTGGACGTCAAATGGCCGGGCAAGGCTGGCGCATGCTCATGGAAAGCCTCGCGGCGGGACGCTCGATCTCCCTTCCCTCCCTGGCCGCCTCGTCGGGAGAACTCGCGGCGCGCGTGGTCGGTGCGTACGCGACGGTCCGGGAGCAATTCGACACACCAATCGGACGGTTCGAAGGAATCGAGGAACCCCTCGCGCGGATTGGCGGACTGACGTACGTCATGAACGCCGCGCGTGTGCTCACTGCAGGCGCAGTCGATGCAGGCGAGAAGCCGGCCGTGCTCTCGGCCGTCGTCAAAGCCTATCTGACCGAGGGGATGCGACAGGTGGTCAACGACGCGATGGACATCCGTGCGGGTGCGTCCATTTGCCGTGGTCCGCGCAACATCCTCGCTCGTGCCTATCAGGCCGTCCCCATCGGCATCACTGTGGAAGGTGCCAACATTCTCACCCGCTCGATGATCATCTACGGACAGGGTGCGATCCGGTGCCACCCTTACGTCCAGGCGGAGATGCAGGCTGTCGCAGAGAGTGACGTCGACGGATTCGACCGAGCGTTCTTCGGACACGTCGGCTTCGTGGTGTCGAACGTGGTGCGGTCGATCTTGCTTGCGGTGAGTGGGGCACGACTCGCGGGCGCGCCCATAGGTGGTCCCACAGCCAAGTACTTTCGGCGGCTGTCTCGGATGAGCGCCGCGTTTACCGTGGTGTCCGATACGGCGATGGCGACCCTCGGCGGCCGGCTGAAGCGGCGGGAAAAGATCAGCGGGAGGCTCGCCGACGCCCTGGCGTGGATGTATCTGGCCGCGTCCGCGCTCAAGCGATTCATCGACGACGGTCAGCCCCTGCGCGATTTGCCCTTCGTGCAGTGGGGCAGCGACCACGCCTTGTATCAGATCCAGACCGCGCTACTCGGAATCCTCGACAACTTGCCGAATCGAACGGCGGCGATCGCGCTACGCCCTGTCCTCTTTCCTTTTGGTGCCCGCTTCCGTCCGCCGAGCGATGGCGTGGGAGCGGCCGTTGCCCGTGAGCTTTTGGAGGATCGAGAGGCACGGCTCCATCTCACCCAGGACATCTACATTCCACCACCCGATGAGCCCGGGTTGGGGCGGCTCGAGGCAGCGCTCGATCACGCCGTCGCCGCCCTGGCGGTGGAAACGAAGTTGCGCGACGCGGTTCGTGCAGGGCAGTTGGACAAGGCACCAGGTGACGAGTTACTGGAAGCGGCGCTCGCTGCGGGTATCATCACCGCCGACGAGCGGCAGCAGGTCATTAGTGCCGATCAGGTGCGCAACGAGGTGATCCGCGTCGACGCGTTTGATCAGGAGACGTTCTTGGATCTGCGAGGATGACGGCACATTGGTCAACCGGAAGACCGGGCGAAACGGCGCGCTGCAAACCACAGCAAGGAGGAACCGAGAAGCAGGAGCGCCACATGCTGTGACCAGAGCGCCTCGAAGCCCACACCCTTCAAGAAGACGGCTCGCACGATCTCGAGGTAATGCCGCACGGGATTGACCACGGTGACCCACTGGAACACCTCCGGCATGCTGCTCACCGGAAACAGAAACCCGGACAGGAGGATGGTGGGCATGAATACCAGGAAGCTGGCCATGAACGCTTCCTGTTGCGTCCGGGAGACGGTGGAGATGAGCAATCCCAATCCAAGTCCCGAGAGCAAGTACAGCACGCTCGCCACCAGAAGCACCAAGGCGTTTCCCCGAAACGGAACGTCGAACCACCACAAGGCAACGGTAGTGACGAGCAGGAGGTCGACCAGACCGATCAAGCCAAACGGGAGGGTCTTCCCGGCAATGAGCTCGCCCGGTGTGAGAGGACTTACCTGCAGTCGTTCGAGCGTGCCGATTTCCCGTTCGCGAACGATGGCAAGCGACGTCAGCAGAAGACACACCAACAGAATCAACGCTCCGACGACCGCCGGCACGTTGTAGTCACGGCTGGACAGATCGGGATTGAACCAGGCGC
Organism: Gemmatimonadales bacterium; assembly: GCA_041577295.1. Lineage (GTDB taxonomy): Bacteria > Gemmatimonadota > Gemmatimonadetes > Gemmatimonadales > GWC2-71-9 > JBDHDH01. The sequence continues at coordinate 25,994 of JBFGJG010000029.1, forward strand.
GTTCCCGTAAATCGACCGCTCCCGTTTCCCGATCACTCTCCAAGCGTTGCGCGTGGTCCAGCACGATGCGTTCGGCGTAGCCCTGCGCCACCGACGCGGTGTTGGAATTCGTGCCGTCGATCAGAAGCTGGATGCGCGCACCGCGCGGGTCGTGGAGATCGGATGCATATCCGCGCGGGATCTCCAATCCGACGATGGCCCTGCCGTGATCCAATGCCCGAACGATATCGCTGGACCGTTGAGACCGCGCCACCGTGTAGAAGTAACCCGAGGCGGTGAGTGTTTCGACAAGCGATCGCGACGCAGCTGTCCGGTCCCGGTCGACGACGATGGTGGGGGTCTTCCAGATATCGGTGGAAACCGCATAGCCAAAGATGACGAGCTGGAGGATGGGCGCCACGAAGATGACACGTGCGATGCGTGGATCGCGAAAGATCTGACGGAACTCCTTGCGCAGCATGCCCAGCACACGGCCACGTCGCTCCCTCCACGACTCCCTCACGCTAGCTCCTTCTTGAACACGCGTGTTGCGAGCGTCAGTCCAATTACGGCGAACGCAATCATCAATAACCCCTGGACCCGCAGCACATCCACTCCGACACCCTTGAGAAAGATTCCTCGAGTGACGACTAGGAAGTACCGCGCAGGAACGAGGTAGGTGATCGTCTGCAACGCGCGCGGCATGACATCGATCGCGAACATGAACCCCGAAAGGAGAAATGCCGGCAGAAACGTGGTGATCATCGCGAGCTGAGTCGCGAGTAGCTGCGACTTTGCTACCGCCGATATGAAAATCCCGAGGCCGAGAGCACCTATGAGGAACGCCGTCGAAAGAACCATGAGCAGAAGCGGGCTGCCCCGAAGTGGTACCTGAAACAAGGCCACCCCCACGACGCTCACCGCGACGACGTCGAGCAATCCGATTGCGAGGTACGGCAACAGCTTGCCAAGCACGACTTCACTCCGTCGCACCGGTGTGGCAGCGAGCTGTTCCATGGTACCGCGCTCCCACTCACGCGCTATCGTGAGCGAGGTCAACATCGCCGCGATGATCATCATGATGACCGCCACTAGACCGGGGACGATCATGTTCTTGCTGCGGAGGTCCTCGTTGTACCACACCCGTGTCTCGACGCGGATGGGGGGTTCTCTTCGTCCAGCCCCCAGGCTCTTCAGCGAGAACGCCCGCACGATGCCCGAGGCGTAGCCGAGGGCGATCGTCGCGGTGTTGGCGTCGCTGCCATCGACGATGGCTTGTATCGATGCCTGACTGCCGCTGCCGAGATCGCGCGCGAACCCTGGTGGAACGACCAACACCATGAGCGCCCGGCCACGATCGAGCATGCGCTCCATCTCTTCTGGCCGGTCGACGTTTGCAACGAGGGTGAAGTATCCGGATGCCCAGAAGGCATCGAGCAACGCGCGACTCTGCCGGCTATTGTCGTAATCGGCGACGGCGGTGCGAATGTCGTCGACGTCCCACGTGATGGCGTACCCGAAGAGCACCACCAGCAGAATCGGTAGGAGAAATGCCAGGAGGAGACTTCGAGGATCCCGTCGGAGCTGAATGACTTCTTTGCGGGCGATCGCGAGCAGGCGACGTCGATCCACGAGCGGTCCTCAGCCTGAGACGGCACCGCCCGCCGCGCGGACGCGGGCTACGAAGATGTCTTCCAAGGACGGCGCGATCTCCCCAATTCGCTCGATACGAAGGCCCTCTGACTCAAGCCGCTGCTCGATCCGCTGTCGGGCCTCGGTCACGTCGCGAACCGCTGCGTGTACCGCGCGTCCAAACATCGCAGCATCGATGACTCCCGGCAGGTCGCGCAGCAGCTCAGTCGCCCTCGCGCTCTCGTCGACCACCACCTCGAGGATGGGCTCGTCTGCGGCCTCGCGCAGACCGCGGGGCGTGTCGAGCGCGATCAGCCGACCCCGATTCATGAGCGCGAGCCGGTGGCAGTACTCGGCTTCTTCCATGTAGTGGGTGGTCACCAACACCGCTGTTCCTCCAGCCGCGATCTCGTGGATGAGATCCCAGAATTGCCGCCGCGATACCGGGTCGACACCGGACGTTGGCTCGTCGAGGAACAGAATCGCCGGCTCGTGCAGAAACGCGCATCCGAGAGCAAGGCGTTGCTTCCAGCCCAACGGAAGGGTCGCGGTGAGACTGCGACGATGATCTGTGAGCCCGGCCATCTCCAACACCCACTTGCTCCGCGCAGCGAGTTGCGATCCCGAGACGCCATACAAACGAGCGGAGAAGGCGATGTTCTCGTCCACCGTGAGGTCGCCATACAGGGAGAACAACTGCGACATGTACCCGATACGGCGCTTGAGCGCGTAGGCGTCGCGCGCCACATCGTGGCCGGCGACGACCGCGCCGCCCGACGTCGGCACGAGGAGACCCGCGAGCATCTTGATCGTTGTGGTCTTGCCCGCTCCGTTGGGCCCGAGGAAACCGAAGATCTCCCCAGTGCCCACCCGAAACGAGACACCATCGACGGCCGTGAAGTCGCCGAACGTCTTGGTGAGCTCATCGGCGACCACCGCCGCGGACGCGGCGCTGGTCACTCAGTCCCTCCCACAGAGACCCGCTCGATGAACAGATCCTCCAACGAGGCCTCGACCTGCGTTACCTCCCGAACGTCGTGCCCCTGTCGAACGAGCGTATTCCGGATGGTGGTGGGGTCGATCCGTGCGGGGTCCACGCGCAGGTGCAGCCGATCTCCGAAGAGCGTAGCACCATGCACACCATTCACCACGCGAAGCGTTGCCTGGGCTTCACGCAGACGATCCGTCCGAATGGCCAGCACCTGGCCGGTGATCTGAGAACGCAGGGTGTCCGGCGCCGCGTGGGCGAGCAGCTTGCCTCGGTGCAGCAGCGCAACCCGGTCGAATCGCTCCGCCTCGTCCAGGTAGGCAGTGCTCACCACAACCGTGGTCCCTTCCGCGACCATCTCGTGGATAATGAGCCACAGGTCCCGCCGAGAAATGGGATCGACGCCAAACGTTGGCTCGTCGAGGAGCAGGACGGGTGGCTGGTGGATCAGCGCGCACGACAGCCCGAGCTTCTGTTTCATGCCTCCGGAGAGCTTAGCCGCGAGGCGGTCGCGGAAGGGACCGAGGTTCGAGAAACGGAATAGTCGCTCGAGCCGGGCAGGCCGCGCAGTCTTTGGCACTCGGTAGAGGTCGGCGTAGAAGTGGAGGTTCTCCAGGACGGTGAGATCACCGTAGAGACCAAAGCGCTGTGACATGTACGCGAGATGGTGCTTCGCCGCCTCCGGATCGTGCACGACGTCGATGCCCATGATCGTCATTGCACCGGCGGTCGGCCGCAGCACGCCCGCGAGCATCCGCAGCAACGTGGTCTTCCCAGCGCCATCGGGACCGACCACGCCGAACAACTCTCCACGCTCCACCGTGAAGGACACGTCGTCGAGCGCCGTCGACGTGCCAAAGCGGCGCGTGAGATGCTCCACCTGCACGGTGGGAGCGGAAGTCACTCTTCGTTCATATCCAGCCGAACATCGGTGGGCATGCCCGACTTGAGGTCCTGGAGCGCGTCACCGATGATGCGGACTTTTACGGCATAGACTAAGCGCACCCGCTCCTCGGCGGTCTGCACGTTCTTCGGGGTGAACTCCGCCTCGGAGGCGATGAACGACACTTCACCGCGGTACGCTCGGTCCGGATAGGTGTCGGTCGTGATCTCCGCCGTTGTCCCCAGCTTGACCGCGGCGATCCGGTCCTCGGGAACGTAGATCCGAACCCAGCGATCCGCCGGGTTCATCACGGTGAGGACCGGACCGCCCGCCTGCACGATCTCACCAGGTTCGCGATGGCGCACCGTCACGACGCCATCGAACGGCGCGGTGATGGTCAAGTTTGCTAGCGTCGCCTCGACGGCCCGCACGGTGGCTACTGCTTGTGCGAGTTGTGCACGTTGCGCTTGAATGCGTTCCGGTCTTGGCCCTGCCTCGAGCAGGCGCAGTGCTTCCGCCGCTTGGTCTCGCTGGTCGGACGAGAGCTCTTGCTGCAACACAGCCTTGTCGTGGGCCTCGCGACTGATTGCGCCTCCTTCAAACAGCCGGTTCGCACGTTCGAGATCGCGCTCCGCATCCGCGTGGCGCTTGCCGGCCGCGTCGGCGACGGCGCGCGCTTGGCGGATCTCTTCCGAGCGCGTACCCCGCTCGAGCTCCAGCAAGAGTGCCCGCGCCGCCGCCACCTGGGCCTCGGCTTGCGCTTTCCTCGCCTCCATCTCCTCAGATTCCAGACGTGCGAGCACGTCGAGAGCCGCCACACGGTCCCCTTCGCGAGCCAACACCTCGTCAATCCGACCCGGCGCTTGAAAACCGAGACGCGCCTCCGTTGCTTCGACAATTCCCGACGCCGTGAACTCCTGTGGCGCCGAGGTCCTGCGCACCAACCACCAGACCAGTGTCCCGACGATCAGGATCAACCCTCCGACGACGAGGAAGGGCAACCGCGTTTTGAACCTGCTCATAGCGTCGACCCCACCAAACGGGAAAGCCATGCGAGACTCAGATCACCGGTGATGCGTGCAAGCTCGACCCACACCGCAACCACCGCATGCTGCGCCTCGGTCAACGCGGCGCGTGCCGTGAGGAGATCGGCCTCCGCGCGGAGGTACTCCGTCTGTGTCCCCGACCCCGTATCGAGGCGCAGCCGTTCGATGCGCACCACTTCGGCGAAGCGATCGACCGCGACCCGTAGACTCGCGGCCCGCGCCGCGGCCTCAGCAGCCCGTAGCCGTGTTTGGTCCATGGCGTGGAGCGCTTCGAGCTCGACCAACCGCACACGCTCCTCCGCCGCTCGGTGCGCCGCCGCCGCCCGGGCCGCCGCTCGGCTCACGGATCCGCCGGTGAAAATCGGATACGTCAGCTGCACGCCGACATTCCACTCGGCCGTGAAATGCCCATCCGCGGACCCGCGATCGAGCCAGGCGCCGACGAGCTCGAAGCGTGGCCACCGTCTTCCCCGTGCCACTGCGCGACCGGCCCGGGCGGCGGCGGCATTCCCTCGAGCGCGCGTTACCCAAGGGTTCTTGGCTAACACACGCGCGGAGAGGCTGTCCGCATCGGGGGAAGCGATCTCGCTCCAACGCACGGGTACGAGGTGTTCCGCGCTGGTTTGCTCAGGCGTCATGCCGATCAGTCGCGCGAGATGGCGCGTCGCAAGCTCGAGCTCACCGTGCCGCCCCACACGTTCCGCCTCGGCACTCGCCAGCGCGGCCTCGACGCGCAACTGCTCGACCTCAGCAGCGGTCCCGGCCTGTCGTTGCTGCAGAACGCGCGCGCGCTCCGCGGCAAGCGCAGCGATGCGCTGATCGTGCGCCTCGAGAACATCCTGGAGACTCAAAACCGCGAGATAGCTGACCACCGTGTTGGCAATGAGCTCCTGTGTGGCGTCCTCAGTGTGTGCGTCGGCTGCGACCGCTCGCTCTCTCGCCTCGCGCACCCGCGCGCGACGGGCGCCGCCGTCAAACAGCGTGTAGCTGAGCGTGGCGCCGCCCTGGAAGAGGGTGCGGTCGAACGGCGGGGTCTGTCCCGGCTGGAAACCGTGAATGGGACTGACGATCATCGGTTCTTGGTACTGCATCGCGCTGCCGATGAGTACGAATGTGGGAAACCACGCCGCGCGAGCCTCCCCTACCGCGGCGTGCGCGCCCTTGCGCTCTGCCGCGGACAGCCTGACGGCCGGCGCGTGCTCGAGGGCCCGCTCCACCGCCTCGAGCAACGAAAGACTCGGCGCGTCCGGTTCCGCTTGCGCAGACACCTGGCCAACCGAGAACACGCTCGCGAGCAGGGCGATGTGGGCAACCCTGACGCCAGTCACGGCGCCGCTCCTGGAGGCGGCGCGAGACCCGCCCGCACAAAGCCCACGACGCTATCCACGAGTTGGGCAAGCTTGTCCGGATCGGCTTGATCGAGCGACGTCCCCTCGCGGAGCGCATCCCGCATGAGCGTGAGAAAGATGGGTTGCGACCCCACGCTCAAGGCCATAAGGAGCGGATCTCCGGATCGGATGGACCCGTCGCGCTGTCCTTCGGCGATCAGGATGGACAGAAGCCCAATGTTGCTACGCATGGTGCGTCGGCCAGCCTCAGGCATTGGGCGTGAGCCCGCGAGGTGGTGGGCGAGGAGCTTGGGTAGCTCAGGGTGCTCGGTGAGAAACGCAAAAAGTCCGCGGACAAAACGGTCGATACGGCTTAGCGCATCGCCTGAGCCACCCGACGCGCGGGCGAGGTGCTGGACGCTTGGCTCCACCACTGCCTCGAACACCGCATCGTAAAGCGCTTCCTTAGATCCAAAGTGGTAAGTAATTGCTCCCAAATTGGTTCCGGCTTCCCGGGTGATGGCCCGAACGGACGTGCCTTCATAGCCGTGCCGCGAGAACAGACTCGTGGCTGCGGCGATCAGGCTGGAAGCAGTCCCATTCTTGGTATCATACATACGTTTGACTTGTTTCAAACGTATGTATGATAGCACCGGAGCCGCCGTGGATGCAAGAGTCGTTTCAAAGGGCTGACGGGATCGTGAATGACAGAGGGGGACAGAAGCGAATAGAGATAATTGGTGCCCCTCTATCCCCCTCTACTCCCGTCTATCCTCTCTAGTCTCGGTGGCCTCGGGCCGTGGCGTGGGGCGGTAGCGGCGGTGACATATTGGAGCCGATGACCCGCTTCTGCGCAGCGCAGCATCAAGCCACCCCGACTCATGTCCCCGCGCCCAACGAACTCCTCTGGGTAGTACAGGCGTGTCCCAAACGTTTCGAGCAATGGATCGAGGTATTTCGCGGTCGCCACGCTACCGAGCAGCACTACCCGATCCTCGCTATCGAGCACCTCGTCGAGAGCGCGGCTTTTCGACAAGAGGGGGTCACGGAACCGCGGATCGGCCTCATCGACCGGGACGCAGGCCATGGCGCGGAGATCACCCAAGGTGATAGGGGTGTCCGCGGGAACGAGACCGTGTCCGGGGGCGATGATGTGGGCGCCGGACACGCCGTCGGGCGCCTCGGCGAACCGCCGAGCGTACGCCATCTTGCCTCGGAAATACAGTCCGCTCATGAAGGCAAAGACCTCGCCGAGCGGCGCACCCGAGTCGTTTGCCAACCCGAAATGCAGCCGCTCGGGTCCCCCGCCCACGAGAAGGGTTCCCGCCCGCTTGCCAGCGCAGTTGGCGGGGGACAGCAAATAGACTGTATGACGCCGCACCCGGCGCTCGCTACGCCGCTCCCAGCACGCCGAGGATGGCTCGTGGGATCAAGATCGCGAGCCAGCCGAGAACTGCGGTGAGCACGGCCTTGCCGGTACTGAAGTCCAGCGCTTGACGGATGGCGATGATGCCGGCGACGAGCGCCCAGATCGCGGTGGCAAACAACACCAGTCCACCCAGAATGGGGAGGAAGCCAAAAACCGAGAGCACGAGCGGGGTCTGCGCAAAGCCAAGCGTCCGCAGCAGCTCGCCCCACGTCGCCGTACCTCCCAAGAGCTTGTCGCCGATGAGATAGGTCACGCCGGACCAGATCAGCCACCCAACGATCGCCGCAATGGCGCCACCGATGATACCACGCCCTCCGTACCCGGATGCCCCAATGGCCTGTGCCACGGCGACCAGGAGCACGACACCCCCCGCCTGCGCGGTCGCAGTGTTGTCGGCCTCAACCTCTTCGTAGGTCGGGACATCCAGCATGGCCGCCCCTTTCATCCGCTCCACCATGGTATGCCGTGTCGTCTGCATCGTGTCTCCTTGAAGAATGGATCCCGCTGCGCCACCAAGTTTGGCATCCCTACCGGCTTGACGGAACCCGCTCCGCCCCGTGAAGGTTCGAACGGCCGGCGCGGCGGTTGCCGTCGGCCACGAGCCTCGTCTACTTCGCGGAGCGGTCGTGTCGCACACCCCACATCCCCCATCCGCCCTCCATCACTTAAGGGAACTGTCCGGCGAGCTAGCGGCCCGGACCCCGGCCGTGTTCCTCGATTACGACGGGACGCTGACCCCCATCGTCGACCGGCCAGAGCTGGCACGCTTATCAGCAGCGATGCGCGCGACACTGCGACATCTCGCGGCGTGCTGTTTCGTTGCGGTGGTGAGCGGCAGGGATCGCAAGGACGTCGAGCGGCTGGTGGGACTCGACATGTTGATCTATGCCGGAAGCCACGGGTTCGACATTGCGGGACCCAACGGAGTGACGATGCAACACCCTGCCGGCGATGAGGTCGTTGGTCAACTCGAGGACGCCGCCGCCCAGCTCCGTCAGATGCTTGGCCAAGTGCCTGGGGTCCTCGTCGAGCTGAAGCGATACGCGCTCGCCGTCCACTTTCGTCTCGTCGCGGACACGGATGTCCCGGCCGTTCGACAGGCGGTCGAGACCGTGGTCCTTAGCACGCCCGGACTGCGCATCACCTCAGGCAAGAAGATCTTCGAGCTTCGGCCTCGTTTCGAATGGGACAAGGGCAAGGCCGTGCTGTGGCTGATGGATGCCTTCTCACTCGATGCCCAGACAACGCTGCCACTCTATCTCGGTGATGACTCGACCGACGAGGATGCCTTTGTGGCCTTGGAGTCCATCGGAGTCGGTATACTCGTGGGACCCCACCCCGACGATGGTTCGAAAGCGCGTTTCACGCTCGCAAACACGGAAGAGGTTCGTGAGTTCTTGGAGTACCTCGTGGGAGAGGTGGGTCGGCGCCCGGGCCGACCGACTGGATGAAGCTCGTGACGTACACCTTCGACGAGTTCCGGGCGCGCAGCAACACCAACTGGTACGACGATGACGAGCTATTGCAGCGGCTCGTCGCTGCGTTCGGCACAGTTTCGGCGTCCACTGAGCTGAGCGCGTGGGGCGAGCTCTGTCGCACGACCCTGCGCGAGCTGGCCGAACGGTCCGCGCTGCTCGAGAACCGCCCAGTCCTCCGACCTGCAGACGCGTACCATCGTCCGGTGGACGAGATCGTTCTCCCGCCCTCGACCATGCGCGCCCTGCAGATCGTCGAAGGCGAGCATCGGCTCGGGGCCGTGCACGGGGACCCGTACGCCTTCTATGCCAAGTGGTACCTCTACCTGCAGAACGGGGAGGCCGGTGTTGGATGCTCACTCGCCTGCACGGACGGAATGGTACGCATCCTCGAGCGCCTAGGTGACCAGCCGATCCATAGCCAGGTGGTGCAGCAGGTTCGCGAGTCCACGCCAGATCTGTTCGTCCACGGCGCGCAGTTCGTCACCGAGATCCAGGGCGGCTCCGATGCCGGAGCGAACCTGATGCAAGCACGTTCGTCATCGGGTCGGTGGACGCTACACGGTCAGAAGTGGTTTTGTTCAAACATCAACGCCGACTATTTCCTCGTGACGGCCAGACCTCCCGACGCTCCACAGGGGGGGTCGGGCGTTGGGCTGTTTCTGGTCCCTGCGTATCGAGACGAGGATCGGCGACAGCGGAACGGTTACCGGATCGATCGGCTGAAGGACAAGCTGGGCACGTGCGAGTTGGCCACCGCCGAGGTCACCTTCGCCAATGCGAAAGCCTATGCAGTCGGGCCGCTCGATCGCGGACTCGCGAACCTAGTTTCGGACGTCTTGGTCACATCCCGATTTGCATGCCTCTGCGTTGCCGCGGCGTTTCTGCGTCGAGCCGAGCGGATAGCGACCACGTACGCAGCGTTCCGCAAGGCGTTTGGTCACAGGTTGATCGAGTATGCGTTGGTACGAGAGCCGTTGGAGGCGCTACGCACCGCCCGTGAGCGGAGCCTCGCGTCAGTGTTTCGATTGCTCCAGATGTGGCAGGCCGCCGAACGCTCACAGGATGAGCAATCAGATGAAACGCTCGACTTCCGTTACATGCTTGGTCTGTGCAAGGTGGTGTTTACGCGTTTGGCAACTGAGCACCTTCACGACGCCATGCTCGTGCTGGGTGCCAACGGATTGGAAGAGCAGTTCAGTCCACTTCCCCGCCTGTGGCGGGACGCTGTGGTCATGGAGACTTGGGAGGGGCCGCACAATGTGCTTTTGACCCAGGCGTTACGAGACATGCGCAGATTCGAGTTGGATCCGGCTCGGTTCGTCGAACGGATGGCGGGTGAGAGCCGCCGGGATCTCGTCGAGGAGCTAGCAGCCGTTTTGCAGGCCGGGAACGATTCTCTATCACCCGTGCGGTTCGCGCGTTGGGCACCAAAACTGGTAGCGGCATTCGGTGACTGCGCCCGTGACGCCGTCGGCACGAAGTGACATTGGACGCGGTGCTGCCCCACAGATAGATTCCCCTCCTTACGATGCTGACGGACGCGACCGGCTAAGGAGAAGTCGTATGCCCATTACGATCGAACGGTTCGTAGAGAAGATCGAGAAGCTCAAGGCGGAGATGGACACCGGCAAGCTCAAGCACGGTGAGTACGACATGCGCCTGGCGAGAATCATCACGGAGCTTCGTGACGAGAAGCTCGCCGCTGATCGTGACAAGCTCTCTACGACGATCGACAACTTGCTTGAACGGGGAGTGATCACCCCCTCCGTGAAGACCCATCTGCGAAAGCGATTGGGACTAGAGTAGCGGGAGAGAAGGAATAGAGGGGAGAGAGGGGATAGAGGGTCGACCCTCTATCCCCTTTCCGCTTTTTAGCTCTCCCGATCGAATACGAGGCGAAACTCAACTGGCTCCTCCAGCCGATCTCCTTCGATCCGCACCAGTTGCTCGAGCTTGAGACCGTCGGCCGCGAGGCCAAACGACTCTCGCATCGTGCCGCGTTGGCTCACACGCTCCACCCTGAGGCCCCCTTCCACCCATGACGCCGTCAACTGAACCACAACGCCATCGTGCAGCGTGTGTTCCACCGTGCGCCCGTCCGTGAAGAGTGTTCGTGCCCGGCGACCGCGTGCAATCGTGATCGTCGAGTCGGTCTGGGTGATGGTGAGCGACCGGGCGCTGCGTGCGCCGGGATGGGGTCCGCCGCCGGGCCGTTCCCTACCAGGTCCTGCAAACGGCTTTCCAATCCGACCAGCAGGTCGCTCGCTCTCTTCGCGATTCAAGATCCAGGTGCCGGAAAGATCCACCTGACCTGCCGAGGCGAGGCTAGCGTCGAGTTGTTCACTCCCCAGGGCATCGGTACACGCGAGAGCCACTGGTAAGAGCACGAACGCCAAAGCTCCAGCGATCGCTGAAGCGCGGTGACTACGTGACATGATCCCCTCCCATGTTTGGTCTAACGTCGTGACCGCTTTGTCATGAGAGTGACAGCTGAGTATCGGAAAACGTTTCTGTCCCTTCTCTCCCCTCCATCCCTCCGATGCCCTCTCCTTAACATCTGCCCCCCCTCAGCTGTCTCCCATGTAGAGCCATGGCCGAGCCGACAACCCCGGTGGCGGATGAGACCCTCGTTGAGGAGGTACGGCGCGGCAGCGCGGCGGCCTTCGACACGCTCGTCCGCCGACATTATCGGGCTGCGTTTGCCGTCGCTTTGGGCACTTGTGGGAACGCGATGGACGCCGAGGATGTCTGCCAGGATGCCTTCCTCCGCGCTTTGGAGCGGTTGGAGGACTGCCGACATCCAGAGCGCTTCGCCGCCTGGCTCCTGCGGATCGTCCGCAACCGCGCCCACAACTTTCGGGAGTACCGCGCCATCAGGGCAGGCGTCCCGTTGGAGGGGATGAGTCCGACAAGCTCATCAGACTCGGCTCGCGATCTGTTACGGGCCGAGCTGCGCGGCCGCCTCGAGCGGGCGCTCGCGCTGCTGAGCACGCCGGAACGACAGGTCGTCCTCCTTCACGACCTCGACGGATGGAGACACCGTGAGATCGCCAATGCGCTCGAGATCAGTGAGACTCGGTCCAGGCAGTATTTGTTTCACGCGCGTCGTAAGCTACGTGACGCTCTTGGCGCAGATGTTTTGCAGGAGTACCTCCATGAAGCATGACCGCGTTGACTTCAATGCACTGGATCCCACAGCAGATCCGCGGCGGTTCGATGACACTGTCCGCGCGATCACTAGCGGCGCAGCCTCGGAACTCGTTCGTCGACGCGCCGTCGCTAGCGTTGTGGGACAGATCGTTATCTGGCGACGGCCGCTGCTCATGGCTGCGACCCTCACCGCTTTGGTCTCCGGGACCGCCTTGTGGCATGCCCACCGGTCGTCGCAGGCAGCGCAGACATCCGGCGTCGTCGAGGCGCTAGGCGTTCCCGCGTTCATGGCCTCGTGGGTGAGAGCCGATGAGACGCCTACACCGGCACAGCTGTTGGTCGCGCTCGAGGAGGATCGATGAAACGAGACATCGAGTCCCTCGGTCGGATTCGACTGCAGGGGTTGGCACTGCTGGGACTCACGTTCCTGATCGGCACGCTCGTGGGTGTTGCTGGGGACCGGGCACTGCTGCAGCCGGAACGCCCGTCCCACCCATTCGGCCCCGGGCGCGTTTCCTTTGACGGAATCCGCGGCACCCATAGCACGTTGCCACCGCATCTCGAGCGGCTCAACCTCAGCAATGAACAGCGAGCGGCCATCGTCGCCATTCTCGAACGAACCCGACCTACGACAGACTCGATCCTCGGAACCTTCTTACCGCGTCTGCGGGCCGTGCGGGACTCGATTGGCGAAGCGATTCGGGTCGTCCTCACACCGGAGCAGCGTGAACGCCTCGAACGCGACTTTCCACGCCTACGGGGGCCAAACCGGCCTAGCCCGCCAGCTGGCTCCGGTTCTCCGAAAAGGGGACCCACGAGGTAACCGAGATCGTGGCGGCTAGCCTATTCCCCGCCGTGCTTCCTAGCCACTTACATTCCGCTCGGGCGAAACCCGATGTCACCGGTTTCCGTACAATGGCCAACAACAAATCCCATGCGCAAACATCTCAAACGCGCCGTCATCATTCTCATCATGCTCTTCGTCATCGTGACGCTGATCTCGGTGACCTTGGGCCGGGATTTGATCGCTGGTCGCCAGCCAACACTCGCCTCATTCACGCTCATTCACTTCGCCGGATATCTCTTCTTCCTGGTGATGCCAGTGGAGATTCTCGTCCCGTATTACCTGGTCGAGGGGCATGCGGGACACGTCTTGATCCTCACCGCCGTGGCGACGGCAACGTTGGCCCAACTCATCGATTATGGGATTGGCTATCTCCTAAGCGACAAGGTGATCAACCATCTCATCGGCCCGAAGCGTTATGCTCGTGCCGAGGGCGCCATCAATAACTACGGCCGGTGGGCAATTCTCGTTTTCAACTTGCTGCCGTTGTCTTCACCCAACTTGCTGTTGGCGGCGGGGATCGTTCGCTTCCCACTGATCTCAGCGGTCTTTTACAGCCTTGCCGGGCTCGTGGTGAAATATTGGGTGCTCGTGTTTGTCTTCCGGAACGGATGGTGATTTAGGGGCTGGCAATCTCACCACGTGCCGCGAGTTCCTGCGGTAGAAGACTGTGGTAGATGAAATCGTGGGTTGGCGTGGGAACTCCGACCTCGGCGCCGAGCCGCACCACCGCACCATTCCACGCGTCCAGCTCTGATCGTCGCCCCTCTGCGATATCCCGCTGCAACGACGCAGTGCCCGCGGCCGGCAACGTATCCATGAAGGCCAGGGCCCGATCCACGATCCCATCGCGCATGGCGATACCGCGCTTGCGTGCCACGGCATCGATCTCCCCCATAGCTCGATGGAGCAGCGCTCGTGTTTCGGGAATCGTGCGAACTACTCCGATCGGCGCCCGCGTCACCGCACCCATGCCACCCATGGGGACGACGAACAAGAACTTCTCCCACAGCGCCACGTCGATATCGGTGGGAATCTCGGCCGCCACACCAGCATCCCTGAAGGCGTCGACGACTTGCTGCGCTCTCGTGCTTTTTTGGTTGTCGATCTCGCCAAGGGCGACGTAGGGCTGTGCTCCCGCGTGGCGAATCCGGCCGGGCGTTTCGATGAAGCTGATGATCCGGGTGAGCCCCTTGAGTACGTCACGTGTACCCAACGACTGCGCAAGCTGCTCGGCTGCCTCGACACCATTGAGCAAGGGCAGCACCGTGGTGTGTTCGCCGATCAACGGCCGCATGGTTGCGGCGGCGGCGGCCAATTGCCACGACTTGACCGCCACAATCACGAGGTCGCTCTCACCAACCTCTCGGGGGTCGTCGGTGACGCGGACGGTACCCAAGGACAGGTTACCGGTGGGGCTCGCGATCTCGAGGCCGCGCTCCCTCAACGCCGCGAGTTGGGATCCACGGGCTACAAACGACACATCATGACCAGCGGATTGGAGTCGCGCGCCGTAAAAGCCCCCCACACCGCCAGCCCCAAACACCGTGATGCGCATCACTCGTCCCTCAACGACTTTCGCTCGGAAACCTGCTCAGCTCGTGCAAGCAACTCCGGTGCCTCCAACAATTCACATGTTTGGGCAAACGCATCCGTTGGTCCCCTCCACATGAGGTGATCGACCGCCGGACTGATCGGCGCACCCGTGTCGAGTGTGGCCAGCCTGCGAAACAGCAGCGCCAGTTCCATGTCGGCCGCAAGGCTCTCGGCGAGGCGCTCTGCACCACGAACCGGCACGTCCCACTCGGCCGCCGTGCGGGGAATCGCCTCCAGGTGTCGGTAGCGTCCAAGCAGCGCAGCCGTCGACTTGGCTCCCCAGCCCTTGATCCCTGGGAATCCGTCGGAGCTGTCCCCCACCAAGGCCAAGTAATCGGGGATGGAGGACGGTTCCACCCCGAATCGCGCACGAACACCTTCGGCGTCACGGATTTCCCGCTTGCGGCGATCGAATTGGACCACTCGCTTTCCCACGACGCACTGCGCAAGATCTTTGTCGGGCGTACAGATCAGAACACGCTCCACGCGGTCATCCTGAGCGGCCATCGCGGCACCGGCCGCTAAGGCATCGTCCGCTTCGTACTCGACCATCGCCCACACCGTGACCCCCAAGGCGGACAGCGCCTCCTCGAGCGGCTCGAACTGCGCGCGCAGCTCCTCCTCAATCCCGGAGCCGTCCTTGTAGCCCGGCCACAGGTCGTTGCGAAACGATTCGATGACGTGGTCCGTTGCCACCGCCACATGGGTTGCCCCATCCGCGAGCAGCGCGAGGACCGATTCGACCACCCCCTGCGTCGCCGCCATTTCCCGGCCGTCCGAGGTCCGCCGCTTTGGGAGTGCGTAGTAGTGGCGAAACAGCTCATACGTCCCGTCGATCAAATGGACGTTCAACCTGACAGCCCTCCCCCTGTCAACGTGACCCTTTCGTTTGTCAAAGTGGCCGTCTGTCTTGGCATGCAACTTGTCTCCGTCAACGCTCGACAATGTGGCTACGGCGAGCACACCAGCGTAGCCCTTTGAGGCAACTACCACAAACCAAGGAGGCGACTGCTTATGGCTATTGCCGAGAAGGTACGCTCCTCGGTCGTGGAGCTTAAGGATGATCTCCGTGACACGGTGGCGCATCTGAAAGATGAGATCGCCGATCTAAAGAACAAACTGCTCAAGAAAGAGCGGTCGAACGTACCCGTGCGCCATGAATCCGAGCAGGTCGCTCCCCGGGCGTCGTAGGGCGCCCTCGATCCCTGGTGGGGTCTACCGGCGTTCAGCCGCCTGTTCGGTTCCAGCTTCGGTGACGGGGGCCTGTGGTGGGGAACCGACTGGCCGAGCTTGGATTTGTCGAGACACATGACGAGTTCCGCATGGACGTGGAGTTACCCGGTGTCGAGCCCGAAGGCGTCGAGGTCACCGTGACGAACGGGCATCTCGTCATCCGGGGGGAAAACCGCGGACAGCACCAACAGCGACGTCGTGGCTACTGGGCCGAGCGATACTACGGCTCTTTCTATCGCGCCGTTCCACTTTCCGATGCGGTCGATCAGGACCGTGTGGAGGCTCGGTTTGCGCGGGGACTGCTCACCATCCACCTGCCAAAGACAAAGGACTCACGGCGTCACACAAAGCCCATTCCGGTGCGTGGCAGCTGATCCGCGTGACTACGAGGACGCCGGGTTTCCGGCGTCCTCTTGCTTTTCGACCTGGCGAGCCGTCTCGTGCAGCACATCCCATGCACGTTCCACATGCGCTCTCGTGGTATTCGCCTGCCCGATCGCCATCCGCAGGACCAACCGCTCACCCAGACGCGTATGCGTGAGGAAGAGCCGACCAGACGCGTTCACGCGATCCATAATGGCGCGAGTCGCCTCATCGCCGTCACGGTGATAGAAGCAGACCAAGTTGAGCGAGGCCGGTGTGGCCAGCGCGAATGACGACGATTGCTCGATCCACGTGGCGAGCTCTCGTGCCCACGCCACGTGCTGGCGGACCATGGCTCGCAGTCTCTCCACGCCGTAGGACCGAATGACACACCACAGCTTGAGTGCGCGAAAGCGCCGTCCCAAGGGAATCTGCCAGTCGCGGTAGTCGATCACGGCGCCGGACTCGGTCGGCTTGTTCTTGAGGTACTCGGGGAGGATGCTCAAGGCGCCGACCAACGCAGCACGATCGGCTACGTAAAACGCACTGCAATCGAAATTGGTCAGCATCCACTTGTGGGGATTGAAGGAATAGCTATCGGCCCATTGGATGCCAGCGTGCATGGACCGGAACTCCGGACAAAGGGCGGCCGTCCCCGCCATCGCGGCGTCGACGTGAAGCCAGGCACCGCTGTCATGACAGAGCGGGCCAATCGCAGCAAGTGGATCGATGGCCATCGACGAGGTGGTGCCAACGGTCGCACACACAAAACATGGCAGCTGCCCGTTTGCGCGATCCGTCTCGAGTGCCTCGGCGAGGCTGTCGGGCCGCATCGCGAAGGCGTCATCGACTTCGATCAAACGCAGCTGGTCACTGCCCAATCCAGCGATGCGAACGGCTTTCTCGACGGAGGAATGCGCCTGCGTCGACGTGTACACCGTGAGGTTCCCCGGGGCACCGGTCTCATTACTGCGCCCTTGGGTCGCACGCTCTCGCGCGGCCACCAGGGCACACAAGACCGCGCTCGACGCCGTGTCCTGAATGACCCCTCCACCTGAACCTGTCGAAGCAAATCGGGCGGGGAGCCCGAGCATCTCGACCAGCCAATCGAGCATGTGCGTTTCCACCTCGGTGCACGCCGGGCTGGTCGACCACAGCATGCCCTGTACTGCAAGGCCAGACGAGAGAAGATCACCAAGGATGGCTGGTGCGGAGCTGTTGGCAGGAAAGTAGGCGAAGAAGTTGGGTGACTGCCAGTGCGTGATTCCGGGGACGATGATACGCTCGAGATCATCCAGGATTGACGAGAAGGGCTCGCCGTGCTCGGGCGGATGTGCCGCAAGAAGGTCCCGGACCTCTCCTGGGCGCACGCGCGACATGACCGGATACTGCTCCACCCGCTCCATGTAGCTGGCAATCCAGTCGATCACCTCACGGCCCGCCGTTCGAAATTCCTCAGGGGTCATAGCGCCCACCGTCGCATGAAGATCTCTTCATCGAGCCTTATAATAACACTATAGCGATATATCTATGTTTACTCGGTACTACTACTTGCAATGAGAAACCACTTCATGAGAACGCCCGCAATGAAACGAGTCGTGATTATCGGTGCGGGGACCGCTGGCACCGTCATGGCCAACCGCCTGAGCAAGATGGCTGACCCCCAGGTCGCCATCACGGTCATCGACCCAGAACCGATGCACGTCTATCAACCTGGCCTGCTGTTCGTGCCTTTTGGGATGCACCGGCCAGAGGAAGTCGTCAAGGATCGCGTCGACTTTCTACCCCGCGGCGCTGAGTACCTGCAATCGTCCGTCGATCATGTCGTCGCGGAGCGGAACCTCGTCGTGCTCGAGGGTGGTGGCGTCGTGCAGTACGATGTCCTCATCGTCGCGACGGGAACGCGGATCGCTCCCGAGGAGACGGATGGGCTGCTGGGTGAAGGGTGGGGCGACAAGATGTTCGAGTTCTACACGCTCGAGGGAGCAAGTGCCCTCGCTGAGCGGCTCGCCGCGTGGCCGGGTGGGCGCCTGGTGATCAACATCGTCGACATGCCCATCAAATGCCCCGTGGCGCCGCTCGAGTTTGCATTCCTAGCCGACTGGTTTTTCACGAGACGGGGTATACGCGACCGCGTCGAGATCGTCTATGCGACACCGCTGGACGGCGCGTTCACCAAGCCCCTTGCCGCGCGACAGCTCAAACATCTGCTAACCACCAAGGAGATCGAGTTGGTCACCGAGTTCAACACTGGCCAGGTGGATGGATCCAGCGGGCGACTGATCTCTTGGGATGATCGGACCATCGACTTCGACTTGTTGGTGAGCGTTCCACTGCACAAAGGCGCGGACTTTGTGGGCCGGTCGCCGGGGCTCGGAGACGATCTCGACTTCGTCATCACGGACCAGGCAACGCTCCAAGCCAAGGTGAAGGACAACGTCTTTGCCATCGGCGACGCCACGAACGTCCCGACGTCAAAGGCGGGTTCCGTGGCGCACTTTCAAGCAGAAGTGCTTTCCGAAAACGTGCGCCGATACCTCAAGAACTTGCCACTCGAGCCGGCGTTCGACGGTCACGCCAACTGCTTCGTCGAAACAGGATTCCGCAAAGCGCTGCTCATCGACTTCAACTACGACGTGGAGCCACTGCCGGGCAAGTTCCCGCTCCCGGCCATCGGCCCGATGTCATTGCTCAAGGAGAGTCGACTGAATCACCTCGGAAAATTGGCGTTTCGGTGGATCTATTGGAACGTGCTGCTTCCCGGTCGCAAGCTGCCCGGGATATCCCATCAGTTGAGCATGCGTGGCAAGAAGAAGACGCCGAGCACCCCAACCGGAGCGGGTGCGGCGTCGGCATCCAAAAGAAAGGAGACCACAAGTGTCTAACGTTGTCACGGTCCTCGCCGGGAAAGAGATCGACGTGGACGGCGAGGGCTTTTTACAGAGACCGGAACAGTGGAACAAGGCCGTCGCGGTTGAAATCGCACGTTCGGCCGGCATCGACGAGCTCACCGATCGCCATTGGCAAGTGATCGAGTTCATGCGTCAGCGGTATCTGGAAACGGGCTCGGCTCCTTCGATCCGCTCGCTCGGAAAGCAGTCCGGCGTGCCAATCAAGGAACTCTATGCGCTGTTCCCCAAGGGACCGGCAAAGCTCGCAGCGAAGATCGGGGGTATCCCAAAACCCCGCGGCTGCATTTGAACGAGGGTACGCATATGACAGAATTGACGCTGGACAAAAACGTGGAAACACGTCTTCGCGAGCTGGAGCAGCAGGTTAAAACTCAAAACAACAAGGTCACGAAGGTGTCGATCATCGTGTCCCGGGGCTCCCTGGAGGGGATCTACCCCGCGCTCATCATGGCCAATGGTGCCAGAATGGAAGGCATCGAGGCCAGCGTCTTCTTCACGTTTTTTGGGATGGACGCGATTCACCGTAAGCGGCATGAGCACATAAAAGTCGCCACTGTGGGTAATCCGGGTTTGCATCTCGCGACCTGGCTCGGTGGCTTCCCGGGCATGTCGGCATTAGTGACGCACCAGATGGCCAAGTCTATGGAGAAGCTGGACATACCACCCATTCCGGAGTTCATGGAGATGATAGCTGACTCGGGTGCAAAGCTCTATGCGTGCAAGGCGTCCGCCGACATGTTCGGCTTGACCGCGGACGACTTCATCCCTCAGGTGGAAGGTATCATCACGGTCGGGGAGTTCTACGAGCTCGCGGGTGGCGGCCAGATTATCTTTACCTAATCGCTGACAGCTCTCGAGTTCACCCCATGAGAAGCTTTCGCACTGCAGCACTGCTCTTGGTGGCATTCATGCTCGCGGCGGCAATCATGATCGCACTGAGCCGCCCACCGCTGAGTACCTCGGCCAGCCTCTCCTCCCAGCTCGTTTCCTCCGCGTGGCTTGCTGAGCACCTAAAGGATCGCAAGCTCGTGGTGATACACGTCGGTCGTGACTCGACCAACTATCTGGCCGGCCACGTTCCCGGAGCGCGGTTTCTTCCGATCTCACACGTGGTCACCGACCGTGACGGAAGTGCCAACGAGCTTCCGTCCGTGAAAGAGCTGATCGCTGTCTTTGAGTCCCTGGGCATCTCGAACGACTCCCGGGTGGTACTCTACGACGATTCCCGGGGGCTCTGGGCTGCACGCGCGTTCTTCACGCTGGATTATCTCGGGCTCGGCGATCAGGCCGCGTTGCTGGATGGCGGACTCGACGGGTGGCGTCAGCACGGACAGTTCCTCGAACTCGGCGTTCCGCCGATAACGATCGGGAGCCTAGATGTGACGGCCCGCCCCGAGCTCGTGGTGGACGCCGAGTGGGTGCACGAACGGCTCGAACACCCCGCCGTCAAGCTCATCGATGCGAGGCCGCCCGCCCAGTACCGCGGAACAGAAGCGGGGAACGCGGTTGAGCGTCCGGGTCACATTCCGGGTGCCGTGAGTTTCTATTGGGAGGAAGCCCTCGTCTCGGAGGACAATCCCACCTTAAGAGACCTTCCAGCGCTACGGGCGATGCTCGAACAGCGCGGCGTCGCCGTGGGCGATACGATCGTCACCTATTGTCGCACGGGTGTCCAGGCCAGTCACGCATACTTCGTCGCGCGGCTGCTGGACTATCCCATCAAGCTCTACGATCCGTCGTTCGCGGATTGGAGCAACCACACGACCTTCCCGGTCGCACGCTGAGCAGCGGCTGCCTGCACGCGTCGCGTAGGGCGGGACCCTGAGTTAGCTTGGGAGGAGACCTACACGGTGCGGCCCTCCCGTGCGGCTTTTGCTCTCCATCGTGGTGGCCACTGGACTCATCAACGCGCCGGCAGTCTCACCGACGCCCGGACAGGACTCCACCACCCTCACCGGGGTAGTGCTAGACAATAAGTCCCTCCCCCTTGCCAACGTGATGGTCTACCTCGACAGCGCCTCAATCGTGGACTGGACCGATGCCGATGGGACGTTCGCGTTGACAGAAGTCGCGGTGGGGGAACATCGGATTCACTTTCGCAAAGGGAAGTGGGCTCCACGATCCTTCGAATTCTCGCTTCCCGGCACAGCTTCAGGCTCCGTCTCCATTGGGACGATTTTCATGGATCCCGGTCCGGAACCCGCGATGTCGCTGACCGGGCTGGTGCGCGACGCCCGAACGGCCGCGGGAGTACCGGAGGCGGACATCTTCCTCAACGGCCGAGTCCTCACCCAATCGACGGACGACGGCCGTTTCGAGATTCCGAAATCCACCGTAGCGTGGGGATCGAACCTGCTCACGGTGCGCCGCATGGGCTACACATTGGTGACCGATGTGCTGTGGGTGGGGGAACCAGTGACCAACGTTGACGTGACGGTCGAGCTCCAACCGACCGCCATCGAACTGCCAGAGGTCGTCGTGCTCGGTGACCGGACGATCTACGAGTTCGGTCGCATGCGCGAGTTCTGGCAACGGCGCCGGCGCGGATTCGGACGGTTTTTGACGAGAGAGGATATCGAACGGCGTCCGGCATTCAACACGTCGGACCTCTTGCTCGGCGTCCCGGGAATCGTCGTGCATCGGGTGGGGTCGGAGACGCGGATTCGTAGCACCCGGTTCGCAGGGCGACAATGTCCAATGAACATATACGTCGATGGGCTGCCGATGGTGGGGGACATGAGCATCGATGCCTACACCGCGCCAGAGTCAATCGCGGGCATAGAGGTATACTCCGGATCGTCTAGCATTCCTCCGGAGTTCAACCGGTCGAGCCGAGGCTGTGGCGTGATCGTCATCTGGACCCGGTGACCATGTCCCCTCCACTGCGCGACTAATCACCGCGTGAGCACTTCTCAACCCCTCACATCTCATGCCAAAGAAATCAGCCGCAACCGGTACCAAGCGAGCGCGAAAGAAGAAGAAGAAGGAAGCCGCTCCAGCGTCGCGCGGGCTCGCTGCCAACCGGCTGACCGCCACTGCACCTCCCGCGGCGGTTCGTCAGCTGGCCGACAAGATCGTGGCAGATGGCGGCTCACCCCTTGGTGTCTACCGTGATCCTCTCGGAGGCCAGTGGCAGGTGTTAGCCGGCCTCCCGATGGACAAGCTTGCGCCGACCCCCTTCCAGCGCGACGTCTCAGAGACACACGCCGGCCGACTGGCGGACGCGATCGACAAGCTCGACCGCTTCTTGGATCCCCTCATCGCGGTGCGGACTGACGACGGGATCTACTGGGTGCCAAACGGAGCCCACCGTCTCGCCGCACTCCGCCAACTCGGAGCGAAATCGGCCGTGGCGCTGGTGGTGCCGGATATGCAAGTCGCATATCGCATCCTAGCGCTGAACACGGAGAAAGCACACAACCTCCGGGAGCGAGCGCTCGAAGTCATCCGGATGGCGCAGGGCCTCGTCGAGCTGGACGATGGTCCGGAGCGTGACTTCGCCACCGAGTTCGAGGAACCGGCACTGCTGACCCTCGGCCTTTGTTACCAACAGCGCGGTCGCTTTTCGGGCGGTGCGTACCAGTCCGTGCTCAAGCGAACTGAAAAATTTCTCGCCACCAAACTCTCGAAGGCCCTAGAAACTCGCGCGCAACGAGCTGCGCAACTCCTGGAACTCGACGATGCCGTGAATACCGCGGTGCAAAAGCTCAAGGATCGCGGTTTCAAGAGCCCCTATCTCAAGGCGTTTGTCGTCGCACGAATCAACCCACTGCGCTTCAAGCGCGGCAGCGCCGCGGACTTTGATGAGACGATCGACAAAATGTTGAGCGCCGCGAAACGCTTTGATGCGACCAAGGTGAAAGCGGACCAGTTGGCGAGCGCTGGCGGGGCGCCGGAGGTGAGTAGTGAGTAGCGAGTTGGTGAGTCGGTGAGGTCGTGAGTGGGGAATCCTCCTCACTCCTTATGCCTCACTGCTCACATGGGAGGGGTTCGGTGGTACCTGTCAAAAGGCTCCCACCGACCGCCACGACTCGGGTAGCTGACGCCGCTTGGGCCGTGCGGCGACCTTGCGGGGCGCCGCCACCAGTAACAGCGTGGCACCGATCGCACCAAGCGCGAGGACAGCAACTGGAAACCAACGCATACCTACATCCCTCTGCAAATGCACCCGCATGGGGCGGGGACCGCCGATAGCTCCATCAGCCACCGGCCACCCCACAGCACCTGCAACTCCAGTGCCGCTGGATCCCAAACGATGCTCTCTGTCGATGGATCGCAACGACGGAACGCGGAGCGAGCGTGCTGTGCTCGACCCGACCATTCGCCCGTCACTCGCCGGGGTGATCTCTCGCGTCTCCTCGGGGTGATTACGGTGCCCGATGCGGAGGCGGGGCAAGCGGCCCTTTGGCCGCAGAGACGTTTTACGCCCTCAACGAGGCTCGTCACGACGACTCGCGCTGAGGCATGGGCCAGCCGCACGCCCCCGCACCACCGCTCGCAAGCGTGTCGCACGGTTGCCGTGGCATCGCACCCTCAGTCACCCTCAAACGTGTCCGCAAAACTACGGACCTCGCCCACGAGGCGCCTCTTTTCCTGGGGACTCAGAAACGCTGCATGGATCGCATTCTCGGACAGTTGCACGATATCTCGGCGATCCAAGTCCAGCGCCGCTTGTGCGGATAGGAAGTTGGCCGTCAGGTAGCCGCCGAAGTAGGCGGGGTCATCGGAGTTGACGGTCACTCGCAATCCCAGATCCAACAGCGCTTTGAGATTGTGATCCTCGAGGCGCTCGAACACCTTCAGCTTGACGTTGGACAGCGGGCAGACGGTCAGCGGTAGCTTCGTGGTTCGTAGATGGTCGATCAGTCGTGGATCTTCGATACAGCGAACTCCGTGATCGATGCGCCGGACCTTGAGCAATTCGATGGCCTGCCAGATGAACTCAGGGGGGCCTTCTTCACCGGCGTGCGCCACGGTGAGAAACCCCTCGTCGCGGGCGTTGTCGAAGACATCGACGAACTTTTCGGGCGGATGGCCCACCTCCGATGAATCGAGCCCGACTGCCACGATCCACTCTTTGTACGGTAAGGCCAGTTCCAGCGTCTCCATCGCAGCGTTGGCGGTAAGGTGCCGCAGGAAGCACATGATGAGCCGGCTGGACAATCCGAGTTCTCGCCGCGCCTTCAGGAGCGCTCGGTGAATGCCCGCGACCACCGCATCGAACGGCACACCACGATTCGTATGTGTCTGCGGGTCAAAGAAGACCTCCGCGTGGCGCACGTTCTCGGCGTTGACACGAAGCAGATAGGCCCACGTGAGGTCGAAAAAGTCCTCTTCCGTCACAAGGACCTTGGCGCCCTCGTAGTAGATGTCGAGGAAGGACTGGAGATCGGTAAATTCATATGCGCGGCGCACCTCCTCGACATCGCGAAACGACAGTCGGATCCCATTGCGTTCAGCCAGTCGAAACATCAACTCTGGCTCGAGGGTCCCTTCGATATGCAGGTGGAGCTCGATCTTGGGGATGCCACGAATGAATCCTTCGATCATGCGTTGCGCTCTGCGTGGGAATCGCAGGAGAGGATAGAATGCGAGTGGCACCCGCGCAATGTGCCGCGGGTGGAGTTGCCACTGGCGATGGCGCTGGCGTCCCTACCTAAATGGGGTTGGGCTCTTGCACGTCGCTGATCTCGCCTCGGACACCGGCCTCGACCGCCAGCAGTGCACGCCCATGCAGGTAGACGCTACCCAACTCGTCGGCAAGGTCGTCCGCGAAACCGTTTGCGTTAAGAAAGCCAAAGAGGGACTCCCGGCTCAGGAGGGCTTGATGCAGGTGACACGACTTGACGAAGTCGTAAAACAGGCGCCAGTCTCTGGGTCGTAAGCCCGGAGGATTGGCCTCGGCGACGAACGCCCTGAGGCAATTCCAGGCGCTCGCTGGCAGGTAATCGATCACGTCGGTTCCGCCGTAAATCATGGATCTTTGAGATGCCTTGTTCGGAACAGCCTCGGGAACGCAAGGGCCGCGGAATCGATTGTATGTGCCTCCAAAGGTGCGCTTCCGTGAGGTTTGTCACGACGCAAAGGTGGTACCATCGATGACTCGACCGGAGGAATGGTGCCTGCGATCAGCGCCGGGTTGCTGATGTTTCGCGAACGGAAACGCGAACTCGAGGTCCTGCTCGTTCACCCGGGAGGCCCCTGGTGGCGCAACAAGGACCATGGCGCGTGGACCATCCCCAAGGGCGAGCCGTCGCCTGGGGAGGATCTCCTCCGCGCGGCGCGGCGAGAGTTCAAGGAGGAAACCGGGGTGCCTCCCCAAGGACCCTACGTTCCGCTCGGAAAGGTGAAACAGCGCGGCGGTAAGACGGTACACGCCTGGGCCTTTCGCGGCGACCTCCAAGCCGGCGGGATCCGGAGCAATACGTTTCGGATGGAGTGGCCTCCAGGGTCTGGCAAATTCCAAGACTTCCCAGAAATCGATCGAGCGTGCTTCTTTGGTATGGAGGCGGCCCGTGGTAAGATCAATGCAGCCCAGGTGCCGCTGCTCGACGAACTGGAACGACAGTTGTCCGGCAGCTCACCGTGACCGGGCGTGTTCTGGTGCAATGCGGCAGCGACGTGCACATCTGGCCATGTCTCCGAGCGTGACTTTTATCACAAAGATTCCAAGCGCAACTCGTGACAGCGCTTAGGAAGCCACCGCTGCCGGTATGGTGTTTGCTTTAGGGTGGGCACCACCGTGCAATCCAATTCAGTACATCCGCAGGGAGTCGAAACGTAGTATGGGGCGAAGTAAGGCCGATAAGCGCAAGACCAAAGCGGAGCTCATTGCGGAGTTGACCGAGCTCCGCGAGCGGCTTACGCAGCTCGAAGCCGACGGTGTCGCGGCCGCCAAGTCTGAGGCGGATGGCGAGCCCCACGACTCGGCGGTTGCTGGCAATGGCGCGCTCGCTGCCCCGGACGCCCTGGATTCCGCAGGCCTCGATCGGTTGAGCGAAGCCGTGAGCGATCTACTGCGCCGCATGGTCGCTGAGGACGTAGACATTCGCCTCACGGCGGAAGAGCGCGTCGGGATGGTTCAAGCCAATCCGGGCGCTGCCGAGCAACTCATCGTGAATCTCTTCGTCACACGGGCCCAGCCCTCGAAGCGTTCGTAGTCCGGAACCCATTTAGCCACTTCTCCAGAAGCCATTGTCCCACGCCGTCGCTGCTGGTACAATGGCTTGCGAGCGCATCGCTGCGCGCGCGAGCTTTCATCTCATTCTGGAGGAGTCGTTCATGTCGCATCCGCAATTCCGGCTGTTCCGTCGTCGCTCAGACCACCAGTACTGCTTTAACCTGACCGCGAAGAACGGGCAGGTCATTTTGCAGAGCGAGGCCTATCGCTCCAAGCCCGCGGCCCGGAACGGCATCAAGTCCGTCAAGGCTAACGCACGCAAGGCGAGTCGTGTCGAGCGTCGCACAGCCCGGAATGGGAAGTACTACTTCGTCATCACGGCTCCAAACGGCCAGGTCGTCGGGCGAAGCCAGATGTACGCCTCTGCTTCCGGCCGCGCGAACGGCATTCGCTCCGTGGCCACGAACGCCGGCCGGGCGAGAGTGGCCGACGAAACCTGAGTATCTACTTGCAGGCGCTGAGATGAACCCCGTGTGACGTTGTGCGCGGGGTTCTTGCGTTTCAGCTCGGAGGAGCATCCTCATGAGGCCACTTCCGATGGTTGCCGTCATCGTCGCGGCAACGCCATTACTCGCCCAAGAGCCCATCTCCTGGAGCGACGATCTCGAATTCTCCACCTTCTCGATCGCTGCGATCGATCCACAGACCGGTGAATCCGGCGTTGCGGTCACTACACGCGTCGCTTGCGTCGGCAATGGTGTTCCGTGGGTGCGTGCAGGAGTGGGCGCCGTGGCAACCCAGGCCTTCACGCGCACGGCGTACGGTGAGGAACTGCTCGGCTTGATGGCGGCGGGGCAGACCGCCGAGCACGCACTGCGTGATGCCGTTGCCGCGGACACTTTGGCGGCCCGCCGCCAGGTGGGGGTCATCGGCCTCCGCGCCGGCGTGGCGCAGCACACTGGCGAGGGCGCCAACCCGTGGGCAGGACATCGCGCAGGCGCAACCTACGTGACTCAGGGCAATCTGCTGGTGGGTCCGAAAGTACTCGACGCCGTCGCACAGAATTTCGAAGCCACGGCGGGGTCCGGTCGGCATCTCGCCGATCGCCTCATCGAGGCGTTGGCGGCCGGGCAGACCGAGGGCGGCGATGCGCGGAAGGGACGCGTGCAGTCAGCAGCCGTGATCGTCGCCGACCCACGTCCCGGCCGCTCCCGCCGCGACGACGGGATCACCGCCAACATCAACGTCTGCGAACACCCGTCGCCAATCGCGGAGCTAAGGCGTATTTACGATACGATCTCGCAAACGCTCGGTTATCGGGAGCTCCAGCAGTTTCAGGGACGCGATGTTTGGCAACTCAAGGTCATGCTACACGCGCTGGGCTACTTCCGCCCCGCCGTGGACGTGCTCGAATCCGGGGACGACGCGACTCTCTACACGGCGGAGGTCATTGCGGCAGTAGACGAGTTTCGTGCGGCGGAAGGGCTCTCGACGCCGAGTGTGGGGACACCACCGGGCTACGTCGACGGAGAAACGGTTGAGCGGTTGTGGGATGCGTTGGCGCGAGCTGGCAAAGCCGCGGAGGTCCGTGAGGTACTCCGCGAGATGACGGCAGTCAGGCGGTAACCGCAGCGTTATCCCACACCTGTGACGACAGACGCACCGAGGTGGAGACGGTTTGGCCCCGATCGATGTCACGCTGCTCGAGCGGCTGCGCACCTTTACGCGGACGGCGGGATTCACCGAACCGATGCCGCACCCTAACGCCCGCTAATCGACGACGAAGCTGACCCGCACGCTCCCTTCCAGCGCAGCATTGGACAGCACCAGCTCAAAACGGCGTCCCTCGATACCGGTGGCGGGTTTGGGGAAGTAAATGAAGTCCACGATGTAATGGCCCGTCGGCACCACGATCTCATCATGCACGACATCACGCGTGAACAGTCCAGCCGTAGCGGCTCTGGTGGGGCTGAACTTGCTCGGTGTCAAGCGGTAACCGGGAAAGGCACTCGCGGCTTGCGAGGGGAGCACGCCAAGTGCAGAGCGGTCCATGTCGAGCAGATTGTATTCCTTGACCAACACCGCGGGCTCCACCGTCTCGTACGCGATGCCGGCCGTATCGACGAGTACGAAATCCGTGCGGCGGAGCCGTAAGGCGACGCGGCTGGTGTTGCCCACCGCAATCTCGACCGGCATGAACTTCTCATTCTCTCGGTAGCGCGCGGCCTGTGTTCCCACAACCAGTGTGGCGCCGGCCTCTTCCCCAACGTAGGCAAATCGGGAGAGACGACGATCAACCCATGCGTCCCCCTCGGGCTGATATCCCCCGCAGGCGACGCAGAGCAGGATCGACCAGACCCAGGCCAGGCTCGCACGCATCAGCGCTTCGTCCCCGCCTCGCGCGTGTAGCAATGCACCTGCCACTGAGTCAGCGGGCTTTGTTCTGCGGATGAGAACAGCGTGAGGGCATCGCGTGCGGTCAACCATTGATCGTTACGAGGATCGCGGAATCGGTAGGGGATTCCGCCCCGTGCTTCCTCGACGGCGTACTGCTGCAGCAATCCACGTAGGTCGCTACGGCCAAGATCGAATGGCACCCAGTCGGACGTCTCGAGCACCCCATCGTACCGGAGACAAGTGGTGGGTCCGGCGAGGCCCCTGATGCGCTCTATCCCGTACTGCTGAGAAATTTGTACGAAGAGCCGTCCGTCATCGCGGAGGACGGAACCCATTTCCGTCGCAATACGTCGCCGAACAGAGAAGCCGTCGTCCCCAAGACTCGCCGGCGGATTGGCCACCACGAAATTGATCGAGCGCCGCGGTCTATCGGGCTGCCGGTCGTCACCCCCCAACGCCGCCAGGGAGTCGGCCCGAACAGCAGTAATTCGATCTCCGACTGCGTTGTGCTCGGCGTTTCGCCGCGTGGCACGCACGTTCGTTTCCTTAATATCAATCGCAACCACGTGTCGTACCGCGGGATTCTTTGCCAAAACGATGGCGACACACCCAGTACCGCATCCCCAATCGATTCCCAGTCCCGCGAACTCCGCCTCGTGCCGGGTGACAGCCTGCAACGTGATCGCACTCGCGGGCGTCAGCGGGGTGCAGTCGGGCGGATGATCCAGGTGGATCGGGGCAAAGCGTCCGACCGCTTCGCTCGTGAGGACGACTCCGTGATACGACATCGACCGCGGCCGGTTAGGACACCGTCAGGAGGGAGTCGGCGTGTTCGATGATCTGCCCTATGAACTGCCGTCCTCTTACGCCACCAGTCGGTATGCCGCGGCGCACCAAACGCTCCCGCACGACGTAATCCTCAAAGTACATCGGAATGCCCTCAGCAAAGTACGGATCCGGTGTGTTCTGCAGGTGGACATGGACATGGGGCTCGGTGGACCGGCCCGAGTTGCCGACGTGTCCGAGATGGGTCCCGACCTGCACTAACTGCTTGGGGCGGACCGCCACGGTGCCGCGACGCAAATGGGCGACGAAGAGGTACTGACTGTCCGCCAGCTGCACGACGACGTGGTTGCCCAGTACATCTTCGCCATCCCATTTCGTGCCGATGGGGTGATCGGGTCTCCCGTCCACGGCACTGACCACACGCCCGGCGGCGGGAGAGCGCACCAGCCGATCATAGGCATGATAGTGCTCCAAAACCGTGCCGTCGTCGCGATAGCTCGCACCATCCCGCGTGACCAAGAGGTCGTAGGCCCACCGTTGGTCCGGCACCACCACGTGATAGTTCACATCGCGGGTGGCACCGCCCCACGCAACCGTAACCGCACCGTCGAGGGGTAGGCGAAAACCAACTTCGCTCGGACGATCATCGTATGACGAAGGGTAGACACGATAGGCTCGCCCGGAGACGATCATGATCGCGGCCAAACCAAGAAACGCGATACCACGGGCGTTGGACCAAAATGGCCGTCGCAGCGCGGACATGACCAGGCCGACGCCTAGCACTCCGACGGCGATGAGACCGATCGCCCACGGCCCGACGTACCAGAGAACGACCCCCAGCAACCCAGGGCGGGCCCGCAGCACCAAGTAGAGACCCAACTGAAGCACCGCCAGCGCCGCGACCGCCGCGAACCACCAATTTCCCGTGCGACGCCGACCTGGCGAGTCGGGACTCCGTTGTGTGGCAGGTGTTGCGTTGGACTCCACAGCAAGCGGTTAGCGGAACACGAAGTGTGTGCCCCCCACGCTCATCGTCACCTCACGGGACGACTCGCAAGGGGGCGCTGGCGACGGCTGCGAGGATCCGCATGCCACGAAACAGGTTCGCCAGACGGAGATTCTCGTTCGCGGCATGTTGGTTGTTGTCATGGTTAACGGTCGGCACTACCACGAACGGCGCTTGCAGGATGTCCGTGTAGACCCATGCGGGACCGGAGCCACCCATGGTGGGACTAACCACCGGAGACCCCAGACCTGCGGTGTGCAACGCCGTGATCACTGCCTGTGCCGCAGGATGTCCGAGCGCGGTCCGCCCAGCGGGGTATCCGCGCCCGGTATTGACCTTCACGAGGCGAGGTGTATTCACCCGCGTCGTTGAGTCCGGATCCTCTCGCACGACGGTGTACCCATGGAGCTCGACGTGACGCACGAGCTTTTCGACCTGTCGCTGCGGGTCATTGCCGGCCACGAGTCGTAGATCCAGCTCGGCGATAGCCACGTCTGGGATGATTGTCCGTGCTTGATCGCCCACGAACATGCTCTGGAGGCCACGCACGTTCAGCGACGGCCGCGCAATGAGCTCCTGCCGAGTCGCCCCACTTCCGTCGAGCGATCCGAGCTGCAGTTGATGCCGGCGCGTGCGGTCGTCGTGCGGATACGCGGCCCACGCCGCCCGCTCTTCGTCACCGAGCGGCAACATGTCGTCTTCCCAGTCAGCGACCAGCACCTGCCCATCGGGAGCCTTCATGGTCGAGAGCAGCTGCGCGAGACGCATCGCCGGGTTTGGCGCCCAGTTGCCGTAGTGACCCGAGTGGAGTGGTGTCACTGGCCCATACATCGTGAGCGTTACGGCCGCCATCCCCCGCAGTCCAAAATCGGCCGTAGGCCGACCCGACGGGTGGATAGGACCGTCAGCCATGACCACCAGATCGGCCGCGAAGAGCTCCCGGTTATCACGCATCACGGCTGGCAGGAACTGCGAGCCCGCCTCCTCATCACCCTCGAATAAAAACTTGAGCCGGTTTCTGAAGGGAACACCCGCGGCGCGCCACGCATCGAGCATGCGCATCAACGCAATGATGGGGGCTTTATCATCGCTTGCCGACCGTGCGTACACTCGCCACTCGGGGTTGACCGAGTCTCCCGCCGTGGGCCACTCGATGATTTCTCCATTGGCCTCGAGAGACGCCGACCGGAGCACCGGCGTCCACGGAGCCTCCTGCGCCCAGTTCGCCGCGTTCGCGGGCTGCCCATCGTAGTGACAGTAGAAGAGGATGGTGGGAAGATCCGGATCCCCGATCTCACCGTAGACGATCGGCGCACCACCCGTCTCCATGATGCGCGTGGTGATCCCGCGCGCTTCCATCATGGCGACGAGCACCTCAGCGTTGCGTCGAATGTTGGGGAGATCCGATGCCACGTTGGGGATCGCAAGGAGATCGCGGAGTTCCTGCACGATTTCTACGCGGTGCGCATCCGCGTACCGCTGGACTGCTTCAATCGGCTGTTGGCCCACACCGGCCCCCGGCATCCAGGCTAGACACAGCGACCCGAGGAACAAAACGAGAGCTAGGCGCGAGGGGGATCTCATGCGTACCACTCCGGCGTTGAGCGCTAACGTGCAGCGGCGATGGCGCTGTGGTTGGCAGCTCGGCTGAGGCGGCCAGGATAGCCGCGGAGGAGGCGGGTGAGAGCGGGCGGAGCTGGAACCCGATACATCGTTTGGGTGCGATGCCTGCCAAACCACTCGCCATCCCCGTCCCGGGTCAGGGCAAGGCGTCGGTTACGGCGATCGCAATCGCGATCCTTCACTGCTGGTCCAGTTCTCCCCCGCCCACACCGCTGCTACACAACGTACGACCTGAGTTGGAATGGTCAAGCAGGAGGGGCAGGCGAGGTGGCCGCGGCGGCCTCGGCCGGATTGGCCGCATCGGCCGGATGCGAAGTGGAAGCAGGATGAGCAGTGGAAACATCCCGCCCCC